>CAZHGS010000064.1:0-2496 GCA_964532325.1 uncultured Gemmatimonadaceae bacterium | reverse complement strand
GGCGTGGCGCTGCGGCCGGGCTTCAGGTGCCGGCCCCGGCGGCCACTTCCTCCGACCACGGATTCACGGTTCGGGCCCCGGTCGCCTCGAAGTCCCGCGCGTTCCGCGTCACGATGGTCAGATTTCGGGACACCGCGGTGGCCGCGAGGAATGCGTCCGGAAGCTGGGCGTCGAGCGGCCTCCCCATCCGCCGCCGGATCTCGAGGATCTCAGCGCAGTTTCGCGCATCCTCCAGAGTCCACGGAAGCACGCGATCCCCGAACAGCTCTGCCTCGAACAACCGATAGCGCGCGGTCAGGGTGATCCGACGCCTGCCCTCCGGCAGGCGTCCGAGACCGTTCAGGATCTCCCATATCGTCACCGTCGCGATCGCCAGACTGCGGACATCCAGCCGATCCATGAACTCGAGGACCCGGCGATCGGGGCGGGGCCTCATCATCTCGGCGACGACGTTCGCGTCCACCAGCCAGCGCGGCGGCACTTCTACGGCGCCTCCTCGCTCCGGAAGTCGAGAGGCCGGTAGCCATACGGGCCGCGGGCCGGCAACTCGACGCCGTGCTCGGGGCCGAAGTGGCGACGCGCGATCCGGGAGACACTCCGTGGCCGGCTGTCCCGTTCCCGCTGCTGGCGAATGAGACGGCGCATGAACTCCTCCATCGAGACGCCAGCTTGTCTGGCTGCCGTCTGCAGCCAAGCCTTCTCCGTCGGGGTCAGACCTCGCACCGTGATCGTCGTAGCCATGGGGGTGTCTCCTGAGCCAATCTCACATGCTAGCACTTGGCGACAGCACTCGCTCGGCGTCACCGCTCGACGCGGGGCCGGACATGCAGTCGATGGCCATCGAATGTGTCCCGGTTCTGGCCATCGAAGATGTCTCGCTTTCGGCGAGCGGGGGCATCGTGGTCGGAGCCCAGCCGGTGGCTGAAGGGGATCCGGAGATTCCGTCCCGGGCCGCGCCGTCCAGGCCGGCGGGGGCCCCGGTCGGTTGGAACGCAGGGGGGAGTTCACGTTGGCGCAGCTCCCGCGGATCTTTCGGTGGAGAACGCGTGGGATCGGTCGCGACGGTGCTCTGGCGTCGCGTGCCGGGCGGGAGCCCGGACTCTTCACCAGTGCGGCGGTGCAAATCGGGCCTCTCTCCCGCTGTGGTGATGTCTTCTCCTGGGCCTCCACCCTGCCGCTCCATGCGGCTCCACAGACGAGGTCTTCCCCGGGCGCCCGAGGAAATGATCGGGGTTCCACGACCGCGAACCCTCCCTCCCACTTCGCCGCCCTCGGGTCGGACGGGGCTCCTCATCCCCCTCACGCCGTCTTCCCCGGCGACCACCACCCTCCGTCACACATCGTCCGCGTCCGCACCGTCGCCATCAGGATCCGCAGCATCCGATCCCCCACCTTCCGCAGCGCCGTCCCCCTCCGGTTCCCCGAACCCGGCAGTCTCCGGCAATACGCTCGACCTCCCGGGTCCCGCTGCGCGTGAACCCGCGCCGCCTGGAGCACCGCCGTCGCCGACCGCACGTTCCTCGCACGCCGTTGCCTCACCCTCTTCCTCCTCCCCGAACTCACCGTCACCGGCGCCGGAGTAGCGGGCGCCATCAAGCTCGAGAATCGGCCCCCGTGGCCCGGATGAGAAGCCGCCGCGCCTCGCCTCGGGCTTTGTCGGTCATCCGGCGTGAGCGGATCGCGGCGGGGAGGAGGGACCCGGTCCCGACGGCGTTCAGGCGAGGAGCAGGCGCACCTTCGCCAGGACCTCGCTCACGACCGCCGGCGGCGGAGCCTTGGCAACGAGAGTCATGGAGCGCGCACGCCAGTCCAAACTCCGGACCTGATCGGCCAGAACGACACCCGTGATCTTGCCTGCGGGCGGCAGCGCCACTTCGAACGGGTATCCCTTGACGCGGGATGTGATCGGGCAGAAGAGCGCGACGCTGGACCGACCGTCGTAGCGCTCGGGGCTGAGAACGAGGGCCGGGCGATGACCGGCCTGCTCGTGCCCGGCCTGCGGGCTGAAGTTCAGCCAGACGAGATCTCCACGATCCGGGGCGCGGAGGTCCCTCACCACTCCTCTCGGCCCTGCCTCTCGCCCCAATCCACTTCGCCGTGGCGATTCTCGGGTGTGATGGCGCCCACGAGCTTGTCGAGGTCATGCCGCCGTCGCTTCAGGATCACTTCCCGTCCGGACGGGACGACCTCGATGAGGGTCCCCTCTTCCACTCGCCACTGTTCGACGATCGGCTTGGGGATCCGAACCGCCAGACTCGCACCTCACCGAGCAAGCCGGGTCGTCGCTCCGCCGGGACTCTTCATGGCTATCTATGTAGATCGCCGGCCCGATGCCCCGGGCGTTGGCATGGAGCCCGGGATCCGGATGTCGGCCCAGTCTGGCGGAACCGAAACCGGCGCCCGCGTCGCCAGACGGCTCGGATGGCGCCTCGATCCACAGCCCGTCCTCCTTCTTGCCGTGTTCCTGGGTGCCGGTCTTGTGCTCTCGGGCTGCGG
>CAZHGS010000063.1:0-4723 GCA_964532325.1 uncultured Gemmatimonadaceae bacterium | reverse complement strand
TTACAATGTATCAGCGTTCCTCCGCACACCACCGTGGTGAGCGATCCGGGCTAGCCGATCCCAGTGGCCGACTTGCGGGAAGCTGGATGCTTGATCAGGCGCGGCAGGAGAACATCTCCGAGCGCCTCGCCCACATTCTATACGCCCAGACTCTGACGCCCGGGCTAGGCCTTCACCGTCGCCGACTCCTGGCACCGATATACTGGACCGACGGCATTACCGGCGCATCGGATAATCACCTGCGCTTTCGGGGCCAGTGCGCGGTCGACCTGAACTGACGGGGGCAGCGCCGGACCGACGGGGGAGGTTGCGGGCTCCCGGTGCTCCCGCTCGGCCCGTCGGGAAGGGGAGTCCCCCAACTGGGCACATTCCTCATCGGTCTCCGGAGAGGCGGCTGCATCAGGCATCACGCAAGCGAAATCCCCCGCCTTCGACCCCGACCCCGCCGGGCTCGCGACCCGGAGCCCGCTGCCGGAGATCCTCCCTCCCCCCGGACCCCTATCCCACCTCCCAGAGGAAGGAGAGGAGCGCCCAGTTCACGAAGTAGTAGGTGATGAATGCCGCGAGGAAGATGAGGACCAGGATCATCGTGCCCGGGACCCGGCCGAGCCGGCCCGAGGGTCCGAGACGCTCGGCGTCCTCCTCCCGCAGCGGACGCGGAGGATTCACGATCCCGGGGGGAAGCCCGCGCCCAACGCCCCCGAGCCCCGTATCGTCCTCGGCCATCCGCTTCCCGAAGAAGACCGAGCTCACGGTCGTGAGGATGTACATCGCGCCCCCCGCGATCGCGATCAGCCCCCCGAGCGCCATCACCCCCATGACGAGGCTCACGGCGGGGGAGAACTCGGGCCGGAAGGGGGCGCCCGTGAACGCGAGGTTCCAGTGCCGGCGCGGGACGCCGAAGGTGCCCGCGAAGGTCATCCCCATCGAGAAGACGAGCATCCCGATCCCGAAGACGTACGGCTGGATGCGGGCCAGCGGATAGAAGGCGATCTCCCGGCGGAAGATGAGCGGGATCACGTAGTAGGTGACCCCCATGAACGCCATCGCCGTCCCCGAGACGACGGTGGCGTGGAAATGGCCCGGGATCCGGAGCGTGTTGTGGGCGATGATGTTGATCTGCTCGGTGCCGAAGGTCACGCCGGTGATCCCCCCGACGAAGCCGAAGACGACGATCGAGAGGACGAGCGAGCTGAATCCCGGATCCCCCCACGGAGCCCGCCTGAGCCATCCGAAGAGCCCCTGGACGGCGCCGCGGAGCCGGAGCCCGAGCTCGAGGCCCGCCGGCACGGTGAACCCGTGGAGCATCGAGGCGAGCACGGCCATGTACATGAAGTAGCTCGTGTTCCAGATCTTCCACGAGGGCCCCATCCCCGGGTCCACGAGGAGGTGGTGGGCGGAGGCCATCGAGATGAAGAGCACGTAGAGCACGAACGCCGTGCGGCTCACCTTCTCGTTCAGCACGACGGCGCCCGCCGTCAGGGCGCCGAGCAGATACCAGATCGAGACCATCGCGGCCACATTGATCTGCTGGGAGGAGTGGCCGAGCCCCCACCAGACGAGCCGGTAGATCTGCGGGTCCACCTCCATCAGGCCGAGGGACCAGAGGAAGGTCGGGATGTAGATGATCGCGCCGTGGAGGAGCGTGACCGCGGCGATCGAGGCCGCGGCGAGCGCCCCGTAGGTGACGAGCGGAAGCGAGCCCTCGTAGCTCTTCTCCCGCCGGGCCACGACGAGGATCGCGAAGAAGTGGCCCACGACGGTGAGCGCCCCGACGGCGAAGAGGATCACCCCGAGGTAGAAGAGCGGGTGGGCGCGCAGCGGCACGTAGGAGGTGAAGAGGACGTCGGCGCGGCCGGTCCACATCGTCCACTCCACCATGAGCGCGCCGGCGACCATGAGCGCGAAGGCGATCCAGCCGGTCCGCGGTGCGGGCACCCGCGAGCTCAGGAGCACGGCCGAGGCGAAGTAGAGGACCGCCATCTCGAAGAAGATGATGAAGAAGATCAGCATGTTCATCCCGTGGATGGTCAGCATCCGGTAGAACATGCCGGCGTCGAGGAGGAGGACGACGTCCCAGCGGGTGAGGAGCACGAGGACCGCCGCGATCCCCCCTACGAGGAGCGCCACGGTGGCGACGACCGCATTCGCCTGGATGAGCCGGTCGGCGGTGCGGTCGACCCGGAGCCCCGTGGAGGGACAGAGGCGGAAGCTCGTCACGGCCCGCCTCCCGCGGCCTCCGGAGCGTCGTCCACGACGATGATCTTCCCGACCATCAGGTGGTGGCCGATCCCGCAGAACTCATTGCAGACGACGTGGAACTCGCCCGCCTCGTTCGGCCGGACCCGGAGCCCGTAGTCGTAGCCCGGGACGACCTGGAAGTTGATGTTCAGCGGGTAGAGGTTGAAGCCGTGGTTCACATCGAGCGACGAGAGGTGGAGCACGTACTCGGCCCCGCGCCGGAGCCGGAGCACGGGGACCCAGCTGAAGCTCGTCGCCTGGAGGTAGATATCGCTTCCGGGCGGGGGCTCGACGACGGGGATCCCGCTCTCGGTTCCGACCTGGTAGGCATCGATGAACTCCCGGACGCGGGCCTCGTACTCGACGGGCTCGACCCGGTGGCGGATCCCGGCCGGGTTCTGCCCGCCCCTCAGGTGCCAGAGAGGCATCATCGCGGAGAGCACCATGCACCACCCGAAGGCCATCCAGACCCACACCCTCTCGTGCCGGTCGGCCTTCTTCCACCAGATCCGCTCCGGCGGCTCGATTCCTGTCCGGTACACACGCACCTCCTGGCTCCGCTACGGGAGCGGCGCCGGATCGAGGGAGACGATCTCCAGCAGGCCCCACCCGGTGAAGAAGACGAACATCACGAGGATGCAGGAGATGAGGAGGAGGAAGGGGTTGTCGTAGAGCCGCTGCATGAGCGGGACCGGCTCCCCGCCGCCGGGCGGATCCGGAGGGGGCGGGGCGGGGGAGGGGGAAGCGGGATCGTTCACGGGTCTCATCCTCCGGTGCCGGGGGAAGCGGCGGTCGCCGGCGGGAGAGCCGGACCGCGGCCGCCGCTCTCTTCCACGAGGAGGTCGGCGAGCGTCGTCTCGGTCAGGAAGGCGTCGATCACGACCCGGACCTCGCACCACCGCCCGTGCGCCGCGCAGGGGTCGGCTTCCGAGCAGATGTCCCGCCCGAGGAGACAGCGCCGCTCGGGAGCGGCCAGCGGATCCACCGCGTCGACGACGCTCTGGAGCGACATCTCGCGTGGGGCGGAGGCGAGGAGGAATCCCCCGCCGTGGCCCCGCTTCGAGAGGAGGATCCCGCCGCCCACCAGGCGGTGGAGCGTCTTCGAGAGATAGTTCGCCGGCACCCCGAGCTCCGTGGCGAGCGTCCGTCCGGTGACCGGGCCACGCCCCTCCCTCTCGGCGATCCAGACGGCGGCCCTGAGCGCCTGCCCGGCCGTCTTCGATATCATCCCGACCGCCTCCCCCCCTCCCCCGACCGCCGATCCGCCCGGGGTCCGGCCGGAGCCGCCGCCCCCGGGGGTGGAGCGGGACCGCCTGCTTCGCGCCCCCCTCCCCGGGACTTGGGGCCCGGGCTATCCACCCCTTTCCTGATAAGCGCATGATGATATGATATGAGGGACGGCGCAAGCATTCCGCCGCATCCGGAAGCCGCCCGGAGAACCGGGGCGCGAGGTGATCGTCCGGGCCCGCGGCGGGAGGGGGGCCGGGGAACCGGGGATGGGGGAGAGCGTGGCGAAGGGAGTTCTCCGGGCGATCTTCGCCCGCCTCGACAGCTGGTCCGACCGCCTCTACGGGTCCCGGCTCAACCCCCTCTACCAGACGGGCGCCATCGCCGTCCTCTCGCTGGCCGTCATCGCGGCCACCGGAGTCTACCTCCTCCTCTTCTACCGGATCGGCTCTCCCTTCGAGTCCGTGGTCCGGATCGCGGGCCAGCCGTGGGGCGGGCGCTGGATCCGCTCGCTCCACCGGTACGCGGCCGACGTGGCCCTCGTGGCGGCGGCTCTCCACGCGCTCAGGATGTACTTCCAGGGACGGAGCTGGGGACCGAGGGCGCTGGCCTGGACATCCGGCGTCGTGCTCGTCGGCCTCATCCTCGTCTGCGGGTGGACGGGCTACGTGATAGTCTGGGACGCCCAGGCGCAGCTCTTCGCCACCGAGGGCGCCCGCCTCCTCGATGCGCTCCCGATCTTCTCCGAGCGGATCTCGGCGACCTTCTCCGGAAGCGAGCCCCTCCCTCCCGCCTTCTTCTTCCTGAACCTCTTTCTCCACATCGCGCTCCCGATCGGGATCGCGATCTTCCTCTGGGTGCATCTGGCGCGTCTCGCCCGGCCGGTCCTCCTCCCTCCCCCTCCGGTCCTCTGGTCGACGGTGGCGATCCTCACCGCGGTCTCGGTCCTCCTCCCGGCGGGGGTGGGGGCGCCCGCCGATCTCCTGAGCCTCCCGGGCGCGACGGTCGTCGACCTCTTCTACGCCTTCTGGCTCCCGGTGGCCCGGACCGTCCGTCCGGCCGTCTTCTGGACGGGCGCGGTCGGTGTCGGCCTGGCACTCCTCTCCGTGCCGCTCTGGACCCGTCCGCCGCGGGACCGGAGCCCCCTTCCCTCCGCGGTGGCCTCGCGGCTCTGCACGGCGTGCGAGCAGTGCTACCTGGACTGCCCGTACGATGCGATCCGGATGGTCGACCGGACGGACGGGCGGAGCGGCCA
>CAZHGS010000062.1:0-8204 GCA_964532325.1 uncultured Gemmatimonadaceae bacterium | reverse complement strand
GCCGCGCCGCCGTGACCGGGGCCGTGGCCGGGGTCCAGCGGGGTGCGGGCCGACCGGTCCGCCGACTCGCGGGCGCGCCGCCGGCGCGCCCGCGCCCGTCTCCCACGGTCGACCTTGAGTCCCTGGACGAACTCTGGATCCAGGTGAGCGGCACGGTGTGCAACCTGCGCTGCAGGCACTGCTTCATCTCCTGTTCGCCGGATAACCACTCCTTCTGGTTCATGACCCGCGCGCAGGTGCGCGAAGTGCTTGAGGACTCACGGTCGCTCGGGGTCAAGGAGTACTACTACACGGGTGGCGAGCCCTTCATGAATCGTGAACTCGAGGGGATCCTCGAGGACACGATGGCACTGGGCCCCGCGACGGTGCTGACGAACGCGACTCTGATCCCTCCGCGTCGCGCCCGCCGTCTCGCCGAGATCGCCTCCGCTTCGATCTACTCGCTCGAGCTCCGCGTCTCTCTCGACGGGGTGACGCCGGAGGACAACGACGCGATCCGGGGCGAGGGCACTCACGCGCGCTGCGTCGAGGGGATCCGGAGGCTGGTCGAAGTGGGCTTTCTCCCCATCATCACCGCGCTGCGGAGCTGGCCGGAGGACGAGACGGACCGCGTTCTGGCGGAGTTCCGGGAGGATCTCGCGCGGGTCGGCTACGACCGCGCCCGCATCAAGATCCTGCCTCCCATACGGATCGGGGAGGAAGCGAACCGTACCCGGGGCTACGACGAGACCGAGCGTGTGACCCACGAGATGCTCCACGGCTACGATCTGGGCCAGCTCCTCTGCACCCGCGCGCGGCTCGTCACCGCGGCGGGTGTCTACGCCTGTCCGATCCTTCTCGGCTATCCGAGCGCGCACCTGGCCCCGACTCTCCGCCAGGCCGCCGCCCTCCCGGCGACCCTCGCGGAGTCGGCCTGCTACACCTGCTACGTGAGCGGGGCGATCTGCTCGAACATCGCGCCGGGCGCCGGGGCGGACCGCTGATGGGGGGGCGCGCCGCTCGGCCGTCCCGGCCGGGAGGGTTCGCTCCTCCGGGAGAGATCGTGGATCGGACCGCCGGCCCGGGGGATGCGTGGCTTCCGGGGCCGTGGGCCGGTGAGCGGGAACCCGTGCTCGGGGCTGTGGCGGTGTTCGGCGGTGTCTATTCCAACCACATCGCGCTACGTGCCGCAATGGCGGATGCGAAGGCCCGCGGGGCTGACCAGGCGCTCTGCCTCGGGGATCTCGGCGCCTTCGGTCCCCACCCGGACCGCACCGCCGAGCTCCTGCGGGAGCACCGGGTCCCGGTCGTCAGGGGAAACTACGACGACTCGGTGGCGCGCGGGCTGGCCGACTGCCAGTGCGGCTACACAGACGCGCGTGACAACCGTTTCGCTGCGCTCTCCTACGAATACACCCTCTCGCGGACGTCCCTCACCCACCGGCAGTGGATGGCACGGTTCCCGCCCTGGCTGCGGTTCCGGCTCGGCCCGGCTCGTGTCCTCGCCTTCCACGGGAGCCCCCGCCGGATGAACGAGTTCCTCTGGGAGACGACGACCCCTACGCACTTCCTCGAGGCGATGGCGGAGCGTTGCCGCGCCGATGTGCTCGTCGGTACACACACCGGGCTCCACTGGAGCCGCTCCATCCCCGGGAAGGGGTGCTATATCAACGTCGGTGCGCTGGGGCGGCCGGCCAACGACGGGAGGACGGAGGTGTGGTATGCGATCCTCCGTCCGGGCCCGGACGGGTCGGTCGACCATGAGTTCATCCCGCTTGCCTACGACCACGAGGCGCTTGCGGCCGAAATGGCGGAGGAGTCCCTTCCGCCGGAGTTCATCGAGACAATACGCACCGGCTGGTGGACGACCTGCCTCGAGGTGCTTCCGGCGAAAGAGAGGGCCCGGGGCGCCTTCTGAGCGACCCGGAGATCCCGGCGGGATCAGGGGAGCGGATCCCCGATCGCGACCACGGCGCCTTCCGGCACCAGGTGAAGGTCGTCCTCGACGAGGTGCGACGCATCCGAGAGGACGATGACATTTGTGCCGGGAGGGAGATCCGGATACCGGTCGGGGACGAGCTGTTCCTCGGCGGGCGAATGGACGACGACCTGGCCGCGGCGGAGGGAGGGGTCAGCACACGTTCCGACCAGGCGCACGGTTACCCAGCCGGGCCTGGGTATCCAGACCACATTGCGTGAGGTTCTGAGTCTCGTCTCTTCCATGATCCGTGAGCTCCGCTCGTCCGCGGGAGCCGGAGCGCCGCACTCCCGCGCGCCCCGCCCCCCGCGGATCTTACCGTGCTCGCACCGCGCCGTTCCCGGTCCTAGGTCCGCGGGCGGCTGACCTTGCGGGTGACGAGTACCGCCACGGTGGCGTGCTGGGCCCGGGTCAGCTCGGGAGGGCGTCCCACGATGAGGCACGGCGATCTCACGTTGCTCGGCAGGTGGAGGATGAGGTCCTGCCATGACGGCGGCGGCTCGAAGGGGGTGGCCCGCCCGGTCCCGTCGATCACGACGTCTCGCCCGGGACGGATCCGCTCCGCCAACTCGCATGCGTAGAGCAGCCAGGTCTCGAGCGGATCGGCGTTCTCCCCTCCGATGCGCGCGACCACGGATTTCTCGAACGCCGAGATGGCCTCGTCATAGGGTTGTTGCCCGTGCCCCCGCAGTTCCTGGAGAAACTCCCGGCACACGGGCCTCGGATCCACCGCTCCCGTGTCCCGGAGCGCTTCGGAAAGCCGCGCCTTCGCCTTGCTCTCAAGCCCGTTTCCCACCCGATGCTTCCCTCCTCCGCGAATCCGCGTGGGCATGCCGCCTGCCGGGACCGCGTCCAGCGGCGTGGCGCACGCGCGTTCTCACATCCCGTCCAGAAGGACTCTGGCCACTCTCTGCGCATCATGCCACCGGCCGGTGATGCCGGGACGGCCCGAGAAGGCCGAGCAGAGGTGGATCCCTCTCGGGAGCCGGACCGAGTCGAGGAAGCGCCAGCTCCGGTCCCACGCGGGCATCGCCGTGCGGTGCACGAAGAGGGGGTTCGCCTCGGCTCCGGTCACTCTGGCGAAGTCCGCGCGTGCCAACGCGAGGAGCCTGTCGTCGGGCTGCTCGAGGCACGCTTCCCTCCCCATCCCGCCCAGGAAAGCCGTGAACAGTCCCGTGCGGCCGAAGAGGCGGTCGTGCGAGGTGACCCCGCGCGTCAGCGCATCGTCGTCGAGCGTCATCTTGAAGCCGGATCCGGCACGGGCGAGGCGCGCGTTGCCGGTGGCGATGAGCGGTACGAGCGCGAGCGGGTTGTAGCGGAGGCTGCCGAAAGCCGCCGCTGCATCGGGAGCACATTCCCGGAGGATCCGCGCGGCTTCGGGTGCCGGCACGCAGAGGGCGAGCGCGTCCACCTCCACCTCACCCGCGCCGCTTGCAACGCGGAATCCACGGCCGGCCCTGGAACGGACCCCGAGGACGGGCGTGTCCAGGCGGATGTGCTCCCGGTACCGTCGGGCGAGCGCGCGGGGGAGCGCGCCCATACCCTCGGCGAACGAGACGACGGGAGCCGTCTGGCCCCGGGCCGCCTTTCTCAGCGCCGCGAGAAGGCTTCGCCGGGCTCCGGCGCGGCTGAGTGCGGGAAGGAGGGTACGGCCGGCATCCATCTCTTCGGGCTCGGAGGCGTAGAGCCCGCCGATGATCGGGCCCGCGAGCCGCGTGTATACTTCCGGTCCGAGCTTTCTTCTGAGTGCTTCCGCGACGGATTCGCCCGGCGCGGGAGGGGCGCTCAGTAGGTCGCCGAGCGCCCTGAGCTTCCCCGGCCAGGAGACGAGACGGGTCGTGACGGCGTCACGCACCGAGAGGGGCACGGGGTGGAGCGTCCCGTCCCGGTAGATCGTGAACGGCAGGCGGGACGGCGCGGTACGGATCGCGGAGGCGAGCCCGAGTTCCTCGCTGAGTCCGGCGAATGCTCCGCCGAGGCGCATCCTCTGGGGCCCGAGGTCGACCGGCACGCGTCCATCCGGGCCTTCGACGAACCGGCTCCGCATGACACCGCCGACCGAGGGTGAGCGCTCGAAGAGGATCGCTTCGAGTCCGGCCGCGCGGACGAGATGCAGGAGGAAGAGACCCGAGATCCCCCCTCCCGCGATGCCCACCACGGGGGTGGAAGCGCGCGGGCGTCGCGGCTGCAGGGGCTCAGCTCCCCTGCATGGAGTCCATGAACTCCCGGTTCGTCCTGGTCCGCTTCATGCGCTCCATCAGGAAACTCACGGCCTCGGCGGCGGGCATGTCCGAGAGGAAGTTGCGCAGGAGGTAGACGCGGTTCAGCTCCGTCTCGCTCAGCAGAAGCTCCTCCTTGCGGGTTCCCGAACGATTCAGGTCGATCGCCGGGAAGATCCGCTTGTCGGCGATATGCCGGTCGAGGCAGAGCTCCATGTTTCCCGTGCCCTTGAACTCCTCGAAGATCACCTCGTCCATCCGGCTCCCCGTTTCGACCAGGGCGGTGGCGATGATCGTGAGCGAGGCGCCGCTGTCGATGTTGCGTGCGGCTCCGAAGAATCGCTTCGGCTTGTGCAGTGCGTTGGCGTCAACCCCCCCCGAGAGGATCTTCCCGGAGTGCGGGACGGTGACGTTGTACGCGCGTGCCAGCCTCGTGATGGAATCGAGGAGGATCACCACGTCCTTCCGGTGCTCGACGAGCCGCTTCGCCTTCTCGAGCACCATCTCGGCCACCTGCGTATGCCGTTCCGCAGGCTCGTCGAAGGTCGACGAGATGACCTCCGCGTCGACGTTTTCCTCCATGTCCGTCACTTCTTCGGGCCGCTCGTCGATCAGGAAGACGATGAGGTAGATGTCGGGCGCGTTCTCCCGGATCGCATTCGCCACCTTCTGGAGGAGTATCGTCTTGCCGGCCTTCGGGGGGGAGACGATCAGCCCGCGCTGACCCTTCCCGATCGGCGCGATGAGGTCCATGATCCGCATCGAGATGTCTCCCTTCCGGTTCTCGAGCCGGATCCGCTCCTCCGGATGCCTCGGACGCAGGTTGTCGAATGCGATCCGGTGCTTTGCTCTGTCCGGGGCCCCGAGATTGACCTCCTCCACCTTGAGGAGCGCCAGGTAGCGCTCCCCGTCCTTGGGCGGACGGACCCGGCCGAGCACCGTGTCGCCTGTTCTCAGGTCGAACCTCTTGATCTGGGAGGGAGACACGTAGATGTCGTCCGGCCCGTAGAGGTAGTTCCAGTCCGGGGACCGGAGGAATCCGTAGCCCTCGGGCAGGACCTCGAGCACGCCCTCCCCCCGGAGGACCTGGTCGGTGTGGAGGAGCTTCCGCTCGATGCGGAAGATCAGGTCCTGCGTGCGGAGCCCCGAATAGTTCTGGATGCTCAGCTGCTTGGCGAGCGCGTGCAGCTCTTCGACGTTTTTCCGCTTGAGGTCGGCGATGTCCACGAGGGTCTCCGGTTCGTCCTGTACTGGCGGGTTGCCGAAGGCGCGGGGGGCCACCCCCTGCGCGTCCGGGTTCGGTAAGGGTCGTTCAGTGGAAGGCCCGGGGGCCGGGAATCAGCTCGGAAAGAACGAATGCGAGGCGGAAGGACCGGGCGCGCAGCCGCTCGTCCTCTCCATGGTCTTTAATGAGGGTCCGGGCATTGTAAACGGGGGTCCGGAGCCGGTCAAGGAAGGTCGCCCCGGGCGGATGCAGCGGTCGGGATCCGCCCCGGAGGCCATACCCGGCTCTGGCACCGGTCCGGTCCGGTGTGGCTGGTGGCGCCGGCTCGCCGGTCCCGCGCTCCGCCAGCCCGGGGGATGGGCCGGCTCGGCGGGCAGGCGTCGTGGCGCCGGCGTACCGCGGCGCTAGCGGGCCGCCCGGACCCGGCCGCGCAGCCACTCCACGGTCCAGAGGAGAACGACGGCAAAGGCGATGAGGAATGTGGCCACGGCCAGGATGGCCGGGCTGATCTGCTCGCGCACGCCGGCCCACATCTGGCGCGGAATCGTGCGCTGGGCCTCGCCGGCCATGAAGAGCACGACAACCACCTCGTCGAAGGAGGCGGCAAAGGCGAAGAGTGCGCCGGACACGACGCCGGGCGCGATGATCGGAAGTTCCACGCGCCGGAAGGTGAGCCACGGTCCGGCTCCCATCCCGGCGGCGGCACGGCTCAGGTTCCGGTCGAATGCCGAGAGCGTCGCGGTCACCGTGATGACGACGAACGGCGTCCCGAGCGCCGCGTGGGCCAGGATCAGGCCCAGATGCGTCTGTGCCAACCCGAGCGCCGAGTAGAAGAAGAACATCCCTGCCGCCGAAATGACGAGCGGCACGACCATCGGCGAGATCAGAAGAGCCATCGCAACCCGGCGCCCGGGCATGGCCGGGCTTGCCAGGCCCATGGCTGCAAGCGTGCCGAGGCCGGTCGCCAGCACGGTCGCCGAACCTCCGATCAGCAGGCTGTTGGCGAGGGCCCGCCGCCAGACGGGGTCGCCCGCCACCTCCCGGTACCATCGGAGAGAGAACGCCTCGGCGTCGAGGCGGAGCATCCCCTCGGTGAAGGTGAAATAGGGTTCGGCGTTGAAGCTGAGCGGCACGATCGCCAGCAGCGGAGCGAGCAGGAAGACGAAGACAAGCCCGCAGGCTGCGAGGTAGGCCCCCCGCGCGAGGCGGGCACCGAGCGAGGGGAGCGTCACCCTAGCCTTATGCTCTCGATCCCGACCGCACGGTCGTAGACGAGGTAGAGCGTCGCCACAGCCGCCAGCAGGATCCCGCCCAGCGCACCCGCAAGTCCCCAGTTCAGGGAGGTCTGCATGTGATAGGCGATGAAGTTGGAGATCAGCTGTCCGCTCTGGCCACCGACCAGCGCCGGCGTGATGTAGTATCCGAGGGCGAGGATGAAGACGAGCAGTGAGCCGGCGCCGACACCCGATACGGTCTGCGGCCAGTATACGCGGCGGAACGCCTGGACGAATGTGGCGCCGAGCGAGGCGGCCGCGGCCATCTGGCGCGAGGGGATGGCGCGCATGACCGAATAGAGGGGCAGCACCATGAACGGGAGGAGGATGTGGGTCATGGCCACGAGCGTCCCGGTCATGTTGTGGACGAGCGCCAGCCGCCCGTCATCCGCCACGAGCCCGAGCGCCACGAGGAGATCGTTGACCACGCCCTGGGTCTGCAGGAGGACGATCCATGAGGTGGTGCGCACGAGCAGTGATGTCCAGAACGGCACGAGCACGAGCGCGAGAAGCCACCGGGCGTTCCCCGGCGAGGCGTGCGCGATGAGGTAGGCGATGGGGTAGCCAAGGAGCAGGCAGAGCGCCGTGACGGTCAGGCCGACGCCGAAGGTGCGGACGAAGAGCCTGAGATACACCCGCTCCTCCTCGGGCCGCCAGCCGATCGTGCCGTCGGTTGCGCGGTCCAGGTCCACCGCGTGCAGGTAGTGGCGTGCCGTCAGGGCGTCGCCGGCCGTCCGTATGGCGTGCCAGGTTGCCGGATCGCCCCAGTCGGGATCGATGTCGAGGAGCGCTTCGCGCCGGGGGCCGGCGGGTGCGTCCCGCAACAGCCGCGGCGTCCGCACAAGGACGCTCCGAAGGCCGCTGCGCACCCGGTTGATCCGGCTGGCGACCCGGCCGAGGGTCCTCTCGTCGGCTGCGCGCGTGAGCTCGGCCGCGGCTGCGGCGTAGACAGGTTCGCCGGGCGCACCCCTGCCATCCCACTCCTCGAGCCTGGCCAGCGTCTCGGGCATCACCTCCGCGACCGTCGGGTCGTAGACACTTCGCACGAGCATGATGCCCACGGGCACGGCGAAGGTGACGCCCACGAAGACGGCCAGCGGCGCCACCAGTCCGGCGGCGCGCAGCCGTGCCCGGTTCACTGCGCCAGCCAGGCGCTGAACCGTTCGTTCATGGAGTCCATCTGATCGCTCCACCAGAGCCAGTCGCTGTTCAGCACCCGTGTGGTGTTGTCGGCGTAGGTCGGCATGTGGGGCATCATCTCGATGCCGGTGTCCGCATGGACCCCCACGAGGCCAAGACCCGACCGGCGCGCCGGGCTGTATGCGATGTGGCTGCTGACGGCGGCCATCGACCGTGCGGTCGTGGCGAAGCGGACGAACTCGAGTGCGGCTTCTAGGTTCTGGGTTCCTGCGACGATGCCAAGCTGGCCGGTGTCGAGCACTTGTCCGTCCCAGACGATCACCAGCGGCTGCTGCTCGAGCACCTGGGCGTTGAAGATCCGCCCGTTGTAGGCCGTCGACATCACGACC
>CAZHGS010000061.1:0-8549 GCA_964532325.1 uncultured Gemmatimonadaceae bacterium | reverse complement strand
GCGGGAAGCCCCTCGGAGCGTGCGAGGCGCCCCACGTCGGCCGACATCGCGGCGGCGCCGGCGGGCGTGAGCTCCTGCCAGGTGCAGAAACGGAGGAAGTCGAGTGTCGAGAGCCCGGAGAAGGAGCGGGCCCTCCCTCCGGTCGGGAGCACGTGGTTCGCTCCGGTCAGGTAGTCCCCGAAGGCCACCGACGAGGCGTCACCGAGAAACACCGTCCCCGCCGTGGTCTGGGTCTTCATGTCCCGCCCGGGATCCTCGGTGAAGAGCGCAAGGTGCTCGGCGGCGTACGATTCGGCGAAGGCGAGCGCCTCCTCCCGGTCCGCCGCGAGGAGGAGGGCGCCCCGGGCGGCGAGGGCGGCCTCGACGATACGGCGGCGCGGCGCGTGCTCCGTCTGGCGGGCAAGCTCGCGTCGGACGGCGTCGAGAACCCCGGGCTTCCAGGCGACGCAGGCGACGGCGGCATCGGGGTCGTGCTCGGCCTGCGCGACGAGCTCGCCCGCGACCCGGGCGGGATCCGCGCCCGGGTCGGCCACCACGAGGACCTCCGACGGCCCTGCGGGGGAGTCGATCCTGATCTCGCCTGCGACCTGGCGCTTCGCCTCGGTCACCCACCGGTTCCCCGGGCCGACGACCGCGTCGGCCCGGGGCACGGTCTCGGTGCCGAACGCCATGGCCCCGATCGCGCCCGCGCCGCCGAGCGCGAAGAGCCGCGTGGCGCCGCCGATCCAGCACGCCGCGAGGACCTCGGGGGGCGGCTCCCCCGAGGGGGCCGGCGGGGAGCAGACGAGGATCTCCCCGACACCCGCGGCCCTCGCGGGCACGACGCCCATCAGGACGGAGGAGGGGTAGGCGGCCCGCCCTCCGGGCGCGTAGACGCCGACGGCGCCGAGCGGGAGGCCCGTCCGGCCGAGCCGGATCCCGGATTCGACCTCGATCTCGACATCGGGAGGAACAAGGGCCGCGTGGAAGGCGAGGATGTTCGCCGCCGCGCGCTCCCACCCGGCGCGGGCCTCCGGCTCGAGCGCGTCGAACGCCGCCCTCCAGCGCGCGCGCGGCACCTCGATCCCCTCGAGGGAGACGCCGTCGAACTCGCGCGCCATGCGGAGGAGCGCGGCGTCTCCCTCGCTCCTGACCTCGCGGAGGAGCCCGGCCACCCGCTCGCGGAGCCGGCGCTCGTCGGTGGGCCGGCGCTCGAGGAGGAGGGCCCGCTCACCCGGGGTGAGTCCGGAGAGCGTTCCGTCGACGGCGATTCTCATGGCATCAGGCGCTCGATCCGGGTGACGAGGATGCCTTCCGCTCCGAGCGCCTTCAGGCGCGCGATCGTCCGGTAGACCGCGTCGGCATCGACGACGGCGTGGACAGCGACCCAGGTGTTCTTGTCGAGCACGTCCACGATCGTGGGGCCCGAGATCCCGGGCAGGATGTCCCGCACCTCTTCCAGGCGCGCACGCGGGACGTTGCTCATCAGGTAGCGCTTCCGGCTCGCGCGGAGCACGGACTCAAGTGCGGCCAGGAGCTCGACCTTCGTCCGGCGGCCCGGTTCGGCCTCGAGAGCGCTCCTGTTTCCGATGAGGCGGGCGGTGGACTCGAGGATCGTGCCGATCTCCCTCAGCCCGTTGACCCGGAGCGTCGATCCGGTGGCGAGCAGGTCCACGATCACATCGGCCACGCCGAGGTGGGGGGCGATCTCGGCCGCGCCGGACACCTCGACGATCTGGATCGGTGTCCCCTGCGATGCGAAGAACCGGGTCGCGAGCCGGGGGAAGGAGGTGGCGACACGCGTTCCGGCCTCGAGCTCCGCCGGGTCCCGGACGGGGCTCTCGTCGCGCACCGCCACGATGAGCCGGCAGCGCCCGAAGCGGAGATCGAGGAGGTCTTCGACTTCGGGCCGGTCCGATTCCCGGATGAGGTCCCGGCCCGTGACCCCGAACTCGGCCGCGCCGTCCGCGACGAACTCGGGGATGTCCTGGGCGCGCACGAAGATGGCCTGGAAATTCGGCCCGAGTCTGGCGATGAGCGCGCGCTCGGCGCGGAACTCCGCCCTGAGCCCCGCGCGCTCGAAGAGGCTGAGCGCGCGCTCGGCGAGCCGCCCCTTGCTCGGAAACGCGACTCTCGTCATCGGTCTCTATCCTTGTCGGCCGCCCCGCCACGAGGGCGAAAAAAAACGGCCCGTCCGGTGTCGGGGGACGGGCCGCGCGGCTCTGTCGAGTTCGCTTCGCCGGTAGTCAGGCGCGCACGACGACCTCCACCCGTCCCGTCGGGGACCGGTGATGATGGATCGTATGCGTCTGCCTCGGTTCGTATTGCACGGGAGGAACCTACCCCGCGGAAACGAAGCGGTCAACGCCGGCAATTCCCGGCGCGAAACGGTCATGAGCGGGGGGATTCGGGGTGTCGTCGGGTCCGCCGCCGCCCGCCGGCCTCCGCGCCCCCTTTCCACCCGGATCGTCTCCTCTCACGCCTCTCCGCCTCCGCTCCCCTTCACTGCCGCCAAGATCAGCAGGTGTCCCGCCCGATCTGGGAGAGAGGGCGGCAGCCTGCCCCTCGGCGGGCCGGCCTCTGCGGCCGACCTGAGGGTTGTTCCATGGCGACCGGTGAGCCAACCGGCCTACGGCCCAAGGCCTTCGCGCTCCTCGATCTCCCGCCCAAACGCCGGGTTGGCGACCGGCTGGCAGAATGGATGGCCCGAGTCACCCCGGTCGACGCCGATCCCGGGCCCTCCCGGCTCGTGAAGTTCCGTCAGGTGTGCCGCCCCCTCATTCATGGGTACCGGCCAGTCCGCCTCCGGCGCACCGGCGTTGACTGCATTCCGCAAAAGCGGTAGGGGTGGGTCTGCGGACCGAGGCGGGACACGAGAGGAGGGCCTCCGATGAGCGCCATCACCGTTCGCGGCATCGACCCGGGCGACAAGTCCTGGCTCAGGTGCGAGGCGCGTCGATCGGGCGTCTCGATGGCGGAGTTCGTTCGCCGCCTGATCCACGAGAAGCGTCGAGAGGCGGAACGCCGCTTGAAGCCCTCCGAGGCGTTCATGCGGTACTTCGGGCCACGACACGGGGTGGAGCTGCTTCCGCCCGAGCGCCACGGCTACCGGCCACTTCTCTTTTCCGACGACGTCGAGACCTGAACCCGGGCATCGCCCGGCTGCTCGACACGAATGTTGTCTCGGAGATGATGCGGCCGGGCCCGGAACCCCGTGTGGCCGAGTTCCTGGGCCGGGTCGCGGCCGAGGGAATCGGCCTTGCCTCAATCACGGTCTGGGAGATCGTCGACGGCAGCGGTCGCCTGGACCCAGGAACCTGCGCCGCAGGAATCCAGGAACGTCGATGTGGGGCTGGGGCCATCGTCGGGTCTGTGGTCGGTCAGCGGGATCCGGGCGTAGCAGGATTCAGCTGATGCACGTTGGGAGCCGGCAGGGTGCGCCACCTCGTTCCAGCGGCCCGACATAGGGCCTCCCGGTCTGTCAGCAGACGGCTGGGTCGGTGGAAGGCCAGCGGGAGGGGCAGCGGGCCGGCCAATATGGCGTTGATGGGGGGCGATCCCCCCGTCCTACGGAGGCGCACATGTCAAGCGACGAGCGAGGGGAGCCGCTGCCGGTAGAAGTGCAGCGGTGGTCGGAGACACCGTCACCGAACCCTCGCTGCAAGGGCGCGATGCCGGTGGGCGTAGCACGGGCGTTGCTACGCCGGGGGTCCGCCCTCAGCAATGGCAAGGCGCCGGAAGCTCCGTCGCCGTCAAGAAACGTACAATAGGAGGTAATGTTGGCCAA
This sequence comes from uncultured Gemmatimonadaceae bacterium, assembly GCA_964532325.1. Lineage (GTDB taxonomy): Bacteria > Gemmatimonadota > Gemmatimonadetes > Longimicrobiales > Gaopeijiaceae > JAAXGI01. The sequence continues at coordinate 4,783 of CAZHGS010000061.1, read as the reverse complement.
AGAGGACTCGTTGGTCGTGACCAGCAAGAGTGGTATACGAACCGTTGAGCCGAGGAAGATCCTCAATAGCTCTGCTGGACGTGAAGGGATCCGTCGCACACGCGAATTGTTTATGCGGCTTTCCCAAGAGGAGAACCCAGATACTGCCAAAGAGCGCGGAGCGACCGAATTGGAGCAGTAGATGCCCTTTGATGTTCTCCTATTGCCCCTTCTGGGGGGCTACATTTTCATTTCCAGCTGGAACTGTACGAGGTTCGACGCGAAGCGCTACAGTGGTCAGCGTCTGCTATTCCACTCTGCTATCGCCGGAGTAGGTCTGCTGGGTTCGTCCTACGGCATCCTTCTCGTAACCCGCCGCATTCCAGTTGCCTACGAAGTGTGGGACTCACTCGTACCCGACCCGGGACGGGTACCGGAGCGAGCAGCCCGTAGAATATCGAGCTCTCGAACGGCTGGGTGACCACGAGGCCGAGGGCCGAGGATCCGGTCGCGCAATTCGGGGAACCGGTTCCATTGTCCGGGTGTACCGGCGCTCTCCGCCGGGGCATGCAGCCCCCGGGTTGCTGACCGCACCCGTCACCGCTGCATCGGGCCCGCTGCCTGCCTGGCTGCTCCCGCCCAGCGCCATCCCCGAGTCGAATGCCGGACCGCCGCTCTCCCAGCTCGTCCGCCGGGCGGGATTTCCTTCGCCAGATCATCGACCGGGACATCGCCGCGGGCCGCTACGACGGGGTGATCACGCGGTTTCCCCCGGAGCCGAACGGCTACCTCCACATCGGCCATGCGAAGTCGATCCTCCTCAACTTCGGAATCGCCGAGGAATACGGAGGCCGGTGCCACCTGCGCTTCGACGACACGAATCCGGAGACCGAGGAAGCGGAATTCGTCGAGGCGATCAAGGAGGATGTCCGCTGGCTGGGTTTTGACTGGGGCGAACACCTCTACCACGCGGCCGACTATTTCGGGCAGATGTACGGGTTCGCCGAGCAGCTCATCCGCAACGGCAAGGCCTACGTGGACTCGCAGGACGAGGCGGCGATCCGCGAGTCACGCGGCACGGTCACCGAGCCCGGCATCCCGGGTCCCGACCGGCAAAGGCCCGTCGAGGAGAACCTCGCGCTCTTCCGGGGGATGCGGGACGGGGCGTTCGGGGAGGGGGAGTACGTGCTTCGCGCGAAGATCGACCTCGCCGCCCCGAACATGCTGATGCGCGATCCGATCCTCTACCGGATCCGGCACGCCTCCCATTACAGGAGCGGGGACGAGTGGTGCATCTATCCGATGTATGACTACGCCCACTGCCTCGAGGACGCGATCGAGGAGGTCACGCACTCGTTCTGCACACTCGAGTTCGAGAACAACCGGGAACTCTACGACTGGATCCTGGACGAGCTGGGCTTCGAGGAGCCGCGCCCGCACCAGTACGAGTTCGGAAAGGGACTGATCAACTACACCGTCACGAGCAAGCGGAAGCTGCTCAGGCTCGTTCGGGCCGGACTCGTGGCCGGTTGGGACGACCCGCGCCTGCCGACGCTCACCGCGCTCCGTCGGAGGGGTGTGCCCCCCGAGGCGCTGCTTGCCTTCTGGGGTCGCGTCGGGGTCGCGCGGGCGGACGCGAGGATCGATGTCGGGACGCTCGAGTTCGCGATCCGCGACGAGCTGAACCGGAAGGCGCCCCGGGTGTTCGCGGTCCTCGACCCCCTGAAGGTGGTGCTCACGGACTGGGAACCCGGGCGGACGCGGGACCTCGATGCGCCGTACTTCCCGCACGATGTCCCGCTCGAGGGATCTCGGACACTCCCGTTCTCCCGGGAGTTCTTCATCGAGCGCGGCGACTTCTCGGAGGACCCTCCCCCGGGGTTCAAGCGTCTCGTCCCGGGCGGCGAGGTCCGGCTCCGGTACGGGTGCATCATCCGGTGCGTGCGTGCGGTCCGCGATGGGAACGGCAGGGTCGCGGAGCTTCACTGCACCCACGATCCGGACAGCTGGCACGGCGGGCCGGGAAGCGGGAGGCGCGTGCCGGGGACGATCCACTGGGTGCCGGCGGGGGAAGCCGTGCCGTGCGAGGTCCGTCTCTACGACCGCCTCTTCAGCGTTCCGGACCCGGATGCGGCCGCCGCGGCCCGCGGGGAGGAGAGCACCTTCATGGATTTCCTGAACCCCGAGTCCCTCGAGGTCAGGGAAGGCGCGCTCGTGGAGCCCTCGGTGCTCGGGGATCCGCGGGAGTCCCGGTACCAGTTCGAGCGGACGGGCTACTTCTGGCGGGATCCCGTGGACGACTCGGCCGGTCGGCCGGTGTTCAACCGGATCGTCACGCTGCGCGATGTCTGGGCGAGACGGGAAGCGCGCCCGGGGAAGGGCGAGAGCAGGCAGGCGGCCAAGGGGGCGGACCGGGAGCCGAGGCCGCGGGAGCGTCGGCGGCCGGAGCCGTCTTCCCCGGGGACCCGCCGCCGGCTGCCGGACGAATTGCAGGCGCGCGCGGACGAGCTCGTCCGCCGGTTCGGGCTTACCGAGGTGGACGCGGAGATCCTCGCGCGGGACGCCGAACGGGGCCGCTTCCTCGAGGCGGCCGCCGAGGCGTATCCGGAACCGGGCGAGGGCGCCGCAAATGGGGTGCAGCTCGCGAACTGGATCATCCACGAGCTGCCTCGGGTCCGCGAAGGCCGCGCGCTCCAAGATCTCCCGTTCGGTCCCACGGAGCTGGCGGAACTCGTCGCACTCGTTGTCGGGGGCGCGATATCGAGCAGCGCGGCGGCCGAAGTGCTCGGGGTCCTCGCCGGGGAAGGCGGCGAGCCTGCGGAGATCGTCAGGCGCCTCGACCTCCGCCAGGTGCGCGATGCCGATCGCCTGGAGCCGGTGATCGCCGAGGTCCTCGCCGCGAATCCGGAGAAGGCAGAGGAGTTCCGTTCGGGGAAGGAGGGGCTGCTCGGCTACTTCATGGGGCAGGTGATGGCGAGGACGGGCGGCAAGGCCGATCCGGCGCTCTCGGCGCGGATGCTCAAGGCCCGGCTCTCGGGCGAGAGCGAGGAAAAGGCGGGCCAGAACGGCTGATCCGGGCATCCGGCTGTCGTGTCCCGGTGGCGACCGGCACCGGCCTTGCCCGATCTCCGTTCACGACCGCTCTCTTCGGCTCCGGCACTCGGTGGCGAGTGCCCCGAGCGCACTGACCTCCTCTTGGGGGAGGCATCGACCGCAGCCGCCACGCTCATCGTGCAGCGGGCGGGGTCCCGGGCGCTTCCGGGCCGGAGGGATCCCACTGGCCAGGCCCCGCGGTGGTCGTCGATGCGTGGACGGGTGGGGGCTACCGCCCGGGCCCGGCCGGGCCGAGCCTCGCGACGAGCTGTCCGGCGCGTGCTCCGTTTGCGTGAATCCGGAAGCCCGCCGCGGCTCTCGCCCGGAGGTATCCCTTGCTGTAGTTGGCCGAGGCGACCTCGACGTTGAGGCGGCCGGTTCCCCCGTCGGCGTCGATGTACTCGATCTGGGCGTCGGGATAGAGGACGCGGCCGTCGTCGCCGGTCGGGAGGCCGAGTTCGGTGGCGGCGCGGTACCGTGCGAAGTCGGCGGCCCGTTGCCCCAATTCCCGCCGCGCGGAGTGGCATCGGCGGAGGACTCTCCCCTGGAGCTCCGCCTCCAGCCGCACGCGACGGACGCGGGCGCCTTCCCGGGTGAGCCGTTCCCGTTCACGCCGGCAGGCCCGGTAGATCGCCCCGTCGTGGGCGAGGTGGTGGCGGTGGCGGTGGCGGGTGTAGGTGAATTCCTGTCCGGGGTCCAGTTCCTGCTCGGGTGCGAGATGGCGGGCCACGGACGCCCCTTTCCGCGTGAGAGAGAGGAGCTCGAGCGGCGTCCCGTCCGTCCCGGCAGTCATCGATTGCCGGGCGAGTCCCTCGCGGATCCACGAGTTGACCTCCCGCCGGGCCGTGCGGTGGACTCCGCGGAAATGCGCTTCGAGGATCTCCCGGAACGGGACGTATCGGTAGATGCCGACCTCGACGAGCGCCCGCTCCGATCGGTCCCGGACGGTGAGCGGCCGCCGCACCGCGCGTCTTCCCCGCTGCCGATCCTCCCTCTCCCGAGCAGGATCGCGCCTGCGGTCTTCCCCCCTCTCCCGAACGGGATCAGGCCTGCGGACTACCTCCCGTGGAGGTTCGGGCCTCGGGATCTCCGGCGGAGGTGTCCGCGGATCATCGAGAATCGTGCGCCATCGCATCGTTCCTCCCCGCAATGGGTTGAATGTTGGCGGTCGCTCGCAAGGCTCGACTCGGAGCTCGGGGAGCGCCCTGCTGCGGGAGCGGAGGCTCCGGATGGAAGGCGGATCCCGGCCTCCGCCTCCCGCTCCGGATCAGCACCGGGTCAGGTATCCGGCACGCGGCGGATCCTCCTCGGATCTCCCCCGGTGCGGCGATCCTCGACCCGACGCAGGCGGCGTCTCGGCCGGCGGCCGATGCCAGGCCGCCCGTTTCGTCACCTGAGCGCCGCCCGCCCGGGCCGCGTGGACTTCCTTCTTGCCGCACGCCGGAGCGGAGAACCCGTCCCCGCAGACCCTTCGCGGATCGTGGGGAGCCGTGCCCGGCGGAGTCGGGCCGGGTCCGGCCACCGGTGCCCCGCGCCGGCGAATCGGAAGGGCTCCGGCGCTCACGACCACCCTCCCCGGAGCCGGGTGGAGCGCCAGGTGTCGAAGGCGTCGATCGACGGCCAGCGCCGTGCCTGGCGCGCGCGCTCCCTGAGCTCGGTCTTATGTTGCGTACCGGATTATGTTGCGGATCGTTCGGATTGTCCTGCCGGG
>CAZHGS010000060.1:0-9595 GCA_964532325.1 uncultured Gemmatimonadaceae bacterium | reverse complement strand
CAGTGATGGTAGCGAATGAGGGATACGATAGCCTGCTCTCACCAATATGTACATAAATCTATGGGACGACACACTAGTCCTTCGAGGGCCTGATCCAGTACACGTTCCTGCCTCGCGAGCCCGGGGATCCGAACTTCTTCAATGTGGCGGCGGCCTCTGCGCGGAGAATTGAGGTCCAGACGGACACGGCGGTCGGAGGCGTGGGCCTGAGCACCAGCTGGAAGTGGCTCGCCACCGAAGTCGTGGACGCCAGATTCGACGAGAAACCCGCAGCCACTTTTTGTCGAGGGGGAGGTCCTCCTCCGCCAGCGCGGGCACGAGGGGAATGTCGGTGTATGCGGCCGGGTCGGGAGCCGGATGCGCTGGGATGCAGGCGTTCGTCTGGTCAGCGAGTGCTCCGACCGGAACTCCAGCGTATTTCCGGCTGAGCCCGTGACCCTCGACAGCTACTACGGTGCTGAACCTCGGGGTCGGTGCGACGATTCTCTCCCTGCAGACTGGCCAGCCGGGATTCGAGTTTCTCGTCCGCGCGGAGAACGTCAGCGATACGGCCTATGAGGAGGTGTTCGGGTTCCGTTCACCGGGGCACGCATTCTACCTGGGTGGTCGGCTGAGCTGGGAAGCCCGGTAGCCGACTCCCGGCAGGGTCCGGGAGAGTGGCGAGCCGCCGCCGGGGCGTCAGCGCCCGGCTGGTCGCGGGCCCGTGCTATGCCTGTAGCGCGCACGCCGGGTGCGACGTGCGAATCGCCGGCCGCAGCTCCTATCTGTCGAGCGCGAAGACCCAGATCACGCCGCCCTCGGGGACGAACGTGCTTGTGCCGCGGTCCGCGTCGATTCGCCGGGTCATGGAGGCAGCATCCACGCCCCACCCCGACTGGACGGCTACGTACTGCACGCCATCGACCGCGAAAGTGACCGGCACGCCGATCACACCCGAGTTCGTCCGGTGCTGCCAGAGGAGTGCGCCTGTGCGCGCGTGGAATGCTCGGAAATAGCGGTCGTGCGTGCCGCCAGCGAACACGAGTTCGCCTGCGGTTGTGAGCACCGGTCCCCAGTTGTGAGACTCGAATTCCTGCGTCCAAACCCGCTCGCCCCGGTCGAGGTCCCAGGCCTGGAGCTCGCCGATGTGTTCGGCGCCCTCGAGGACCATCATCTCGGTGGAGGCCCCGGTGAATGCGCGCCCCGGCACATAGACGGGCTCCTGTCCTGTGATCGCACCGCAATGGTTGTTGTTCGCGGGGATGTAGAGGAGGCGCGTGCCGGGATTGTAGGCGGCCGGAGGCCAGTCCTTCCCGCCCCAGAGGGACGGGCAGAACTCGGCCCGCCGCTCCGTTCCGGGCTTGCGGGTCTCGTCGTAGGTGGGTCGGCCCGTCTCGGGGTCGATGCTCGTGAACACGTCTTGGTAAACGAACGGTTCGGCGTCAACGAAACCGATCCCGTTTGGCTGGCGCTCGAGGATCCAGAGGTATCCGTTGCGGCCCGGGTGGACGAGCGCCGGGATCGTGCGGCCCTCCCGTTCGACATCGATCAGGAGCGGAGTCGAGACCTCGTCCCAGTCCCACGATCCGTTCCAGTGGTACTGGTGGTACCCGCGGATCTCTCCCGTGTCCACGTCGAGCGCGAGCACCGAGTTCGTATACAGGTTGTCGCCGGGGCGCTGGTCTCCGATCCACGGGCCCGGATTGCCCGTGCCCCAGTAGGTGAGGCCGAGCTCCGGGTCGTAGTGGCCGGTGAGCCAGACGGCCGCACCGCCTGTCTGCCAGGAATCGCCCGGCCAGGTGTCGTTGCCCGGCTCACCGGGCGCGGGGATCGTGTGGGTTCGCCAGACCTCGCTCCCCGTCGCCGCGTCCAGAGCGACCACGAAGCCGCGGATGCCGAGCTCCCCCCCCGAGACGCCCACCATCACCTTCCCCTGGGCGGCCAGCGGCGCAAGCGTCATGTAGTAGCCCCGGGAGTTGTCCGCCACGGAGGTGTCCCAAGCCAGCTCGCCCGTCACGGCGTCAAAAGCGAGGACCCGCGCGTCCAGTGTGGCCATGTAGACACGGTCGCCGAAGAGCGCGACACCCCGGTTCGTGTTGTGGAAGGCGACCAGGTCCTCGGGGAGTTCGTGCCGGTAGAGCCAGACCAGGTCGCCGCTCGCCGCGTCGAGGGCCAGCAACTGGTTTTGCGGGGTCGTCACAAACATCATCCCGTCGTTGACGATGGGCGGCGCCTCGTGGCCGCTTCCGACGCCTGTCGAGAAGGACCAGACGGGCGCGAGATCGCCCACGTTCGAGACATCGATCTGGTCGAGTCCGCTGTATCCCCACCCGGCATAGTTGCCCCGGTAGGAAAGCCAGTTCGCGGTTTCGGGAGTCTCGAGACGCTCCTCGGTGACCGTCTCGTAGCTTTGGGAGTGGACGATGCCCGGTACCGCGACGCCGAACATGGTCAGGAGGGACGTGATAGAACGTCGGTGCCGAGAGATCACTGGGGCCTCCGTCGCAGCCGGCGGGGGGGTCAGGGGTCACAGGGCAAGCTAGATTGGCCCGCCCGGAGTCGAAAGGCGCTCGGGTTTCCTGGGAGTCCCGGAACAGTGGGGGAGCGACGCCGACGGCCGTTGCCGGCTACCAGCCCGCCGGGAGCCGGCGACTCCCCCGGTTTCCGCAGAGCCGAACTTGCCGCCCCGGAAGGCAGGTGAAAGATTCCGTGCGAAGCGGGGAGAGCGTACCCGGCAGCCGGGTGAGGGCGATGGGACCGTCCAGACGGGATTTCCTTAGGGGCGCGGGCGCGGCCGGCATTTCCGCCGCTCTCGCCGGGCATGCATCGTCGGCGAGCGGTCTCGGTCCCCCCCGCATCCGGACCCAGGACCACCGCACTATCGAGACCGGAGTCCTCGAGATCGGCTACGAGGAATCGGGCGAGCCCGGGGGGTTTCCCGTCATCCTCCTCCACGGCTTCCCTTACGACGTCAGGGCGTGGGACGAGGTCGGGCCTCCGCTCGCCGCCCGGGGGTACCGCGTCCTCATCCCGTATCTGCGGGGCTATGGTCCGACGCGCTTCCTCGATCCCTCGGCGTCGCGGACGGCCGAGCAGGCGGCGATTGCCCAGGACGTGTCGGATTTCGCCGACGCCCTCGGCCTCGACGACTTCGCGCTCGCCGGATTCGACTGGGGGAACCGGGCAGCGTGCATCACCTCGATCCTCAACCCCGACCGCGTCCGGGCGCAGGTGGCGATCGGCGGATATTCGGTGCAGAACACGGTCGACCCGTCGTCCCCCTCGTCGTCCCCCGCATCCGAGGCGCGCCTCTGGTACCAGTGGTACTTCAACACTGAACGTGGACAGCGGGGTCTCGAAGCCAACCGCTGGGCGATCTGCCGCTACCTCTGGAGCACTTGGTCGCCGGGGTGGCAATTCACCGACGAGTTGTACAACCGGACGGCCGTGTCCTTCGACAACCCGGATTTCGTCGATGTCGTAATCCACTCCTATCGGCACCGCCACGGGAACGCTCCCGGGGAGGAACGTTTCGCGGCGGTCGAGCGGCGCTTGGCGGAACGGCCTGTCGTTCCCGTACGTGCGATCGTGCTTCGTGGTGCGGAAAACGGGTTCGGGCGGCCTTCGTCCGACCCGAGCTCCGACCGGGCCCGGTTCCCCGCCCTGGTGGACCGGCGCATCGTCTCGGGCGCCGGTCACGACCTCCCGGCGCAACGCCCGGATGCAGTCGCGGATGCGCTCCTCGAGCTCCTCGCCTAGCATCGGACCGGCCGCGTGGCGACCCGGAGAGAGTTCCTCCTCGGCTCACTCGGAGCGCTCGCCGGGGTGACCGGACCGCCAAGGCTCCCGGCCGGTTTCCGGCAAGGGGGGACGGCGTACCTGTTCGACCCTCTCTATCTCCGCCACGACACAGGGGCGGGACACCCGGAGCGGCCCGGTCGGCTCCTCGCGGTCGAGCAGCGGCTCCGGGGGGCAGCCTGGTTCGACTCCCTCCATCCGCTCAGCCCCCGGGAGGCAGACATCGAGGCGATCGCCCTCGTCCACGACCCCCGCTACGTCGAACTCGTCCGGCACGAGGTCGAGGGTGGGCGGCGTCAGCTCTCGACCGGGGATACCGTCATCTCGGAGGAAAGCTACACCGTGGCGCTCGGGATGGTGGGCGGGGTTCTCGAGGCGGTCGACGCCGTGATGTCGGGGAGGGCGCGGAATGCGTTCTGCGCAGTCCGTCCCCCCGGCCACCACGCCACCGGGGTGCGCGGCATGGGCTTCTGCCTCTTCAACGGCGTCGCGGTCGCCGCCCGCTACGCACAGCGCGTTCATGGCGTCGAGCGTGTCCTGATCGCCGACTGGGATGTCCACCACGGCAACGGAACCCAGGACATCTTCTACTCGGACGGAAGCGTCTTTTTCATGAGCACGCACCAGTACCCCTTCTACCCGGGCACGGGGCCCATAGAGGAGACGGGCGAGGGTGCCGGAGCCGGACTCACGATGAACCGTCCCTTCCCTGCGGGCGCGGGCGACGATGAAGTCATCGGCGCGTTCACCGACGACCTCCTTCCAGCGGCCCGGGCGTTCCGTCCGGATCTCGTCCTCGTCTCGGCCGGCTTCGACTCGCGGATCGGTGATCTGCTGGGAGGTTTCCGGATGACGGACGACGGTTTCAGGACGCTCACGCGGGTGATGCTCGAGATCGCGGAGGTCGCGGCCGCGGGACGCCTGGTCTCGGTGCTCGAAGGGGGCTATTCCCTGGCCGGTCTCGCCTCTGCCGCCCATGCGCACGTCGAGGAACTCGTCCACGCATGACCGGGCCGTTCCCTTCGCGTGAAGGAGTAACGATGAAGCACTGCACACGGCGTCGTTTCCTGAAGACCTCTCTCTTCGGACCGATCATCGCGTCGAAGGTCGACGCCCTCGTCCCCGCCTGGCGGGTGTTCCAGCCCCGGGTGCGGACGGTGGCCGGAACGGGCGTGGCCGGCTATGAGCCCGAGGGCGTAGCCGGGCTCCCGGCGACGGCAACCCCGGTCAACAATCCCTATGGCGTAGTGCCGGGACCGGACGGGGCGCTCTATTTCTGCGAGGTTGACACCGGCCGTACGCGCCGACTCGCGATCGGCACGGGTCGCCTCACGACGATCGCCGGAAGCGGCGTCAAGGCATACGCTGGCGACGGTGGTCCCGCGCTCGATGCTTCCTTCTCCGCCCCCCACGAGATCCGCTTCGACGTGGCGGGCAACCTCTTCGTCGTGGAGAGGGATGCGCATGTAGTCCGGAGGATCGACGCGCACACGGGGGTCGTGTCAACGGTGGCCGGAACAGGCGTGGCCGGCTTCTCTGGCGACGGTGGTCCCGCGACGGCAGCCGAGCTCAGTCGGCCGCATAGCATCGCGCTCGATTCCGCGGGAGGGCTCCTCGTCTGCGACATCGGGAACCACCGGGTGCGGCGCATCGACCTCGGGAGCGGGATCATCTCGACGCTCTCCGGGACGGGCGAGCCAGAGGCGACGCCCGACGAGGCGCCGCTCGAGGGGACGCCGCTACGCGGTCCCCGCTCGCTCGACACGGACGCCGAGGGCAACGCCTACCTCGTCCTCCGGGAAGGGAACGCGGTCTTCCGGATGGACCTCGACCGGGGCCGCCTCGAGCGGATCGCGGGCACGGGCGAGACAGGCTACGGAGGCGACGGTGGCCCTGCGCTCGACGCCACCTTCAACGGGCCGAAGGGGATCGCGTACTCCGTTCCGGACCGGAGCCTCTACATCGTGGACACGGAGAACCACGTGATCCGCCGGATGCACCTCCAGACAGCTCGGATCGAGACGGTGCTCGGGACCGGGGAGCGGGGGGACGGTCCCGACGGGGATCCCCTCCGGTGCAGGACGGCGCGGCCGCACGGCGTCTGCGTGCACGCCGGCGTCGTGTACGTGACCGACAGCGAGAGCCACCGCGTCCGCGCGATCGACGGCCTCGTCTGAACTGCGCGCCGGACCCGGGATGGCGGCCTCAGGCAGCTGGCGCCGCTCCCTCCTCGTGCCGGAAGAGCTTGTACTCGACGCTGTCGACGAGCGCGAGCCAACTCGCCTCGATGATGTTCTCGCTCACGCCCACCGTGGTCCAGACATCGTCCTCGTCGGCGCTGTCGATCACGACCCGCACACGCGCCGCCGTACCCTCCGTCGAGTTGATCACCCGGACCCGGTAGTCCACGAGGTGCATCCGGGCGAGGACCGGATAGGCGGGGTGGAGCGCGCGTCGTAGCGCGGTGTCGAGCGCATTGACGGGTCCATCGCCCTCGGCCACGACATGCTCGATCCTTCCTCCGACCTCCAACTTCAGCGTGGCCTCCGTCGAGGTCTCTCCGGTTGCGGCCGTCACGACGCTCACGCGCGAGTGGATCCGACGGAATGCGGGACTGTAGGTCCCGGCCACCCGCCGCACGAGAAGGTCGAAGGAGGCGTCGGCGGCCTCGAAGTGGTAGCCCTCGTTCTCAAGGTCCTGGACGCGCTCGAGGATGCGGCTGAGGATCTCCGGGTTCTTCTCGAGCCGGTGGCGCGGAGTCTTCGCGAGGATGTTCGAGCGTCCCGAGAGCTCGCTCACGAGGATCCGGCGCTCGTTGCCCACGCTCTCCGGCGCGACATGCTCGTAGCTCCTGGTCACGCGGTTCACGGCGTGAACGTGCATGCCTCCCTTGTGTGCGAAGGCACTTGACCCGACGAAGGGCTGGGTCGGCCTGAAATTCATGTTCCCGAGCTCATAGACGTATCTCGACAGCTCGGCGAGCCGTTCGATCCCACCTGGACGGAGGACCCGATAGCCCTCGGCCTTGAGCGCGAGATTGGCTCCGATGCTCACGAGGTCCGCGTTTCCGCAACGCTCGCCGATCCCGTTGACCGTTCCCTGGACCTGGGCCGCCCCCGCTGCCACGGCGGTCAGAGAGTTGGCGACGGCCACATCGCAGTCGTTGTGGCAGTGGATCCCGATCGGGACATCGGTGGCGTTGCGCGCCGCCCGGATGCCCGCGCCGATCCACTCGGGGAGGCTTCCCCCGTTCGTGTCGCAGAGGACGATCGCGTCGGCTCCAGCCGCCCCTGCCGCTTGGATTGTGCGGAGGGTGAACTCCGGGTCTCCGCGCAGGCCGTCGAAGTAGTGCTCCGCGTCATAGATCACCCGCCGTCCCTCCGACTTCAGGAAGCCGACCGAGTCCTCGATCATGGCGAGATTCTCAGCCTCGTCGACGCGGAGCACCTCGCCAACGTGCAGGTTCCAGCTCTTGCCCACGATCGTCACGACCGGTGCTCCCGAGTCGCGGAGCGCAAGCATTCCAGCGTCGTCCTCGGCGGCCGTCCCCCTGCGTCGTGTCATCCCGAAGGCGGTGACTTTCGCGTGCCTCCAGTCACGGTCGGCCGCGCGCCGGAAGAACTCCGTGTCCTTGGGATTCGAGAGCGGGTAGCCGCCCTCGATATAGTCGAAGCCGAGTTCGTCAAGCTTCTCGGCGATCTGCAACTTGTCGCGTAGCGAGAAGCTGATGCCCTCTCCCTGTGTCCCGTCTCGGAGCGTCGTGTCGTACATCTCGATGCGACGCATAGTGGCACCCCCGGTCATGGCGCCTTCAGCCCGGGCCCGGACGTGTGTCCGAAGGGGGCGTTGCGCGAAGACAAGGTAAGGGAAGCGGCGGAGAGCGTCTGCAAGGGCCGGCCGGCGGGAAGTGCCGGTGTCTGTGGCCGCGCCGCCGGGAACCGGAGCTCAGTCCCGTTTCCTGTACTCGACCACGAACCTGTCGTCGAAGAGATCCCACTCCCGGGAGACATCATCTCTCCGCCGACGTAGGCCGCCACGATCGCGGCCGAGAATCTGGCCACCAGCGAGATGAAGGCGTTCATGAAGTCGACCGCAGGCCAGTACGTCTCCTTTTCGGGATTGCGAGTGCCGTCGCCGACCGCATCTGCATGTGGCGCGTCAGCGCGCTTAGGCCCGCTTCCTTGCCCTTGGTCACGTTCCTCTCCGCCGCAACTTTGGATCCGACGAACTCGCGCGACGGGCCCAAGGTAAGGGAGCGAGTCCCCCGTGGCAGGGGTCTGCCTGTCTGCATGCACCGGTGGGGCCCGGGGGTCCGACCGGCGGGCCTCCGGGCACCTTGGAGGGCCGGGCAAGCCTGTCATCCGCGTGCACCAGCCCCGCTTCCCGCGGGAGCCTGCCGGTCAGACGGTGGTTCCTCCGACTACCGGCCCTTGGCCACTGCGCAGAAACCACGGCTGAACCCGGAATCCGCGCAGTTCGAAGCTGTCGGTTCCGCTGTGGACCAAGGCGCCGCCGCGATTCGGGTGGGTGGGGATCGAGGTCCAGCAGTCGAGCCCGTTCACCGCGTCGCGGGGAACCGTCGGGCCCGACCTGACCTCGACCGGAATCAGTCGGTTTCCGGCGTCGATAAGGATGTCGATCTCGTGCCCGGTCGCGTCGCGCCAGAAGAAGAGCGGCGCGTCGCGGCGCATCGCCGCGAAGGCCTTGATAAACTCCGCCACGACGAACGACTCGAAGACCGCGCCCCTGAGCGGATGTCTCTCCGGCGTGGTGGCGTCCCCGATGCCCAGCAGGTAGGACACCAGACCGCTGTCCAGGAAGTGCAGCCGAGGGCGTTTCCCCAGCCGCCTGCGGTAGTTCGCATGATGGGACGGCAACGTGGTCGCGACATGCCCGATCTCGAGCGCGGTAAGCCAGCGCCGGGCGGTCTGGTGCGTGATCCCGGCGTCGCTGGCCAGTCCGCTGAGGTTGAGCTCCGTGGCGGTGCGTGCTGCCGCTAGACGCACGAAGTTCTCGAATGCCTCGAGATCCAAGACCCGTGTGACCTCGCGGGCGCTCCACCTAGGTGGGCAGATAGTCGCCCAGCCACTCCCGCGCCGGGAGGCTCCGGTCGTGCACGGGCGGACAAAAGCCGGTCACCAGCGTCTCCCGCGGACTCGCGGCGGACGGTACGGTTATCGCCTTCTCTGCCGAAGCCCCGAAGCTGCGGTCCAGCTCGCGCGGGTCCCAGGGGCGCAACCCGTGGAGTTCCACCAGGGAAAAGGGATGGAGGCGGAGGAGCGCCGTCCGACCAGCCAGCGTCTGCGACACGGACTCCATGAGCAGGATGTTCTGCGATCCGGTGACGATGAACCGGCCGGGCCGGGGATCCTCATCCACGAGTGCCTGCACATACGACGGAAGCTTGGGCGCCCGCTGGATTTTGCCGAGGATCACCGGGTCGCCGGCTGACAGGACCCCGCGGGGGTCGGAGAGGGCGCGGGCGCGTGTGTCGGGCGCCTCCAGCGAGGTATAGCGGTGTCCGGAGAACACCGACCGCACCAGGGTCGTCTTCCCGGACTGGCGTGGCCCGATCAGGGTGATGACGGGATTCTGGAGTGCGGCGCGCCGTAAAGCGCGCGTCAGGTGCCGGGCGATCATGCGAGCGTCTGCCGGCAATCGTGTCAAATCGGTGACCATATCATCGAATTGTTTATTTCCCGCCCCAGGAGAAGCGACACAACTGATATGGATTGACCTGTCAATCGGACTGTTTCTGAGACCGTGGTGTCGTTGGCTCTCCCTCCTGGGCCGTATCAGGTGGTTCGGGGTGCGGGCG
>CAZHGS010000059.1:0-10335 GCA_964532325.1 uncultured Gemmatimonadaceae bacterium | reverse complement strand
CGCGAGATCCGCCGCGCGGCGGCCGATGCGCAGCGGATCTCGGACTACGTGCTCGCCCGGAGCCGGGAACGCGACGCCGCGAGGGAGCCGACGTCCGCGGCCGCCGCCCGTGCACCCGCCCGGGGGCCGGTCGCGCACCCGGAGCGCCCGCTCCCGATCCCCGAGCGGAGCTTCGCCCGGGGCCGATGACACCGAACCGGGGAAGAGAGATGCGCGAGCGGACGATCGTCGAGGACCCGCGGGCGCGGGGAGGGGAGGCGCGCCGCCCCCGCCGCGCGCCGGAGAGAGAGGGACGGGGGAGGGGGAGGAGCGGAAGGCGGCAACGGCTCGACTTCCGCGAACGCTCCGAGCGGGCACTGATGGATGTGGGGATCTACCGCTTCGTCCCCTTCCGGGAGCTGGCGGAGGCGCATTTCGGCGGGACTCGCCTGACGGCCCGCCGCGCGGTGAATACCTGGATCCGGCAGGAGCTCGCGCGGGAAACCACGGTGTACGGAGAGGAGGGACGCACCTTCCGGCTGCTCTCCCTCACCCGGAGGGGCGTCTCGGTGGCCCGCGACCTCACCGCCGCGACAAAGCTCGACCTCGACCCGGACCAGAGGTTCACCCACGTCCTCCACATCCACCGTCCCTACCTCCCCCACGACGCGGCGCTCTACCGCGCGGCCCGGGAGGAGCGCGAGCGCCTGGCGCGGGAGGGGGCGCGGATCCGCCGTGTGCGCCTCGAGGACGAACTCAGGGCCACCGTCCTCCGCCAGCGTCAGCTCGCGCGGGCCAGGAGCGGGCAGCGCGGCGCCGACGCCGGGCGCCACCGCGCCGCCCGCGAGCTCGGCCTCCCGATCGACGCCGGGGGCGGCGTCCTCTACCCCGACGCGCAGATCGAGTACGTCGACGGCGGGGGGCGGAGCGGCCGCGTCAACATCGAGGTCACCTCGGGCCACTACAAGAAGAGACATATCCTGGCGAAGGCCGCCGCGGGATTCCGGCTTCACCCCGACGGACCCGGGGGAGAGCGGCGGCTCGGCAGGCTTCTCTCCGGCGGACCCGGGCGCTAGAGCCGCGCCATGCAACCCTGGAGAATCAGCGTGGGGCTTACCGCCGCGCTCACGGGAGCGGGGATGATCATCGCCGGCGGACGGTTCGAGCACCTCGCGCCGTACTGGCCCGTCATCATCGCCAACCACGGAGTCATGATCGCCGCAAACATCGCGCTGGCGGTCGCGACGGTCGCGGCCGCGATCTACGCCATCGCCCGCGCCGCCGGGCTCTCCGATCTCGGACGCCGCGTCGATCTCGCGGAACGCTCCGTCCAGCGCGGTGGGGGAGATCCCGACCTCGCCGAGGAGCTCAGGAGGGACGTCGAGGGAGAGTGGGAATGAGGGGAACCGGAGGTCCGGAACACCCGGACATCCGTCTCGCGACAGGCGTTCGACCGTGCATCGCCCGGCACGCCTGCCCACGCGAAGTGGCGGCCGAGGTGGAGTAGCGTCCGCTGGCGCACACTCCTGCCCGGCCGCTCGGAGCAGACGAGGCGGTGGGTGCAGCAGGCCTGCCCTCGGGCGGTGGGCCGGTTGAGCGTTCGGCGGATGAAAATGGGTCGAAGGGTCGCGGGCGGGCGCCCGAAGATCACCCCTCCATCTCCACCTTCAGGGCGCTACATCGTACTTCCAACAATACCAGGTCAGAGAGGACAACGGCGTACGGGCACTCATCCCCCCCAGGATCCGCCAAAATCACCCGTTTCCGGGCCGTGACTATTGGACTTCGGCGGGCCGGACGGCTCCTCCACCTGCGCGTACGCGTCGTGCTCGTGGATCGACTCGAAGTTGACCACGTGGACGCTGAACCAGGTCACCTGCCGCATTTCGCGGAGACGAAGGGTGACTTCCCGGACCAGGTCCTCGACGAACCGCGGATTGTCGTAGGCGTGCTCCGTAACCCACTTCTCGTCGGCGCGCTTCAGGACCGGATAGAGCTCGCAGGAGGCGGAACCGTCCACGAGGGCCACGATGTCCTCGATCCAGAGCTCCCCCGTGAACCGCACCTCGACGGTGACGATGCTGCGCTGGTTGTGCGCCCCGCGCGCGCTGATCTCCCGGGAGCACGGACAGAGGGTCGTCACGGGGATCTTCACCGTGAGGATGAAATCGTCCTCGGCCCCGCTGGAGGCGTCGAAGGCGCAGTCGTACGAGAGCAGGCCCGCCGCGCCGGTCACGGGAGCCTCCTTGGGCACGAAGTAGGGGAAGGAGATGCTGAGGTGGGCGGTCTCGGCGTTGAGGCGCTCACGCATCGTGCGCAGGATCGCCGGCAGCGCCTCGACCGAGATCTCGCCGTCGTACGAGTTGAGGATCTCCATGAAGCGGCTCATGTGGGTCCCCTTGAACTGGTGGGGGAGGTCCACGGACATGTCGATGTTGGCCACCGTGTGCTGGGCCGTCTTCCGGCGGTCCCTCACGGAGATCGGAAAACGGATGTTCTGCACCCCCACCCGGCTGATCGGCACCCTGCGCGTGTCGGGGTGGGCCTGCACATCGGCCAGCGGGGTCGCGTCGAGGATCTTCGTCATATCTCGTCAGCCTCTCCGGCGGATGCCGGCTCGGCCCGTCGTGTGGTGTCGATGCGGCTCATCTTCGCGTCCACGGCGCCCGCCAGGTCGATCCCGCGGCTGTTGGCGTAGTTCAGCAGGGCGATGCATACGTCGGCGGCCTCGTCCTCGAAATCGGCCCTCTCGATCGTCCTTCCCTTCCAGACCTTCTTCTCGAGGTTGGCGAGCTCGCCGGTCTCGCCCGCCAGCTCCAGCGCGAAGAAGCGTGGCGGGCGATCGGGGAACGCGGCCTCCTGATAGCGGCGGAACTCCGCCTGCAGGGCGCGCAGCCCGCCGTAACCCGCGGGCAGCATGCGGCTTGCGGGGTCCTGAGCTGGTTGTCCGTTCGTCGCGTCCATAGCGGATCCGTCCCGTCCCGTCCGGTGCCGTGGTCCGTCCAAACTAGTGAAAAACGGGTACGAGGGCCCATATTCATCCCCATGGAGAATGCATCGGGAGGGCCGGGCGCGGCTGTCGCCCGGATCGGCATCGTATCGGTCTCGGACCGTGCGTCCAGAGGCGTGTACGAGGACAGGGGCGGCCCGGCGGTCAAGGCATATCTGGACGAGGTCCTCATCTCGCCCTGGGAGGCGGCCGCGCGCGTCATCCCCGACGAGGAGGATCTGATCGCCGCGACCCTGGTCGAGCTCGTCGATGAGGCCGGGTGCTGCCTGGTCGTCACCACCGGCGGCACCGGGCCCGCCCCGCGCGACGTCACGCCGGAGGCGACCGCAGCGGTGCTGGACAAGGAGCTGGCCGGTTTCGGCGAAGCCATGCGCGCGGTGTCCCGGCCCCACGTGCCGACCGCGGTCCTCTCGCGCCAGACGGCAGGGGTGCGCGGCTCGGCGCTGATCATCAACCTACCGGGATCGCCCAAGGCGGTGAGCGAATGCCTGGATGCGGTCTTCGCGGCGGTGCCCGACTGCGTCGACCTCGTCGGCGGCCCCCGCCTGGAGACGGATCCGGAGAGGCTGGAGGCCTACCGTCCCCACTGAGAGGACCGCCCGCGCGCCCGCCTCCCGCGGCACCCTTTGACTTGGGAGCGCATTCCGACGACGTTTGGAGGGGTACGCACCCGCCCACCGAATCCACCGAGAGAGACGCACTGAATGGCCAAGAAGGGCAAACTGCAGAAGAACGACCGCCGCGCTAAGCTGGTCGCCAAGTACGCCGACGAGCGGCGCAAGCTGACGACCATCATGAAGAGCGCCGATGCCACGCCGCGGGAGAAGGAGGAGGCCATGGCACGACTGCAGGCGCTTCCGCGCGATTCGGCGGCCGTGCGCTACCGCAACCGCTGCCAGATGACCGGCCGGCCCCGCGGCTTCATCGGCAAGTTCCACCTCTCCCGCATCGCGTTCCGGGAGATGTCCCTCCACGGCTACATCCCGGGGATGCGCAAGTCATCCTGGTAGGGGGGCCGGGTGCCGGGACGATCGGCACCCGACCCGGCAACGGCGCGTCCCCGCACCCACGGCGGGCCGGCCGCGCACGGGCAGCACACAGGCGGGTAGTACCACGACGAGCTGACCTCTCTCGAGGCGGCCTCCCACCTGCACGACTTCGGCAGCCGCTTCCGGCGCCACCCGAGTAAAGAAGGTTCCGGATCTCCGCGCCCCCGGGCGGGCCGTCCGCATCCCCGGTCCGGGATGCGGCCCGGGGACGATCAGCTTCGCGCCGGGTCCGGGGGTGCGCACTACCCCGCATCTCCGGTGTCCGCACCGGTCGCTGCCGGGCCCGGGCCCGTCGCCCGGATCGTGAGGTCGCGGAATCTCCTCCCGGTCGGCGCGGAAGAGGACGCGGGCGGAGATGCCCGGGCGGCGGGACCGTTTCCGGCGTCCGGCGCCCTGAACCGGTCCCGGGCCGCCGAAGGACCGCTCTCGACTCCGCTCCCCTTCCCCCTCCGAAATCCGACGCGCACGAGCCGCTGATCCGAAGGGTGCCGGTGGCCCAGAGTCCGGCTGCAGCATGATCGAACGGGCGTTTTCCGGCTTCCGCTCCGGCGGGCGGGGCGAAGGCACGGAAGTTGCTTCCCTCACCGGTCGGGCTCTCCCCGGCCCGGGGAGAGAGCAGGGCCCACGGGTGCCGCAGGCCGCTCTGCGAGCCTCGCGCAGGTCAGACGCCACGAGCGGACGAAGGAGAATCACCCATGCGCCTTCTGATGCTCGCGGCCGCGTTGGCCATCACCGCCCCGCCCGCGCTCGGGCAGGTCCGGCCGGAGCTGCCCGAGTGGGCCAGGGAGTGGAACGCCCCGGACCGACCCCGCCCCGGACTCGCCCTCGGATACGCGTTCGGGTGGTGGGTAGACGAGACCGCGACCGGCACAGAGGGGCCATGTATCGTCTCCGCCTCGGATCCCCGCGGACCCTGCCTAAACAACAACGATCCACAACCCTATGAATTCCGCATGGTGTTGGGTCTGAACGGACTCCTGATGGGAGGGGTAGTCGGCTGGATCTGGGCATTGATAGAAGCCGGCGCCAGGTAGGATCCTCCCGCATCTCGTTCCCGCCTCCGACACGGCCGGCGCCGGAGCGGTCCGAGAGCACTGCCGCTCGCCGTCGCGCCTCCCGGGACGGGGCGTTCGGACACCTGGGGGCTCCTCTGGACCGGATGGAGGGTGGCTGACTCTCGGGGTGCCCGGGACCCAGGGGAGGACCGGACTGCGGATCGCGGCTGCGCCGGCGGAGCTCCGGAAGAGGTTCCGGCACCGGGAGAGGAGGACAACGCCGGCCTCATCCCGGGCGGCGGGCCGGCAGGGACGGAGTCGGGCGGAGACCGGTCCCCGACCGTTCACGACACCTCTCCTCATCCAGGGGAGGAGACGCAGGTGTGAGCCTGACGGCCACCACCAGGGAGAACATGCCGATGCATGCGAAATCCGCCGGACCGAAGGCTCCGAAGGGAAGGCCACCTCCACCCGGGGGCAGAACGGGACCGATGACCGGCACCAGGATGCCTGTCGCCCTCTTCGCCGTCGCGGTCGGGTTCGGGTGTTCCTCCGGCCCGACGGAGCCATCCGCCAGCTGTGATCCGGACTCCCCCGGCCCGAGCATCGCGGGTGCCATGCGCGACCGGCTCCCGCCATTTCCGCCGTCCGGGCACTGGACGATCAACGAGATATGGGCCGACATCGCCCGGCAGGTGCCCGGAGGCTGGGGCGGGTTCTTCGTCATGGATGACCAGCCCGTCCACTACCTCGTCCATCCGGACCGGAAAGACGAGGCCCTGGCTGCGCTCGACGCGCTCGGGGTAGAGAGTCCGTTCACCAGCCGGGAGCCCGCGGTCCGGCAGGGCCGCTGGGACTTCGCCCAGCTCTATGACTGGTATACGTATATCGAGGTGACAGTACCCTGGCACCCCGCCCTGGAATACACCGACATCGACGAAATGCGGAACCGACTCGTCTACTCCGTCAGCGACACGCAGGCGGTCGAGTCCCTGACTTCCGCGCTCGAAAACGCGGATCTCCCCTGTGAGCTGGTGATCGTTCAGGTCGGCGACGGAGACATGGTGTACTGAACGTCACCTGGCCCTGGTGACGTTCCCCAGGCTGCTGCTCCGTTCCGGATCACGAGCCGGCGGAGCGGACCCCCGCAGCGATACCGGCACCCGCCCCGGACGCCGGATCCCAGAGTACTGCAGCCCGGCCGGCGAACTCCGGGCCGGAAAGCAGTGGAACGGAACGATCACGGAGATCACCGGGCGCGTGACGCCCCGGCCACATCCCGGGACGGCGCTCCCGGTGGACCGCGGAGAGAGGCGCCGTCGTCCATCGCCCTGGCGACCGCCGACTGGAGCGTGCGCAACCCTGAGGGCGCTGGGGTGGTCGCCTCGTGGACCTGTTTTCGCGGCCCGCCCGGCGGGAGGCTCGCGCGGTCCGCCGGTGTGGGCGCAGGCGACGGTCTCCCGTGCCTTCCCCGAAGGTGCCGTCAGTCCGGCAAGCCGCGATAGACCGCCCAGAGAGTAGGGTAATTCAAAATCACATTTTGTTTTATCCTATCATTGCAGCTAGGTTGTCCTCGATGATCCGACGGAATCTCGCTCCCAGGCTGACCCGCGCGGCGCGGCGGTGGCCGTGCATCACGCTGACCGGGCCCCGGCAGAGCGGAAAGACCACACTCTGCCGCGCCCTCTTTCCGGATCACCCCTACGAGACACTGGAGTCTCCCGACGTCCGGGCCTTCGCCGAGGAGGATCCCCGTGCCTTCCTCGCGCAGTTCCCGCGTGGCGCGGTCCTCGACGAGATTCAGCGGGCACCGAAGCTGCCCTCGTACCTGCAGGGCATGATCGACGAGGACCCGTCGCCCGGGCAGTGGATTCTCACGGGCTCGCAGAACCTCTCGCTGCTCGAGTCGGTGAGCCAGTCGCTGGCCGGACGAACCGCGGTCTACGATCTCCTTCCGCTGACGCGGGACGAGATCACACGGTTCCCCGGCTATCCCCGCACCCTCGAGGAGACACTCTTCGTCGGGTCGTGGCCCCGCGTCTTCGACGTGGGGCCGGATCCGGTCGACTGGTTCCGTTCCTATGTTGCCACCTACGTCGAGCGGGATGTGCGGACCATCAGGAAGGTGACCGATCTCGCGACCTTCCAGCGCTTCGTCGGGCTGTGCGCCGGTCGAACGGCGCAACTGCTGAATTTCGCCTCGCTGGCCGGGGACTGCGGCATCTCGCAGCCAACCGCGAAAGCCTGGTTCAACATCCTTGAAGCGAGCTATCTCGCGTTCCGGCTTCCGTCCTATCGCCCGAACCTGAGGAAACGGCTCGTCAAGATGCCGAAGCTGCACTTTATCGATACGGGACTCGTCTGCTGGCTCCTTGGAATCCGGTCCCCCGGACAGCTCCGCACACATCCGCTCCGGGGCCCGATCTTCGAGACCTGGGTGGTATCCGAGATCATGAAACACCGGGCGAATCGGGGCGAGCCTGGGGGGCTCGGCTTCTACCGCGACCAGAACGGCGCCGAAGCCGATCTCATCGTCCACCATCCACGCGGCATCACTCTCGTGGAAGCCAAATCCGCCGTGACCGGCTCTGTCAACCTGTTCCTGGGCGCGAAGCGCGTCGGACGGCACCTGGCCGAAGCGGCCGATCCGTGCTCGGTCGTCGTGGTCTATGGCGGCGACCGGGTCCAGCGTCGTGAGGCCGGCATCCTGCTTCCGTGGCGCAAGCTGCACGAGGTGGACGGGGATGCCTTCTAGGCGCGGTACGGATGTCGTGAATCGCGGGCCAGTGGCCTGAGTCCGATCGGGACCTGACGATCTCCCGTTCTTGCCGGAAGGCCCGGTCCCATTTCACCGTGCCGAAAAGGAAAAACGGCAGCCGACGGCGCGGGACCGGATCGGGGCTTCACCGCCCGGCGCGGATCACTTCATGGATGGCCCGTTTCAGCATGGGATCTCACGGCGAGTCCACCCGATGACAACGACAGTTCCGGTGAGGCTGGTCTGTTGGAATATCGAGCACAAGCATGCTCCCTGGCGGATGCTCCGCGGGATGGAGGCGGACGTGGCGCTCCTGCAGGAAACGCGGCCACCGCCCCCGGACGCAGGCATATCCCGTGATGACATCAGCGATGGTGACGAGTGGCCGGAGGGAGGACGGCTGCATGGCCGGACCGCGATCGTCCGTCTCAGTGACCGCGTC
Source organism: uncultured Gemmatimonadaceae bacterium (assembly GCA_964532325.1). GTDB lineage: Bacteria > Gemmatimonadota > Gemmatimonadetes > Longimicrobiales > Gaopeijiaceae > JAAXGI01. The sequence goes on along the minus strand of CAZHGS010000059.1, from coordinate 2,102 downwards.
AAGGTGGATTTCATCGAGAAATCGTTCGCGACAGATCCGGACGTCCTCGCGGCCGCGCGCATCCAGCCGCCAGACGCTGAGGCGTTCATCGCGGTCTCGATCTGCCCGGCATACGAGTATCCGCATGACATCGTGCCCGGGAAGATGGGAAACGTGGACAGTTCACTTCATCGGAGCATCTCGGACCTGACGGCCTTCATCGGACGGCCGAAGCACCACCGTGTGATCGTCGCCGGCGACCTCACCGTGATGCGCGGTCCGAGCGACTACCACGATGCCTACTGGAGCGCACGCGACCAGACGATCTTCGCCAGGATGGACGCCCTCGGCCTCCGGTGCCTCGGACCCGAGGCGCCTCACGGCCGACAGGCGGACCCCTGGCCGGCGTGGCTGCCGAGGGAGAGCAGGAACGTGCCGACCTTCCGGCGGATCGGGAAATCGGCGGCGGACGCCGAGGCCCAACTCGACTATGTCTTCGCGTCGGAGGGCATGGCCGCCGCCGTGCGGGTACGCGCGCTCAACGGGCCGGATGAATGGGGGCCGAGCGACCACTGCCGGATCGTCATCGATGTCGGATGACGCACGGCCTGGAGTTCCCGGCACCGGCAGACGGGTTGGTCCAGCCTGCGGGAGCAGCTTACCCGATGTCATGCATTGAGATGGCGACGCGCCCCCCCCACGGACCAGGCCGCCGCCGTGGACCCGGCTCCGCCGGATCCGGAGGTGGCGGCCGCGCCGGGGCGCCGCCGGTTCACTGCGGAGTACAGGCTGCGGATCCTCGATGTCCATATCAGTCGCCGGGCTGCCTGGACTGAGCTTCGGGACGGGAAGAACCCGTGAGAGCCGCCGCCCCGCTCGCGGAAACCGTCGGCGTCCAGCCGGCGTGCAACGCGCTGAACGTGGCGCGCGTCGCGTCACTCCCGGAGTCCGGTTGACAGCTTCGCGCGGCCCGAAGGACACATGGAACCCCAGGACCACCACCTCCGCCCATCCCGCACCCAATGTTCCGCGCCCTCGGCGCCCCCGGTGACGGATCCGGTCTGGGGACAAGCGCTTGTACACGCAAGGCACTGGTGTATTTTGACCGGCCCGCAAGCCGCTTGCAGGAGCAAGCGCGTGCGTCCAGGTCGTGCGGCACCGCCCGCCCTGCGGCACCCCGCACTGTGAAGTGCCGGAAGAGGAAACCCGATGAGCAACGATCCAGGCAACGTTGCCCGTGACGAGCGTCTCCCCGTCACAGTGTTGTCCGGCTTCCTCGGAGCCGGGAAGACGACCCTCCTCAATGAGGTTCTGAACAATCGGGAGGGACGCCGGGTCGCGGTCATCGTGAACGACATGAGCGAGGTCAACATCGACGCGGTCCTCGTGGAGCGCGGAGGTGCCCAGCTCTCGCGGACCGAAGAGACGCTCGTCGAGATGACGAACGGCTGCATCTGCTGCACGCTTCGGGAGGATCTGCTCGCCGAAGTCTCCCGATTGGCCCGGGAGAGGCGTTTCCACTACCTGCTGATTGAGTCCACGGGGATTTCGGAGCCCATCCCGGTCGCCCAGACCTTCACCTTCGAGGACGAGCACGGCGTGAGCCTCGGCGCCATCGCGCGGCTCGACACGATGGTCACCGTCGTGGACGCCGCGAACTTCCTGAAGGACTTCAACGCGGCCGAGGCCCTGCAGGACCGCGGTGAGTCGCTGGGCGAAGAGGACGAGCGGACGGTCACGGACCTGCTGATCGACCAGGTCGAGTTCGCCGACGTCATCGTGCTCAACAAGCTCGATCTCGTCACCGGGGACCAGGCGCGTGAGGTCGAAGCCATTCTGCAGACGCTCAACCCCGGCGCGCAGATTCACCAAGCGACACGTGGGCAGGTGCCCCTCGGGCGCGTGCTCGACACGGGCCTGTTCGACTACGACAAGGCGGAAAACTCCGCTGGATGGATCCGAGAGCTCGAGGGAGACCACACGCCCGAGACGGAGGAGTACGGGATCTCGAGCTTCACCTATCGGACCTCGGCACCGTTCGACGCGGAGAAGCTCTGGGCGTTCCTGAACGACGACGAGAACTGGCGCGGCGTGCTCCGGTCGAAGGGCTTCTTCTGGGTCGC
>CAZHGS010000058.1:0-12194 GCA_964532325.1 uncultured Gemmatimonadaceae bacterium | reverse complement strand
AACTTAGGGGCTTGGACGGTGCTTTGCTATATCCTGACTGCAGGATCCGGGTTGAGGGACCACCTCCCGTACTGCGAGTCGGACCGCATCCTGAATGTTGCCTACAACATCCTCTGCGGGGGCGGCCGGCTCGAGGATCTCAACCGTTTGCGCAACGACGTGCCCTACATAGCGGCCCCGGGCGCGAAGATGGACCGGCGTTCTAGGGTGGCGGGCGACTTCATGTGGCGCGTCACGGGAGGGGTCGGGATCGCGCTGATGGAGGGTTTCTTCGCGGTGTGTCCCCGACTCTGGCGGGGTCGGGGCCGGGCGCTGCTGCGCCCGGTGGCGCATCTGGACGTCGGTGGTACCCTGGCTCCGCCGCCGGGAAAGAAGACAACCGGGACGCAGATGTCCTACAATGCGCTGTACCCGGACCTGCCCGTCTCCTTCATTCCTGAAGTCGGCCGTTTCGGAGCTCGTGACGCCGCGCCGGCGCGACGGGTTTCTCGGCGCGCTCGACCGAGGGTCCTGCAGTCCTGCGTGCGCAGGCGGCTGAAGAGGAGCTCCGCCAAGTCGTACTGTATGTCGCAGCTGGCCAGGTGCTTGCCGCGCTCGTCTACGCCAGCGGCAATCACTCGCCCGCAGCGATTCCGGGGGGACGTCCTCACGTATCCCGATGCGGAGGACGACTACGCGAAGGGGAGGAGAGCTGGGCGCTGAACCCGGCACTCGGCTTTCCCGCCCTCTCCGTCCGGGCGGGCCTCGCGCCGGAGGGATGCCCCGCGGGCCTCGAGTTCCTGGGGCGCTCCTTCGGGGAGGGGCTGGTCTTCGGATTCGGGTATGCGTGTGAAGCGGGCACCGGACACCGGCGCCCGCCGGACCTCGCGCCTTCGCTGACCCGCTGACCGGCGCCCGGGTCGGTGGCTTGCGGCGGGGGGAATGGCGTCGATGCCGCCGAGCGGGATTGCCGGCGGGGGCCAGGCGCGCCCCCGGGGACCGGGAGGGCGCTGCTTCCCGTCCCGGGCGCGGGCACCACCCCACCCTACGCCCGCCCCATCGCGGGTTCTCTCACTCTGCGCTGGACGCTCCCGCGGATCGTCAGGGCGCTGATTGCGCCGGGCGATCTGTTCCAGCTTGGGCTGGAAGTAGGCCATCACCGCCGCAAACATCACCAGCACCCAGCCGATGGTGGGGATCAACTGCGCGCCTACGAGCGCCCGGGCACCCGGAGAGACCGGAACGACGCCCGTGTAGTTGCCTCCCACTCCCGTGAAGAACGCAAAGGACACCCACGTCACGATCCCGGTCTCCTCGCCCACATTCATAAATGACCCCGGGCTGAAGCGTGCCAGCATGCCGTAGAATCCCGCGAACAGGACAATGATGATCAGGTAGCCGATTGCGAGGCTTCCGATGGGAACCCACATGACGCGCAGATAGGCGGCGAGCTGGCTGTAGAACAGGAGGCGCGGGCGGAGCCAGACGGCGGCGGCGCGGGCAGCGAGGAACGCAGCGACCGGGACCACCAGGACCGTCGCTAGGACGATCGGAACGGCAATCAGCATCGACGTCCCGCTCTCGGCGGCCACCGCCAGAGAGAGCACCCCGAAGGTGACCAGGACCGCGACGGTAAGCCGCGCCGGGGGCGGCACGTAGCGTCTGCCTCCGGCAGGCTGGCTGAAGAAACCCCCGATGACCGCCGTCGACGGGACGAGAAGCCAGGGCATGAAGAAGAGCACGCCGCTTCCGGGGACCAGGGCGAGCCCGGTGAACATCAGGGCCACGATGGAGGATTCGCGGAGTGAGTCGCGGTACCCCCGCATGCGCCCTTCACCGAACCCGGCGATCATGGCCAGTGTGAGAGCCATGGCCGACGGCAGGGTGTTCAGCGGCCCCTGTGTCCTCGCTGGCAGGCTGCCGAGGATCTGGACCGTGACGAGTCCGATCACCGACCCTATCAGAAGCCCGAGCCAGGCGCGCCCCGACCGGTGGGTCCGGAGCACGATTCCTATCGCGGTGACGAGACCGTAGCCTGCCGCCCTCGCCACCTGGACGTGATCGGCACCCGTGGCGTATCCGACCGGAACGACCACGAGGAGAACCCCGGCGGTCACCAGCAGGGACGACCATGCCGCACGGATCGTCCGGCGTGCACCGCCTCCCGTCGGAATGAACCGGGTCGTCAGCCATCGCCGGACACGCGTCCCCAGCCTTGCTGCATCAGCCATCGCGGTCTCGGGGGAGTTCGGGAGCGGTGCGAGGCACTGCGGCCCCTCGGGTGCGGCTGCCGCACCATCGTCGTGGCCCGACCGGCTGTCGATCTGGGTCCCGCCGTGTGGGATCCTTCGTCCGTGACCGGCAGGGTCACCACGGGCTGGGCCTGCCCCCCGGTCTGCCGCTAGGCGCCTCCGCCCCCGGACGACGGAATCTGGAGCGACACAGGCGAGTCGGGGCCGATCGGCTGTCCGACATGCACCAGCTGCGGGCTCCCCGCGCAGGCGACCGAGACGTACTTGTAGACCGCGCCGTCGACGGCCCGCGGCGCGGTCTCGTGGACGATCTCGGGGGTCCCCTCCCCGAACCGCCCCGCGTCGCCGGCATCGAGCACACCGTCCGGAAGACGGTCCCCGGCGGACGGGTGCGGGAGAGTGGTGTAGATCATCTCGCCGGAGAGCGTAGAGACATGGATCTCGCCAAGGGTGGTTGAGTCCACGATGCGGCCGAGCCGCCCCTCGATCTCCGTCCGCGACAACTCCGCCTCCTCGGCCACCGCGACCAGGCATTCCGCGAGCCTCGTCTGCACGATCATCTGGTGGCCGAGTATCCCGTCAAGCACGGTCCTGATCTCGTCGAGACGGCTTGTATAGGCGGCGCTCAGGAGATCCGGTTCACCGAATGCCGCCATCACAGCGGTCATGACCGGGGAAGTGTAGGCATCGCTGACGACGTCCTGCTCGTCGAAAGCCGGCGCATTGCCCACCTGGACGACGCGGTGGCGGTCGACGCCACCGACGCCGACGTACTTGAAGATCTCGTGATCGATCTCTCGTACCCGGGCCGGCTGTGTCACCGCGTCGTCCCCGTCAACGGGAGACGCGAGGAGCGAATAGAATGTCGACGCCTGCGGCTGCACTGCGGGATCTGGATCGAACCGGAAGGGCACCCGGACGCCGGTCTCGTCGCGCACGGTGGTGAGATATGCGAAACCCTCTTCGTCGGTGATCCAGATCTCGTCGAGCACCGTGGCCGCGACGACCGCCTCGAGCGTCTCGATCACCCGCGCCGCATCGTGACCGGCTGCCTCGGCCACTGCCACGAGATGGGCGGCGATCCGGGCCTGTGCGGTCATCTGGTCGTCGAGCATCGCATCGAGTGCCCGCGCGATCCGGGCCAGGGAGATCTCACTCATGATTCAACTCGGTGGCGCCGCGGCCGGCGTGGTTCGCCGCCCGACGTCCCATGCTCGTGACCGCGGCTGACGTGTGGCCAAATCGCCTCGCATTGGCAGGGTCTCCGCGTTCCAGCTGCCTTCGGAGCGCCTCCACCCCGGCTCTTGAACCCTTGGTGCCCCGGGGACTGGCCCCGGGGCGGCTGTTTGCGCACCCGTCGTATCTGAATGGTAGGTTTTGCGCACCCGTCGTATCTGGATAGTAGATATTGACACGGGGCCGGGGTCCAGAGGAAGGGGCCGCCGCAACCGCTCCGGGGGGCGTCGCGTGCCGGACGACGGACGCCCGGAGTGGAGGAGTGGCTGCGGGAGTGATGCATGGCCTGCGAGATCCGTGCGGCGCTCCGACCGCTCCCGTCGGACTTGCCCGACACGGCATCGACCGGGTCTGATGCGCAGGGGGAGATCCGGCCACCGGTCGCGCCCCGGCGGGCCGGTTCGCGCCAGGCAGGGACCAGGGCAGGGAACCCATGACCGAGGAGGACGGATGCCACCGGAATACACCGACGAGACCGCGCTGGAGCTTGCCCTCAGGCTGGCCCCGCTCCACGGGCTCGAACCCCACCAGCTCCCCACGAGTGTGTTCGCCGATGTGCTGAACGGCCTCGCCGAGTGCGACGCGATCCTCGCGGGGCTTCCACAGCAGGAAACGCCGGCTCCCGTCACGCAGTACGTGCCGGACCGGTTGCCATGAGCGCCGCAGACGAGCGGCGCCCGGAGGCGGGCGGACCGCTCACGCGGCGCAGCTTCATCACGCGTACCGGCGCGCTGGCCGCGGCGGTCCCGGCGCTCCGGTCGGGAGCGTTTGCCGAGCCGGCTGGGCGCCGGAGGCCGTGGCGCGTCCCCGTTGCGGTGCAGCCGCAGGAAGCGCCGCTCCACGTCCTGGAGGTGTGGGAGGCCGCCGACCTGCTCCGTCGCGGTGCCGTCTCTCCGGTCGAGCTGGCCGAGGCCACGCTCGCCCGCATCGAGGCCGTCGAGCCCCGGGTCCTTGCGTTCGCCAACCGCTATCCGGCCGACGAAGTGCTTGCGCAGGCCCGCAGGGCCGCCGACGAGATCGCCTCCGGCGGCTACCGCGGGCCGCTCCACGGGATACCCGTCGGAGTCAAGGACATCTGCCTGACGGAAGGCAAGGTCACCGAGGGCAACTCCAAGCTCTACACGGGGTTCGTTCCCTCCTTCGATGCGACGGTCGTGGCGCGCCTGAAGGCAGCCGGTGCGGTGATCGTCGGGAAGGCCGGCACGAGCGAGCTCGCCACGGGGAGCGCATGGCCCGCCAGGAACCCCTGGGACCTCGACCGCAGCCCCGGGGGCTCAAGCAGCGGATCGGCGGCTGGAGTCGCAGCGTCGGAGTTCCTGATCGGAATCGGAACCGACACAGGCGGTTCGATCCGGGGTCCCGCCGCCAACTGCGGCCTTACCGGCTTCAAGCCGACGTACGGGACCGTCAGCCTGCACGGCGTGCTTCCTCTCGCCTGGTCGATGGATCACGTCGGCCCGCTCGCCCGCAGTGCACGGGACGCGGCGCTCCTCGTGGACGCCCTGGGCGGCGACGACCCGCTCGATCCCCATACGCGGAAGGTGGCCGGCTACCGCCTGGCGGAGGGTCTCGCCTGGGAGCCGGCCGGGAGACCGCTCGAAGGCGTCGTGGTCGGGGTGCCCGCCGAGGACGACTATCTCCTCGGCGTCCCGAACGATGAGGAGGTTGCGGCGTTCCGAGAGGCGACCGACGTGATCCGTTCGCTCGGGGCCACCCTCCGGACCGTCCGGACCCGTGTGCTCATGCCCGGCCTCACGAGCACGACCTCCTTCTATGTGATCATCCGGAGCGCCGAGGTCGCCGCATACCAGTACGAGAACCTCCTCACGCAGCCGGAGAACATGTCGGGACCCTATCTGAGCAGGGTCTCGTCCGGCGTGCTGATGCCCGGCCATGCATATGCGCAGGCCCAGCGGGTCCGGCGGCTCTGGCGGGACCGGCTTCTCACCGTGTTCGACGAAGTCGACGTGCTGCTTCACCCCGCCGACGACATCGCCGGGATCCGGAGGGACGAACTGGAGGACCTACGCGACGAGGGGGAGGATCCGGAGGACGACTCGCCGCCCGCCCGGCCCTCGAGCGGGAGCAAGACCAACATCTGGAATCTGAGCGGCGCGCCGGCGGTGGCGGTGCCTACCGGGTTCTCATCGGCCGAGAACATGCCGCTGTCCATGCAGGTTGCCGCCTACCCGGGACGCGACGGGATCGTGCTCCGGGTGGCAGACGCGTTCCAGCAGGCGACGGCCCATCACAGGGCGAGGGCGACGCCCTGAGCGGCCGGCATCCGGGACTCTCGCAGGGGCGGCTGGCCGGGGGCGTGGCAGCTCTCCCGCGGGGACACGCGCCCGATACAGTCGAGGGAGGCCCGCGATCCGACGCAACGCCTCGAACCTTCAACCTCTGCCGCCCGGAGCCACCTTCTCGCGCTCCTTCTCCTCCGCGCGCCCCGCGGAGCGGGTGATCTCGCCTGCGGCGGCTTCGTGGAGAGGTACTTGGAGCGGAGCGGTGCCTACGACAAGCGGGACTCGGCCATCGACGCCGTGCAGACGGTCAAGCCGGGCGCGCCCGCCGCGGCAGCGCGACCCGCCTCCGCGTCGGTGGAGTCGGGCCCTGCCGCTCCTCGGGGTCCCGGGTCTTCCGGCCCCCACGCAGCTCCCCGGCGTACGGGCCCGGAAGAATGCCCGCCCGCCGATCCGCGCTACGGCGCGCCGATCTGGGCGGTACCGAGTTCCATCAGAGGCGCGACGCCTTCCGGGTCGACACGCACCACGACGTAGGCCGTGAACTCCTCAGCCATCTCCCACTTGTGCGGAGTCCCCGCCGGGATGATGAGCATGTCTCCCCGCTCGATCGTGATGTCCTCGGATCCGACGGCGGTCGTGCCTCTGCTGCCCCGTCCGTTGCCCCGGCTGTAGGGCCGCCGGGTCCAGTCGGTGATCGTTCCCCCCACCTTCATCCGCCCCCTGCCCTCGATCACGTAGTAGACCTCCGCCACGTCGTCGTGGACAGCGTAGTACAGGTTCTCCTGTCCCTCGTAGCGCACCACGACGCTGACCCCGACCTGGTAGCTCTCCGAGCCTCCTCCCATCAGCACCATGTTCATCGGCACATCGGTCACCTCCGCGTCGACCATCTCCTGCTTGTGTTCCTCGATCTGCGCCGCGCTGATCAGGGTGGCGGGGAGGTCGTAGCGGTGGTCGGGTAGCACCAGCGGGGAGGGGTCGACGGGTCGCTCCTGCGCCTCAACGGCGGAGAAGACGCCCGGACCGAGGACGAGCACCGTGACATGAGCCAAGCCGAGCGTGACCTGCTTCCATGGGATCGCGTTCATCGTGGGTCCGTGGGCGGAAGGTTTCGTAGCGGCCCGGATCGTGGCCGAAGTGGACCACCGCAGTATATGGCGACCCCGATGCTCCTGCGACCGCGCGAGGCGCGGCGAGAGGGCCGGCCATTCCTTCCCGGGTCCCCGGCCGATGGGGATCCGCGGACCCACGCCCCCCCCACAGCGTATCACCGGCCCACGCATCTGGACCGCAGCCAGGAGACCGACCGATGGTGATGGACGATCAGACCCTTCATCGGAGCCCCGCGGCTGCCGAGGAGCTGCTGCAAGCGGCCCGGGACGCGGGCTTCGACATGGCGTCCGAACCACGGACGGGATCGCTTCTGGCCACTCTCGCGGCCTCGAAGCCGAAAGGGCGGCTGCTGGAGCTGGGTACCGGCACCGGGGTCGGCACCGCCTGGCTTCTGTCGGGAATGGGTCCCACGGCCACGCTGGACTCGGTGGACAACGACGCAGCCGTGCTGAGCCTCGCACGCGGGCACCTGGGCCACGATCGTCGGACGAGATTCCACCTGACGGACGCGGCCGCATTCCTGGGGCAGTGCGAGCCGCAGACGTACGACCTGATCTATGCGGACACCTGGGCGGGCAAGTTCACCCACCTGGATCTGGCCCTCTCGCTCTTGACCCCCGGAGGGATCTACGTGGTCGACGACCTCCTCCCGCAGGGGTCATGGCCGGCGGGCCACGCCGAGCGGGTGCCGCCCCTGGTCGCCGATCTCGAGAGTCGCCTAGACTTCGTCATGACCAAGCTCTCGTGGGCCTCGGGGCTCATCGTCATGGTCCGCACTTCCTAGGCGTCCAGTAGGCGCGGGGCAGGGTCCGCCTGCCGATCGAGGGAACCGGAACGGATCGGTTGCAATTCCCTGATTTCGTTGCAGATAGGGGTCGTATACCCGCCCTGAATCGCCTTCGCGTCCGGGGCACGGTTCGACCGCGGAAGGCGTCCGCGGACGGACGGGCACGCCGCACCGGAGAGTCGGGTCGTCCGTTGCCGCCGACGGTGCGCCGCTTCGACGCGGTCGCATCCTGCCGGTCCCCGTGGCCGGCCCCGACGCCCCGCCTGGAGGAGACCCGGTCGCCTGCACGCTGGCCAGCGCCGTGTCCGGGTCGGGCGGCTCCTGGATGCGTGACCTGCATCCATCGGATTGCGTTCGTCGCAGGTCGGTGGGCGGGAGGTTTCGCAGCGGCCCGGACCACGGCCGAAGTGGACCAACGCAGCAGATTGCGACACGGTAACTTCCGCGACCGCGCGCGGGGCGGCGGCGACCCGACCGCTCCCGGTCCGTGGCCGTCCCGGATTCCGCGGATGGTCGGCGTGACGATAAGGCGGGCCGCCCCGTTCCGGGTCCCGGCCACGGACCCGCGGGTCGTACGAGGCGTTTCACGGGCGGACTCAGGTGGACCGCAGCCGCGAACAGGTCGGTCCGCCCAGGCTCACTCCACTCCGCCACACTCAGGCGGGAACGGCGTGTGGTCACGGATCCGTCCGTCGTGACCCCGCACACCGCCCGGGCGGGATTCTGTCAGGCCCGGTCGGAAGCCGGGCACCGCCTCCATAATCGTTCAGGCCATCGCGTGCAAGCCATTGATCGTGAATCAGTTGCGGGGAATGTCGACGGTGCCGAGCGGCCACCACCGGTTGGTGGCATCGCCCATCGGTCGGCCATCCCCTCTCCGGAAGGGCGTGGCGGTGGTCGGCGAGTGGATGCGGTTCCGAAGGATCTCCTCCTCTTGGTGTGCCAGCGTGCCTCGCCGCGCCGGGCGAAGAGCAGTGGAGCCGGACGCATCGATCCCTCCGGAACGACCCTTGCCTTCGTGAGAGGTCATGCCCGTTGCGCAGATGTCCGCGCAACGATAAGCCGGAACCCGGGTGCCTCTCACGTACGATCGGTGCGGGCGAAGAATATGGACAAGACCAGGGACCATAACTTGTTTTTGTGCCTGCTTTTGTCCAGCGTACGAGGCGGACGGGAAAATGACGAGGAAGGAGTACCGGCACCTGTGCTTTCTAAAGCACTGGGACCTCGGCACCGGCCTCGCATACGACCTGGGGCAATGCCAGGCGATCATCGAAGTGATCTCGGGGTTCCCGCTCCTTCCCGAATCCCGCAGGAGACTCCCGGAGCTCTCACTCTCGGCGGGTGCCCAGGCGACGACTGCGATCGAGGGCAATAGCCTGAGCCTCGACGAGGTGCGCCGGATCTACCAGGGGAGGAGTCTCGCGCGGAGCAAGAAGTATCAGGAGCAGGGAGTCGGGAATGTCCTGAGCGGCTTCGATATGGTCCTGCGGGAGACGGTGTCGGGTGACCGGATGGACCGGATCACGCCAGGCCTGCCGAAGCACTTTCACAGTATCATCGGGAGTGGGCTCGGGGAGTACTTCCGCGCCGACCCGGGAGAGTTTGCCTCGGCCGGGCGCGTGGTCGGACCCTACCTGGCCCCTGACCACGAAGACGTCCCGGAACTCGTGGACCGGCTCTGCGCATGGCTGCCTATGGAATTCCCGCTAGGCAGCGGGCAGATGCTGCCTGAAGCGATCATTCAGGCGATTGTGGCCCACGTCTACATCGAGTGGATTCACCCCTCGACGATGGCAACGGGCGCACGGGCCGGTTCGTCGAGTTCTACATCCTGATCCGCGCGGGATGTCCGGAGATAGCCTCGCATCTCCTTTCCAATCACTACAACGAGACCCGCCCCGAGTACTACCACCTGCTCTCGCGAGCCGGCCGGGAGACGGACTTGACCTCTTTCCTGGAGTATGCGGTCGGGGGGCTCCGCAAGACCCTTCGAGCGGTCCAGGCGAGTCAGCTCAAGATGAGTTGGATGAAACTCGTGCACGACAGCTTTGCCGGGCGGAAGATGACGAACCGCCATACGTTCTCGCGGCAGCGGGCGCTGATGCTGGAGTTGCCGCCCGAACCCGTGTCCGTTCACGCGATTCGCCGGATCGGTCCGACGATGGGGGCTCTGTTCGGAGATCTCAGCGACAAGACGATCCGTCGCGACCTGAAGGCGCTGGAGGAGATGGATCTCGTGGTCAGGGAGGCTGACGGCTGGCGACCGAAGACGGCATTGCTGGGTGCCGGGCGGGCCAGACGGCGGGGTGTCCCAGACAGGGCTCGCTGACGGCCGTCCAGGATCCGGGAGCGGACGGGGAGGGAAGCCGCGGACGACGACCGGGTACACGAACCCGGCCCCGTGCTCCGACGGGGCCGGGCTGCCGGGCGACCCCCCGGGGGAGTTCGTTCCCGAACCGGCTCCCCGCGTGGCGCCGGATTCCGGCTCTCCCTACCTTGGCGTCGGCAGCCGTCCGCCCCGCCCGGACCGAGGCGTCGATAGATGGAAAGCCTCCGAGGCAAGCTTCTGATATCCGCTGGCGGAGTCTACGATCCGAACTTCCGCCACACCGTTGTCCTGATCGGCGAGCACGGGGCCGAGGGTGCGCTCGGCGTCGTCCTGAACCGCGTACTCGATGCCACGGTGAAGGATGCGGTCCCGGCGCTGAGCCACCTGGTTCCGCCCGGAGAGCGGCTCTTCCGCGGCGGACCGGTGCAGCCGAACAGCCCCGTCCTGATCGCCGAGCTCGCCCGCCCCGATCTGGCGGATGTCCTCGTGTTCGGGTCGGTGGGCTTTCTCGTGGGCGCGGTCTCCTCGGAGATCGAGCCGAGCATTCTCAGGGCGAAGGTTTTTGCGGGCTATTCGGGCTGGGGGCCGGGCCAGCTCGAGTCCGAGATGGACGTAGGGAGCTGGATTGTGGACGCCGCACGCGAGGACGACGTCTTTACCGGGAACCCGGGCCGCCTCTGGCGGCGGGTGCTCGAGCGCAAGGGGCCGAAGTACCGGCACCTCTCGCGGATGCCCTACGATCCCTCGGTGAACTGAGCGTCGTCCCCGGCCGCCGTCCGGGAGCGCGGCGACGACGGTGGCCTCACCCCGAGCCGGCGTGCTCGCCGTCCCTCGTGGCGGACGGGGCGGCCGGTCGCCATGCCCGTCAGGGATCGAGGCTGAACGGCGGGTAGCGGTCCGTCACGAGGAGGAACATGTAGGCGTTCACCCGCAGTGCCCACCGGCATGTTCCTACCAGAAAGCCGAAGATCCCCCGCGGGTAGCGTCCGGTGAAGAGGATCGCGAACCATGCAACCGCCACCAGGACCACGCTGGCCACCCCGAGGAACGTCAGCACGACATAGTGTGGGATCGCCAGGAACCACTTGACGAGCGGGAGCCAGCGGCTGAGGTCGCGGCCGGCGTCGGGGTAGTCGATCTCCAGGCGGACAGCCTGCGCCTCGTCCAGGGAGGGGTATTCGTCACGGAGCAGGGCCGCGTAGGCGGTGACCCGGGTGAGGAAGCGACACAGCTCGAGGTTCCAGTCGAACCACCAGCGGGGATACTTGCCCCGGAAGAGGATCGCGAGCAGGAGCGGCACGACGACGAAGCCGCTCGTCGAGAACGTGAACGCGGTGATCTCCAGCCACGGGTCGACATCGTCCGCCCAGTCGGCGGCGCTGCTGGTCAGGAGCGTCGAGATCACCGCCACCGGGATCAGCAGGACCAGCCGGAAGGCGGTCGTGACCCGGCTCAGGCCATCTTCCGGATAGTCGATTTCCAGTCGGGCCGGGTAGGCAGGGGCCATCGGATGCAGTTCGCTCATCGAGCCGTCCTCCTCCGGGGTCCGGTCGCAGGCGTGGGCCGTTTCTCTCCGGCCTCCAGTGTGGGGCCGGTCCTCTCCCAGGGCCAGCCGGGGCACTCTCCTGGGCGCGGCGGCGGGCGGACGCGGTGGTGCCAGCCGTACTCCGAGGGTTGCCGCGGGAACGCGGGCACGCCATACCATGTGCGGGCGCCCCTGTGGTCACCGTGTGCGGCCTGCCGTGCCACCACCAGCTGGATGCGCTGCAACAGCCGTTCGAACACGAGCTTGTGCACCTCGCCGAGTGGCTGTGCTGGGACGAGAGCCGATGCAACCGCAAGCGTATTCGGGGCATCACCGCACGTCTGTTCGGCCATCCGGCGCATACGCACGAGCTCGTGACCCGCTCCGAGCGCGCCGCAAAGCTGGGCATAGGGCTTGGCACGCTGGTATCGTTCTTCTACCAAGGACGATCGCTCCAACGGCGGGTCAACCGGATCACGAAGCGCGCCACCGTACTGGTCCGGTCGGTCTTCATCGACCCAACCAATGACTCCGGGACGTCGATATGATCCTCTCCGTTGCCAAGGGCCGGGATTCCACCTTTCGACTACGTACGGTGACCCGTACAGCAGAGGAGTAGCCGGGATGCGTCTCTCTTGGAACGAAGTGCGGGTGCGCGCCGCATCCTTCGCAAAGGCGTGGCGGGACGCGGCCTACGAGAAGGGCGAGACGCAGAGCTTCTACAACG
>CAZHGS010000057.1:0-12448 GCA_964532325.1 uncultured Gemmatimonadaceae bacterium | reverse complement strand
ATCCAGCTCGCTCCCCCAACACCCCAGAAACCCACTTTTTCCACGGACTGCTAGGAGACACGCTCACGCGAATCCGGGAGGGGCAGGTTCAGCGAGCTCCGGATCGGTAGCCGGTTCACAGAGAGACCGGTCGATTTCAGACGCACCCCATCGTCGGCGGATGAAGTATGTCTCAGCATCACACTATGCGCTCGTCTAGAGGCCGAAGCCTGAAGGGAAAGGACCGTCTCATCGTCGCCCTCGACGTCTCTACTCACGAGGAGGCGATCGATCTGGTCAACCGACTTGACAACGTGTCTTTCTTCAAGGTCGGTCTCCGGCTTTTCATGGCTGGCGACGTACTCGGGTTCATCAAGAGAGTTCAGGAAAGGCGCAACAATGAAGGTGGCGTATTCATAGATTTGAAGATTTCGGGAGATATAGACAATACGGTCAAGGATTTCGTTAAGGCATGTTCGGCTCTTGACGTCAAGTTCATCACGTTGGTGGAAGCAGCCTTGACGGTCATTACCGTAAATACAATCAGGGCAGCTAAGGAAGCCCGTGGCACTGCCAATTATCCTCGGATCCTGATGGTTCCTCTGTTTTCCAGCCTTGATGCTGACGATCTTATCGATCGGGATGTGACCGGCCACATTCTGGCTCGCGGACAGGCGATGCTGGATCAGGGTTGTGACGGGTTGATCGTTTCGGGCGATGCTATCGGTCCGTGTCGTGAACGCTTTCCGGATGTCGATATCGTAAGCCCGGGCATCAGGCCGTCATGGTCGCCGGTTGACGACCACAAGCGAACCTCTACTCCAGGGGCCGCTATCCGGTCGGGAGCGGACTATCTCGTGGTAGGCCGTCCCATCATAGATGCTGAGAGCCCTCGGGACGCTGCCGCAAGAATCATCGGAGAAATCGACGAGTCCTTGGCTTAGTAGGTGACTCCGAAAGTGTTAAGCGGCTTGGGACCAGGCTAGCCCCACACTTCTGCCCGCCGTCTTCATCTATGCGATTGAACCTGTCCCGTTGCAACGGGACGGTGAACCATTTGGGTTCTGGGTTTCCGTTTCCATTCTTTCCTACCGCGCTTTGCGGCGGGTTATGGCGACATGGTGTCCCGGGGGAAACCATAGGACTGCCGAGCCCGTGAGACCTCTCCCTCTGGTCCCGTGAGCTCGCCTCGGGCTGCGCAGTGGAATGTGCCGCAATCTGGCAGAGATCAGCAGCGTAGAGCCAAGTGGGACCGGCGGACACCGTGGAGACCCTCGATGAAATCGAAGTGCGTTGCGCGTGCAGGCGGTTTGGGACAGACGGCCCGGCTCCGGGTCGGGCACATTGCAGCGCGACGGACCTAGGGGCGATCTTCCTTCCCCGGGCATGCCCTGCCCGACTTCACTCCCATGCGCGGCCGCACAGCTCCGAGACGTCACGTGTCCTATCACGATCCTCCCAGGCTGCCCGGGGGATTCCGTTGCACCTCGAGGTGCTGCGGGATGAAGGCGGGTGAGCCCGACCTCTCCCTCTTCGTCTCGGACACGCCGGGCACGGCTTCCGCCCTCTTCACACGGAACCACTTCCCCGGAGCACCGGTGGTCGTGGGGCGCGAGCGGCTCCTGGACGGCCGTCTCCAGGCGATCGTCGCCAATTCGAAAATCAGCAATGTGGCGACGGGGGAGGAAGGGGTCGCGGATGCGCGGCGGATGGCCCGTCTGGCGGCCACCGAGCTCGGGATCCCCGAGGAGCTCGTCCTCGCCAGCTCGACCGGGCTCATCGGGCGGCGGCTGCCGATGGAGAAGATCGAGGCCGGCCTCCGGGGCCTCTCCGCTGAGCTGGCCGACGATCCCTGGAGCGGCGCCCGCGGGATCATGACGACGGACACCGAACCCAAGGTCCTCTCGGTGGGGGTGGACGGCGCGGTCATCACAGCCATCGGGAAGGGGTCGGGGATGGTCGCACCGAATCTCGCGACGATGCTCGTCTTCCTCTTCACGGACGCCGCGTTCGGGCCGGAGACTCTCGGGACCCTCCTGGCGAGGGCGGCCGGGGGAAGCTTCCAGTGCCTCTCGGTGGATTCCGACACGAGCACTTCGGATACGGTCGTGCTTCTCGCGAACGGCCGGGCAGGCCGGGTCGACCGGGAGAGGTTCGGCTCCGCGCTCGACAGGCTGTGCCTCGGGATGGCCGAGTGGCTCGCCCGGGACGGGGAGGGCGCAACGAAGCTTCTCCGCGTCGAGGTCGGGGGCGCGCGCACCGATGGGGAGGCCCGGCGGGTGGCGAAGGCAGTTGTCGACTCTCCCCTCGTGAAGACGATGGTCCATGGTGCCGATCCGAATGTTGGCCGGATCCTCATGGCGGTGGGCAAGTGCGTCGACTGCGGGATCGATCCCCGGCGGGTCTCGGCCTACCTCCAGGGCGTGCCCGTCATCGCTGCCGGCCGGATCGCGCCGTTCGACGAGCCCGTGCTACGGGAACGGCTCCGGGGGGATCCCGTCGAGATCGTGATCGAGCTCGCGGTAGGCACTGGGCGCGGACTCGGCCTGGGGTGCGATCTCACGGCGGGCTACATCGAGGAGAACGCGGCCTACGCCTCCTCCTGAACCCCGAGCGCGGCGGTGCGCCAGGCATGCTGTCAGCACCCGGCTTCGGCTACCCCTCGGCGCCGCTCGCGACTACCTTGGTGGCGCAGTTCCCTAAAGGGAAACCAAGCCGGTCCCCGGGCCGGACTCCGAGACGACAGAGGGTGATGCAATGACTGGAAGAAGGTTGCTCGCGGCGGCGTTCATGAGTGCACTCGTCGGTTGCGGCGGTGGTGACAGGGACACATCGGACACCGCCCCCCCCGCCGCGCCGGAGGCTGCGCCCGCGGCCCCGGCCGCAGCGACCTTCGGGATGCCCGACTGGATGCAGGTCGATGCCGCGGCCGGGACGGTCGCCATCGACCTGGTCGCCGGTCTCACCGAAGACAACAACCGTTGGAACTTCAACGGGTTCCACTCGGGGGGCGGGGCGATCACCGTTCCCGTCGGCTACACCGTCACGATCAACATGGAGAACCTGGACGGGGCGATGGCGCACTCTGTCGGCGTCGACGAGAAGTCGGACACCTACCCGAATGTCTTCAGTGAGGTCGTCCCCAGGTTCCCCGGGGGCGTGACGGCCGATCCCACCTCGATGATGGATGCCACGATGCCGGGCGAGAGCGAGCAGATCACCTTCGTCGCCGATACGCCCGGGGAATACGCCCTGATCTGCTACGTGACCGGCCACGCGGCGCTCGGGATGTGGATCGACTTCAACGTCTCCGCCGAGGGCGAGGCCGGGGCGCTCATGTAGCGACGGGCCGCGCGCCCTCGGTCCCCTCGCGGGGCCGCAACCCCGGACGGGAAATCGGGCGCCCCGTCTCCCTCACGCCGCGCGGGCCTGCGGCCTCCGGAGTTCGGACACGCGATGGGACGCCAGATCGAGTATTCGGATCTCGAACCCGGGGCCATCCGGTCCTTCACCTCCGCGGTCCTCAATGACCTGCGGGCCCTCGAGCAGATGCTGAGGGAGGGGTGGATCGAGGAGGACGTCCGCCGGATCGGGGCGGAGCAGGAGATGTTCCTCGTCGGGGAGGACTGGCGTCCCGCCTCGCTCGCCACCCGCGTCCTGGGCCGGCTCGGGGGGCCGCCCTTCACGACCGAGCTCGCGCTCTTCAACCTCGAGGCGAACCTCGATCCGCTCCTCCTCAGCGGACGCTGCTTCAGCGACCTGCACGCCGCGCTGGACGGAGTGATCGCGGAGGTCTCGGAGGCCGCCGCCCGCGAGGGTGCGCGCGTCCTCCTCGCCGGCCACCTCCCGACCCTCGTCAAGTCCGACCTGACGCTCGACCAGATTACCCCCGTCCAGCGCTACTACACGCTGAACGAGGCACTCACCCGCATGCGGGGGGGCGAGTATCACCTCCGCATGGAGGGGGTCGACGAGCTCATGCTCGAGCATGACTCCGTGATGCTCGAGGCGTGCAATGCGAGCTTCCAGGTGCACCTCCAGGTCGGCGTCGAGGAGTTTCCCCGACTCTACAACACCGCGCAGCTTATGGTGGCCCCGGTCCTCGCCGCGGGCGTCAACTCTCCCCTCCTCTTCGGCCGGCGCCTCTGGGCCGAGACCCGGATCGCCCTCTTCGAGCAGTCGCTCGACACCCGCTCCGGAACGCCGCACCTCCGTGAGGTCAGCACGCGGGTCCGCTTCGGGAACCGCTGGGTCAGGGAGTCGATCGCCGAGCTCTTCGAGGAGGATCTCTCCCAGTTCAAGGTCCTCATGGCGGGCCCCGTGCGGGAGGATCCCTTCGAGCTCCTGCGTGCCGGTGCCGTCCCCTCCCTCGACGCGCTGCAGCTCTTCAACTCGACGATCTACCGGTGGAACCGGCCCTGCTACGGGATCAGCGAGGGACGGCCCCACCTGAGGATCGAGTGCCGTGTGCTCCCCGCCGGGCCCTCGACCCTCGACGAGGTGGCGAACGCCGCCTTCTGGATCGGGCTCGTCCTCGGCGCCTCCGAAGCCTTCGGCGATCCCGCCGAACGGATGGACTTCCGGGACGTCAAGTCGAACTTCCTCACCGTCGCCAGGAGCGGGCTCGGCTCCGCCGTCCGCTGGCTCGAGGGGGGGATGGCCGATGTGAGGAGCCTGATCCTCATCACGCTGATCCCGCTGGCGCGCACCGGACTGGTCAAGGCCGGCGTCGAGCCCGGAGACGCCGACCGCTTCCTCGAGGTGATCGAGCGGAGAGTCTCGACCGGCCAGACGGGGAGCGAGTGGGTCCACCGCTCCCTCGCCGCCATGCGGGGCCGGGGCACGCCGTCGGGCCGCCTCGCCGCGATCACGGCGGGAACCTACAACCGGCAGCAGGAGGGCACGGCCGTGGACGAGTGGGAGCCGACGGAGGTGAGCGAGGGGGGAGGCGCGACGCGGAGCTACCGCCGGGTGGGCCAGTACATGCAGACCCAGCTGCTGACCGTCGACGAGAACGAGTCGGTGGACCTCGTCGCCTTCGTGATGGACCGCGAGAAGATCCGCAACGTTCCCGTCGAGGACAGCGAGCACCGTCTCGTCGGCGTCGTCTCCTACCGCTCGATCCTCAGGTACGTGGGCGGGCGCGACGAGCTGCCGGCCGGCGGGGCCACGGCCGTCAAGGAGATCATGGGGCGCGATCCGGTGACGGTCACACCGGAGAGCTCGACGCTCGAGGCGATCCGGCTCATGCGCGACCGCGGCGTGGCGTGCCTCCCGGTCCTCGACGAGGGGAAGCTCGTCGGGATCGTGACGGACCGGGACTTCATGCCGATCGCCTACGACCTCCTTGAGGAACGGCTCGCCTCCGAATGAGATCCTCACCACGGGATGCAGGATGACGGACCGGGTCCTCGGCACCATCGAGGCCCCGGCCGGCGGCGGGATGACGCTCGTCGGGGTCGGGGGGATCCACGGCAACGAGCCCGCCGGCGTCCGGGCCCTCGAGACCGTCCTCGCGGAGCTCGGCCGCCCCGGCGGCGGGCTTTCTCGCGGCCGCTTCATCGCCATCGCGGGCAACCGGCCCGCTCTCGACGCCGGCGTGCGCTACATCAACCGGGACCTGAACCGGATCTGGAATGCGGGCGATGGCCGCGACGATGTCGAGGGGGCCGAGCGCGGCGAGCTCCTTGAGCTCCTCGACGGGTATCGACGGGCCTCGGCCGGGCCTCCCCACCTCATCGACCTGCACACGACCTCGGGGAGCGCCCCCCCCTTCGTCGTGGTCGCGGGGGGGCGGAGGAGCCGGGATTTCGCCCGCGCCCTTCCCGCGCCTCTCGTGCTCGCCCTCTCGTCCCAGATCCCGGGGACGCTCGTCGAGCACCTCGCCGGCGAGGGGTGGACGAGCATCGGGTTCGAGTCGGGCAGCCACAAGGGCATCGTTTCCGTGGAGTTCGCGGTCGCGGCCCTCTGGATCGCCCTCGAGGCCACCGGGCTCCTCGAGCCGGGCGACACGAGGAGCGCGGAGGCGCGGGACCGCCTCGCGGCGGCTTCGCGCGGCCTCCCCGGTGCCGTCGAGGTCTTCCACCACCATCCGATCGCCGGCAGCGGCGTCTTCCGGATGCACCCCGGCTACCGCTCGTTCCAGAGGGTCGATGCGGGCGAGGCGCTCGCGACCGAGGGCGAGGCGGAGATCCGCTCGCCGTCGGGAGGGCGGCTCCTGATGCCCCTCTACCAGCGCGCGGGGTGGGAGGGCTTCTTCCTGGCGCGTCCCGTCCGCCGGTCGGGCTGATGCCCTCGCCGTCTCCCCGGCCTTCGCCCGATCCCGCTTCCGGCCCCCCGCCGGTATATTCCCCGCGCTGATCCGCCGCCCCCGCGCGCAGAAGAGTCCCGGCCGCCGCCATGCACTTTCCAGATGATCTCGTCCTCAGGGACGCGAAGGGAACGATCCTCCTTGTCGTGCTCGACGGGCTCGGCGGGCTCCCGCGGGAGGCGGGCCTCCGGATCACCGAGCTCGAGGACGCCCGCACCCCGAATCTGGATGCGCTCGCGAGGCGGAGTTCGCTCGGGATGATCTGCCCCGTCGCGCCCGGCGTGACGCCCGGAAGCGGCCCCGGACACCTGGCGCTCTTCGGCTACGATCCCGTCGAGTATCTGGTCGGGCGCGGTGCGCTGAGTGCGCTCGGGGTCGGCTTCGACCTCGCTCCCGGCGACCTCGCAGTGCGGCTGAACATCGCCACCCTGGACGCAGGGGGGCTGGTCGTCGACCGGCGCGCCGGTCGACCGGCGGATGCGGAGGGGCGCCGGATCGTGGAGCGCCTCGTGAGCGGGATCTCCCTCGGGCCGGATGTGGAGCTCTTCCTCCTCCACGAGAGGGAACACCGCGTCGTGCTCGTCCTCCGGGGCGCCGGCCTGGGTGCCGGGGTCGCCGACACGGATCCGCAGCGCACGGGCGTGCCCCCGCTCGAGCCGCGTCCCCTCGACCCCGCGTCCGACCGGGCCGCCCGCCTCGTCGCCGATTTCCTCGCGCAGGCCCGGGCCCTTCTCGCAGAAGAGACGGCGGCCACGGGCCTCCTGGCCCGCGGGTTCGCCCGCCACGAGCGCCTCCCGAGCCTCGGGGAACGGTTCGGGCTCGATGCCGTTGTCGTCGCCTGCTATCCGATGTACCGGGGGGTGGCGCGGCTCGTCGGGATGCGGGTGGCGGGTGAGCCGTCCACCGACCTGGAGGCCGTGGAACTCATGGAGGAGGAGTTCGGGAGCGCCGACCTGCACTTCATTCACTTCAAGGCGCCCGACGCGCGCGGGGAGGACCGGTCGTTCGATGCCAAGGTGGAGGCGATCGAAGCGGTCGACCGGCTGATCCCCCGCCTCCAGGCACTCGGCGCGGACGTCCTGGCCGTGACGGGGGACCACTCCACGCCGGCCCGGATGGGAGCCCACTCCTGGCATCATGTCCCCCTTCTCCTCGCCTCCGCCTCCGCACACCCGACGGGCGGCAGCTTCTCGGAGCGCGAGTGCCGGACGGGGGACATCGGGACGATCGAGGGGAGGCACCTGATGAGCCTGATGCTCGCCCACGCCGGCCGCCTCGGGAAGTTCGGTGCCTGACGTCCCTGCCGCCACGCGCGCGCCCTCCGCCGCGCGCCCCTTCCACCCCACCGCTCCGGAGCGCCCGTGAACGAGATCGCGGTCTCCCCTGCGGTCCGCCGCCTCGACAACGGGCTCACCGTCGTCCTGGCCCCCGACCCCTCGGTTCCGATGGTCGCAGTGAATCTCTGGTACGCGGTGGGCTCACGCGACGAACGCGAGGGAGAGACCGGCCTCGCCCACCTCTTCGAGCACATGATGTTCCAGGGGTCGGCGAACGTGCCCAAGGGCGCGCATTTCGCCTTCGTGGAGAGCGCCGGGGGCTCGATGAACGCGAGCACCTGGTTCGACCGGACGAACTACTTCGAGACGCTGCCGGCCCACTGCCTCGACCTCGCACTCTGGCTCGAGTCCGACCGGATGGGATGGCTGCTCCCTGCGCTCGACCAGGAGAAGCTCGACAACCAGCGCGATGTGGTCCGGAACGAGAAACGCCAGGTCTACGACAACCGGCCCTACGGGGACTGGCAGGAACGGATCCAGGCGCTCCTCTTCCCCCCAGGCCACCCCTACCGCCACACGGTGATCGGTTCGATGGAGGATCTGGGCGCCGCCACCCTCGAGGATGTCGAGCGCTTCTTCCGGAGCTACTACACGCCGGGAAACGCCGTGCTCACCCTCGCGGGCGACTTCGCGCCGGAGGACGCGCTCGACCGCGTCCGGCGCTACTTCGGGGAGATCCCCCGGGGAGCGCCCCCTCCGCCCGTCCCGGACGTGGCCGCGGGAGGATCCGTTCCCGGCGGGCCGCGCCTGGACCGTGTGCGGGCCGCCGTCCCGCTCCCGCGCGTCTATGCCGCGCTCCGGATCCCGGCCTTCACCGATCCGGCGTTTCCGGTGGCCGACGTCGCGGCGTCCGTCCTCGGGGACGGGCGGGCGTCCAGGCTCTACAGGCGCCTCGTCCGCGAGCGGCGGATCGCGAAGGACGCCTCGGCCCACGCGTATCCCCTGGTGACGGGCGGGAGCTTCATGGTCGTCCGCGCGACGGGGCTCGCCGAGTCGGACCCGGAGCTGCTCGAGGAGGCGGTCGCGGCGGAGCTCGACGCCCTCGGCCGGGTCACGGCCGAAGAGGTGGACCGCGCCGTCGCGCGCACCGGGACGGCGCTCCTCCGGATGGTCGAGGGGACGGGGACGCGCGCCGACCTCCTCTCGATGTACCAGTCGCTCTTCGGCGACGCCTCCCGGCTGGCCGGCGAGATCGGACGCCTCCGCGCCGTGGGCCCCCGGGAGGTCGAGGCGTTCGCCTCCTCCTCCCTCGGGCCCGGCAACCGGGTCGTCGTCACCTACGTTCCGGAGGCGGCGTGATGCGCCCGCCGCCCCCGCTGGACCGCTCGGCGGCCCCCTCTCCGGCGCCCGTCCGCCCCTTCCGCCTCCCACCGGTCTCCTCGGCCGCCCTCGCCAACGGCCTCCGGCTCCGCTCGCTCCGCCGCGCCGAGGTGGGGCTCGCGAGCCTGGTCCTCGTCCTCGACGCCGGAGAGATCCGCTCCCCGGCGGGAAGCGGCGGGCTCGCCGTTCTCACCGGCACCGCGCTCCCCGGAGGGACCCGGCGGCGCACGGGGGCCGAGCTGGCCGAGCTCTTCGAGGGCCTCGGGACCGGGCTCGCGGTCCGGACGGGGTGGGACGCGACCCTCCTCTCCCTGACCTGCCTCGGGGAACACCTCGACCGTGCGATGGCGCTCGTCGCGGAGGTGGTGCGGACGCCGTCGTTTCCCGACCGCGAGGTCGAGCGCGCGAGGCTCGGCCAGCTCGCCTCGATCCGGGAGCGGCGGATGAGCCCGGCGCGGATCGCCGCCGACGAGCTGGCCCGGCGCGTCTTCCCCGCGGGGCACCCCTTCCGCCGTCCGCTCGCAGGAGACGGGGACTCGGTCGCCGCCCTCGGGAGGGAGGCGCTCGCCGGCTTCGCGGCGTCCCGTTTCCGGCCCGCTTCGGCGGGGCTCGCCCTGGCCGGGGACCTCTCCGCCGCGGAGGCCGGGGAGCTCGCGGCCCGCCACCTCGGAGGGTGGGAGGGGACGGACACCGGGGCCCGGCCCGCTCCCGCGCCCCCTCTGCCCTCTCCCCGCCGCGTCACCATCGTCGACCGGCCGGGCTCGGTCCAGTCGGAGATCCGGATCGGACACTCCGCCCCCCCGCGGGGCCGTCCGGACGAGACGGCGCTCCGGGTGGCGAACACCGTGCTCGGCGGCGCCTTCACGAGCCGGCTCAATCTGAGCCTCCGCGAGAGGCACGGCTTCACCTACGGGGCACACTCGCGCCTCGAGCTCCGCCGCGAGGGGGGCGCCTTCGTTCTCGCGACAGCGGTGGGGACCGCCGTGACGGCGCCGGCGCTCGCCGAGGCCGCCGCCGTCCTCGAGCGCTTCCGGGAGGAGGGGCCGACCGGGGAGGAACTCGAGCGGGCGAGGGACTTCCTCTCGGGGATCTTCCCGCTCCGGATGGAGACGACCGCCCGGATCGCCCACCGGCTCGCCGACCTGGTCCTCTTCGCGCTCCCCGACGACCATCACCATACCGAGCGCGACCGGATCCGCGCGGTCGGCGTGGCGGAGGCGGCGGCCGCCGCCAGGAGGCACTTCCGGCCGGAGGAGGCCGCCGTCGTCGTCGTGGGGGATGCCGCCCGGATCCGCGCCGAGGTGGAGGGGCTGGGGCTCGGGCCGGTGGAGGTCGTGGCGCGGTGACCGGTCCGGGGCCGCCGGCCCGCGAAGAGATCTACGCGGGCCGCATCCTGACGCTCTCGCGGGACACCGTCGTCCTCCCCGGGGGCGCGGCGGCCACCTTCGAGCACATCTCCCACCCCGGGGCCGCCGCCGTCCTCCCCTTCCTCGATCCCCCGGAGGCCGGAGATCCGCGCGTCGTCCTGATCCGCCAGTACCGGCACTCGGCCGGAGGGCGCCTCTACGAGATCCCGGCGGGGCTCCCGGCCTCGCCCGCCGAGGGGTGGGAGGCGTGCGCGAGGAGGGAGCTCGCCGAGGAGACGGGCTACGAGGCGGGGGAGATGCGCTACCTGACCGGGCTTCTCACGACGCCCGGATTCACCGACGAGCGGATCCACCTCTTCGCGGGGACCCGCCTCGTGGCGGGGAGCGCCCGCCGGGAGAGGGACGAGGTGATCGAGGTGGTCGACCTCCCGCTCTCCGAGGCGGTCGAGGGGGTGCGCTCCGGGCGGATCGCGGACGCGAAGACGGCCGCCGCGCTCCTCTTCGTCCAGGCCTTCCCCCCCGGGGCGCGGGAGGCGGAACGGAGTCCTCCTCCGCGCTGAGCCCCCCGTCGCCCGGCGGGTGTCCCGTCCGGGCGTCCGGGTGTCCCCTTCCGGGGACGGTCCCTCCGCCGCGGTCCGCCCCCTCCGCTCCCGCCGCGGCGTTCCCGCCGGGCGGGCGCGCTGGCACGGAACATGCATATCATCCGGGCCGGGGGCGCTTGGTCCCCCGCGACGCGACGGACGAGACAGCTGACAGCGCGAGGAGGGCCCGATGTTTCCCGAGGCCGCAACCCGCCGGACGGAAGGACCCGAATCCGCTCCGGCCCACCGGACCCGCGAAGCGCTCGCGGAGATGACCGACAGCGAGGTCGTGCAGTGCTTCCTCGATGGGGAGCCGCGCGGGTTCGACGAGCTCGTGCGGCGCTATGACGCCCGCCTCGTCAACTTCGTGTACCGGACGGTGGGCGACCGGGAGCGCGCCCAGGACCTCGTGCAGGAGACCTTCATCCGCGTCTACCGCCACATCGAGCGCTTCGACCAGGCCCGGAAGTTCTCCACCTGGATCTACACGATCGCGGGGAACCTGGCGAAGAACGAGCTCAGGAACCGCTCGAGGAACCCCATCATCCTCTTCCAGACGATCAAGAAGAACTGGGACGCCGACCACAGGCCGCTCGAGTGGGAGGATGACGGCCCGAAGCCCGACGACCTCTACCGGCGCCGGCACCTGAAGGAGATGGTCAAGAGGGCCGTCGCCGAACTCCCCGAGCACCACAGGATGGTCTTCGTCCTCCGGGAGGTCGACGGCTACTCCTACGAGGAGATCGCCCGGATCACCGATACGAACCTCGGCACCGTGAAGAGCCGGCTGAACCGCGCGCGGAACAACTTCGCGCGGATCGTGGCGCCGATGATCGGCTGAGCGCCGGTCCCGGCGGCCGTCCGCCGGCCATCCGGAGAGGAGCCGCACCCCCAGGCGGCCTCTCTCCCACCGCCCCCCGGCCGGCGCGTCCGGCGGGGGGCGACCCGCATCCCAAGGGGAACCCGCGCGCGCGGGTCCACGTATGATTCCTTGGATCCGGGCGGATGCGCCCGCACGTGGACGAATCCCGGTGCCAGCGCCGGCCGCGCCTATGAAGTGCTCGGAATTTCTCGACAGCTACACGGATTTCCGCGACGGAACGCTCGCCCCGGAGCAAGGTGACGCGCTCCGCGCCCACATGACCGGGTGTGTGCCCTGCCGGCGCTACGACAGGGTCGTCACCCGGGGGATCAGCCTCCTCCAGGCGCTCCCCGAGACTCCGCCGGACCCCGATTTCCGGGCTCGCCTCCGCCATTCGATCTACGCGCTCGAGGAGGAGCGCCGCCGCCGCCGGCTCCTCGGGTCGCCTGCGCGCGCGATCCCGCTCCTCGGCGCCCTCGGCGTCCTCGGAGCGCTCCTTGCAGCCCTCACCCTCCGGGATTCGGTGCCGGTCGCCGAGCTCCCCCCGATCGTCGCCGAGCGGCCTCCCCACGCCTCCGCGGCGGCGGGCTCCGCCCTCCTCCCCGGCTCTCCCGCACCGGTGGAGGCCCGCGGCTGGCCCGCGGTGCCGGCCGGGCCCGGGACCCCGGGGACCTTCGCCTCGGCCGCCCGGC
>CAZHGS010000056.1:0-13414 GCA_964532325.1 uncultured Gemmatimonadaceae bacterium | reverse complement strand
GATTCGATGATGACCTCAGACCCGCATCGACGTTCCTGCGGCGCACGCTCCTAGGTTGCCGTGGGACACGGCCGTATTCGGGACTAGGGACCGGGCTCCGCACCCAAGTACCCCACCTCTCCCGCTACAGGCGATACTGCGCGCCCCGCCATCCCCGAGCAAGGCGCGCCGATGCCGGGAAGAGGAGGCCCCGGGAAGGGCGGGACACCCCGGGCGAGCGGACGACCACCGTCCGGCCCTCCGTTCGCCCGAGTGGCACCGGTGCGCCGGGACCTTCCTTGCAGGGGGCCGGACGGCCCGGCATTATCGACCCCGTCCGGCTCCAGCACAGCACAGTGGACTCCGGGCAGCCCCGGGGGCGAACTGCCTCCCGGGTCCCGATCTTCCCCCGCGGCCGCTCCCGTCATCCGATCCTGCCATGCCCCGATCCGTCATCGCCCCGATTCTCGCCGTGGCCCTGGGCCTGCCGTTCCCGCGCTCCCTCGACGCCCAGCTGTCCCCGGACGGTCCGGCGGGCGCCTGCGCATCGCTCACGGGAATGGCCAACCTCACGATCACCGCCGCCGAGATCAGGGATCCGGACGGCGGCGGGCTCCCGTACTGCTATGCGCGGGGCATCCTCCCCCCTGCCATCGGCTTCCATGTGCAGCTGCCGCTCCCGGACCGGTGGAACGGCCGCTTCCTCAAGTGGGGTGACGGGGGCAAGGACGGCGACCTGGACTTCGCCGACCACCGGGTTGCGGAAGGGTACGCGGTCGCCAACAGCAATATGGGCCATGACAGCGGAGCGGAGCCCGGGTCCTCCTTCGCCTTCCACAACCGGCAGGCCGAGATCGACTTCGGGTACCGGGCCGTCCACCTGACCGTCGTGGCTGCCAAGGAGATCATCGAGACGTTCTACGGGATGCCACCGGAGTACTCGTACTTCGAGGGATGCTCGACGGGCGGACGGGAGGGTCTCATGGAGGCCCAGCGCTATCCCTACGATTTCGACGGGATCATCGCAGGCGCGCCGGCACACCACTACCAGGAGCTGAACGCGGCACGGACCTGGCTTCTCCAGAAGATGTACATGGACGGATTTGCGGGTTCCCTCTCATTCGACACGGATGGGGACGGACTCCCGGACAGCCCGCTGGCGGTCGAACGGATCGCGGAGGCTGTCCTCGAGAAGTGCGACGCGATCGACGGGATCACGGACGGCGTGATCGACAATCCACCAGCATGCGACTTCGACCCGGACCGTGACCTTGCGCACATGATGTGCGCGGGTGATGTGGGCGGGGAGGGCTGCCTGACCACGCTGCAGCTCCGGCATGTGAGGGACTTCTACTCCGGCCCCTACGACAGCTACGGGATCTCCGTCTATCCGGGCCACACGCTCGGGTCCGAACCCGAGTGGGCGAGGCTCTACGTCCCGCACGCGGCGAACCGGTTCGCCGCGGGCGCGCTCGGGATCACCGGCGACCACCTGAACTACCTCTTCTACGAGAACGACCCCGGCGTCCCGCTGCCCGACCTCGCGGACCTCAGCCTGAAGCCCGACCCGACACGGACGCCTCCGGAGTGGGCGTGGTGGCAGTTCGACATCGACGACGTCACCCGCGGGGAAGGCGACCTGATGATGGGCATCACCGACGCGACCGACCCCGAACTCGGCCGGTTCCTCCTTGAAAACGACGGCAAGCTGATCCTCTACCACGGGTGGTCGGACGGTCTGATCGTGCCGGGCCCGACGATCGACTACTACGAGGCGATGGTCGAGACGACGTTCGGCGGGGACCTCGACGCGGCCCGGGAGCGGGCGCGCCTCTTCCTCATGCCCGGGATGGGGCACTGCGCCGGCGGCCCCGGGCCGAACACCTGGGACCGGCTGCCTCCCCTCGTGGAGTGGGTCGAGAGTGGCGTCGCACCGGACGCGATCATCGCGACGCACAGCACGGACGGGGTGGTCGACAACGAACGGCCGATCTACCCGTATCCCGACCAGGCGGTCTATACGGGACCGGCGGGAGGCGAGAACGACCCGGCGAACTGGGTGGCCGAGAACTTCAGCCGCCGCTGATGTCCGGGTCCGGCCCGCGCCGCGCGGCCCGGACCATTGCGACTTCCCTCCCTCAGGCGGTCCCGCCGCGCCCGCGCGCGACCGCGATGCCCTCGGCTTCGTTCACCCGGCGGAGCAGAAGCCCGCCCACGGTGAAGAAGAGGAGGATCGTCGCCATCCCGAGCCGCTGCGACTGGAAGAGCGCGGTGACGACGCCGAGAAGGAGCGGCCCCATGAAGGCCGTCGCCTTCCCGGAGAAGGCGAAGAAGCCGAAGAACTCGGTTTCCTTCTCCTTCGGGACGAAGCGCCCGAGGAGCGAGCGACTCGCCGCCTGGTTCGGACCGACGAAGAGGCCGGCGACGAGGCCCGCCACCCAGAGGGCTCCCTTGCTCGTCGCCAGGACCGCGGCCAGGGAACCGACGATGAGCCCGGCGATCGAGATCAGGATCGTCCGCTTCCCTCCGATCCGGTCGTCCAGGATCCCCATCGCGACCGATCCGAGACCGGCCGCCACATTGAGCGCCAGCCCCCAGACCATCACCTCCTCGAGGGAGAAGTCGAACGTTCCGGCGGCGTAGATTGGCCCGAACGCGAAGATCGTCACGAGCCCGTCGTTGTAGACCAGCCGGGCGGCGAGCAGCCACGCGATGTTGCGGTAGCGCCGGATCTCACGGAAGGTGGCCGCAAGCTGGTGGACGGTGTCGCGGACCACCGACGCTCCGGGGCGCCGCTTCCCGGGCCCGGGATCGTGCACCCAGAGGAACATCGGGATGCTGAAAAGGCCGAACCAGAGCGCGACGAGCACGGTCGCAGCCCGCACGTTCTGGAGGCGGTCGGTCGGGATCCCGAACCAGGGATTCTCCGGCTGGATGAGGGCGACGAGGGCGAGGACCATCGCGAGAAATCCGCCCAGGTAGCCGAGCGCCCACCCGTATCCGGAGACACGGCCGATCCTCCCCGGCGACGCCACCTCCGGCAGGTAGGAGTTGTAGAAGACACCCGAGAGCTCGAAGGCGACATTGCTCACCACGAAGAGGGAGAGGGCGAGAAGCACCTGGCCCGGCCCGGCGAAGTACATGAGCCCGACGCCGGCAACGCAGACAATCGTGCTCGCCGCGAGAAACGCCTTCCTCCGCCCGCTCCCGTCGGCGAGAGCGCCGAGCACGGGAGAGGAGAGGGCCACGATGATCCCCGTGACCGTCACGGCGTTCGCCCACTGCGCGGTCCCCGTCACCGCGTCCTCAGCGATCTGCTGCGTGAAGAAGACCGCATAGATGAAGGTGACGATCAGCGTCGTGTACGCGGAGTTCGCGAAGTCGTAGAGGCTCCATCCCCATACGGCCTTCGGGTCCCGCCGGGAGACGCCCGGCGGCAGTGGCCTGGCGCTCACCGGGGATCGGCAGGCAGCGGGACGGGCCGGACCGCCGTCCGACCGGGGGCGGCCAG
Source organism: uncultured Gemmatimonadaceae bacterium (assembly GCA_964532325.1). Lineage (GTDB taxonomy): Bacteria > Gemmatimonadota > Gemmatimonadetes > Longimicrobiales > Gaopeijiaceae > JAAXGI01. The sequence continues at coordinate 9,924 of CAZHGS010000056.1, read as the reverse complement.
CCGTTCTCGGGACGGATGCATGCAGATCTCCCGCGAGAGGTAATGGACCCGGGGAGGAGATCATCCGTGAACGGCCGGCGCGCGGCAAGCTCCGGGGGTTTTCTTGCTCCCGATTTCAATGCGCCCCTATCTTAACCGTTCGTTCGGGAAACTCGTCACACGCGCTGACACGCTCGGCCAGGAGGGCGAATGGGAAGCATCCGCGCGGCTCCACTCGCGGCGATCTTCGCTTCAGCGGCTCTCGCAGTTGCCGGATCTGCCGTCCGGGCACAGAACCCCTTCACGAGTCCGGAGGACATCCAGCTGGGAAGACGGCTCTTCGAGCTCGACTGCGCCAGCTGTCACGGAGGGGACGCCCGGGGAGGGCGGGGTCCCGATCTCACGCGCGGCACCTTCCGTCACGCAACGAACGACGAGCAGCTCTTCCAGGTCGTGCGGTTCGGGATTTCGGGGACCGAGATGCCGAGCCGAGCGCGAACGGATCCCCGCGCCTGGCGGGTTGTCGCCTACCTCCGCTCCCTCGGCGGCGGCGGAGAGCTTCCGCCGGGAGATCCGGAACGCGGCCGGGAGATCTTCTTCGGGTCGGGCACGTGCAGCACCTGCCACATCGTGAGCGGCGAAGGGACCATGCAGGGCCCCGACCTCACGGCGATTGGCTACCAGCGTTCCCCGGACCACCTCCGGACCTCGCTCCTGGAGCCGGACGCCGAGCTGGATCCGCGCTGGTGGGGCGCCCAGGTGGAGACAGCCGACGGGGTGCAGGCAAGCGGCTACCTGCTCGGCAACGACCTCCACACCGTCCGGCTCCTCGACATCGAGGGCAACCTCCTCTCCTTCCCGAAGGCGAGCCTGGCCCGGTTCGAACCGGAAAAGACCTCCAGGATGCCTAGCTTCGACGGCATGCTGAGCCCCGAGGACGTCGACAACGTGATCGCCTATCTGGCGAGCCTGAGAGGAGGAGCGACCCAATGAGAAGGCTGACCCTGCTTTCCTGCCTGCTGTTCGCCGCCTGCGAGGTCTCCGAGTCAGCCCCCGGGAGCGCGGGCGGGCCGGGAGGCGCCCCCGCCGTCACGGCCGGTGTGATCGGACCCTCCGGGGCGCCCGTCACGGCCGAACGCCTCGTCAACGCCGCCGCGGAGCCCGAGAACTGGCTCATGTATTCCGGCGACTACACATCGCAGCGATACAGCACGCTCGACCAGATCGACCGGACAAATGTGGCGGAGCTGCGGGTGGAGTGGGTCCACCAGTTCAACACCCTCTCCCGCGTCGAGACGACGCCGATCGTCGTCGACGGCCTCATGATCATCACCGAGTCGCCGAGCAACATCATCGCACTCGACGCCGTGACCGGGCGGCCTTTCTGGAGATACGACCACCCCGTCAACGAGGACGATCTCCGGCTCTGCTGCGGCCTGAACAACCGCGGCGTCGCCGTCCTCGGGGACCGGATCTTCCACGGCACGGTCGACGCGCATCTCATGGCCCTCGACCTCAACACCGGAAATGTGCTCTGGGACGTCGAGGTGGCACGGGCGGAGGCCGGCTACAGCATCACCTCGGCACCGCTGGTCGTCGGGGACAAGGTGATCACCGGAATGGCCGGGGGCGAGTTCGGCGTCCGGGGATTCCTGGACGCGTACGACGTCGAGACAGGGGAGCTCGCCTGGCGCTACTATACGATCCCCGGGCCCGGTGAACCGGGAAACGAGACGTGGAGCGGGGACTCGTGGAGAACGGGGGGAGCACCCACATGGGTGACGGGATCCTACGACCCCGAGCTGAACCTGATCTACTGGGGGACCGGCAATCCCGCGCCGGACTGGAACGGGGACATGCGGCTCGGGGACAACCTCTGGTCGGACGCCGTCGTGGCGGTCGACGCCGACTCGGGGGAGCTCGTCTGGGGATTCCAGTTCACGCCGCACGACACGCACGACTGGGACGCGATCCAGATTCCCGTGCTCGCCGACGTCGAGGTGGACGGCGTGCTGAGGAAGCTCCTCTTCTGGGCGAACCGGAACGCCTTCTACTACGTGCTCGACCGGGAAACAGGCCAGTTCCTCCACGGCGTGCCCTTCGCCGAGCAGACCTGGGCGCAGGGACTCGACCCGAACGGGCGGCCCATCCTGGTGGAGGACATGGACCCCACCGAAGACGGGGTGGTCGTCTCGCCGACGATCGGCGGGGCCACGAACTGGAACTCCCCGAGCTACAGCCGTCTCTCCGGGCTCTTCTATACCTACGCGCTCGACGGCGCAACGATCTACTACAAGCGCGACGACGAGTACGTGGAAGGGGACCGGTTCACGGGGGGCTACGGCCAGAACGCCGACGACCCGGAGAACTTCTTCGCCGCCATCCGGGCCCTCGACCCTATGACCGGGGCACTCCAGTGGGAGTATCCTATCGCCACCCAAGGATCGAGGCCGGGGATCCTCACGACCGCTGGCGGCCTCGTCTTTTCCGGGAGCGGGGACGGCTACATCTTCGCGCTCGACCAGGACACCGGGGAGAGCCTCTGGTACCTGAGCGTCGGCCGCGCGGTGCATGCGGCGCCGATGACCTACAGCGTGGACGGGCGGCAGTACATGAGCGTAGCTGCAAGCGGGTCGCTCTTCACCTTCGCGCTTCCGTAGAGGGGGGTCCGTTGAACGGCACCGGGAGCGTGGATCGCCGGAGCTTCCTCCTCCGGCTCGCCGGACTCGGGATCGGCTTGGCGGCTCCCCCCGGGGGCCGGCTCGCCGGAGCAATGATCTCCGGCCACGGGACGGGCCAGCAGCTTCTTCCCACCCGGCCGATTCCGGGCACGGGAGAGCGGCTTCCGGTCGTGGGCTTCGGTTCGAGCGCATCGGTGCTCGCCATCCCGGACGAGGGCACCGGGCCGATCGTCAACGTGCTCCGGATTCTCCTCGAACACGGCGGGTGGGTCGTCGACACCTCCGTACGGACGGAGGCAATCGACCGGGAATTCGGACGCGTGCTCTCGGACGCCGAGTTCCGCGACCGGCTTTTCGTGACGGCGAAGGTCAACACCGCGGACGCGGCGGAGGGGATCGCCCAGTTCCGCCAGACCCAGCAGCTCTTCGGGCGCCGGACCCTCGACCTGGTGCAGGTCGAGAGCCTGCGCGGCCTCCGGGACCACTGGCCGAGGCTCGTGGAGTGGAAGGATTCGGGCGAGGCACGGTACATCGGCGTCACCGTCTCGAACGACGCGAACCACGGGCCCCTCGAAGCGTTCATGCGCACGGAGTCTCCCGACTTCGTGCACGTCAACTACTCAGTCGTCGAGAACGCCGCGGAGGAACGCCTCCTCCCCCTTGCCCGCGACCGCGGAATGGCCGTGCTCACGAACCGGCCCTTCATGAACGGCGCATGGTTCGGATTGGTGGAGGGCCGCACGCTTCCCGAGTGGACGGCCGAATTCGACTGCGAGTCGTGGGCCCAGTTCTCGGTCAAGTATGTCCTCGCGAATCCGGCCGTGACCTGCGCGCTCACCGAGACGACGAACCCCGACCATATGGCGGAGAACGTGCGGTCCGGATTCGGGCGGCTCCCGGACGCCGCCGCGCGGACCCGGATGCGGGAGCTCGTCCGGAGCTTCTGAGCGCGTTTCCGGCCGTCGCGGCCGGGAAGGATCCCCCCGGGACCCGCGGTCAGTCGGGCGCTGCCCCGAGCTTGTCCAGCATCCGGCGGCTCGCCCGCCCGAAGGATGGGTGGACGAAGGTCCGGAACGGCATCAGCTCGAGCGCCTCGAGCGCAATCCGGAACGCCACGGCCGCCTCATCCCGGTCCACCTCGCCTTCGCGGCCCGTGAAGTCCACGCCGTAATACGACTGCAGACCCCCTAGCACCTCCAGGTCCTCATTCGAGAAGAGGTCGGGATTGAGTTCGTATCCGTCGGTCCCGAGGAGGGCGAGCCACTCGAGGGCGGCCGCATCGTCCTCCTCTACCCCTTCCCCGGTGGCGTACATCATCCCCATCCTGAGCGCGGCCCACCCGCTCCGCCCCTCCCCGGCCGACCGCCGGTAGAGCTCGGCGCCCGGTCCGTACTCCGACGGATCCCCGGATTCCGTATAGAGGTCCGCGAGCGCTTCCTCGGACGGATGATGGCCCTGCTCGACAGCCCTCGTGAACCACTCGATCGCCGCCGCACGGTCCGGGCCGATCCCGGACATCGGGATGAAGATCCGCCCGGCATAGACCTGACCGGCTCTCCACTGGGCCTCGGGCGAGCCCAGCTCGGCGGCCCGGACCACGAGCCCGATCGCCTCCTCCGGATCGGAGCCGAGTAGGAGGGTAGAGAGGGAGAGCATCGCCCCGAGGTGCTCCTGCTCCGCCGCCCGCCGGTACCAGTCGGCGGCGGCAGTATAGTCGACCGGAACACCTCCCACGCCCCGCTCCAGAAGGAGCCCGTAGCGGTATTGCGCCTCGGCGTCGCCCGCCCCGGCCTCCGCCGCAAGCGAGTCGACCTGCGGCGGAATCGGCATCTCCTGCGCATGGACGCCTCCCCCGGCCGAGAGGTGCAGGATCGCCGTCCAGAGCCCGGTGCCCAGGAGCGGACGGCAGAGGCGATGCATCATGGGAGACCCCGGTTGGAGCCGGAATTCGCAAACATCCGGTGGCGCGACTATCGTAGGAGCACCCCGAAACAGGGGCAACCGACCCCGACAAAGGAGGTGCCGTCCGGTGCGTGTTCAGCATGGCGTATGCGATACCGTCCCGATCCCGGGAAGACCCGGATCCGCCCGCCCACATCTGGCGTCCGTGCGATCGGCCGTCGCAACGGGCGTCGCATCCTTCCTTCTCGCCGTGCCGCCGCTCGCGGCGCAGGATCCGGACGCCGCCCCGGACTCGGTCGACTTCGAGCTTTCCCCGATCGAGGTCCTCGTCTCGATCCGCTCCAGGGTGTCGCCCTCCGTGGGCTCGGGCATGCCCGCCCGGATCTCGACGCTGGAGGGGACGGAGGCCAGGTCGTGGAAGCCGCGCCTGCTCGCGGATGCGATGGCGACGCTGGCCGGTGTCTCGCTCTATGACGACCTCGGGTCCCCGTACAAGCTGAACCTCTCCGCCCGGGGATTCACGACCGGGCCCACCGTCGGCCTGCCGCCCGGTATCTCGGTGTTCGTCGACGGGATCCGGCAGAACGAGCCGTCCGCGCAGGAGGTGAACTTCGATGTCCTCCCGATGGCGCACGTCGAGCGAATCGAGTTCCTGAGGGGCAACGCCTCGCTTCTCGGTCCGAACTCCCAGGGCGGAGCCGTGAACCTGATCACACGACAGGGCCGGGAAGCGAGCCGGGGCGAGGTGGAGGTCTCGGCGGGCTCCTTCGGCGCATTCGAGGCGGGGGCGAACGCGAGCGGACAGGCGCTCGGGAATTGGGGCTACTATCTCGGTGGAGGCTACGACGAGGAGACCGGCTGGCGCGAGGCGACAGCAGGCGAGCGCTATCATGCGCTCGCCAATCTGAGCAGGGTCGCGGGTGAGAGCGGCATCCGGCTCCAGGCGCTCTTCTCGGACTCCCGGGCGGAGACCGCCGGCTCGCTGCCGGAGAGCATTCTGGCCACGGATCCCCGCGTGAACTTCACGGCGGGCGACTTCGAGGCGATCGAGCTGCAGCAGGTGTCCGCCTCCGGCTACCGGCCTCTCCTCGGCGGACGCGGATCGCTCACCACCTACCTCCGGCGAACCCACGGGGAGCGGTTCAACGTGAACCAGCCGCCGGAAGAGGATGTCCGGAGCTTCGCGGAGAACCTCACCCTCGGGGGAACGGGTGACTGGGACCGCTCGTTCAGCGTCGGCAGCCCGACCGTCTCGCTCCGGGCGGGCTACGACCTCACGGCAAGCTGGACCCGGTTCCGGATCTTCGAGGAGGAGCGGAGCGGTCCGGAACGGGAGCTTACGACGGATGTCGAGAGTCCCCGGCTGGACTTCGCCGGGTACGGAATGGCCGACCTGACGGCAGGCCCGGCCACGCTCTCCGGCGGGGCGCGGCTCGACTACATCCGCATCCCCTTCGAGGACATCCTGGATCCGGCCGCCGACACCGTGAACACTTTCGTGCGGCTGAGCCCCCGGGCAGGCGCGAGCATCGGCCTGGGGGGCGGAGTACGGGCCTTCGGCTCCGTCGGACTCTCCTTCCGCGCTCCCGCGATCCTCGAGCTGGCGTGTTCGGATCCCGAGGACGCCTGCCCGCTTCCCTTCGCGCTCGGGGACGATCCGCCCCTCGACCCCGTCACGGCGACGAGCTACGAGGTCGGGGCCGAGTGGGCGGCCCCCGGTGTGGGTCTCTCCGCTTCCGCCTACCGCACCGACGTCGAAGACGAGATCTTCTTCGTTCCCTCGGAGGAATCGATCGTCGAGGGATACTTCCGGAACCTGGGCTCCACCCGGCGCGCGGGAGTCGAGCTGGAGGCGCACGCCTCACCGGCTCCCGGGACGACGCTCACCGCCAGCTACGCCTACACGGAAGCGACCTTCCAGGACACCGAGGAGATCTTCAGCGCACGCGGGGATGACGACGCCGGCGACTCACCGCTCGCAGGCGAGAACGAGGCGGTCCCCGGCGACCGGCTCCCGCTCGTCCCTGCCCACCAGTTCAGGCTCGGGGCCTCCTACACGCATGCGAGCGGGGTGGGGGTCGGGCTCGACGGCCTGCATGTCGGCGAGCAGTGGTTCCGCGGCGACGAGGCCAATGAAATCGAGCCCCTCGAGGGATACGTTCTCGCGAACGCCCGGCTCGACATCCCGCTCGGGGCCTGGGGCATCGGAGTGATCGTCAGGAATCTCCTCGACTCGGACAGCTCCGTATTCGGCACCTTCAACCTGAACCAGGGAACGGAGACACTCGAGCGGTTCCTGACGCCGGTCAACGCCCGTTCGGTGCGCGTCCTGCTCCGAAGGAGCTTCGGCACACCCTGACGGAAGGGGAACCCGGCCGGCCGGCCGGCGCCGCACCCGAACACCGCGGGCCATACGGTGGTACATTTACCTTCACCGGTCACGGCTCCGGGCGTGGACCGACCCGGGCCTAGCCGGCCTACCATCTCCCCCACACCAGACGAGGACACTCCCGTGCCGACTCCGTTCACACCCCCGATCCGCCGTCTCGCGATCACCGTACTCGGGATGGCCGCACTTGCCGCGACCGCGACCCGCACGGCCGCGCAGTCCGCCGCGCCGCCGCCGGAACCGCCGGCCGACTGGGGAGCGATCTCGATCAATCTTGAAGAGATTGAGTATCCGCATCCCGTCGAGTTCCTGAACCTCAACATCTACGGGCAGGACGTGCGCATCGCCTATATGGACGTTGCCCCCGTCGGCCCGCCGAATGGCCAGACGGTCGTCTTCCTGCACGGGGGAAGCTATTACGGGTGGTACTGGAAGGAGCAGATCGAGGCGCTGCGCAACGAGGGGTTCCGGGTCGTCGTGAAGGACCGGCTCGGGTGGGGCAAGTCGTCGAAACCCATCCTTCCCTACAGCATCAGCCTGCATGCCTCGAACACCGCACGCCTCCTCGAGCATCTCGGCGTCTCCGAAGCGGCCGTGGTCGGCCACTCGATCGGGGGGCAGATGGCCACCCGCTTCGCATTCCTCTATCCCGAGAAGACCACCCATATGGTCATGGTGAATCCGGTCGGCCTCACGGACCGTCGCTCCGGGCGCGGCTTTCGCCCGGCGGACGGCGAGATCGATGTGGAACCCGACCTGAGGGAGGTCTACGACCGGTCCGTACGCCTCGATCTCTCCCGCTATGTGGAGTGGAAGCCCGAATTCCTCGAGCACATCAGGATCCGCTACGGCAACCGGCTCAGCGGCGAATGGCCCCGACTCGCCTACGTCCAGTCGCTCGGAGGCAACCTCCGCTCGGTCGATTCGGTCGTGAACGACTGGCCGCACATCCATACGAAGGCGATGCTCCTAGGCGGGGAGGAGGACGGGCCGGATTTCCCTGCAGACGCGCGGCGGGCAGTCGACATGCTTCCGAACGGCGAGCTCGTGCTCTTCCCGAATGTGGGGCACAACCCCCACGAGGAGGCACCGGAACTCGTGAATGCCGAACTCATCCGGTTCCTGACATCCGATCCGGGATCCCCCGCGGCCGAGGGCCAAGGCCGATAGGACCGCATATGTGGGGGGCCGGGCGCGTGCGGGCTGACCCGCCCCCGGCCCCTCGCACGTGCGCCACCAAGATTCGTTTTCCTCCAGCGGAACGTGCACCCGCGGAGCCGCCCGCATTCATGAGCCCGCCGAGATGGCACGAGGACCCGCCGGTTCCAACGGACCGGGGAACCATCTCCGGCCGGGCCCGACGGGGCTCGGGACCGGGCCGCGCACGACGCCCGCAGGCCCCCCACTGCGGCCGGGAACACCCCGAATGAGCCAGGGCACGGTCATCGCGACGTTCCGCTACAGGCACGAGGCGGAGACGGCAGCGGGCTTCCTCAGGTACAGGAAGATCGCTTCGGCGGTCTTCGCCGACGACGGCGGCGGCTCCTACCCGGCGATAAACTCCGCCGGAGCGCGGCTCGTCGTCCCGACCGTGGACGCGGAGGAGGCAAGGGAGGTCCTGGCCGATGCGGGGGTAACGACCGAGTGATGCGGACGTGCTCTCCGCCGGCAGCTGCTGGACCTCGCCGGCCGTTCGCCGGTATCGGCGCACCTCGCCCCAATGGCACCCGGCGCGGTGCACCGGCGTGCAGGACCGCAGCACTGCGGCGCGTCCGGCCGGCGTTCTCACGCCGGGTTGATTCCACCAATTCGCTTCGGTAACATTCGGCTGGCCGGCTGACCGAGTGGGGTTGGCCCCAACCGGAGCCTTCCGCCGAACTATCGCGGCGTTGGCAGCCGGAGCCCTTGGAGCCGAAGCCCGCACTGCACCGCGCCAGCTGGGTCGTGTATCGTCGGGCAGGATCGAGTCTTCCGGTTGATTCTGGACGGGTGGCCGAGTGGCTTAAGGCGCACGATTGGAAATCGTGTGGGTGCAAGCCCGCGTGGGTTCGAATCCCACCCCGTCCGTTGCCATGTTTCTGGAAGTAATCGCAATCTAATTTTCAGTCCCGACATGACGGTGTTCGCCTCGCAGCGTCACTGCACCGTATGAGCCGGGCTCTGTCCAAGCAACGACGAGAGCGCCGGGAAGCACCGCAGTGGACGTGCACGCCGAGGAAACTCCGCCTTCCACGCCGTACTCGTCGAATGCGTCCAAGCCGCTACGCGAACTCGCCGCTGCCGGTTCCGCGGCTACCAAAACGCGCTGACCGTGCGCCAAGGCTACGAGCGCGCCACCGTCGTCACAGCCCGCAAGATGCTGCGCGTTATCTACGCCGTGCTGAGATGTACTAACCCGTACCGACACCCGGAGACCGATTACGAAGCACTCATGGTCCAACGAAACGCGTTGCGCTGGATCCGGATGCCGACGAAATACGGCATCAATCCCACGACCGGTGAGTTCGCGCAACCGGCCCACGCCTGACCATCTCCGGCGCAAACGGATAGCACGACGTACGGGCTACGCGGGCAGGCGCCCGCGCGCGCACCGTCGGACCCGAAACGCCATCACGCACGTGGTCCCGGTCCCCTCACCTCGGATGGCCCCCACTAATCCAACGGGATCCATGCGCCCGGCACCCCGAAACTGTTGCACGACAGACATCCGGAGCGCCTCGTACATGGAAAACTCAAGCATCCGGCCCTCCTCAAGCATCCGGCCTTCCTACGAGAAGTCTGGATCAATCGACCTGTCCAGGAGACCTCACCACCGGAGGAGAGTCAGCAATTTATGATCTCAGGTGTACCCTCGCTGACGGGCACCCGCACGAGAGCACCGAAAAAATGTCACCCACTGATCCCCTTCCGCCTTCGCGTCCTAGCAGTCCGTGGAAAAAGTCCATTGGTCGTGGAGGTGGGGTTACGAGGGGG
>CAZHGS010000055.1:0-14243 GCA_964532325.1 uncultured Gemmatimonadaceae bacterium | reverse complement strand
ATAGACCCGCGGCCCTCCCGCCGGTGCGCCGGGCGCGGGAGCCGCGCGGGACGCCCCGGCCGGGGACCGCATCGGCGGCCTGCAGGGCGCGCGCCGGGGGTCACACCTGTTTCTGCCTGGATCGCGACGACGGCTGCGAGCCCGTGCCCATGGGCGTCGACCAGGTCGCCGTGGAGCTCTACAGGAGCGCCCGCGGGCGGACCCGCCAGGCCATTCGCGCGCTGAGGCGCCGGGAACTCCCGCCGCTACAGGACGTCCGGCACTGCATCGACAGGCTCACCGCGGTCCGGAACGGTTTCGGGGACCGCGTTTCGATCGGTGACGTGCGCGACGCACTTCATCCGCTCGGCGGCCAGGGCGAGGATACCTGCCGCTTTCGGACCGCCGATTCGATCCGGATCAGAGTACCCACGCTGCCCGGGCCGATCACGGTTCACGAAATCCGGGTGCAGCCTCGCGACGAGGGCCTCCCGGGGGGGCTGGCCGCCCGTTTGGACCGCGCGTCCCCGGTGATGGGCCTGCCGGGACGTGGGAGCGGTGCCCGGTCCCGGCTTCCTCCGCGACCTCTGTTCCCGCCCGGCCCGGGCCGTTGATCCCGGCCCCGACCCGGAACCCGTCTCCGTCACGGGTGGCCGCGCCATTCTCCTGGGCGGTCCGGCACGGATCCTGCCCCTCGATCCGATGTTCCCGGCCGGCGCAGATGCCCGTGATGCCGTGCCAGTCGTCCAGTCCACCCGGTGCTGCCGCACATGAGCGTCCAGACGGCCGTCCGTGGTGAGTGGTGCGGTCCGGCAGTGATTCTCCCCGTTGCCCGTTCCTGCCGGAGCCGTGATGCCGGATCAAGCCCGCGGCCCGGCCGGCTCCACCGGCCGGGCGCGAGCAAACGGGAGAGAGGCGGCATTCGCGGACGACCGGACCTCGACGGATCCGGGTCCGGCTGTCGGGCCCGTGCCGGAGGGTGGCTCCCGTGACCCTCTTGAGAACGCCGTGAGTCGCCGTCGGCATGTCGTGCGGGTGTTGGTGGCGGTGACGGGTCTCGCGTGGGTGTCGGGATGCGACGGTCCCATGGAGCCGCCGCCGGAGCCACCCCCTCTCCAGCTCGTTACGGTGACGCCCCCAGCGGCTGAGCTGACCGCGCGCGGCATGACCGTTCAGCTGACGGCGGAGGTGCGGGACCTGAACGGCGTGGTGATGACCGGCGCGACCGTCGTATGGAGGAGCCTTGACGCTGCGGTCGCGACGGTGGACCCATCCGGCCTCGCGATGGCCGTCGATGACGGGACGGCGCATATCGTGGCGAGTGTGGGCTACGCGTCCGGATCGGCCGTGGTGACCGTGATGCGACGGACCGCCTCGGTGGAGCTCTCGCCGTCCGCGGGCACGATCGCACCGGGCGGTACGGTGCAGCTGAGAGCGGAGGCGTTCGATGCGAATGGGCACCCGGTGACCGACGCCGCGCTCTCGTGGGAATCCGGTGACCCGGCGGTAGCGACCGTGGACGAAACCGGTCTAGTGACCGGGGTCGGCCCGGGAGTGGTGACCGTCCGGGCGAACGCCGGCACCGAATGGGCCACGGCCCGGATCACCGTCAGCGACCCGCAGCGGGACGTGCTCGCGGCGCTCTACGAAGCGACGGACGGACCCAACTGGATCCGTGCCGACAACTGGATGACCGACGCCCCGCTCTGGGAGTGGTACGGCGTGTATACGGACCGGTCCGGTCGCGTCAGAAATCTGTGGATCCACGATAACAACCTGAGGGGCCGGATCCCGCCGGAGCTCGGTGAGCTGGCCGGCCTGGGATGGCTCTACCTCGACGACAACGACCTGGGCGGCCGGATCCCGCCGGAGCTTGGCGGCCTGGCCAACCTGGAGAAGGTCTACCTCGACGGGAACGACCTCTCAGGTCCGATCCCGCCGGAGTTCGGAGCACTGGGCAACCTGGAGTGGCTCTTCCTCAACGACAACGATCTGACGGGCCCGATCCCGCCGGAGCTGGGGGAGATGTCAGACCTGCTGATCCTGGATCTGGCGAACAATGCCGGACTGGCGGGGCCGCTCCCGGCCGAACTGACGAACCTGCGGCTCTGGTCGCTGGCGGTCGGGGGCACCGGTCTCTGCGCGTCGTCCGACCCGGAGTTCCAGACCTGGCTGAATACGCTGACGCACGGCGGAGGGGGGATCCCCATCTGTACGGGCAGTGCGAGGGCCGCCGGGATGCCTCCCCCCGGCGGTGCGGATGCGAACGAAGGCGGTTTCACCCAGGCAGTGCCGTCCGTGGCTTCACACATGTCGGATGGCCGCTCCGGGATGCCCGGTATCGAAGGCCCAGCCACTTCAGGTTTGGGCTACCATGTCGGTCGTTGATCACGTCCCTGATGGAGTGGTACAGGTCGAAACCGTCGATCAGGAAAGCGACCTGCACGGTGTTCTCCCATACGACTCGGCGGCAAGAAAAACCTCCCAGCCGGTGACTCGGGGGGGCGGCGACGCTCTCACTCCAACCGGGAAGCCAAGAGAAGGTCACCGGCCGGACCAGTGGTGAAGAGGATCCAGGCGAGCTCGGTCTGGCCGTACGCCCGGCTCCCGGAATATCCCGCCTCGAACATCGGATCGTCGATCTCGGTCGCCGCCTGCGCGCGGGACGACCCGTTCGCGACCGGGGTTGCCGGAGACGGCGGGACCGTCGGGAGAAGGATCCGGCTGAGGAGCAAGTAGGAAGGGTGGTTCACCGCGGGCGTGACTCTGCCTCGCGCATGCTGCCTGCGGCTGCCGCCACACTCGCCTCTCGCTCCGTTACGCTGCCGCACCCATCCGCTGGTTCCGTCCTTGTCCCGACTCTGGTCCCGCTCGTGCGCATCGCTCGGGCCGGAGGCCCTCTCGCCCGCCTGCCTTCTCTCCATACGCTCCGGCGCCCTCGTTGCTTGATCTACTCCCCAAATACAACTAGTCTAAGACTGGTCTGTTATTCGGAAGGAAGAGGAGGAGCCCCGTCACCATGCCGCACATAGGCGCCTTTGAAGCCAAGACAAACCTCTCCCGCCTTCTGCGTCGCGTGCAGGAAGGGGAGCGGTTCGTGATCACGAGGCACGGACATCCGGTGGCCGAGCTGATCTCCTATCAGCCGGACGATTCCGAGAAGGTTCAGGCGGCGATCGACCACCTGAACGCATTCCGGAAGGCGCACCGTCTCGATGGGCTCTCGGTTCGAGAGATGATCGAGGAGGGCCGTCGGCATTGACCACGTTTGTGCTCGATTGCTCCCGCGCCATGGCATGGGTGTTTCCCGACGAGGCAACCGGGGCCACCAGCCGACTGCTGGATGCGCTCACCGACGGACGAGCCTTCGTTCCCGCGCTCTGGCCAGTGGAGGTTGCAAACGTACTGCTGGTTGCCACCCGGCGGCGACGAATCGCCGAGACTGATTGGTCGCGGATCCTGCGAAGTCTCGACGCCCTCCCGATCCGGATCGATCCCGTCTCTACCTCGCGCATCTGGGATGAAGTCCTCGAAGTCGCGCATGCCCATCGCCTATCTGTCTACGACGCCATGTATCTGGAGCTGGCGATCCGGATGCAGTTGCCGCTGGCCACGCTGGACGGAGCGCTCGCGGTCGCCGGCCGTGCCGCGGGACTCGACGTGCCGACCCTGGCGTAGCCGAGAGGCCGTGCACGCAGAGCGGTAGGGGTCGAGAAGCTCGTCGGGAAGCCGCGAGAGGTGGCCATAGCATGTCCAGGTGACCCTTCGTGGCCCGGGCGCAAGGGTGAGCTCCGGCGGATGAACCAGAACCGGAGTGGCCGAAGCGCATGATGGTCGAGAGAGCGCAGCGGGGCGGGAGGGCGTAGGATTGGGAGGACGAGAGCTTACTGTGCACCTGGGACCGGACCGGCGTTCAGTCGGCCGCGGACATGGTGCCGGCTCTCCCCCGGGAGGCATGTATCACTCTGATGCAGGGGCAGTGTATGCACCTGAGCCCTCGACCCGCCGCTCCCGCTCCTGGAACTGGACGGCATTCACGAGGGCGGAGATCATCTCGCGAGACGGGTGCGGAAACCCCCGGGCGGAATCCCGGGAGCACCGGGTCAGGGTGCCGACCGGGCGCCATCCTTCACGGCACGGTGCCTCCCTGCCGGACCGACGTGACCGTTACCGGCGAGACCGGGGATTCCGCGACAGCAGTGGCAGTGGCCCGTCCCCACCTCTCCCGCTCTCCTCCGAAGACTCTGCCATCGTGGCGGGGCGTGCCGACTTCGGGGCCGGTCTCACCCGCCTCGGGCAGGGGAGCCCGGATGCCGGGACTTCGCGTTGAGGACGCTTTCGAGGCGCGACGGCCGCTCCTCGCCGAGCGGCACCGGATCGTCGCCGGGACGGGGGCATGATCCGCATTCCGGTCCCCCCCGGGATGCTTCGCTGGGCCTGCGAACGCGCGGGCCACGATGTGGAGGAGATCGCCGAGCGCATACCGCAGCTGCGGGCCTGGGTCCGGGGGGAGAGCCGGCCGACACTGAAGCAGCTGGAGAAGCTGGCCGGTCTCACCCGTACGCCGCTCGGCTACCTCCTCCTCCCCGAGCCCCCTGAAGAAAGCCTCCCGGTTCCCGACTACCGCACCGTGTCGGAGACCGCCACGGCGAGGCCCAGCCCCGACCTCCTTGACACGCTGTACACGATGCAGCGCCGACAGGCATGGTTGCGGGACGCCCTCGTCGAGCGCGAGGCGGAGCCACTGGGCTTCGTGGGAAGCGCCGGCCTCGCCGACGACCCGGACGCGGTGGGCCGCGAGATGCGGCGTGCTCTCGGCCTCGACGACGGGTGGGCGGCGGGGGTGCGCACCTGGCGGGACGCCGTGGGCGGTTTTCGTCGCGCAATCGAGCAGCTGCGTGTAGTGGCGGTGATCAACGGCGTGGTGGGCAACAACACCTATCGCCGGCTCCGCGCGGAGGAGTTTCGCGGCTTTGCGCTCGCCGATCCCCACGCGCCGCTGATCTTCGTCAACGGCGCCGATGCGACGTCCGCGCAGATGTTCACGCTCGCCCACGAGCTGGCGCACATCTGGCTCGGGAGGGAGGGAGTCTCCGGCTTCGAGGCGTTGCTTCCCGGCGGCACGGAGGTGGAGGAGTGGTGTAACCGGGCGGCGGCCGAGCTCCTCGCGCCGGCCAGCGAGGTCAGCGCACGCTGGAGGGAGGTCGGACGGTCGAAGAATCCCTTCGAGATGCTCGCCAGGGAGTTCAGGGTCAGCCCGGTCGTCGCCGCCCGCCGCGCTCTCGACCTGACCCTCATCGACCGCGGCACCTTCCTCGATTTCTACGAGAGCGATGTCAGGCAGGAGCGGGGGAGCGGCGCGAAGGTGGCCGGCGGCGACTTCTACAACAACCAGAACACGCGCGTCGGCGAGTTGTTCGCGACAGAGGTTCTCCGCGCGTCGGCGGAGGGCCGCATCGGGTCCAAGAAAGCCTACGACCTGACGGGGCTGGGCGGAGGCACCTTCCGGGAATACGCCAGGCGACTGGGTGTGGAGCTTCATTGATGCCGCGTCGGACCTACTTCGTGGACTCGGACGTCTTCATCACGGCGGAGAACCTCTATTACTCGTTCGACATCTGCCGCGGCTTCTGGAGAAGCATGCTCCATCACCATCGGGAGGGCCGTGTCTTCAGTATCGACAGGGTTCGGGCCGAACTGCTCGCGGGCCGCCCGACGGAGGATCTTGTCCGGTGGGTGAGGGAGAGGCTCTCCGATCGCTTCTTCGTCCCGACGGACACCGACGCCGTGGTGCGCGCCTACACGGAGATCATGATCTGGGTTCAGGGCCATCCGAGGTATCTCGACCATGCCAAGGCCAGGTTCGCGGCCGGTGCGGGTGGCTGGCTCGTCGCCTACGCCCAGGTTCACGGCGCCGTCGTCGTCACCAACGAGCAGAGTGCGCCGGAGTCCCGCGGGGAGGTCAAGCTGCCCGATGTATGCGATCAGTTCGGAGTGGAGCGCGAGAACACATTCTCGATGCTTCGGGCGCTCGACATCAACTTCAACTGGGCGGAAGACGGCTGACCGACCCGTCTCCGAGCGGTCGGGGGCGAACAGCTCGTCGAGACGCCGCGAGAGGTGGCGGTAGCGGGCCGAGGCGACTTCCCGCGGCCGGGTGCGCCGGCGGGATGCGGTGAGCTGTCGGCGCGCACCGGCGCGCATGGCCGAACCGTCTGCGCGGGATCAGGGCGGGGCGTGCAGGGCGAAGGGAGGCGCGCAGGCATCGGCCGTCGGACAGCCGGGACTGAATCCGGCAGCTTTCCGCCAGGGGAGTTGACTCGAGGTCATCGCCACGCAGGAGGGCCGCCGCCGAGAGGAGCGAACCGTATGCAACGGATCCTGCCGTTCCGTTGCTTGGCCCGGGGATCCGGGTCGACGCGCTCTGGCGCGTGATCGATGGAGGGACCCGTCAGATCCCCGGCACCGTGGAGATCGACGTTGCGTCGATCCGAGGTCAGCCGAGGGGCGCCGCCGCCCCTTCTGCCGCGGCCGCATCGCTCAGCCGGTGGTCCAGGCTCGACGACGGGCAACCCTCCCGGATCGCGAGAGCACTGCCAGGTGCGTCGATCCCGGACTTCACGGGAGCGTGACCGTGATGCCGGCCCGCTCTGCAACCGTTCCTGCCAGTTCCTGGAAGTCGCGGTAACACCCTTCGACAGCGGCTGCATGGCCGCCGATGGCACCATCCGCCGCCTTGAGCGCGAACATCGGCTTTCTGGCTTCCTGGGCAAGCGGCATCAGGCTGCGATAGTGCTTGAGCGTCGCCAGGCAGTGGGGATCGTAATCGATCGTGGTCGCCTGCGAAGGTTCGCTCTCACCGGCTACCGCCGTTCCGTATACGGCGGGGATCCTTGCCATCCAGCGGCGGTAGGCCTTGACCGGCCGGTCGAGACGAACCGCGTGCTGCATGACGATATAGCCGATCGGCCGCATCGCGCCCTCCGGTACGCCCAGATCCTCGACCGGATTGCGCTCGCGACGCTCCTTCCACTCTCCCTGCCAGCGGCGGAGAGTCGGTCCCAGATTGCGGAGACCCTGCAGCGAATGGAGATCCGGGGCCAGCGGGACGACGACCGAGTCGGCGCTGACCAACGCGGCGCGGTTGAACGCCCCGAGGTTGGGCCCGACGTCCACGAGGACCACCTTGGCGTTGATCTCCAGGGCGCCTCGCCGAAGAATGCGGGCAAGCGCCGACAGGACGCGAAACGCCCTGGGTTTGCGGTCTAGGCAGGCGGGCCACTGGCTCGACAGCTCGTCCTCGGCGATCGCGAGCAGGAGGTCTCCGACGAGGAGTCCGAGGCCGGGCTCGGGCTCAACGACGCGCGGAGGGCCCACATCGCCGGTCCCTTCCAGAAGGGGACGGAGAGCTCCGTAGACGGTCGGGCGGTCGCCACTCTCCGGCCAGAGCGGCTCGAGCTCCTCGTCGCCAAGGAACATGCTCGTCAGATTCGCCTGCGGGTCGAGGTCTGCGGCCAGCACGTTCACGCCGAGGCGGGCGTACATCCAGGCCAGATGATAGACCAGGGAGGTCTTGCCAACGCCGCCCTTGTTGTTGAAGAAAGCGATCGTCTTCACGGTCCGGCCCATACGGTGACGGCAACCTGCGTCGGCTGGAAGGCGAAGTCCGGATCCGGATTGCCGTTGGCCCTCAGTTCCCTCCGTGCGAGGGGCACTCCGAGACCGAAGCGCTGTGCGAAGCCCAGGTGGTGCATGATCTCCGCGACCAGCGGATTCCGGTAGTCCACCGCGCCGGAGCCGAAGTTCTCGGAGGTCACCTGCCCGTAGAGTCCGCCGGGGTTTCGGATCTCGATCCGGTCGGAATACCAGTAGATGTGGACCGGCGCCCCGGTGCCTTCGTAGCTTCGATGCATGACCGCGTTTCGGGCCAGTTGCTGGAGGGCCGCCACCGGGTAATCGGGGGACCGTACTTCGGTTGTGGCTGTCGTGACCGCCGTGCGGACCGAGATGTTGAGCTTGAGGAGTTCATCCAGCTGGCGCAACACATCCTCCAACTTACCGGTCAGCACCTTCTGGCTACGGATCGGATCCGTGATGTCCGTACCGTCAATCCGGAGGAACTGCAGATACCCCCCGGGGATCCAGGCCTGTGGGTCCCGCCCGAGACCCAGGAGCGCACCCCGGGTCGGAACGCCACCCGCCACCAGCCGCAACGATATCAGCTGGTCGTCAAGGGACCGCCGGTTAAGGTCCAGCACGTCCCGGGCGACGGCGTGCCGCAGGTATTGGGTCTCGATATACCTGACGTCGAGATCGCCCACCGTGGCGTCCGGAACCGGCTGCTGATCGAAGGGGCGCTCAGCGGCGCGCCGGCGTTCGGCGAGACGCCGCTCCTCTTCGGGAGCGGCAAGGCGAACGGTCGGGCCGACTCTCACCCAGACCCGTCCCTGGTAGCGCAACGGAGGACTCTCCGACGGCTCGACGACGATCGTGGCGACCTCGCACCCCGACAGAGTGTGTTTCTGGACGACGAGAGACGGGATGGGGATGATGTTCCCGTCATCCTTCATCCCTGCAAGCATGTTCAGAAGCCGGTCGTCGATCGTCGTTTCGGAACACCCGCCGTCGTCGTTCACCCCGATCAGGATCACCCCTGGCCGGCCATGGCCGGGGAGATCATTGGCAAGCGCACAGATGTTGCGGCGCAGTCTGCTGCGGTCCGCGGCGGAGGCCTTGCGCTCTACCCGGTCGGACTCGAGATCGACTCGCAGTCGGTCCAGCTCGCCTTCGTCGAGCGAAGCCATATCGCCTCCCGCCTCTCGCATCAGGTATCCGTGAAAAGATACCGATCCCGTCCGGGACTCCAACAGACTGTCCCGTTCCCGGGTTGGCCACCATACCGATGGCAAGTTCCCCTCTCCCCGCAGTCCCGCACGCCCACCCGGGCGCGTCCGTGGGCTGGCTTCCTCTCCCCGGTCGGAGGCGTGCCGGAGAACCGTCGAGTTCCGATGTCGGGAGGAGCCCCTCCGCGGGACCAGGGGACTGCGCAGGGTCGCGCAGGGCGGTGGCCGGTCGAGGCGACCCCTCGTGCCCGGGCGCGAAGGGGAGATGCGGTGATCTGGCGACGCGCTCCGGGGTGTGTCGTCGAACTGTTCGGGCGGGGTCAGGGCGGGGCGTGGAAGGCGAAGGAGCCGCGTAGGCATCGGCCGTCGGACAGCCGGGACGGAATCCAGCAGCTTCCAGCCAAGAGACTTGATTCGAGGTCATCGCCACGCAGGAGGGCCGCCGCCGAGGCGGGTGGACGGGACCCGCCGGATCCTGCCATTCCATTGATCGGCTGGAGGATCCGGGTTGAGGGGTCGATGTGGTCTGGCGTCTGATCGATGCCAGGACCCGTCAGACTGCCGGCGACGTGGACGTCGACGTTGCGTCCATTCGAGACCTGCCGAAGGGCGCAACGCCTTCGGCCGCGGCCGCATCGTTCAACCGGCGGTCCAGGCTCGCCAGCGGGCAACCTTCCCGGATCGCGAGAGCCAGATAGCTCGCATCGCACGCCGTGAGGCGATGGGTCCGCGCCAGCGCCAGGATGCGGTGGTCTTCCGGTTCGCCCGGACAGCGGATGGGAAGCCGGCGGATCCGGGCCATGGAAACATCGGCATAGTGCTCGTCGATCCGTCCCCGACGCTCGGCCGCAAGCAGCACGTTGCGCAGTTCATACCAGAACAGGACCGGGACTCAGGCTGTTTCGCCGGCCAGCCGGCCGAGCGCAAGGTCTGCCAGCGCGGCCTCCTCATCCGGGAGCAGCCACGCGGCCGCGACCGAAGCGTCCGGGACGAACGCCATCAGCGTGCGTGTCCCTCGTGGCGCCACGAGAGGATCTCGGCCGTTGTCACATTCTTCTGCATCGCCCTCTCCCGGCGCAGGGTCGCGCACAGCGCGGTGTGGTCTTGACGGTCCTCGACCCGCGTGACGCGGGCAATCGGCCGCGGGCCGCGGCAGATTATGAGATCCTCGCCGGCCTCCACCTCGGCCAGGAGTGCGGAGATGTGCGTCTTGGCTTCGCCGATCTTGACGTGACGTGTCATCTCTCCCGGACTCGTCGCCCGCCTCGCGTGGACAACGGCACAGCACAACCGGTGCGCCTCCCGGGTGTCTTGAGAAGGCTGGGCCCAGGGCCCGAGCTTGGCCAAGCACTTGACCAAGGACCCGGGTCACGGTCCGGCCGCTCGCCTGACCCTTCGTTCCGACACTCTGCATCGATCTGACACCGGAGCTGCGCGAGCCTCCCTTCGAACTGCGGGACCGGATTGCCGAGGGAGCGGATTGCCGGCGACGGACCTCAGCGGTCCGGCCGGGAGAGATCGGGAATCCGGGCCACGACGATCCCCACATGGTCCGGTGCGCCGATCTCGAGAATCGCCCCCTCGCCCCCCGCCGAGGCGCGGAGGTCGTAGACCTGGACGCCGCCCGCGCTGATCTCCCGTTCGATCGTCCGGGAAGATCCGAGCGGCACCCAGAGCCTGGCATCCGGTCCCTCCCCGCTGGTCGTGACGGGCCAGGGGTAGCGACCCGGCTCCTCCCAGCAGCAGATGCCCTGGCGCGGCACTGCCAGCCCCGTGAAGTCGTAGGTCGAGAACCGTGCCACTCCCGGCATCCGGGGCGCCCCGGTGCCGGCCAGCGAGATCGCTGTGGCGTACTCGAGCATCAGCTCCGCGAACGGCCGGCCGGTGACCTCTTCGAGCCCCGCGACACCGGGCGGCGCCTCAGTCGCGGTGAGCCGCCTCATGAACGCGGCGTCTCCCAGCCGCTCCCGGCCCGCGCCGCCGTACCAGTCACCGAGGAAGCGGTGAAGGTGCCACCCGCTCCCGTAGGGGTCGGGATAGTGGGTCAGCGAGTTGCCGTCCTCCCGGAGCACGTACTTGGTGCGGTTGAGCGCGTCGAAGACGCCGGCGACCCCCACCTGATCCTCCGAGAGCCGCGCCAGGTGCGCGGCCGTGGCCAGCTCGTGGGATGCGGGTCCGCCCAGTTCGGCCCATGCGAGCCTGGAGGCGGCCTCGGCCGCCATGACCGCACGGCCCTCCTCGACCCAGAGAGGGTGCTGCGCCTGGTAGGCGAAGGGGTCCTCCAGCGTGTTCAGCAGCCGCCTGTAGACCGAGTTCACATGCTGCGCCTCGTGCACCAGGGTCGAGGCGAGGACGTGCGCGATATCCTCGACCCATGACCGGTCGAGCCTCATGAGCTCGGCCTCGTTCGAGGCGGCGCACACCGAG
The DNA here is from genome assembly GCA_964532325.1 of uncultured Gemmatimonadaceae bacterium. Classification (GTDB taxonomy): domain Bacteria; phylum Gemmatimonadota; class Gemmatimonadetes; order Longimicrobiales; family Gaopeijiaceae; genus JAAXGI01. The sequence continues at coordinate 2,994 of CAZHGS010000055.1, read as the reverse complement.
GCGGGGAGCATGTCGCCCACCCAGACGAGACCGGAGATCGACCCCGGGAGGTTCGCATCCAGATAGACGATGATCCGTCCGTTCCCGTCGATGTCCGCGACGCCTCCCCAGCTGTCGACGACCTCGGCTCCGTAGCGCTCGTAGTGGTCGAGCAGGATGTCGATATTCGCGGCCCCGAGCGGAGGATCCGGCACCGGCTCCGCGTAGATGGCCAGGTGGTCGTTGTAGCCCTGGAGCACGGTCGTCGTCCGCGTCGCGACCGTGCAGTTGTCGGTGACCGTTCCCGGACTCCCCATCCGGAACTCGAAGGTCTCCGGCGGTGGATCGGCCGCGGCCGGAGCGGCGGCCGCCCGGAGGTCCGGAAGCGCGCGCAGCCGTCCCTCCCGTGCGAGACCGGCCAGCAGACGCGCCTCCTCCTCCCGGACCCGGAGGTGATGATCCACCGGTGTCCCTGGGTGGGAGCTCGACGGCCGGAGACGAACGTCCGGCCGGACCGTCGGCGCGGGCGCCGGGCTCCGGGAGGCGGCGGCCTCCGGCACCTCGCCCCGCACCCGGAAGTGGACGGGTTCGGTGAGCTCGAACCCGGCGGTCGTGCCGACGAGCGTGACCCGGTAGTAGGAGCCCGCCGATCCGGCGCGGACCGAGAAACCGCACCCGCCGGGCGGGGCCGGAGCCGCGATATGCACTTCGCCGACCTCGAGGGCGAGAGGGGGACCGCACACCTCGAGGTCGAAGGCGGCGGTCGCCTCGTTTCCGGCCGTGTCGGTCGCGCGAACGGAAAAGCCCGATCCCTCCCGCGACCGCGGGGTGCCCTCGATCACGCCGTCCGTCGTAAGGGCGAGCCCCGCGGGGAGCGCCCCCGCCGTCAGCTCCCAGGTGTAGGGGGGGCGGCCGCCGACGGCCACAAGGGTGTCGGCCTGTGTGAAGGATGCGTATGCCGGGGAAAGATGCGTGGTGGTGATGGCCAGAAAGTCGGGATGGCCGACCGCGAAGGCCGAGGCGGTGAACTCCACGCTGGCATCGCCCGACTCGGCGAGAAGCACCTGGGGACCCGGTGGACCGAGCGTCCAGACGGTGGAGGCCTCTCCCGCTTCGGCCGCTGCGGACCCGGGAGCGGCGCTCCCTCCACCCTCCCTGACCCGGAAGGCCACGCCTGCGCCATCGATCGGGTGCCCGTTCGCGTCGAGCACACGGACGGTCGGGCGGACCGGAAGCACGGACAGCTCCAGGGCGCGCTGGCCGTCGCCTTCGGTTTTCTCGAGGCTCGCCGGAAGCTGCTCGACCCGCACCACGGCATATCCCCACGCGGGTCCGGCCTGGGCCTCGATCTGTGCCAGCCCCGTGCCCGTTGCCGTCACCAGCCCCGTCGCGTCGACCGTGGCCACCCCGGTGTTGTCGCTCGTCCAGCTGACGGTCGCGCCGGCCATCACATTGTCGTTCGCGTCCCGCACCTCCACCCGCAGCTGAACGGTCGAGCCCACCGCGCCAAGGTTGATCTCGGCCGGGCTGACCGTGACCTCCGTCGGGGGCGCGGGAGGCGGAGGCTCCGTGGGTGCATCACTCTCGCTGCACCCCGTCGCCGCGGCCGCGAGCACCGCCGCGAGGCGGAGGAGGGTTCGGTCACGGCTCATCGGTTGCGTGGCACCGGCCAGAGTCCCGTTCGCTGCTGTTGGCCGCGTCCGTCGGGTGGGATCCCGAGGCGCGGAGTCAGAGGGCGAAGTTGTGGTGATCGCGTGGGTGCCTCAAGCGACAGGGCGGCCATGGCATCCCGTCCCACGGCCTCGAGACCTGGCCCGGATGGTTCCGGGCGGCGAGTGAGGATCGGCCTGCTGCAGCTCATGCGTGCGGCGTGGGAAGCCGGTGCGTGCGGCCCCGAGCGGGGGGATCCGGCATCGGCTCCGGCTGGATCGTCAGGTGGTTGCCGCAGCCCTGTTCCTCAAGTCCTCGCGCCGGATGGCATCGATGGCGGAAGCGAGTGCGGTCTGCCGCCCGTCGGTCGGCAGAATGGCAACGCTGCAACGAAGCTCCGCCTCGCCGATGGCCGAGAAACAGGGATCCGTCGCCTCCAGGGCCCCGACCCACGTCCCGACACCTGCATCGGGAGACGGGCGCAGGAGCCCGGATACGACTCTCGTGTCCGGCAGGAACATCGCTGCTGCCTCAATCGAAGGAGGGCGGCTCGCGTCCGGGCTCGCGCGCGGGCAACGCCAGGTCCACGCCCCCGAGAGGCGCGATCCGGGCGCGAATAGCGCTCGCGAGATTCCGAGGGGGCTTCCCGGGCCCGACGGCATCGCGCAGGATGAGCCGCGCCTCCTCTTCCATGGACCGATGATGCTCGGCTGCCCGTACCCGAAGGCGCGTCTTCACCTCTTCATCGAGATAGCGGATCGTGATGCTTGCCATGGTCATGCCTCCGAATCGCCTGGAGACGCGATCGACGTCTCGATTGCGATGCAATCAGACTGCCGGGGCCGTCTGCAGCGGTCAATGTGTTCACCGCGCCGATGGCAGTGGCTCTCCTTCGGCCAGATCCGCGTCACCGCCGAGGGCCCCGCCAGCCGGACCCACCGGGAATCTTTCTGCACCGTGTGAATGGGCATCAAAAAAGTCACACTCCCGGGCATCGAAAATGGCACACTCCGGACCGGCCCTTGCGGAGGGAGCAGAGCGACCGGAGCGGGGCAACGGGGCGGGGGTTCCAGCTCCAGGGCACCGTACTGCCGCAGGCGGCTGGCCGGCACGTGCCGGGAACCGTCGTGCACGAATCCGTACCGCGGCAGCTGACCGGGACGCGAGCCCGAGGTGTTGGTCGTGGCAGGTCCGCCCGATCCAGAGAACCCGAACACGGGCTCCCGACGTATCGGCATCGGGCTCAGGTTCAGCGGGCCGCGTCCGTCTCGATCCACACCTCCGGGATTCGCGGCGGGGAGTCGGTTAGGCCGAAGTTCCAGCGGCATTCGGGCTGTTAGGACACCGTAACCTGTTGTCTCATAA
>CAZHGS010000054.1:0-15891 GCA_964532325.1 uncultured Gemmatimonadaceae bacterium | reverse complement strand
CATGAGCAAACTGGATCGCATCACGCTGGAGCCGGGGAAGAGGGGCGGGAAGCCGTGTATTCGCGGGCTCAGGATCACCGTATACGACATCCTTGAGTACCTGGCGGCCGGGATGACGGAAGGGGAGATCCTGGCGGACTTCCCGGACCTGGAGCGCGCGGACATCCGGGCGGCGCTGGCGTTCGCGGCGGAGCGTGAACGCAGGCTCGTCTCGATCCCGCCCGGGTGAAGCTCCTTTTCGACGAGACCGTATCCGCACTTCCCGTCGGCGGTCTGGCGACTGTGTTCCGGGGCTCCCTCCACCCCCGCGGTGTTCGGCCTGGTGCGAGCGAGACGGCTGTCTGGCAGTCGGCCACACCGATCGGTCGGCCCGCCTGACGACGCTCGGCAGCGATCTCCGCGTAGGCTCGGGCGGCGGCGCTGTGGAACGGAAGGATCCGTTCTCCAAAGTCAAGGTCGAGCCAGCGGCTCATGGCGGCCTCCGGTGCGTTCCGCCGTTTGCCGATCGGCAGGGTCGCGACGTCCCAGAGCGGTTCCGCTCCGCCCACGGTCGTTCATCTATTTGTCCTGCGCATCGCGCTCAGCCGTCCGGACCGCTGCCGCGGCAGTCGGTTCAGAGCGCATGCGCCCGGACGCGACGTTCGTGTCTACGACGAACATGAAGCCGCTCAGGAGTAGTCTGGAGGCGAGCGCATCGGTCCGCGGGGGGGAAGGTCGAGTTCGACGCCGCCAAATGACGCGAAGCATTGGCGGGTGAAGGCCGCGAGATTCCGGGGACCGTGGCTACGGCCAGTCGCGGCGTCGCGCAGGGTGATGCGCGCTTCTTCCTCCATTGAACGGTTATGTCTGGCGGCCCGGACGCGAAGGCGTGTCTTCACGTCGTCGTCGAGATTGCGGATCGTGATGCTCGCCATTGGTTCATTCCCCTTCATCGCGGTGGGGGAACGTGCGGAGCAACAACTGCCGTGGGACTTGCAGTGCGATCAAGCCGACAGCGATCCACCCGTCCAGTCGGTGCAGCTCCGGTTGCACTTGCGTTGTTTCTTGCCGTGTGGATCTGGCCCTGGCGGCTGACCCAGCCCGCTGGTTGTAGGGGGGGCGTCCACTCCATCGGGCTAGATCGTATCGGGCTAGACCTTATCGACGCCGGCAGTCCCGAGAAGGCTGCGGATCCGGTCGATGCCGGGCGCATAGGGTGGAGCGAGGGGGGGACGCGGCGCCCCGCCGGTGGCGCCGAGGAGATCGAGCGCCGCCTTTACTCCCGGAACCCCGAGCGCGGCAACGATCCCGTTGTGGAGCGGCCCGATCCGTTCCTGGATCCGGCCCGCCTCGGCATGCCGCCCTTCCCGGTGTAACCGGTAGATCCCGGCCGCAGCTTCCGGAACGAGGTTCGCGACGCCGAGGATCCCGCCGGCCGCCCCCATCTCGAGCGCCGCATAGAGCATCGCTCCATTGCCGACGAGTACCCGGAACCCGTTGGCGACCGCGGCCAGATGCTCGCCGAGCCCGGGAAGCCTCCCCCGGGAGTCCTTGACGCCGATGATCCGCGGGTGCTCGGAGAGCGCGGCGACAAGCGATGTGGAGAGCTCCAGCGTGCTGCAGTTGAGCGGGGCCTGATAGAGGATGACGGGGAGAGGAGACGCGTCGGCCACCGCGCGGTAGTGGCGCGCGAGGAGCCGGCCGGTCATCGCCTTCTTGTAGTAGGCGGGGGGCTGGACCAGGACGGCATCCGCCCCAGCGTCGGCCGCCTCGCCGCTCAGGCGGATCGTCTCGCGCGTGGATTCGGCTCCGGTCCCGGCGATGAGGAGGCGTCCATCGCCCAGAAGCTCCGCCGCAGCCCCGATCGCAGCGCTCCGCTCCGCCCGGGTGAGGAGGAGCGCCTCCCCCGTCGTCCCCCCGATGACCACCCCCTGGACAGGCGCGGCGAGCACGCGTCTCAGGTTCGCGCGGAGGGCCACGACATCGAGATCGCCCGTGACCGGATCGAACGGACTCGTCGCCGGGACGAAGACCCCGGCGAGGGCACGCGCCACGGACCAGGCATTCCGCGTCCCCATCACCTCGCCTCCCCTGCGGCCACGTCCCCTCCTCCGGTCACCGGTCCCGTCCCCTGCCTGCCTCCCTCAGTACCCGCATCCCGCCGCCGCGGCTACGCGAGCCCCTCGAGGCCCCGCCAGCGCATCCCCATCCGCTCGCGGACCTCGCCGAGCGTCCGGGCCGCCTCCCGGCGGGCGCGCTCCGCTCCGGCATCCAGGATCTCGCGGATCCGCCCCGGACGGGCGCTCAGTTCCCGCGCTCGCTCACGCGCCCCGGCGAAGTGCCCGGAGATCCGGTCGGCAAGGATCCGCTTGCAGTCGACGCACCCGCGTGTGGCGTCCCGGCACCGGACCGCGATGTCCTCGACCTCGTCGGCCGAAGCGAAGAGCCCGTGGAGCGTGAACACATTGCAGACCTCGGGACGGCCGGGGTCGGTGCGCCGGATCCGCTGCGGGTCGGTGACGGCCGTCCTCACCCGTGCCCGGATCTCCTCCGGCCCGGCGAGGATCCCGACCGTGTTCCCGAGCGACTTGCTCATCTTCGAGCCGCCGTCGAGCCCGAGGATCCGGCCGACCCCGCCGATCAGCGGCTGGGGTTCCGGAAAGAAATCCCCGAAGCGCGCGTTCCACCGGCGCGCGATCTCGCGCGAGAGCTCGAGGTGCTGGAGCTGATCCTCGCCGACGGGGACCCATTCGGCACGGTAGAGGAGGATGTCGGCCGCCTGGAGGACCGGATAGTTGAGCAGCCCGGCGGGAATGGACTCGAGGCTCCGGGACTTGTCCTTGAACTGTGTCATCCGCTCGAGCTCGCCCACCGCGGCGACCGAGTTGAGGAGCCAGGCGAGCGCCGTGTGCGCGGGGACGTCCGACTGGACGAAGATCGTGCTCCGCTCGGGATCGAGCCCCACGGCCAGGTAGCTCAGCGCGAGATCGAAGACCCGGTCCGGGAACTCGGCCGGGGCATAGTCACCGCCCGTGACCGCGTGCTCGTCCACGATGCAGAAGTAGCACTCGTGGGTCTCCTGGAGCTCGACCCACTGGCGGAGCGCCCCGAGGTAGTTGCCGAGGTGCGCCTCGCCGCTCGGCTGCATGCCGCTGAACACACGGGGTCGGCTCGGGTCGTCGGCCATGGGTGGGGCGGGGTGGGAGGTTGAGCCGAGGAGGGTCGATCCCCGCAGCGTCGCCAATCTAGCTGGAGGGTACCGGCGGGTCGACCCCGCCGGATTGGCCCGCGGACTTGACGTCCGCAGGAATGTGTAGTATGTATGACACATGACACACTTCGGCCGGATCGTGCGTGCCCGACGCGAGGCGCTCCGCGAGAGCGACAGGCGGTTCTCGCTCCGGCAGGTGGCGGCCCGCATCGGGATCGAGCCGGCGTACCTGAGCAAGATCGAGCGCGGGGATGTCGCGCCGCCCTCGGAGGCCACGACGGCGCGGCTGGCGAGGGAGCTGGGCGAGGACCCGGACGTGCTCCTCGCGCTTGGCGGCAAGGTGTCGAGCGATCTCCAGGAGATCATCCGGAGGCGGCCCCGGCTCTTCGCCGAGCTGATCCGGGAGCTCAGGAACGCGCCCGACGGCGCGATTCTCCGCGTGGTGCGCGAAGTGCGTGACGGTGACTGGTAGCAACTGACCGAGAGGAGGAGGAGGAAGACCCGATGATCACACTCGAGAACGACCGGCTTGTGTTCCGGTTCCCCGACGTTCACCCGGAGGCGCACTGCTCGATCGAGTTCCAGCGGACGCTCCGGATCCCCGATGACGGAACGGACTATCCCCTCCCGCCCGGCCTCGGGTGTTTCCCGCTCCGCCATCTCGACGACTACGCGGAGCGTCTGCCCGAGGCGTGGCGCCGCCGGGGTGGCGTGATCGCCCCTATGCACCAGGCCGAGGCGATGTGGCTCTCCTTCGACGGCCACGACGACTATCCCTTCGCCGTCAAGGTCGCGACCGGGAAGATCTGCGCGATCACCGGCGAGGAGTGGACGGATCACCTGAACACCGGGCCCCAGGACTATCTGGTCCTTCCCGAGCAGCCGTGGCTCGACGGCTACTGCGTGGAAAAGGGCTTCATCCGGCAGTTCGTCGCGATGCCGCTCGGGGGGGGTTACACGGCCGAGGAGCAGCTGACCGGGGAGGCCCGCCACGGCGGACTCCAGATCGTCGCCTTCCCGATGAAGGCGGAGCACTACGAGCGACTATTCGGCGGTGAGGCCCTAGTCTACGGCCCCCCCGAGCCAGATTACTGCATGTCCGCGGAAGCCGGCCCGCAGGGGATGGGTCTCGCACCCGGGGGCCGGATGCGCCAGGAAATCTGCGAGGACCCCTACGGCCTTGACGTCTGGGATCAGCGCCGGTCGAGCCGCTGCTTCGTGAGCATCGCCAACTCCGCACAGTGGATGGGGGTGACGGGTGAGAGCCCGCCGACCGTCCCGCCCTCGGCGAAGGAGTACACCGAAGCGGGCCTCCCCTGGTTCGAGTGGTACGGCGGCGACGCCAAGTCCCTCGCGGGTGCCGGCAAGCTCGCGTCGCTCTCGAGCGTGGCGGCGAAAGGGAAAGCGAAGGAGGAGAACCCGCTCCCCGAGAACGAGAGTGTCGGGGTGACCCGCGTACGCACGGTCCGGCGGCCGGGCGACACACGCGTCCGCGAGTTCGAGCCTTGGGAGCTCATGCGGTAGTGAACTGCCGGGTAGGTGGTGGCGCGTACAGTCTGGACGGCTACAGGGGGCCCAGAAGCACTCCTACGACCACGGCCCGGCCAGCGTAAGCAATTGAGATCGCCCCCTGCGCCGCCGTGTAACCGTAGAGCGATCCAACGCTATCCGGCAGCCCCCAAGTATGGTTGACCGGGATGACATCCCTTGGCGGCTACCTCTCCGGAATTCCCAACGCGCGTTAACCGCCGTTAGTCCGGCTGTGAGAGGTGCTCTTTCAGGAAGCGCTCGATCTGGTTGAGCCGGTTGTTCAGCTTGTCGCCGGCCAGGTATGCGCCGTCTTCGTATTTGCCAAGCGCCGCGACAACCTCGCCTTCGTCCAAGTCAGGAAACCACTCAACGAACCTGCTCGGACCCACCCAGATACCCAATTCTCCGCCGTTCGCACCTGCCCGTGGCCCCGCGTACATCAGGAACCGTGTACGGTTTGCCGGTGGCGCGATTCTCACAGATGCCGCTTGCGGTTGCACTGGTAGGCCAGCCCGCTCCGACATCTCGACAAAGCGGTCGAACTGCTGGCGCACGCCCACCTTCTCGGCGAGGACACGGATCGCCTCAACGGTATACCTGCGCTTTGGGACAGGTGGCTTCGTCGGCTCGTCGACCACCTCACGAATCAGCAACTGCGGCCCGTCGTCTAGCGTGAACACCTCGAAGCTGACGATGCCAATTGGGATGCGGAACCGCGCAAGGAACTCGTGCATACGTTCCAGTCCCACATGGATTCCAGCGCCGACGAGCAGCATGGCGATCTCGCGCTCCTCTCCCTCGTCAGCCAATTGCTGCTTCACTTTTCCCGACAGTGTTTCCTTGTCACCGAACTTGTGAAGGTCGGCCTTGATCTTCTGGTAAAGTTCATCCGCGTCGAGTCGGGCAAGCGACGAGGCATAGTAGAGCGCTTGTTGCAGCGCGCCAGAATCGAGCCTCCCGGGTTTGATCTCGATCACGAGCCAGCGATCCTGCGAGTCGATAGCCAGCAGATCCAGCCGTCCGTCGTCAATCGTCACCTGGCGACCGACCAAGGTGTATCCCTCGCCGATCAGCGTTACGTCGTTCACGATCCAGTCTTCGAGATGTCGCTCCAGCCCGATGTGCGACCGCGGGACTTTCTGCGGGGCCGGCGGCTGTGAGCCACCCTCGTCACCCTGCGCGACTATGCTCCAGGCCGCCAGTTTCGCCATTGTCTTCTCCCCTTCGCGTTAATCGACGCGTCGACCTTACGCTGCAGGTTTGTCCGGTTCGTCGTCTAAGGCCGAGAGGGCCACCAGGTGGATGGGCATGGGCCGGGTCCTGGAACCCTTGCCGTGAACGCGGAGGTGGGGAACGTCGCGGCACTTCGCCCTCGAATGCCGCGTGATGGCGGAAACATGGAGCCAGGTGCCCGGCATCCACGTCATCTCGGATCCTGCCCGGGGGAGGATCTGGGCCGAGGCCGCCGGTTCACGTTGGTCATGGCCACCTCAGCAGCGCAGCCGGGGCTAGTTGAACGGCGAGGCGTTATTCTGCACGAGGACGCGGTTCATGTCCACCCCGATCGTCACCATCGTCTGGAGCAGGGTGGCGTCAGGGCCGTCGCCATCGTAGAGCTCCACCGGCGAGTAGATGTCCATCGCATAGCGCGGCGCCGTGGGGATGTATCCCGGGACGACCGGCACGGTCCCCGGCCCGCCTTCGCTGATGTTCGGGTTCTGGTCGATCTCGCGCAGCATCATCGGGAGCTTGATGCCCAGATCGGCAAGCCTCCTGCCTTCCAGTAAGAGGATCTCCTGCCGGGCTAGCCAGAGCGAGTGCCAGAGGTCGGACGCTTCCGGGAGGGCCGCGACGCTGTCGGCGTCGAGCGAGGTTCCGGATACGCTCGGGATCGTGAGCCCGTCGCCCGGGCGGCCGAGCACCAGGCCGGCCCTGTAGGGGCTCTCCGCATCGGCCCGAACGAGGATGCCGGAGTCCCTGGGCCGCAGGCTCAGGTCGGCATTGCGGCGCTCGTCGGTGTCGTCGAAGGAAACGGTGGCGCGGGTTCCGGCGAGCCGGATGGCGCTGGCCAGCCGGCTCCTCGCCTCCGCCAGGTCGCCCGACGCCAGCGCGATCTCCGCCAAGATCAGGTGCATCTCCTCCGCCTTGGCGATGGGGATGGCAGCGTCACGCGTCGTGTACTTCGGGTCCAGGAAGTCCAGCCGCGGAAGGGGCTGCATCTCCTGCAGGGCTCTCAGCACCAGGAAACCCACCGCCGTGTTGGTGATCGAACCCGCGTCGTAGGGGGGGGCGAAGAGGAACTCCGGGTCGGCTGAGAGCACCTCGTTCGCCGCCGCCGCGGCCTCTCCCCTCTCACCCTGGAGACGGTAGGCTCGCGCCAGTGCCGCGCTGGCCTGCGGCCCGGTGCCCGCCGCCGCCTTCAGGTCGCGGACGGCATGGCCGAGCAAGACCTCGGAGGGCTGCGGGGCACCGTCGTCCTCCAGCGGCACGAACGAGAAGACCTCGCCCATGGTCAGGTAGGCCATGCCCCGGTAGTAGTGCGCTTCGGCGACGAGCGCAGGTCGCGCCCCTGGATCGTTCGGTGCGATCTCGTCGATCACGAAGTCCGCCAGAGCGCGGAGCTCCTGGACGTTCCAGTACACCGCGTTCGCGCTCGTCCCCGTCGAGTTCATGATGTCCGGGGTGATCTCGTCGGGGGCGTCCAGCGTCTGGATGATCCCGGTGCCGTGGATCGAATAGCTGTCGGTAACAACCTCCGCGACGACGTAGGCGTTGATCAGGCGGGCGAACTGCGCCTGGAGCCCGGGCAGGAGCGCCTCGGTCTGGTCGGTGGCCTGCGCCAGGTCCTCGTCAGTGGTCGTCGGGTTGCTGACTCGCGTGGGGTCTATGGCGTCGCAGCCACCGGCCGCCAGGATGCCGGGGAGCAGCGCGGCCGCAGCCAGCCATCGCCCCCCGAGGGTCGATATGTGCCTGTCCGTCATCCTGTCTGATCCCGGCAGTATGCGGGACATCAGAAGACGACCTCGGCCCCGAGCCTGAACTGCCGGTTCGGGGAGAGGGTCGTACTCGTCTCCCCTCCCAGCTGCAGTCCGCTGCCCGCACGCCCGTTGAGTTCGCCATCGACGATCTGGTTGCGGGACCAGATCCAGAGGTTCCTCCCACTCGCAAAGAGGGAAGCACGGTCGGCGCCGATGCCGCCTGCCAATCCCTCGGGCAGCAGATACCGCACCGACACCTCCCTGAGCTTGAGGAAGTCACCGTCGTAGAGGAAGGCGCTCCGCGCGGCGTTCTGGCTGTACTTGCCCTGTGCGACACCGTCCACGTCGTAGCGGGTCGGGAAGGCGTACGCGCAGCCGTCGGCAGCGCCCTCCTCCATCCCGCAGCGCACGCGCTCGCGCCGGTAGATCCCGTTGAAGGTGGCCCAGACCGAGCCCCAGTCGAACACATCGTGGCCGCCGGCCCAGTCCGCGAGAGCGCTGATCGTCAGGCTGTTGCCGATCCCGATCGTGGTGTTGAAGCTCCCGCTCTTGTCCGGAACCGGGAATCCCCCCGTGAACCCGCGCTCCGAGCCGTCCGGCAGGCCGTCGCCGTTGGTATCCACGGGCATGGTCACCCACCAGGCGCCCACCGGACCTCCGCGGCATGCCCCGTCGACCATCCTCCAGCAGCCGGTAACGCGCTTCTGGGAACCATCGGCGCCGAAGTCCGCCACGCCGCCCATGTCGGTGACCTCGTTGTGGGTGTAGCGGAAGGTGCCACCCAGGCTCCAGACCAGCTGCCTGGTGTTCAGCACATCGACGCTGACGCCCAGCTCGACCCCGCGGTTCAGGATCTCGCCCACATTCTCCTGCTGGGTGCCCTGCCCGGTTACAGGCTGGCGCGGCACCTGGAAGAGCGCGTCGGTCGTGCGCGCGTCGTAGACGGTCAGGTCGATCCCGATCCGGTTGTCCCAGAGGGCGGCGTCGATGCCGGCCTCGATCGTGGAGGTCTTCTCCGGCCGCAGTTCCGCGTTGCCGGGATTGGCGAACCTCGGAGCCGACTCTCCGCGGAACGAGACGGCCGAGAATGTCCGGTCCTTCAGGAAGGCTCCGGGGAACCTCCCGGTCTGGCCGTAGGCGGCACGAAGCTTGAGTTCGTCGACGGGAGAAAGGCTGATGTCGTCGGAGAGGATGTACGAGCCGGTGGCCTTCGGATAGAGCTCGGTATCGATGTTGTCGCCGAAGCTCGAGCCGGCGTCGATCCGGAACCCGCCCCCGAGGTAGAGCTTGTTCCAGAGGCTCAGCTGTTCGTCCAGGTAGAGGCCGCCGTTGAACACCTCGACATTGCTCTCGAAGGCGGTGATCTCCGCCGCCGCGTCAAAGTCGAACGAGCCCGGGAGAGCGAAGCCCAGGCCGTTGCCGTTGATGATGCTCTCGTCCTCGCGGAAGCCCTGCACGCCGACGGTCAGGGAGGATCCGAAGTTTCCGTCCGCGCTCTCCCAGGCGTAGGTCGCACGGGCGTCGAGCGATACCGAGGTGAAGGAGCGGTCCCGGCGGTTGAGCTCACCGGTGGGTTCGTCCGGGATGAACCCGATCGGCTGGTAGATCCGCTGCTGGTTGGTCCGGCTGTCGCTGCCGACCGTGAACCGGGCCGTCAGGTCGTCACGGATCTCCCACCGGGCGCCGGCCGAGAAGATGAACCGGTTGACCCATTCGTCGATATCGGGCAACAGGAAGATGTCGTAGGCCTCCCGGAGGGTGGAGGCTCCCGAGATGAAGAGGGCGTCGCCCACCTCGAACGCGGTGATCGGATCCGCGATGGAGGTGCCGTTGTAGAGCCGCTCGAAGTTGTGCCGGACGTAGTTGCCGGAGAACTCGAGGGTGACGTTCCCGCTCGGCGATGCCTGGAGGCCGCCCCGCAGGTTGTAGTTGGCGCTCGCGTCCTTGGGCTGGGTGCCGGTGCGGTCCTCGAGTCGGCCGCTGACGCTGTAGGTCACATCGGCCGTGCCGCCGTTGACACCGAGGTAGTAGCTCTGGGTCTGGCCGTTCCTGAAGTACCGGTCCTCCAGGAAGTCGGCAGCAGCCTCGCCGGACTCCACCCGGGAGGGGAAGATGACGCCGGAGTCGAAGATGTACCTGAGCTCGGGCACTTCGATGCCCTGTTCCGTCCGGACCGTGATGCGCGGTGCCCCGGGGATGCCCTTGTTCGTGAAGATCTGGATCACCCCGGTCGCCGCGTCGGAACCGTAGAGCGTCGAGGCCGCGCCGCCTTTGGTGATCTCGATTCGCTCGATGTCGCTCGTCAGCAGGTCGGCGAGCGCGGAGGACTGCTCACCTCCGGTGCCCGCGGCGGTGGACTGGTCGTTGTCCACGCGCACACCGTCCAGGTAGATGACCGGGGTCTGGGCACCGAACACCGAGGAGACGCCCCGGAAGTTGATCAGTGAGCCTGTGCCCGGCTGTGCCGAGGTGGCGTTCACGGTGGCACCCGCCGCCCGCCCCTGGAGGAACTGGTCCACCGACTGGACCGGTGCGAGGGTGAAGTCCTCCGTCGTGAGCACCTCGACGGAGGTGCCGAGAGCGCGCCGGGCGGTTTCCGCGCCCACGCCGACAACGACGAGCACATCGAGTTCGATCGCCGTAGCAGGCATCTCGAACTCGATGCTGGCCGTCTGCCCGGCCGCGACGGTCACGGTCTCTTCGGCCCCCGTGTACCCGATCAGCGTCGCTCGCACGAGATGTTCGCCGGCAGGCACGTCGGGCAGCAGGAAATCGCCGGCCGCACTGGTGAGCTGGCCGATGCCGGTCCCCTCGACCAGGACCTGCGCGCGGGAGAGGGGCCGTCCCGACGCTGCGTCCAGAACCCGGCCTTGGATGATACCGGACTGGCCCTGGACCGGCGCCGGGGCCCAGCCCGCCAGCGCCGCGAGCACCGCGAGCGATGCAAGGGCCCCCGGCAGTCGCTGGTAGTGCATGATATGCTGCGTCCTCACTGGTTGCGGATGCGGCGGTCGGCCCCGCCGCGGCGGCGCTCTCGACCGTCATGCGGAGGATCGTCCGCGCGTCGGGGGCCGTCGTCGTCTTCCGGAGCCGGTCCGGACCCGTCTCTCCCGGACCCCTGCAGCGCTGGACCGCGATCCCCCTCCCTTCCGTTCGGGAGCCGGCCGATCTTCCGGCCGCGGCCGGCGTCGCTCTCGGGCGCACCCCCCGGTCTTCCCCTTCCGGACCCGGCAGGGTCGGGGCCCGGCGATCATAGATATATCCCTCCTCGATCAGCCACCGCATCTGCCGGAAGAAGAAGGTATGGGGGAGGGTGCGGACGCGGGCCCCGTCCACCCCGGCGTCGGTCACGGTGACGACCCTCCGGCGGCACGCCCCGCCGAGGTCGAGCTCCCCCCGGATCCCGGCTCCGGCCGGGGTGACGACGGCCCGGAATCCACCGTTCGGGAGGATCTTCTCGATCCGCGCCTTCCCGACGTCGGGGATCCCGCCCCTGGGCGGAAGGACCGTCCGGAAGGACGACGGGGTGCGGGCCCGACACCCGGCTGCGGACGCTCCGGGAACGCCGGCGCCCCATCCGGACGGACGGCGACGACCGCGCACGCGCACGCCCCGCCCCGGGGCGCGGACTTCCCTGGCGCGGATCGGGTCCGGATCGAGGGGGAGCGATCTCCCGGTTACGGGTCGACCTGCCGGTAGAACGTCTTGGCGCCGTCCTCGACCGACATGATGACGACGCTCTTGATCGGATGCCGGTCCCCGGTGTAGCCGGCGATCCGCGTGGACCCGGCATAATCCCGGGTGGCGGCGATCTCGTCGCGCACCGCCGCCCCGTCGAGTACGCCCGCCCGTTCCGCGGCCTCGACGAAGAGCCGGACCGCATCGTGGTTCACCGCGTCGCCTCCGCTCGGGAGCGTCCCGTGGGCCGCCTGGAAAGCCGCGACGAATGCGCGCACGCCCGGCTCGTCGGCGTCGGGGGAGAAGTGGGTGGTGAAGAAGCTCCCCTCGAGGGCGGCATCCCCGCTGCCGAGGAGCGCCGGGTTGTCCCAGGTATCCGCCCCGCCGAAGACGGTCGGCTCCCCGTCCGCGCCGACCAGCGGGAGGGCACGGGCCGCACGCGTGATCGGCGCGACCTCCTCCGCATGGCCCGGGAGGAAGAGCACCCCGGGGAACGCGGCGGCGATGCGGGCCAGCTCCGCGGTGAAGTCCGTCGCGCCGCCGTCGTAGAACTCCCCGGCGACGACCGTCCCCCCGAGATCGCGGAAGCTCGTCGCGAAGAATTCCGCGATCCCCTCGGTGTAGATGTCGCCGCGCTCGGTCAGGAAGGCGGCCGTGGTCGCCCCGAGCGTCTCGCGCGCGAACTGCGCCATGACCCGCCCCTGGAACCGGTCGGTGTAGGCGGCCATGAAGACGAAGTCGCCGGCTTCCGTGACGATCGGATTTGTGGCCACCGTCGTGATCATCGGTATCCCGTGCGCCTGCGCCACCGGGCCCACCTCGACAGCGTGCGCGGACCGGTTCGGGCCGATGACGGCGACCACGCTGTCGGTGATGATCATCCTCTCGGCGATCCGCGCCGCGACCGAGGCATCCTCGATCCCCACCTCGCTCACCAGTTCGACGGGGCGGCCGAGAAGCCCCCCGCGGGCGTTGACCCCGGCCACGGCGACCGCCGCACCGTTCCGGTAGCTGGGCCGGTCCCCAGAGACGAGGTGGCCGATCCGGACGGGGGCGGGGGCGGGAGGGACCACGGGCGGGGCGGCGGGATCGCCGGCGCCGTCCCCGCACGCGCCCAGGGCGACGGCGAGGATGCAGCCGGCGACAGCCGGCCTCATCGCCGGGCGCATCGGGTTGCCGGCCCGTGGCGGCGGGAGCGGACGGTCATCGTTCTCCCGCGACCGGGCCGGGGGCCGTCCGGCCGGAGGCGGATCCCGCTCGGGCTTTCAGGGCCCCACCCGCTCCGGGCAGGGCCCTGCCAACCTCAGGGTCGAACGTCCACCTCCACGTAGCCGTTCGTCCAGCAGCACTGGTTGCCCTGGGAGCTGTCGACGGCGTTGTGGTTGTCCACCATGACCCGGAGGAGATAGTCTCCCGGCTCGTCGAAGACGACGTCGAAGGTGGCCGCCCCGTCCGACTCGAGCGGGATCTCGATCCGGTTCAGGATCGCGCCCGGGTCATCGTCGTCCCCGTCGCCCTCCGGCTCCACTCCTTCCGGCTGCCGGGCGACGATCGACGCCATCGACGGGCCCTGATGGGTCCACATCACGGCCCGCACCGCCACCGCATCCTCTCTGGCGGCATCCTCGACCATGTTGTCGCGAGCCCAGATCATGATCTCGAGCGGCTCGCCGACACGGGCCGTCCGCGGCTCCGCCCACACCGGATCGATGATCCCGAGACCCTCCGGGCCATCCTCGTCCATCCTGAGGTAGGGCCGGTGGCTTCCCATCGCCGCCGGTCCCGTCGTGAGCTGCATCGCGTCGGTCCGCCAAGACCCAGGCACCGAGAAGAGCTCGTCGCCGCTCCGGAACGACCAGATCACCTCGCGGTCCGCCGGCCAGTCGGCGGGCACGGTCACGACGAAGATCCCCCGCTCCCGCCGGATCGGGAACCAGTCGGGCTGCATGCCGTCGAACTCGGCCGGCTCGATGAAATTGTCCTCCCCCCGCGGGATGAATGTGGGGTTGTTGCCGAGGTTCCGGTTGAAGTAGCCGAAAGACAAGACCTTCCGGCCGTCCTCAAGCTCGTACCACCCCTCGAAGAACGGGTGAATGGACTCGCCGAACGCGACCCGCGGCGCGAGCGGGTAGCGCTGCGCCTCGGCCGGCACGGAGGCGGCCAGGAGGGCGAGAACGGCAATGGACACCGGGAACACGCGGGTTTGCATCGGACTTCCTCTCCATCAAGGTCGCCGCCCGCGCCCGGGAGGGCGCTCCGCCCCGTGGGAGCGGGCGACGGAGTTGAACGATCCCGAATCTCCCTCCAAAGTTTACGGGCGCGGCGCCCGAGCGCCAGCGCAGCCGGCCCGGCGGCACTCTCACGCCCGCGCCGTCCGTGCCCCCCGCGTCGGGTTACGGGGCGGGTATCACCGCCCGGGGCCCGATACGCCCGGGGCTTCGCCTCGGCGGGCGGGCCGGACCGATCCCTCGACGATGACCGTGGTGCGCACCGAGTTGGCGATGAAGCACTCCCGGTGGGCCGCCTCGTGGATCTTCTCCAGCGCATCCGGGGCCGGCGCCGGGGACGCAACGGAGACCTCGGGGTGGAGCACCACGCGGACAACGGCGAGCCGGCCGGCCGCATTCCTCTCCATGTAGCCCACCGCGGCGTCCCGGTAGCGGTCGACGACGAGCCCCTCCCTGGCGGCGATCGCGAGGAAGGTGAGCATGTGGCAGCTGGAAAGCGACGCGACGTAGGCCTCCTCGGGATCCACAAGGTCCGCGTTCCCGAGGTAGCCGGGCGCCGCGGACGCATCGATCCGCATCCCGCCGTCGAAGCTCCAGGTGTGATCGCGCGGGTAGGACGGATAGCGGAATTCCGCCGGGCCCCTCTCCCACTCGATCGTGGCGCGATGTTCCGACATGGATCGGTCTCCAGCCTACCCTCGCCCGCGGGCGCCGGAAGCGCCCCCCCTCACGCATACACGCCGGGGGACGCACGATTTCCGGCGGGCGCGGCGGGCCGTGTCCGCCGCGCCCGGACCCGCTCTGCACCGGGTGTCACCGGGGAGCGGCGTCGCCGAGCATCCGGGTCCACACAGAGGCGAGGGCGGCCACGGCGCCGAGACCGAGTACACCGCCGAGTCTCGCGCCCGGATACGGTCCGGTCACGACCTGGACCAGGAGCCCGGCCGAGACGACGGTGGCGATGATGCCGGGGACGAGCGCAGGTGCCGCCCGGCCCAGGAGGGCGAGGCCGACGGTGACGGCCGCGGCGAGGAGAGCGCCCAGGCCCCAGAGGCCGAGCGATCCGTCGAGCGGAGATGGAGCGAGCAGAATCCCGGCCGCGAGCGCGACCACTCCGAGGAGAACGCCCAGGCCGGGCCGGCCGGCCGACCGCAGCGCAAGACAGCTCAGGAGGAGAACACCCGTCGTCGCCACGAGAGAGGCGAGGGCTGCGGTGAGCGGTGCGGCGAGCGGCGGAAGGAACGCGCCGGCACCGAGAGCGTCGGGCCACGGCGGAAGTCCCCCGGCCAGCCGCTCCCCGAGCGCGCCGAGGCCCGCGAGCGCCATACCGGCCGGGAGGACGAGGATCCGGGGTGCGGGCATCTCTCCCGACCCGCCGGCCCCTGCACCGAGCCACGCGTGCGCGAGCGCAGCCGAGAGTGCAAGCACCGCCGATCCGACGAGCACCACGAGGACGGCGCCGAACACGGCGACGCCTGCCTGTAGGCCCCATCCCTGCTCCGGGGTGAAGAACGCCTCGGTGACCGGCCAGGCGTTCGCCTGCCCGAGACCGATCACGCCGGCCGCAAGAACGCCGGCTCGGAGGACGAGTCGCGTGTCCAGCCTCCCCTTCGCCCACGCCGCCACCCCGGCGACGGCGGCCGCAGCGAACCCGAGGAGGAGGAAGAGCCCCGCGCCCACCCCCGCGATCGCGCCGAGCGCCTCGCCCTCTCTCCGGGCGAGCTCCCACTCCTCGGGCACGCTCACCGACCGGTCCGCGTCGGCCACCTCGTCGCCGGCAAGCGCCACGGTGAGCTCCGCCTCACCGGGGACCGCAGCGAGCGCCCCCGGCTCCTCGAAGGTGAACCGCCAGTCCGTGCGCGCCGGACGGGCCGTCTGGGCGGCGCCGACCTCCTCGACGGAACCCGCCTCCACGCCGAACCGCTCCCGGAGCGCGCCGAGCGCGGCGGTCCGCGCATCCTCCTCGGAGAGACTCGCTCCGGGCCGGCCCTCGGGTACGGTGTGCTCGAGGCGGAGGCGCTCTCCCGCCGGACCGAGATCGACGCGGAACTCCTCGACCCGCTCCTCGGGATCCGCCGCGAAATCCACGAACCGGACCACCCAGCGGGGGCCCGCCAGATAGCTCCCGAGGAGGCGGTTGTACGCCGCATCTCCCGCCTCCCCATAGACGTAGCGGTGGGCGGCACCCCGGTCCGAATCGATCAGGGCGAGCGCTCTCCACGACTCCACGGCATGCCCGCGCTCGGCGAGGGCTCCGCGCGCCTCGGCGACCGCCTCGGCGCGGGAG
>CAZHGS010000053.1:0-16214 GCA_964532325.1 uncultured Gemmatimonadaceae bacterium | reverse complement strand
GGAGACGCTGCCGGTTGAGCTGTGGATGGACCGGGAGACTGGTCAGGTAACGGCGACGCTGCCCCGCGACCGATGGCTCATGGCGCTGGAACTTGGTCTGGACAGAGAACCGGCGCCCTTGGCGGTGATCCTGGCCCGGGCGCTGCTGGAGGAAGCCCAGGCCGAATCCGAATGTCCGCGGCCGCTGGCCGAGATCGCCGCCGCGGCCGGAGCCTTCGTCGACGCGGCGGTTGCCGCGCTGGAGGGGGAGACGGAGATCGAGGGCTTCGAAGCGTGAGTGGAAAGCCTCAGCGCGGGGAGTGAAGGCCTCCTCGAGCGTTGTGCTCGCCGACCCACTTCGCGATGAAGAGGAGGTCGACGAGGAGCCAGACGAAGGCGACGCCCAGGAAGAGGCCCGATGCGCTACCCTCCAGATTTCTGACTGAGCGGCTTCATGTTCGTCATAGGCCGCCAGACGGCAGTTCGCAATCAGGGTGTGGTGGGCCGGTAGCGGGCACAGAACCGGCTGTTATGTGGCGTTCCGGATTATGTGGCGGAGGGGTCGGATTGTCCTGTTGGGCATGACTGCGCGGCATATCGGAGCAACATAATCTCTCGACAGATGGTCGTTGGCCATGATGGTGTCTCCACCTTCGAGGAGGGACCATCATGTTCGAGGACCTGTTTGTCGACCGCAGCACCATAGCGCGCTTCGGGCGGCGCCGGACGCCCTCCCGGAGAGGCCGGCCACACGCACCGCGGCACCCCGGGGATCCGCC
Source organism: uncultured Gemmatimonadaceae bacterium (assembly GCA_964532325.1). Taxonomy (GTDB): domain Bacteria; phylum Gemmatimonadota; class Gemmatimonadetes; order Longimicrobiales; family Gaopeijiaceae; genus JAAXGI01. The sequence goes on along the minus strand of CAZHGS010000053.1, from coordinate 15,456 downwards.
GACCGGCGGCTCCCGACAAAGCCCCGGCGCCCTGCGGAGACCGTTGCCCTCGGCGGACCCGCACCGCGGAAGCGCTCAGGCCCGGAGCCGTCTCCGCCTCCCGATCACGATATAGAGGACCGGAACGACGACCATGTTGAGCGCGAGGGCGGTCAGGAGGCCGCCCAGCACGACGACGGCCAGCGGACTCTGTATCTCGTTTCCCGCCTCCCCGCCCGCGAGCGCGAGCGGGAGAAGGGCGAGCCCGGTCGTGAGCGCCGTCATCGTGATCGGGTTCACCCGCTCCATCGAGCCCTTCCACACCGCGTCCCGGAGCGGGAGGCCCGCATCCACGAGGTGGTTGTAGCGCGAGACGAGGAGGACGCCGTTACGGACCGCGATCCCGAACAGCGTGACGAACCCGACCATCGTCGCGATGTTGAGCACGCCCCCCGTCAGGATCACCGCGTAGACCCCGCCCGCGAGCGCGAGCGGGAGATTGGCCATCACGAGGGACGCCTGGGCGGCCGAGCCGAACTCGAGGAAGAGGAGGAGGAAGATGAGCGCCACGGCGAGAAGCGAGAGCCACCCGATGATCCGCGACGCGGCCTCGGCGGACTCGAACTGGCCCGCGTACTCGACGTAGTATCCCTCCGGGATCGTCAGCTCCTCCCCGACCGTCCGCCCGATCTCCTCGACGACGCTCCCGACGTCCCGGCCGGCCACATTCGACTGGACGACGATCTTCCGCTGGACGTTCTCGCGCGAGATCTGGTTCGGACCCGCGTCGCGCCGGATCGCCGCGAGCGACTCGAGCGGGACCTGGGTGCCGGCCGGCGTGCTCACCGGGGCGGCCCCGATCCTCTCGAGCGAGCCGCGGTACGGCTCGGCGAAGCGGACGACGAGGTCGAAGCTCCGCTGCCCCTCGAGGACCCGGGCGACCGGCTCGCCGGCGAAGGCCACCCCGATCGCGTCGGCCAGGTGCGCGGGCGTCATCCCGTGCAAGGCGAGAGCGGACCGGTCCATCGCCACCCGGACCTGGGGCACGTCGGCCTGCGGTTCCATCGCGACGTCCACCGCTCCCGGCACCGCCGCGGCGAGCGCCTCCACCTCGCGCCCGATCTCCCGGAGCACCTGGAGGTCGGGGCCGTAGATATTGATCGCGATGCTCGCCCTCGTCCCCGAGAGCATATGGTCGATCCGGTGCCGGATCGGCTGGCCGATCGTGACCGCGGTGCCCGGCACCGCGGTGACGGCCTCCCGGAGCTCCGCGACCACCGCGTCGTGGCCGGCGTCCGAGAGGTCCAGCCGGGCGTCGATCTCGGCCGCGTTCGCCCCCTGCGCGTGCTCGTCGAGTTCCGCGCGTCCGGTCCGCCGGACCGTCGCGTCGACCCCCGGATGGGCGAGGAGGATCTCCTCGATCCGCCGGCCGAGGGCATCGGACTCCTCGATCGAGGTCCCCGGAACGGTCACGCCCGTCACGACGATCGTTCCCTCCCGGAACTCCGGGAGGAACTCCCTCCCGATGAAGGGCACGAGCGCGAGCGCCGAGCCGACGAGCACCCCCGTCCCGGCGAGCACGGCGGTCCGGTGCTCGAGCACGGGCCCGAGGACGCGCCCGTAGGCCGACCTGAGCCCGCGGACGACCCAGCTCTCCCGGTCGCGCGCGAAGGCGGCCGAGCGCGGGAGAAGCGCGGATGCGAGCGCCGGGATCACGGTGAGCGCAACCACGAGCGAGGTCATGACGGCGGTGATGTAGGCGAGACCGAGCGGCCGGAGCATCCGTCCCTCCAGGCCGCCCAGGAAGAAGAGCGGCACGAAGACGACGCTCACGATGAGCGTCGCCGTCACGATGCTCGCCCGGATCTCGACGGAGGCCGAGAGGACGACCTCGTCGGTGGACCGCTGCTCCCCGGGGGGGAGGCGGCGGTTCTCGCGGAGCCGGCGGAAGACGTTCTCGACATTGATCACCGCGTCGTCCACCAGGGCGCCGATCGCGATGGCCATCCCGCCGAGCGTCATCGTGTTGATCGTGATCCCCGCCACCCCGAGGGCGAAGACGGCTCCGGCGAGCGAGAGCGGGATCGCGAGGACGGAGATGAGCGTCGCACGGCGGCTCCAGAGGAAGAGGAAGACGGCCAGGACGACGAGCACCACGCTGTCCCTGAGCGCCTCGAGGACGTTGCCGACCGCCGTCTCGATGAATGTGGCCTGCCGGAAGACGCCCCGGTCGATCCGGAGGCCCGCGGGGAGGTCGGCCTCGATCTCGTCCAGGGTGGCGTCGATCCGCCCGGTGAGCTCGAGCGTGTTCGCCTCGGGCTGCCTCTGGATCGAGAGGACCACGGCGGGCCCGGCGTTCACCGACCCGCGGCCGATCGGGGGCGCGGGACCGATCACGACCTCCGCGACGTCGCCGATCAGGACGGGGATGCCGCCGCGGACGGCGACCGCCGTCCTCGCGATGTCGTCCTCGCGCCGTACGCGTCCCGTGCCGCGGACCAGGTACTCCTGGCCGGCGTCCATGAAGATCCCGCCCGAGGCGTTCGCGCTCGATCCGCGCGCCGCGTCCAGCACCTCGTCCAGCGTGACGCCGTAGGCCGCGAGCCGGGCCGGATCCACGAGCACCTGGTACTGCCTCACCTCGCCGCCGAGCGGTATGACCTGCGAGACGCCCGGGACGGCGAGGAGGCGGGGCCGGACCACCCAGTCGGCGAAGGTCCTCGCGTCCATCGGGGAGGCGGACCCCTCGCCCCTCACCGCGATGAGCTGGATCTCGCCCATGATCGAGGAGACCGGGGCGAGGATCGGGGGCGTGACCCCGGGCGGGAGGGCCTGGCCGACGGGCTGGAGCTTCTCGGCCACGACCTGGCGGGCCCGGAAGACATCGGTGCCCCAGTCGAAATCCGCCCAGACGATGCTGAATCCCTGGGCCGTCATCGAGCGCACCCGCCGGATCCCGGTGGCTCCGTTCAGCGCCGTCTCGATCGGGAAGGTGACGAGCGCCTCGATCTCCTCCGGTCCCATCCCGTGCGCGTCGGTGAGAACCGTCACCGTCGGCGCGGAGAGGTCCGGAAAGACATCGACCGGCATCCGGAGCGCGATGAGGGTGCCGGCGACGAGAACGAGTCCGGCCGCGGCCGTGACGAGGACCCGGTTCCGGATGGACCACCCGATCAGACGCCCGAGCACGGTCCGCTCCTAGTGGGTGTGGGCGCCCGCGAGGTCGCCGCCCGCCATCGACGCGAGCCGGACCTGGTAGGCCCCCTCGACGACGACCATCTCCCCGGGCGAGATCCCCGCGCGGACGACCGTCCGGGCCCCGTCCGTCGCCCCGAGGGCGAGGATGCGGCGCTCGAAGGTCTCGCCGCCGAGCTGCACATAGGCCACCTCGGTCCCGTTGTCGTCGACGACCGCCGCAGTCGGGATGACGAGGCCGCTCTCGACGGAGGCGACCGGGAGGTCCGCTTCGGCGAGCCGGCCGTAGACGAACCGCCTCCCCGGCTCGGAGATCTCGAAGACGACCGGGACGGTCCGCGTCCCGGGGTCCATGATCTGTCCGATCGAGACGAGATCCCCGGTCTCGCGGACCTCCCCGGAGCCCTCGAGCCGGTAGCGCGCCGGCGTCCCCTCAGGGATCGAGGCCGCCATCCCGGCGGGGACGGAGAGGCGGAGCCACCCCGCGCCCGGGGAGACGATCGTGAAGAGGGGCTCGCCGGCCTCGACCCTCCCCCCCGGGACGAAGCTCCGGGTGGCCACGACACCGTCGAGCGGCGAGACGAGCCTGAGCCTCGACGGGTCCCCGGAGGGATCGGCGCCCATCGCCTCCGCCTCCGCCCGGGCCACCTCGAGGTCGTGGCGGGCCTCGGCGAAGCGCCGCTCGGGGATCGCGCCGACCTCGAAGAGCCGCTCGGCCCGCTCCACCTCGCGCCCGAGGCGCTGCACCGTCGCCACGGCCCGCGCGAATCCCCCCTCCTGGGCCGTGGGCGCGAGCACGGCGAGCACCTGGCCCTCCCGCACGGGCTGGCCCACCGAGGGGGCGGAACGGTTCGGCTCCTCGAGCGCGATGCCCGCCACCGGGGCGCCGACCTGGACGAGCGCTCCGTCCGGGGCGGTCACCTCGCCCGGAACGCGGACCGCGGCGCGGACCGAGCCGGTGTCGGCGGGGACCACCGACCAGGGGATGAGCCACTGCTGCTCCTTGAGGAAGGCGATGCCGCCCTCCTCCTCCCCGACATCGGCCCGCGGCGCATCCCGTTCCGCCGGGAACACCTCGACCTCGGGGAGGAGATGCCGGCTCCGCGCCTGCGGGCTCTCGAGGAGGAGCTCCACCCGGTACCGGCCAGGGCGGGCGATGACGGGATCCACGAGGAAGATGCCGGCCCGCGCCACATCCCCGATCGAGAGGCTCTGCTCGACGGACTCCCCGGCGAGGAAGCGGACCTCGAGGCTGCCCGACCGGATCGGCTCGAAGGTCTCCATGCTCGAGAGGTGGATCGCCCAGTTCCCGGTCGGCTCTCCCGCCACCGGGTGCGGGTACTGGAGAAAGAGCTCCGTGGCCCCGTTCCACTGCGTCACGACGACGGACCCGATGCCGGGTTCGGCCGCCTCCTCTGCCGGCTCCGGCGGGCCGCACCCGGCGGCGGCCAGCTGGAGCACCACGACGGCGGCCGCCGCGGCAACCCGCCGCCCGGCCATCCCCCGGCCCCCGATGCGGCCGCTCCCGATCCGCCTCATCGCCCGTCCTCCGCATCCCGCGCGGCCCCGCCGAATCCGCCGACGGCCCGCTCGAGGTTGTAGTAGCCGATCCAGAGTTCGGCCTCCATCCGCGCGACCGCCGCCTCGGCGCCGCTCAGCGCTTCCGCCGCGTCGAGAAGCCCGGCCAGATCCATCTCGCCCGTCTCGTAGGCGACCTCGGCGATGCTCAGGAGATCGGCCTCCCCCCCGGCACCCGGCCGCGTGAGGAGCGCGGCGCGGCGGAGGCGGGAGCGGTACTCGGCGAGGGCGGCGCGCACATCCTCCTCGACCTCCCTCCGCGTGAGGGCCAGCCGCTCCTTCTCCGCCGTGACCCGCTCGGCCGCGGCCCGGATCTCCCCCGCGGAGCGGTTCCAGAGCGGGAGCGGCACCGACATCCCGAGGAAGAGGCCGCCGAACCCGTCCGACTGCCGCTTGTAGCCCCCGGTCGCGGTCAGATCGGGAAGGCGGAGCGCCCGGGAACGGCGGAGCTCGGCCTCGAGCGCCCGCACCTCCGACTCGGAGGCGGCCACCTCCGCGCGCCGGGCGAGCGCCGGCCCGGCCATCTCACCCGGATCGACGGGCGGCGGCACGCCCACGGGCGGCTCCGCCGGGGCGAGCCGGAGGTCGTCCGCCCCGGGAGCGACGAGGAGCGCGAGCTCGCGCTGCGTGGCGGCGAGCTCGAGGAGGGCGTCCGCGAGCGCGGCCTCGTAGCGGACGCGCTCGACCCCGACGCGGCGCGTCTCGTAGAGCGAGGCGTCGCCCTCGGCGAACCGGGCCTCCATGCTCGTGCCGGCCCTCCGGAAGACCGCCACCACCCGCTCCAGCGTGCGCGCCTCCCTCTCGGCGCGGGCGGCGCGCACGTACGCGCTCTTGACCCGGAAGGCGAGCGCGGCGCTGTCGGCGGCCACCCGGAGCCGTGCCGCCGCGGCCCTCCCGCTCGCCGCGGTTCGGCGCGCCTTCCGCAGGCCGGGCCACTCCACCCGCTGCGAGAGCGTGAAGTAGCTCTCCGACTGGCGCGGTCCGACCGCGTCCAGGGCCTCGTGGGTGGCCGAGAAGGTGGGATTCGGATAGGCGCCGGAGGCGAAGACGAGGGCCTCGGCCTCCGCGGCCACCCGGTGGGCGATCCGGAACTCGAGGTTCGCGCCCAGGAGGCCGAGCGCCTCGCCGAGGGTGATGCGCCGGACGAGGGCCTCTTCGGCGGCGACGCCCTGGAGGGTCCGGGCGGCCGCCGGATCCGGAACGCCGAGGTGCACGGCGTGGAGCAGGCCGATCAGAGCGGTTCCTGCGAATCTTGCCTTCACGATCCCTCTCCCCTGGCTCCGGCCCCGACCCGGCGGACCGGGAGCGGGGCTTCAGGACATGCGGAGACCTGCCGGCCCGGGGCCCGGGCCGGATCTGCCGTCAGGAGAGGGTGGGAGGGGGTCTCGGCGACCGGCCTGGAGGAGGCGCGCGCCCCTGCGGCCGGATCGTGGTCGACCGGTGGGCCGTGACCGGGAGCGGGGGATGCGCGTGCGGACCGATGCGGCGATCCGTGGCCGCCGGTAGCCCGGGTGCGTCCGCGGTTGTCCGGTCGTCGTCCCCGTCTACGAGGACGGCGCCGTGGACGTGGTCGCTGTGGTCGTGGTCGATGACCACCCCGTCCCCGCTCGGGTGCGGGCGCTCGTGGTGGTCGGAGGGCACAGCGGTGGCAAGGACCGGGAGGAGCAGGGCCTGGAAGGCCGCCGTTCCCCAGTGGAGCCGCCGGAAGGACCGCATCGTCCGAACATGACCGCCGCGGACCCGGAGGTCAAAGCCGGGCGGGCCGTGCGCGTTCCGTGGACGGTCGGCGGCGCGCGCGCCCGGGATCCTACGGCAGGCCGAGCGCGACGAGCGCCCCGGGGATCGGGACCACGATCCGCTGGCGGCCTTCATGGAGGTACGAGATCATCCCGTACATCCCGAGCCCCGGCATCTCCAGGCTCCCGACCCGCTCGCCCGTGGCCTTGTCGATCGCGTTGAGCACGGGTGTGCGCCCGTCCTCACCGAGCGCCGTATGCAGGAGGAGTGTCTGCGTCGCGAGCATCGCCCCCTGCGTCAGGTTCCCGGTGGGCGGGATGTCGATCCCCTCGAGCGCCGGATGGTCCTGCACGGAGGCGGGCGTGCCCCCGTTCGGGATCCACCAGAGGTGCTCGCCGGTGTTGAGATCGATCGCCGTGATCCGGCTGTAGGGCGGCTTCGTGAGGGGGAGCCCCTGCGGTCCGGCGATCCCGGTCGCGGTCCCGCGCCAGAGCGCGTACTCGGCGACGGTGCGCCCGGTGGGCTCCCAGCTCGTGAGCTCCCCGTCGACCTCGTCACCCGGCCCCACGGTGCGGGTCGCGCAGTTCGTCCGCGAGACGACGTAGATGACCCCGGCCACGGGATCGGCCGCCGGAGGTCCGCTGATGTTCGTGCCCCCCAGCTCGCCGGGGCACCAGATCGAGCCGAGGAGCCCCTCGGGGTTGTCCCGCCGCATCGGCGGATTGAAGAGGGGGCCCAGCCGGTAGTCCGCCGCGATCTCGAGCGCCTCCCGCCTGAGCTCGGGCGTGAAGTCGATGAGGTCGTCCTCGGTGATCCCCTGGACGTCGTAGGGGGCGGGCCGCGTCGGAAACGGCTGCGTCAGGGAGAGCTGGTCCCCCGGGATCGCGGACTGCGGGACGGGCCGCTCCTCGATGGGCCAGACCGGCTCTCCCGTCTCCCGGTTGAAGGCGTAGACCCACGACTGCTTCGTCGCCTGGAAGAGTCCCGGGATCCTCCGGCCATCCACCGTGACGTCCATCAGGAGGGGCGCCGTCGGCGTGTCGTAGTTCCAGATGTCGTGGTGGACGAACTGGAAATGCCAGACCCGGCGGCCCGTCCGGGCGTCGAGGGCGATGACGCTCGTCCCGAAGAGGTTGTCGCCGGGGCGCCAGCCGGCGGAATAGTCGATCGTGCCGCCCTTCGTCGGGATATAGACGAGGCCCCGGCCGGGGTCGGCCGACATCGGGGCCCACGATCCGATGCCGCCCGACCAGGCCCACGCGTCGCTCTCCCAAGTCTCGTGGCCGAACTCGCCGGGCCGCGGGATCACATGGAACTTCCAGAGGTGCTCGCCCGTGCGGGCATCGTAGGCGACGACGTCACCCGGGATGTTCTCGATCCGGCTCTGGTTCTGTCCGTTCTCGTGCGAGGTCCCCACGATCACGACCCCGTCGACCACGATCGGCGGAGAGGACGCGGTCGCGTAGCCGATCTCGAGCGGGATCCCCCGGTCGGGATCCCAGGGCCGGCCCAGGTTCTCCCAGGGGCCCCATCCCCGCGCCTGGTCCTCGAGCGCGTCGACGACGCCGGTCCCGGGGAAGCCGTCGATCGCGACCGGCCGCCCCCAGTTCTCGAGGGGACGGCCGCTCTCGGCATCGAGCGCCCAGAGGAAGCGCGCCGGGCTGATGTTGAAGACCACGCCCCGCCCGTCCACCTCCGCGTACGCGACGCCCTTCCCGTTGTTGGCGCGCATCGAGTGCTCCCACCGGAAGGTGTCCGGCTCGCGGAAGCTCCAGAGGACCGCGCCGGTCCCGGCATCGATCGCCACGACGCTCCGGCGTTCCCCGGCGACCGTGTAGAGCACCCCGTCCACATAGAGGGGCGTGGGACGCGCAAGCAGGGTCCCGAAGCTCTCGCCGCTCCAGCTCCACTCGATCCGGAGCCGCCCGAAGTTCGAGGCGTCGATCTGGTCGAGCGGGGCGTAGCGCGTGTGTCCGGCGTCACCCCCGATGTAGCGCCATTCGCCGCGGTCGGTGCCGTCGGACGGCGTCTGGCCTCGGGCGGCGGCGAATGGGCCCGCCGCGAGCGATGCGGCGAGGGTCAGTGCGAGGACGGCGAGGGGAGGGCGCGTTGGGAAGCGGCGGAGAGGTGATCGCATCGGCGGACGCACCGTGTTCGGGGTGGACGGGATCGGGACGGGGTCCTCCACCCCCTGGCGCGGCCCGGGACGACGCGGGAGCCCGGCGGGAACCGCCGGCACCGGCACCGCTGCGGGTTCCCGCCGGGCGGCGGCCCGGGGGCCTCCACCCGCGTCCATGGGGTGCCAACCTGACGTGCGCCGCTCCCCCTGTGAGCGACGACTGCGACATTCCCGGGCGGGGCTCCGGCCCGGAGCCCCGCCCGGCGTTTGCTCCGCGCTAGCGGGCTCAGGCCCCGGGCAGCCCGTAGGCCGCCAGGCCGTCCTGGAGCTGCACGATGACGTACTGGCGCCCCTCGTGCATCCAGCTCGACATCCCGTAGCGCGTGATCCCGGGGATCGAGACCTCCCCGAGGCGTTCCCCCGTCTCCTTGTCCACGGCGAAGAGCTTCGGCTCGTCATCGGCCGTCTGTCCGGAGACGAGGAGGAGGTTCGGCGTGGCCACCATCGCGGCGTGCCCGAGCCGGCCCCGGTTGTACATGACGTCCGGCACACCCTGGAGCAGCGGGTGGTTCCGGATGAAGTCCTGCTCCTCCTGGGGCGCATCCCCGTTGGGGATGGTCCACTGGATCTCGCCGGTGTTCAGGTCGTAGGCGACGATGCGCCCGACCGGCCCCTTCCAGATCTCGAGCCCGTCGAGCGTCGCGTCGCTGCCTGGTCCGGTGGTCAACCCCTCCGCGCTGGACCAGTCCGCATGCGTGACCCCGGTCTGCAGGGGGCTGTCGAGCGCAGACTCGATCGCGGGCATCACGGCGTGACGGGCACACGCGCTGTGCGAGGTCACGAACATCAGGCCGGAGCGCGGGTCGGCGGCCTGGTTGCCCGTGATGTTGGTCCCGCCGCCGTCGCCGGGGCAGAGCCATGCGGGGCCCGCCGGATCGTCGATCGTGTTCGGCGGATTGAACATCGGGACGAAGAGGTTGTTCTCCCGGGCGATCGCGAGCGCCCGCTCGTAGATCTCCGGGGTGTAGTCGATCAGGTGTTCCTCGGTGCGGCCCTGCAGGTCGAAGGCCGGCGGCCAGGTCGGAAACGGCTGCGTGGGAGAGAGCTGCTCGCCGGGAACGGTCGAAGCCGGGACGGGCCGCTCCTCGATGGGCCAGATCGGCTCCCCGGTCTCGCGGTCCAGCGCGTAGAGGAACGCCTGCTTCGTCGCCTGGAAGAGCCCCCTGATCTCACGGCCGTCGACCGTCACGTCCAACAGGACGGGCGGCGCGGGCGTGTCGTAGTTCCAGATGTCGTGGTGGACCATCTGGTAGTGCCACCGCCGTTCTCCCGTCTCGACATCCAGCGCGATGACGCTCGTGCTGTAGAGGTTGTCGCCCGGGTGGTGGCCGCCGTAGCAGTCGACCGTGACCCCGTTCGTCACGATGTAGACGAGACCCAGCTCGGGGTCGGCCGACATCGGAGCCCACGACGAGATGTCGCCGGTCCACTGCCAGGCGTCGTTCTCCCACGTCTCGTGCCCGAACTCGCCCGGCCGCGGGATCACATGGAACTTCCACTTGAAGGCGCCCGTGCGCGCGTCGTACCCCAGGATGTCGCCCGGCACCATCTCGCGCCGGGTCTGGAGGTAGCCCTGCTCGGCCGAGTTGCCGACCACGACGGTTCCGTTCACCACGATCGGAGGCGACGAGCTCGTGATGTAGCCGAGGTCCTTCGGGATCCCCATGTACGGGTCGTACGGCTCGTCCCAGTTCTCCCACGGGCCCCAGCCGTCGATCAGGTCCGCCACCAGGTCGACGGTGCCAGACGCGGGAAAGCCCTCGATCGGGACACTCTCGCCCCAGTTCTCGAGAGGGCGGCCCGTCTCGGCGTCGAGCGCATGGAGGAAGAAGGCGGGCGTGGTGATGTAGACGACTTCCCGGCCGTCGATCTCGGCGTAGGCCACCCCCTTCCCGTAGCCCTTCCGCATCGAGTACTCGTAGCGGTAGGTGTTCGGCTCGGTGAAGCTCCAGAGCAGCTCTCCGGAGCCGGCCTCGAGGGCGATCACATGGCGCCGGTCGCCGGTCACGGTGATGAGTCTCCCGCCCACGTAGGACGGCGTAGCCCGCGGCGTGCTCGGCCCGAAGCTCGAGGCGTCGAAACGCCAGAGGAGCTCGAGGTCCGCGAAGTTGGCGGCCGTGATCTCGTCGGCAGGGGTGTAGCGGGTGTGCCAGGCGTCCCCGCCGAGATAGGTCCAGAGGCCGTTCTCGGTCCCCGGGCCCTGCGCCAGAGCGGATAGCGGCATGAGGGCCAGAACCCCGAGCCCGAGTGCACGCCCGGCGAGGGAGCGGGCGCGGAATCTTCCGATGTCCTGTGTCATGAGCGGATCCTCGTCTGCCGGTTCCCGGAAGGTGCGGCGGGCGCGGATGTTACGGAGCCTGCCGCGCCTGCCTCCTCCGGGGTTGTTGACATACTACACGGGACCGGGTGGAGGCGACAAGGCTGGCTGGGAGCGCCTTTATTGCAACTCGCGGGGAGTGAGGGGGGGCAGCGGTTTGGCCCTGACCTCTTCGGCGGCGCTCGAAAGGGCAGACTTCACTTTCTCCTTTTCCTCGTCCACCAGTGTGGTCAATTTCTGTTCGAGATTGTCCCGCCCCTGGCGTTCCGCCGCTTCCCTAATCTCCCCGAGGGCGATGGTGAAGCCCAGCCGCGCAGCGATAGCTGCCACGATCCCTGGAGGGAGGGGTATGGCGAGGACAAGAACTCGGACAACTGCAAGGCCAAGCCCCGATGCTAACCCGCCTGGCAGAGGATTCTTGTCGAGCGAGATTCCAACACCATCCATGGCCTCGCTAAGAGCTGCCGGACCCATGGACTCGGTGAATCGTCTCTTGGTATCTGCCAGCATGGGTTCCAAGATGCGTTCGTAGTCCGCTCTGAGCCCCGGCCGTACCGAGTCCACATCGCTAGAGAACCAATCCTCGAGGTCGGCGAACACTTTCTCCTGCATCAGGCTCCCGACATCCCTCACTGCAGCGTCGATACGCTCCTCCAGTCCAACGAACAATCGCGACTCAATCTCGTCCTCCAGCTCTCCGACAAAGATCCGAACGAACTCGGTGTACCGTCCGGATAACGAGTAGTGCCAGTCCAAGAGTCCGGGGATGCCCGCGTCGTAGACGGGAACGAAGGCATCTTCGACCCCTTCGTCTATGGCTCGGAGCGTTTCCTGCGAAAGCAGGCCAAGGCGATATTCGGCTTCAAACCGCTCCAGTTGTTCGTCTGCCCGCTGCTGTAGCCGTTCCTCTGCCCGCCGCTGCAGGTGCGGGACCGTTGCTCCCAATATCACTACGGTCACGAGTGCGAGAATCACCCAACCAACCCACGCCCTGCATTCCACCCCCGGTGTCGCCCGCGACACCTCTTCGTCTTTCCCGTATCTACTTGTCATCTGTCGTTCCCTCGTGCATCCAGACAGCGATTCGCCAGGCCACAGCGTACGAGCGCCACAAGAGCCTCCATCGCAAGCTGGATAGAATCGGGACGGACGTGCGCCGGGCCGGGATCATCCTGTAGTTGATATAGTCGTACGAGGCTCCGATGCGAGCCGGAAGTCCGCAAGCCTCCCCCGGCCGCCGCTCCGCTGTCCGTGGCCGTGGCGGCCGGCCACCCCAAATATGGCAGCGATCGGATCACCCGGGGATTCGCCGGGTTCATCGATCTCCTTCGCAGTTCAGCGACCATCAAGATGAGGTTCGGCTCATGGACTCTCCCGCCCACCTCAAGCCCGTGGACGAGCGGCCGGGGCTAGACGGACTCAAGCACCGGGTCGATTCACTGGCAGAGGCACCCCGAGACGTGGACGGTTTTCCCCGCTCGATCGCGACCAAACCCTCCCCCACCACCACCTCGGCGTCATACCAGACGAAGCCCGGGAGCGCGGCCTTCTCCTCGAGCCGTCCCGCCGCGGCGTGGAATTCCGTGTGGGTGAACCCCGGCCAGAGCTCGCACGCGCGCATCCCCCGGGACCGGAGCGCCAGATCCGGCGCCTTGGAGAGCGCGGCAACGTACGCCTTGATCGGACCGTACTTCAAGTTACCGGTGCGCGGGATGCAGTCGGCCACGGAGACGACGTTCAGGATGCGCCCGAAGCCGCGCTCCCGTATGCCGGGGATGAGGAGATGGCAGATCCGTGCCACCGAGGTCCTCATGGGCCGGAGGACATCCGCCTGCTCCTCCGACTCGCACTCGTCGGGGAGATCCGAACCGGCCGAACCGGCATTGTGGACGAGGCAGTCGACCCCGAGCCGGTCGAACTCCGCGGCGACCAAAGGCGGAGACCGAGCCCCCGACTGCACCGGGCAAGCCCGGACCTGGGCGCAAGAGGTAGTGCATCTGGCAGCCGGCGACGGTGGTCACTAAGCAGTTGGGATGCTCTTCGACAACCAGGGTGTTCCAGGGCATTGACGGGCCCGGTTGCCGGCCACCTCCACCGAGAAGCTGCCTTAGAATACGAAGAGCTCGCCGCGCGGCACCGGGTGGCGGACCATCGAGCCGGATCGAAAGCGAAAGGGCCGGCGAGCAGGACAGCGGAAGAAGAACGATCCGACGGCAACGCCGTGTGAGGATATCGAGCGCCTGCAGGCACCTGGCGGGCTGCCGCCAGCCCGGGCGATCGGTGGAGCCGGACTCGCGGCCGAACCGGCGCTCACCGGCTCCAGAGCTCCTCGATGGCAGGGGTATCGAACATGCAGAGGATCGAGGCCGCTCCACTCAGCGTGCGGTGGACCGGTGAACGGGGTACCATGCCACGCGATCTTTCGGCATTTCCTGTTTTCGTCCCGCTCGCGACTACCCGTTGGGGCAGGTCCGGCAAGTGGCAGGGACTACCGGCCATCAATGCGCGCACCAGGTTCTGACACGTGCGAGAGGCCGAATATCACAGGAGCAGTCTAGATGGCGAAGTGGATCAGCTCCGGTAGAACTGGTGCCTAAGAACCCAGCGATACTGGCGTTGGCAGAGGACTGACGATGAGACACCTGCACTACCTTGCAATCCGCAACTTCAAGGGGTTTGGTGAAAGCACGCGTATGGGTCTCGACCATCCTGCAGTATTGGTTGGCCCCAACAACTGCGGCAAGACGACGGCCATCCAAGCGATAGCCCTTTGGTCCCAAGCCGTGCAGACGTGGTTTGATCGCAAGGGACAGGCACCTCCCAAGGAACGCACAGCAACCGGGCTCAACCGGCTGGCTGTCGTGGCCGTGCCAGTTCGCAGCACACGTGACTACTGGCACAACATGGCCGTCAGAACCGGGCCCAAGAACATCCCACTCGAAATCACACTCGGAGTCTTGCACAACAATCACGTCAAACCAGTAACCATGAAGTTTCGCTGTTTTGGCGACGAGACTGTGTACTGCACACCTGACGATGCGACTCTGAATAATCCCGAATTCATCGAGGCGGCCGCCCGCCTGAACGTTCGACTGCTGTATCCGATGTCCGGAATCGAGACCGAGGAGCCGATCATTCAGCCCGGGCGGATCGATGTCCTGCTGGGACAAGGTCAGACAGCCCAGGTCCTGCGGAACCTCTGCCTGATCGTACTCCGGGAGGACAGTGCGGCCTGGTCGCAAATAAAGAAGCTGATGAACCGTCTGTTCAGCGTGGAGCTGGATGATCCCACGGAGACGGGACGTGGAGCGATCGACCTCTACTATCGTCAATCCGGCGTTCGCAAACCGGTGGACATCGCCCTCGCAGGTCGGGGGTTCCAGCAGATGCTTCTGATTCTTGCATATCTGCACTCCCACCCTCGCAGCGTCATCCTGATCGACGAACCGGACGCGCACCTGGAAATCCTACGCCAGCGGCAGGCCTATGTACTGCTGCGCGATGTAGCAGCGCGAAACGACTCCCAGATCGTTCTGGTCACGCACTCCGAAGTCATACTGAACGAGGCGCTCGATCGAGACCTGACGCTAATCCTGGGCGGAAGGGCCTACGAGTTGGCACGCAGGCGGGACATCCTCACCGCCCTCCGGCACTACGGAGCCGAGCACTACATCAGGGCGAGGCAACGTGGATATGTCCTCTACGTCGAAGGCGGAACCGACGTCGATGTATTGCGCGCACTCGCAACCAAACTCGGACACCGGGCCGCTGATGTCTGGGACGAGAGTGCCAACGTGTACTACGTCCAGGACAACTACCCGGAGGAAGATCAGGACTCGGAACTCGAGCGCGTCGAACAGGGCTTCGGCCTGAGTCCCGATCGACACTTCTTCGCCCTTCGCCCGATGCTGCCCGAACTGAGAGGACTCGCGATCCGTGACCGCAACGGCCAGCAACGAGAGGATTCCGAAAGCGGCGGCCTGGCTACATCCTATTGGCGACGGTACGAGATCGAGAACTACATCGTCACACCGGAGGTTCTTCGAGCCTGTGCGGCGGACGCATACCGTGATCTGCCACTCTTCGACCGGTTTCGAGATGAAACCGACGAAGTACTCGACGAACTGGTGTTGGACCGGGTGTTCGACGGCCGCCAGCGGGACTTTCTCACCTGGAAGGAGATGAGCGTTGACGCCGCGCGGCTGTTATGGGAGGCGAGAACGGCCCAGCTCAAGTTGAGCGACTTCGCCGAGGAATTCTTCCGTCGGCTGGCCAGCAAGCTGGACCACGCCATGCTGCTGCGGAAACGCGACCTGCACCGGCTGGTTCGCTTCATGGACGCGGAAACCATCCCGGAAGAAGTGTCCGACAAGCTGGGGATGCTGGCCGACCTCTTCGAGGGAGCGGACGGGCCCGCCTAGGAGCGTGCGCCGCAGGAACGTCGATGCGGGTCTGAGGTCATCATCGAATC
>CAZHGS010000052.1:0-16693 GCA_964532325.1 uncultured Gemmatimonadaceae bacterium | reverse complement strand
GTGCGGAACACCGCCGAAGCGTTCGCCGCCGTGTACGGCGGGGGCGGCGGGGCGCCCCGCCGCGGGACGGACCCACGCCCGAGAGAGGCGGGCCCCGGCCCACCCTGATGGGGAGGGCGGCGCACCGGATGCGGCCGGCCGGTCCCCGGCGGCCCGGGGGCGTCCGAGCTACCCGAACGGGTGGGGCGCCGCATGCTCGTCAAAGTCCAGGTAACGCCCCGCCCCCGCTCTCTCCCCGGCGAGCCACTCATCGAATCCGGAGGCCGTGAACCCTCCTGACCGGTCCAGCTTCCCGGCGGCCCGCACGGCAAGGTGGTTCGCGTACTCGTTCCGGACATCGCCTGCGTGCCCCCGCACCCAGACCCAATCGATCTCGTGCCGGCGGGCCGCCCGATCCAGCTCCCTCCAGAGCTCGAGGTTCCTGATCGGGGGCCCCTTCCGCCTCCACCCGCGCGCCTTCCAGCCGGGAAGCCACTCCGTCATGCCCCGGGTCAGGTACTGGGAGTCGGAGACGAACCGGACCCGGCAGGGACGCGCGAGGGCGCCGAGCGGCCCGATCGCGCTCGAGAGCGCCATCCTGTTGTTCGTGGTGTCAGGATCCGAGGTCCAGTAGTCGCGCCGGCGCCAGCTGTCCCCGGCCCAGAATTCCACGAGGGCCGCAGCGCCGCCGGGGTTGGCGCGCCCGATGAACTGGTTGCCGAGACACGACTCGTCCGCGTGCACGAGGACCCTGGGCCGGGAGTCAGCCCCGGAATCCGGAGGGGAGGAGGATCGGGCCATCAAGGGCGGGACTGCGGCTCAGGGCCGCCGCGGAGCCGGAACGGGGGGACGGCGAGCGAAGGTAGGGGCCCGGCGGCCCGGAGGGTAGGGCAGGCGTTCCGGGCGCCCGCCGTCCTTGACGGCCCACAGGGCCGATCTACATTCCGGGCCGGCTGCCGGGCCCGCGGCCCGGGGCACGGCGCATCCTCCGGCAAGTGAGAACCATGGGTCCAGGCGCATACCTCCTGCTCGAGGACGGCCGGCGCTTCGACGGGACCGCCCTTGGCGCGGTGGGCACCGCCT
This sequence comes from uncultured Gemmatimonadaceae bacterium, assembly GCA_964532325.1. Lineage (GTDB taxonomy): Bacteria > Gemmatimonadota > Gemmatimonadetes > Longimicrobiales > Gaopeijiaceae > JAAXGI01. Next base: position 15,631 of record CAZHGS010000052.1, on the reverse strand, counting down.
ACGGCGAAGTCGTCTTCAACACCGGGATGACCGGATACCAGGAGATCCTTACCGACCCCTCCTACACCGGTCAGCTCGTCGCGATGACGTACCCGCTGATCGGCAATTACGGGGTGAATGGGGAAGACATCGAGTCACCGTCCCCGCAGGTGGCCGGCTTCATCGTGCGGGAGGCAGCGCGTTCCCATTCGTCGTGGCGGGCGACGGGTGGACTTCCGGAATACCTGGCCGGGCACGGGATCGTCGCGATCACCGGCGTGGATACCCGGGCGCTCACGCGCCACATCCGTGATCTCGGGTCGATGCGGGGGGCGATCGCCCCCGTATCGGTCGCCGAGGCGGACCTTCTGGCCCGGGTGCGTGCGCAGCCGCTGATGGAGGGGCTCGACCTCGCTTCCGGTGTCTCCACAACCAGGAGCTACGTCGTCCCGGCCGAGGGGGAGGAGCGGTTTCACGTCCTCTCATATGACTTCGGGGTCAAGGCGAATTCTCCCCGGATCCTCGCGCAGAACGGCTGCCGGGTCACGGTCATCCCCGCGAGCACGACCCCGTCGGAGATCCTGGCAGCGGCGCCCGACGGGCTCTTCGTCTCGAACGGCCCGGGTGACCCCGCGGCCGTCGAGCAGGCGGGCGATGCCATCCTGGCCCTCTCGGGCGAGGGCGTTCCGGTGTTCGGGATCTGCCTCGGCCACCAGCTGATCGCACGGGCGTTCGGCGCGACGACCTTCAAGCTGCCGTTCGGGCACCACGGTGTGAACCACCCCGTCCGGGCGCTTGATCACGATCATGTGGAGATCACCTCGCAGAACCACGGATTCGCTGTGGAGATGGCCGCCGACGGCACGATTCCCGGAGCCCCCGAACTCCGCGCCACCCATGTGAACCTCTACGACGGCACACTCGAGGGATTCGAGCACGCGAACGGGCACGTATTCTCCGTCCAGTACCACCCCGAGGCCGCGCCCGGTCCGCACGATTCCCGGTATCTCTTCGAGCACTTCGTATCCCTCATGGAAGCGCGCGCCAACCGCGGGTGACGCCGACGCACCACCCTTCGCCCGTCCGCAGGGCACCCCCTGGCAAGGCGGGGTTGCGACCCGATTCAAGCTCCGTTACCCTAGCAACTTACGGGATGCCCGAAGCGGATCGGTTCTCCCGGGTTGCCCGGAGAACCGGGTCCGGCGGCCTGGCCCTTGAGCGGGAGGGAGGAATGACAAAGGCTCAGCTTGTGGACCAAGTGGCAAAGCAAATCCGTCCCAAACTGACGAAGCGCGACTGCGCGATGGTCGTCAATGGATTCCTGGAGGCGGTCAAGGATGCGCTCGCGCGCGGCGAACACATCGAGATCCGCGGCTTCGGCACCCTGAAGGTCCGCCAGCGCGGGCCGCGGCAGGCAAGAAACCCCCGTACCGGCGAGGCCGTCACCGTGCCGGCCCGCGACGTACCGGTGTTCAAGCCGTCGAAAAAGCTGCGCAGCCGGGTCGCGGCCCGAAGGAGCGGCGGCGGCGCGGCAGGCTAGCGCATGCAGGCCGCTTCGCCGGGGCCAGTCACCGCACTTCGGTTTAACGGGCACCGCCTCCCCGGCGTCCAACCCTAGGTGACGACAGGACAGAGTCCGGACGGACCCGACGACGCCGAACTTCTCGCGCACGCGCAGAGGGGCGACCAGCAGGCCCTCAACCTGCTTGTTCGGCGGCATCAGGGGGGCGTCTACCGGTTCCTGCTCAACTTCCTCCGTGACGAGGACCAGGCAGCGGATGCGGCGCAGAACACCTTCCTCCGGGCACTCCGGCGACTGGACGGCTTTCGCGGCGATTCATCCTTCCGGACCTGGCTCTTCTCCATAGCGAGGAATGAGGCCCTCAGCCTGGCGCGCAGCCGGCGCCGGCGCCGTGAGGAACGGCTCGTCGAGGACGACCTGGTCTCGAGGCCGGCCGACGCGCCGGACGAAGTTGCGATCCGGTCCGACGAGGTGCGACGCGTCCGGGAGGCGCTCCGGCGGCTCCCCGAGAAGCAGCGGCTGAGCGTGTCGCTCCGGCTCTTCGACCAGTTGAGCTTCCGGGAGATCGGCGCGCTCACGAACTCCACCGAGGGAGCCGCGCGCGTCAACTACCACTACGGGATCGGCAGGTTGCGGGAGTGGCTAGGTAAGCATGCGAAACGGTAGAGAGAGACTGGAAGAGGGGAGCGGCCGCTCCCTGGTGCACAGCCCCGGCGAGCCGTCGATCTCGTGCGCGGAGGTGAGGGATCTGCTCCCGTTGCGCAATCCGGCGGACGCCGGACACCCAGGACTCGAGGAGCACCTCGATGGGTGCCCGGAATGTGCGGCCGAGGCCCGATTCGTGGGCTGGATCCGTGCGCTCCGACCCGAGCCGCCGGCCACGATCCTTACCGGCGTCCTCGAACGGGCCCGAGACGAAGCGACGGCCGGCGCCGCGCGGCGGGACCGGCGGCCAACGCGCGCCGTGGCGTGGATGCTGGCAGCGGCCGCTGCGGCCGGCCTCGTGTTCGGGATCGGATTCCTTTCGGATCGCGGCGCCGATCCGGTCTGGAGGATCGCCCTTGATCCGGAACCTGCGATCTGGTACGGCGACGAGTGGGTCGTTGCGGGAGGCCCCGTTCCCGACGCTCTCTCCGACGAGCTCCTGATGGCCCTCCTGGAGGAGATGGAACCATGATCTGGCGCATCGCGGTGACCACGGCACTCTTGGCATCGGCCGGCCTCTCCCCCGTCGTCGCGTCGGCACAGGCTCGCACCCGCGGGCCATCCCCCTCCCGCCAGGAACTCGTGGAGCGTATCCGGGAACGCTTCCAGAACCGGATCGCGAGGGAGCTTCGCCTAGACGACGAACAGCGGGAGGCGCTCGGCGATGTGTTCCCGGTCTTCGCCCGCTCCCGCGCGGAACTCCTCCCGCGGCGGCGTGAGATCGAGAGGCGGATCAGCGACCACCTCGCGCGGCCGGACGGGACGGAGGAAGACGCTCTCGGCCTGCTCGAGGAGATGCGCGCGCTCAGGGAGCGCGAGGCGGAGTTGCTCAGGCAGGAGGAGGACCGGCTGCTCGAGGTCCTCACGCCCTCGCAGGTCCTTCGCCTCCAGGCCCTGCGGGACCAGTTCGGAAACCAGATCCGGCGGCTGCGCGGTGACTCCGGCCCGGAGAACCCGGGAGACAGGCCGTCCCGCGGGCCACCGCCGGGCAGGGGCACGCGCCGCTGACGGGAGCGACGGCCGGACGGCGGGCGCCGTGCCGGCGGCGCACCGGAGGGCCCAGCGCGATCCTCTAGCCACCTGTGCGCCGAACTGTCGCAATTGCTCCAACTCGCCCAACGCCGCCCGCACCGTACGTACAGCTAGCGTGCTTGGTCCGTCGACCGTGTCGCTTTCCACACACCGGCTTCCATCAGCCAGACCCACAGCGTGTCCGGGGATACACATGCAACCGGACTGCCTTGGCCGGATAAGCGGCCCCGGAGTACCTTGGTGAACGGGATGTTGCCGTCGCTGGCGACACGAAGTCAGCGGTTGAACCCAGCGATTGGGCCCTAGGGAGGACAAGTGGCCAGATCAACGCTCTTGGATACGCGTACGGTCAACTATCAGGAGTTGATCGGGAACGGCCGGGCGTTCTTCGTGCCGCCTTATCAGCGCGACTACTCCTGGCGCCAAGAGCAGTGGGAGGATCTCTGGAATGACATCACCGAGATCCACGGGCCACACGACGCGCGCCACTATATGGGTGCGCTCGTCGTAGAGGCGCAATCCGACCGGCGTTTCGTGGTCATTGACGGGCAGCAACGTCTTGCGACGCTGAGCATTCTCGCGCTTGCGGTGATCGATGCGCTTCAGAAGCTGGCCGCCTCCGGCGTGGACGCCGAGCAGAATGCCACCCGGGCCGACGAGCTTCGCAAGCGGTTTATTGGAGAGAAGGATCCGGCGTCACTAGTCGAATCCAGCCGCCTCAACCTGAACGACACGGACGACGGCTTCTACCAGGACTACTTGGTACAGTTGCGGAAGCCCGCGAATCCCCGGGGCCTAGTCCGCTCGAACAAGTGCATGTGGGACTGCTTCCAGTACTTCACGAAGCAGATCCGCGCCACGGGATCTTTCGGCGGGGATGGCATTGCCCTTGCTAGACTCGTCTCCGAGACCGTTGCGAGGCGTCTGGTCTTTATCTTGATCACCGTTGAGGACGCACTCAACGCGTATACCGTGTTCGAGACCCTGAATGCCCGCGGCCTTGAGTTGACCACCACCGATCTGCTTAAGAACTACATCTTCGCGAGGGCGTCCAGCGCGGACCGCAAGTCGATGCTCAGGCGCTGGCACCGCATTGCCACGACCGTTGGTCAAGCACATGTCCCCGATCTACTACGGTATCATTTGCTATGTGAGGAGCCGCAAGTGCGGCGTCGACGCCTGTTCAAGCTGGTACGGGACCGGCATCGATCTGCTCGCGACGTATACGATCTTCTCAGGATTCTCGAGTCGCGCGCCGAGGTGTTCGCCGCGGTCAAGGACCCTTCGCACGGGTATTGGTTGGAAACCCCGGAGGCTCGACCGTATATCGCGGAACTGAGTGTTTTTCGCGTGACTCAGATGATGCCGTTGCTCTTTGTGGTTCGCGAAGAGTGGCCAGAGCACGATTTCGTCCGGACGCTGAAGCTGGTCTGCACTCTGGCCTTCAGGTACACGGTCGTCAGCAGGTTGAATACCAACCCACTTGAGGTCGCCTACCACCGTGCGAGCAAGGCGGTGACCGACGGTACAGTCAGAGGTCCGAGACAGCTGTTCGAGGTACTGAGGCCGATCTACATCTCCGACGAACAGACTGCGACTGATTTCACCTTCCTATCAATACCAACGCGGGGGCCCCGGAAGCGGCTCGTGAAGTACATCCTGGCACGGCTGGAGGAGGATCGATCCGGGAGACCCTGCAATCCCGAGACCGACCCTGGGACCATCGAACACATCATGCCGGAGAACCCGGGAGCGGATTGGGAGGAAGAATTTCCGACGGCAACACAAGAGGCGGTCGTGAACCGGATCGGCAACCTAACGCTGCTGGAGGCCAACCTGAACCGCAAATTGGGTAACGCGAGCTACACCGAGAAGGTTCGGGCCTACGCCGAGAGCGGCTACACGCTGGCTAACGCGGTTGCGGAAACGGCGCCGGAAAACTGGACCCTGGGGCTCCTGGACGAACACCAACGGCGGCTCGCGGCTCGCGTCGTCCATCTCTGGCGGTCGGACTTCGCCTGACCTCCGAGGTTGCGGGCCGGCCGGGACACCCCGAGAAGCGCCTGGTACTCCTCCTCGGCCAACACCACCCGCGTGGGGTTCTTCTCCGTGGGCATCTTCAGGCCCTTCAACGGATTCGTGTCGAGAAGCGGGCGGCCTCGCTCGTCCTTCGACCTCGCGGCCCAGTTGAACACGGCGATCAGGCACTTCAGATCGTGTTCGAGGGTCGCGTCGGATACCGGTTTTGCGCTCGGTCCGACCTTGCCCGCGCGCCGCGCCCGGATGAACCGGTCCCGGTCGCGCTGGGACAGCGTTTCTGGTCTCCGGTCCCGACCGAAGAACTGGAAGAACATCCTCGTCGCGGCCCAGTCGGACCGCTGAGAGGTCTCTGCCTTCGTGGGCGTCAACTCCTCACCGTAAATGTCAAGAAGCCTTCCCAGCGTGAGCGGTTCGGGCTCGGCGTCCTTCTGGTCGTTCGGCTCCGGTTTTGTGAACCCTGCGGGGAACTCGTCCGCCTGCCGTTTCGCCTTTACCCAATCGCGGTGTCCCAGCGACCGGGTGAGCCCGCGCCCGTTCTATCGCCACTCAATCTGGAAATTGCCGGCCTTGGGATCCGGGAAGATCCGGACGCGGTTCCGGCCCCATTCACCAGCGCCGTAGGGGCACCGACTTCGCTTCTTGCGTGCCATCGACAGTTTTTTCGGAAGTGCCATTCCGGCAGATGACACGGTCTCCCGGTGGCCGGTTGAGGCGCCTCCAGGTCCCGCGGCCGGCTGTTTTCCGGGTGCCCCCGAAGCGGTCCCGTCCGCCGTTGACACCCCGGAAGGGCCCGGATAGGTTGCGGCGGCCTTGCACTGGGGAGCCACCGGCTGGAGGGGCTGGATGAGGAAGATCACTGTCGTCGGCGCCGGTCATGTCGGGGCGACCGCCGCCCAGCGACTTGCCGAGATGGAGCTCGCCAGGGAGGTCGTCCTGGTCGACGTCGTCGACGGGATCCCGCAGGGCAAGGGTCTCGACCAGTGGGAGAGCGCGCCGGTAGAGGGTTTCGACACCCGTGTCACCGGTTCGACAGGCTACGACGCGAGCGAGGGTTCGGAGATCTTCGTGGTGACGGCGGGCATCGCCAGGAAGCCGGGGATGAGCCGCGACGATCTCCTCAACACGAATGCCGGCATCGTCCGGTCCGTCTCCGCCGAGATCGCCCGCGTCGCACCGGACGCCATCATTGTCATGGTCTCGAACCCGCTCGACGTCATGTGCTATGTGGCCCTGGAGGCGTCGGGCTTTCCGCGCGAGCGGGTGATCGGGATGGCGGGGGTCCTCGACACCGCGAGATTCAGGTCGTTCATCGCACAGGAAATCGATGTGAGCGTCGAGGACATCCAGGCGCTCGTGCTCGGGGGCCACGGGGACACGATGGTGCCGCTCGTCAGCTACACGACCGTGAGCGGCATCCCCCTGGCGCAGCTGATGCCGAGGGACCGGATCGAGGCGCTCATCGACCGGACCCGCAACGGCGGCGCGGAGATCGTCGGCTACCTCAAGACGGGGAGCGCCTACTACGCCCCGTCCTCCGCCGCGGCGCAGATGGTCGAGGCCATCGTCAAGGACAAGAAGAGGATCCTGCCCTGCGCGGCCTATCTCCGCGGCGAGTACGGGCAGGCCGGCATCTTCCTCGGCGTGCCGTGCAAGCTCGGAGCGGGCGGCCTCGAGTCCATCATCGAGGTGGAGCTCTCCGACCTGGAGAAGGGCGCGCTCGCGAAGAGCGCCGACGCCGTGCGCGAAACGATGGCCGCCCTCCACTGACCTTCCGGGAAACACGAACCACCCCTCCCCAACCCGTGGACGGGGGCCGACGGCGCTAGATCCTCGGGAGCGTCACCCCCGTCTGTTTCTGATACTTCCCGCTCCGGTCCTCGTAGGCGACTTCCGGCTCCTCGTCACTCTGGAAGAAAAGCAGCTGCGCGATCCCCTCATCCGCGTAGATCTTGGCCGGAAGCGGGGTGGTGTTGGAGATCTCGAGTGTGAGGAATCCCTCCCAGGTCGGCTCGAGTGGTGTGACATTCACGATGATCCCGCACCGCGCGTAGGTGCTCTTCCCCACGCAGAGGACCATCGTATCGCGCGGGATCCGGAAGTACTCGACCGTTCTGGCGAGAGCGAAGGAATTCGGCGGGATGATGCAGTCCTCCCCGACAACGTCCACGAAGGACCGCCCGTCGAAGTCCTTCGGGTCGACGACGACGTTGTACACATTCGTGAAGACCTTGAACTCGGACGCCACCCGGATGTCGTAGCCGTAGGAGGAGACGCCGTAGGAGATCGTGCCGCCCCGCACCTGGTTCGTCTCGAAGGGCGCGATCATCCCGTGCTCCTCGGCCATGCGCCGGATCCACCGGTCGTTTCGGATCGTCATCGCATCCCGGAACCGGAGGCGAGGGGCAGCCTGTTGGACGAGACTACGGCCTGGATCGAGCATACTCGACGGACTCGCGGGCCGGGCGGCGGGAGTATAGGCCGATCCGGTGATGCGGGAAAGTCGCGGGCCGCCGCGAGCCCGGCCCGGCCCCCCGCGGCCGGGTTGACACTTCTTCCCGCGGCCGGGTAGATTCCGCGTGCCGCAAGTGAACTATTTCACAAAGTCCGCCGACGCGTCGACATGGCGTCCAGCTACCTGCCGATCCTGATCCTTCTGGTCGTGTCGGTGCTCAACGCCGTCGGAATGCTCGCGGTGTCCCACGTGCTGAACCCGAGGCGGGCGACCCCCGAGAAGGAGATCCCGTACGAGTCGGGCATCGTACCCCTGACCGACACGAGGGGGCGTTTCTCGGTACACTTCTACATGGTCGCGATCAGCTTCATCATCTTCGACCTCGAGGCTATCTTCCTCATCCCGTGGGCGGTTGAGATGCGGGCCCTCGGATGGAGCGGATTCGTCGCCGTACTCATCTTCACCCTCGTCCTCGTCGTCGGGCTGGTCTACGAGTGGCGAAAGGGCGGACTCGACTGGGAATGAGCAAGAAGACCCGTCCGCTTCCGCAGGTGTCGGGCGGGCTCCTCGGGGCCGGCACGCCGACCTTTCTCACCACGAAGGTCGACTACGTGGTGAACTGGGCGCGGCGCAACTCGCTCTGGCCGATGCCCTTCGGCACCGCGTGCTGTGCGATCGAGATGATGGCCTCGGCCGCCTCCAACCAGGATCTGGCGCGGTTCGGGATGGAGCGGATGTCTTTCTCGCCCCGCCAGGCCGATGTCCTGATCTGTGCCGGGCGCGTGCCCTACAAGCTGGCCCCGGTCCTCCGCCGGATCTGGGACCAGATGCCGCAGCCCAAGTGGTGCGTCTCCATGGGAGCTTGCGCCTCCTCGGGCGGCGTCTTCGACGTCTACTCCATGGTGCAGGGGATCGACACCATCATCCCGGTGGACGTCTACGTGCCCGGTTGTCCGCCGAGGCCGGAGGGGCTCATCTACGGTCTCATGATGATTCAGGAAAAAGTGCGCGGCGAGTCGCTGGCGCACCATGCAGAGCACCGCCGCGAGGACCCCGAAGAGGCCGGGCGCCCCCGGGCCGGCGACGCCGAGGTCATGGCCCTTTCCGGCCCCTTCGGCAACTCGACCCTGCAGGAGAGCAGCGGAGGTCTCGTCCCGGACGCAGCGCGTCACCCGGCTGACTGAGGGCAGACAGGTGAAGGGGACATCCGTTGGAGCCGCGCTCGAGGCCCCGGAGCACACCGCCGTCCGGCCACTCGCCGAACGGTTCCCGGACGCGTTCCGCCGCCACGAGGTGACGGCCGGCGACGAGCACGTCATCTACGTGGATCCCTCGCGGATCCTCGAGGTTCTCGCCTGGCTCAAGCGGGAACCGGATCACCACTACGACTACCTCTCGGACCTCACCGCGGTCGATTTCAGCGGTGGCCGACCCCTCCAGGTCGTCTACCAGCTCTTCTCGATTCCGCATCGCCAGGCGCTCAGGCTCAAGGCCGAGCTCCCGCTCTCGGACCTCGTCATCGACTCCGCCGTCCCGCTCTGGGAGGCCGCCAACTGGCTCGAGCGCGAGGTCTACGACATGTTCGGCATCACCTTCCGCGGACACCCGGACCTCAGGCGCATCCTGATGCCCGACGACTACGCGGAAGGCCATCCGCTCCGCAAGGACTTCCCGTTGCGCGGCCGCTTCTCCAGGGAGGAACAGACCCGCCGGGCCCTCTCCCAGGAGCCCGGCGACTACTACATCCCGGCGGAGTTCGAGATCGCCGGGAAGGCGAGGCCGGTCCCCTGGCAGGAGACCGGGGAGGAGAGCGGGCCGCCCGCCGGAGGAGATCGCCGGCAGTGACCCACCGCACCGTCGAATTCGAGGTCTCGCGCAATCCGGAGCTCGGGCTCGACATGCGCCCGAGCCCGGGCGTGCTCGGGCCCGCCGACCTCCCGGAGCCGGACTTCGACTCGGAGGGCATGCTCATCAATATCGGGCCCCAGCACCCGGCCACCCACGGCGTGCTCCGGCTCGTCCTGGAGCTCGACGGCGAGACCGTCGTGCGCTGCATCCCCCACATCGGCTACCTCCACTCCTCCTTCGAGAAGCTCGGCGAGTACCGCGACTGGAACCAGATCGTTCCGCTCACCGACCGCATGGACTACCTCGCGCCCCTCATCTACAACTGCGCCTACGTGATGGCCGTCGAGAAGATGATGGGCGTCGAGGTGACGGAGCGCTGCAGGGTCGTCCGCGTCATCTGCATGGAGCTCGACCGGATCTTCTCCCACCTCCTCTGGCTCGGCACGTGGGCCATCGACGTGGGCGCGTTCACGCCCTTTCTCTACGCCTTTCAGGAGCGCGAAAAGGTCTATGAGCTCCACGATGCGCTGACAGGCGCCCGGATCACGACCTCGGCCACCCGCGTGGGGGGGATGATGGCCGACCTCCCCCCGGGATGGGCGGAGGGGGTGGGCGAATTCGTCGCCGCGCTCCCGAACACGCTTGACGAGATCGAGGCGCTGCTCGCCACGAACGGGATCCACCTCGGGCGCACCCAGGGGGTGGGCGTGATCTCGGGTGCGGAGGCGGTCAACGCCGGGCTGTCCGGTCCGAACCTGCGGGCCTCCGGGGTGCCCTACGACCTCCGCAAGGACCGCCCCTACTACGACTACGAGACATACGACTTCGAGATCCCGGTCGGCGAGCACGGGGACTGCTACGACCGCTACATGGTGCGGATGGAGGAGATGCGCCAGAGCTGCCGGATCCTCGTTCAGGCACTCGAACGGCTTCCGGAGGGTCCGATCAATGTGGACGACCCCAGGATCGTCCTTCCGGACAAGACCGACTGCATGAACGACATGGAGTCGATGATCCACCACTTCAAGCTCGTGATCGAGGGCGTCAAGGCGCCCCCCGGCGAATCGTATTTCGCCGTCGAGGGCTCGAAGGGCGAACTCGGGATGTACGTGGTGAGCGACGGGGGGGCGAAGCCGGTTCGCTGGCGGATCCGCCCCCCCTCCTTCATCAACCTCTCGGTGATCCCGAAGCTCGTCGAGGGAAGCCTGCTCGCCGACGTCATCGTGGTGAACGCGAGCCTCGACATCGTGCTCGGCGAGATCGACCGGTGAGCGACGCGCCTCTGGAGCCACGGCGGGGCGAAGCACCCTTCCGGAACCCGGGCTGGGCAGGAAACACGGGGGAGTTCGAGCTGACCGAGGCGGATGTCAGGGGGGACGAGTACGTGGGGACCCTCCTCCCCGACGGAGGCCACCCCGGGGCCGCGCCTGCGCTGCCCTACATCCTCGCGGACAAGGACCCCGACGCTCCGCTCTTCGAGGGGCCCTACCGCGAGCGCATCGAGAAGATCCTCTCGCGCTATCCCACCGCCCAGGCCGCCCTCATACCCGTGCTCAACATGGCGCACGAGCTACGGGGGCACATCTCCGACGAGACGATGGCGACGGTCGCCGACACTCTCGGACTCGCGCATGCGTACGTCCGGGGCGTCACCTCCTTCTACACGATGTACAACCGGCGCCCGGTCGGGCGCTTCCTGATCCAGGTGTGCACGAACATCTCGTGCAACCTCTGCGGGGGGGAGGAGGTGCTCGCGGCCTTTCTCGCGGAGACGGGAACCGAACTCGGCGAGACCTCGCCCGACGACCTCTTCACCGTCACCGAGGTCGAGTGCCTCGCAGCATGCGGGTTTCCCGCGGCGGTACAGATCAACTCCCGGTACTTCGAGAACGTTACCGTCGAGGACGTACCCCGGATCCTCGAGCATCTGAGGGGGAGAGCGGGGTAGCATGGCGTACCCCTACACGCACGAGAGGGAGGTGCGCATCCTCAGCCGGGGGTGGGGCGACCCCGCGTCGCGCTCCCTCGCCGGCTGGCGTGCGCTCGGCGGCTACGACGGGCTCGAGCGTGCCCTCCAGCTCGGCCCCGAGGGCGTCATCGGGGCGGTGAGCGACGCGGGCCTCAGGGGGCGGGGCGGGGCGGGCTTCCCGACCGGCCTCAAGTGGTCGTTCATGCCGAAGGAGAAGACGGGGCCCCACTACCTCTGCTGCAACGCGGACGAGTCGGAACCCGGCACCTTCAAGGACAGGGAGATCCTCCGCTGGTCGCCGCATCAGCTGATCGAGGGCTGCCTGATCGCCGCGTACGCGATCCGTGCGGACCACATCTATGTCTACTGCCGTGGCGAGTTCTTCGAGACGAACCTCATCCTCGCCCGCGCGGTGGAGGAGGCCTACGGGGCGGGACTCGCGGGCGCGGACATCCTCGGGTCCGGCACCACGATCGACATCACCGTCCACCAGGGCGCGGGCGCCTACATCTGCGGGGAAGAGACGGCGCTGATGACCTCGCTCGAGGGCGACAGGGGACTGCCGAGAATGAAGCCGCCCTTCCCGGCAGCCTCCGGGGTGTTCGGGAGGCCCACGACGATCAACAATGTGGAGACCCTCGCCGCCGTGCCCCACATCCTCCGCAACGGGGCGACGTGGTACCGGCAGTGGGGAACCGAAAAGAGCCCCGGCACGAAACTCTTCTGCGTGAGCGGGCATGTGAACCGGCCCGGCAATTTCGAGCTTCCCATGGGATTCCCCATGGAGGAGCTCATCGAGGACGTCTGCGGCGGCATCCCGGAGGGACGTCGGCTGAAGGCCGTGATCCCCGGCGGCGCGTCGGTTCCCGTCATGGACGCCGGCGATTGCGAAGGCTGCACACTCTGCTACGAGGGGGTCCAGGAGAAGGGATCGATGCTCGGATGCGCCTCGGTCATCGTGATGGACGAGACGACGAACATCGTCAAGCAGGTGCGGCGTATGGTCGACTTCTTCGCCCACGAGTCGTGCGGGCAGTGCACGCCGTGCCGTGAAGGCACGACCTGGATGGCACGGACACTCCGGCGGATCGAGGAGGGGCGGGGCAGGGTGGAGGATCTGGACACTCTCGTCGAACTGAGCGAGCAGATGACCGGCACGACGATCTGCGTCCTCTCCGACTCGGCCGCCGCGCCCGTGATCTCCTCGATCGAGAAGTTCCGGGAAGACTACCTGGCCCTGATGCCCGCGACCGCGGTGGCGGGAGTCTCCTGAGCCGTGGCCGCCCGAACCCCCGCCCCGGAGCACGTCCGGCTCAGCATCGACGGCGTCGAGCTCTCCGTCCCGCGCGGGACGATGATCCTCGAGGCGGCCCGGTCCGCCGGAACCCTCGTGCCGCACTACTGCTACCATCCGGGCCTCTCCTCCCCGGCGCAGTGCAGGCTCTGCCTCGTCGAGCTCGAAGGGGCTCCGAAGCTCGTTCCCTCCTGCGTGACGGAGGTCCAGGAGGGACAGGTAGTGCACACGGCCAGCGAGCCGGCGCTCCGGATGCGGGAGGGCGTGCTCGAGTTCTACCTGGCCAACCACCCGCTCGACTGCCCCATCTGCGACCAGTCCGGCGAGTGCAAGCTGCAGGACTACGTGTTTGCGGAGGGGCGCGCCCGCGGCCGCAGCCGCGAGCCCAAGCGCGTCTTCGGACGCGACGATTTCGGCGGGGATGTCCTCTTCTACGGGGACCGCTGCGTCATGTGCACCCGGTGCGTGCGCTTCATGGACGAAGTTGCAGGCGATCCCCTCCTCACCGTGGTCGAGCGGGGGAACCGCTCCGTCATCGACACTTTCTTCGACGAGGGGCTCGACGGCTCACCCTACAGCGGGAACATCATCGACATCTGCCCCGTGGGAGCGCTCGTCTCGAAGGACTTTCTCCACCGGGTCCGAGCATGGGATCTCGAGCACACGCCCTCGATCTGCGCGAGCTGCTCGCAGGGCTGCAACATCGAGATCCATGCGCGCGACAACGTCGTGCACCGGCTGAGGCCGCGCGAGAACATGGAGGTCAACGGCTTCTGGATGTGCGACTACGGCCGCGGCCGCTACGGCTGGATGAACCGCGTGGACCGCCTCGAGGAGCCGGTCTGGGCTCCCGGCGCGGAAGCGGAGGTCCACGGGTGGGACGCGGTGACGGCCCGGCTCGGGTCGCGCCTCCGAGGCGCCGCGAGATCAGGGGAGCCGGCTGCGGCGGTCGCCTCGCCCTACGCCTCGAACGAGGAGCTCGCGGCGCTCCACGCCCTCCTCGCCGGTCTCGGTGGCGGTGAGATCCTCTTCCGCTCACCGGAGGCGGAGGGGGAGATCCCGCTTCCGGGGTTTCCGAAGCTCGTCCGGCGGCGCGACCTGACGCCGAACCGGACAGGCGCGGAACGCCTCGGGATGCGCCGCGTGGGATCATCCGCCGGGGAAGGGGGGCTCGGGGAATTCGCGGGCCACCGGGGGATCCTGATCGTCCTGGGCGACGAACTCGGCGACGTGGCGGGAGACTTCGGCGCGCAGGCATTGCTCTACCTCTACCTCGGGTGGCACCCGCCGGACGGCGGCGCCCCGACCCACGCGGTCCTCCCCATCGCCACTTCCGCGGAGACGGAGGGCTCGTTCACGAACCACGAGGGGCGGGTCCAGCATTTCCGGGCGGCGCTCGAGGCACCCGGCTCCGCGCGCCCGGCTTCCCGCGTGCTCGGAACCCTCCTCGCCGCACTCGACGGGGACGCGGCCGGCATGCCCGGCCCGCCGGAAGCGGGGGCCGCGGCCGGAGCGGACGGCGGGACAGGCACTCCGGCGGCGGGGGAGCGCTGACGCTGTGCAGGCGCCCGCCCCCCTCGCCGCCCTCGTCTTCGCGCTGATCAAGGTCGTCGCCGTCTTTACCGCCATCCTCCTTGTCGTCGCCTACATGACCCTTGCGGAGCGCCGGATATCGGCCTTTATCCAGGACCGGCTCGGCCCGAACCGCGTGGGGCCGTTCGGACTCCTGCAGCCGATCGCCGACGGGATCAAGAACGTGCTCAAGGAGGAGACGCTCCCGGCGAGCGCGGACCGGTTCTACTTCATCCTCGCTCCCGCGCTCGCGATCGTTCCCGCGCTCGCGACCTTCGCAGTCATCCCCTTCGCCGCCCCGCTTCCCACCCCGTGGGGCGCGGTCGACATGATCGTCGCGGACGTGCCGATCGGGATCCTATACATCCTCGCCCTCGCCTCGCTCGGAGTGTACGGGCTCTTTCTCGCCGGGTGGTCGTCGAACAACAAGTACGCTCTGCTCGGCGGGGTGCGGTCCTCGGCACAGATGATCAGCTACGAGGTCGCGCTCGGCCTCTCGCTCATCCCCGTCCTGATCCTCGCGGGGAACGTCACCCTTACCGAGATCGTCTCGGAGCAGCAGCGGACGGGGTTCTGGTTCGTCTTCCCACTCTCGCTGGCATTCATCCTCTTCGTCATCTCCGCCTTCGCCGAGACGAACCGCCTGCCCTTCGACCTTCCGGAAGCGGAATCGGAGCTCGTCACCGGGTATCACACGGAATACTCGGCGATGAAGTTCTCGATGTTCTTCATCGCGGAATACGCGCACATCCTCACCGCCTCGGCCCTGATGGCCACGCTCTTTCTCGGCGGATGGAGCATCCCCTTCTGGGACGGCGACCGGATGTTCTGGCACGAGGGACAGCTGATCGCGGGCTTCACCGAGGCAGGAACCCCGCTCCCGGCCTCGCCCGCATGGTGGAAGACGGCGCTGACCTTCGCGGCGTTCGCGCTCAAGACCTCGTTCTTCGTGCTCCTCTTCATCTGGATCCGGTGGACGCTCCCCAGATTCCGCTACGACCAGGTCATGCACCTCGGCTGGAAGGTGCTCCTGCCCGTGGCGCTCGCCTACGTCGTCCTCGTGGCGGCCACCGTGCTCCTCCTCGACACCCTGGCCGTCGGCGGGTTCGCCTTCGGCGCGGTCCTCACGGCGGTGAGCGGGCTCGCAACGCTCGCGTTCGTCTTCCTGATCGACAGGGACCGGATCATCACCGGCGCGGCTGCCCCCCGGAGCGCGCG
>CAZHGS010000051.1:0-17004 GCA_964532325.1 uncultured Gemmatimonadaceae bacterium | reverse complement strand
AACCCCCTCGTAACTCCACCTCCACGACCAATGGACTTTTTCCACGGACTGCTAGGGGACCACGGTCGCGGAATCAGGATTCGTGCATGGCTTGGTGTCCGGCGCCGCCGCCTCGTCCGGGTAGAGGACGCGTTGCACGAGCCCTCCCTCCCCATCGTCCTGCCACTGGAGCTGGAGGCGTGTGATCCTGCGCTGGCTTCCGGCGTCCGGCTCGCCAAGCGGCACCACCCCGAAGGGCCCGAGCACCGTCTCGGTCGAGGCGGAGAAGAGGTAGTCGCGCACGCGGGCCTCGGAAATCTCCCCGTCGGGCAACAACGAGGCCTCCGCCGCCTCGGCAAGCAGTTCGATGGCCCCGAATCCGGCTGCTGCATTGTAGGCCGGAGGCATGCCGTGGGCCTCCTCGTAGCGCTCGAGGAAGGTGGCGTTGCTCGCGAGGAACCCCGAGGTGGCGAGCGAAGGGACCCAGGGGGCGTTGCCGATCATGCACCGGGCGAGATCGAGGCCCACCTGGGCGGGAAAGCCGGGGGCGGCGGTCCCGACGCTCCAGCTCAAGAGGAGAGGACGGTAGCCGGCCTCCGCCACGGCGCGCGTGAACGCGATGGCGTCCTCGGTATAGCCGCCGCCCAGGAAGAGGTCCGCCCCCAGATCCCGCGCCTGGACCGCGAAGGCGAGATGATCGGCTTCGCCGATCCCGTACTTCTCGTCCATGACCAGGCGGAGGCCGAGCTCGGCCACGGCATCGCGGACGCCTTCCGCCGCCGATACGGGAAATCTCGAGTCCTCGTAGACCATGGCCACGGTTTCGACGCCTGCCCTCGCCCCAACGATCACCGCTCCGCTCAGGTTGTCGCGCGCATCGTTGAGCATCTGCACGCTCCACTCCCGGTTCTGGCCGCTCCAGATCGTGTGCGATCCGGCCAGAGCGGTGACGAGCGGGCGGGCCGCCGCTTCAGCCACCGGCACCACTGCAGCCGTGATCGAGCTCGCGTAGGGGCCGACGAGAAGGTCGATGGAATCGGTGGCCGCCAGCTCGCGGTAGATGGCGGCCGCCGCTTCGGGATCGCTCCCGTCATCCCGCAGGAGGAGCTGCACCGGTCGGCCGCCGATCCCCCCCGCCTCGTTCAGCATCACCACGGCCAACCGGAGTCCCCGCTCCATCTCGCCCCCGTCCGTTCGGAGGGGACCGGTCGCCGACCGGGTGCCGGCGATCGTGACGGGTTGCTGCGGATCCCCGGGCGGAGCCACGACCGAGTCACTGCAGGACGCGACGGCAGCCAGGAGGAGAACGGCGACAGGCCGAACAACGGCGGCGCCCCACTTCTCAGTCATGGATCGGTGGCCTCGCGGAGGCAGGACCACTCGTTTCGTAGTCGTCATGGACGGCGTACCGGTCGGCGAAGATGAATGGCGGGCGTACTGTAGCGGGTGGTTCCGGGTGGTGCGAGCGGCATTGCGCACGGTGCATTCCGAGACCCCTTCGGGGCCTTCCGGAGTGGCCTCTCCCGGCCGGTTCCCGAGCGCCGCCGACGCGGCGTTTCGGGGTGTCTCCGGCCCGGATCCCGTCCATTCCGGTCGTATTGGCGTGTAGCGGCTCCACGGTGGCGGGCGCACGGGTCCTGGCGGCTGGCGGGGGCATCCGGAATGAGTGGACCACGTGAGCGATGTCGTTGGCCATCGAACAATGGACACTTCCGGCCGGTCCCCGCCGTGCTTTACGGTTTCTTTCTCTCCCGGCCGACTCGGCATCCCTGGTCCTCGAGGCCGTGGTATGGATGGCCTTCGGGAGCTCCGGGGGACGCCGCACCCGGTAGCTGTTGCGACGGATGTCGACAATGTGGCTGTGGTGCAACAGCCGGTCCAGGAACGCGGCGGGCATCACTTCGCCGTGGAGGATCTCGCCCCGGTGCTCGAACCCCTCGCCGGAGGTCAGCACCGTCGGGATGCTCCCGTACCACTCGTCGATGAGCCGGAAGAACAGCTTCGCTCCGTTCGGGGTGACCGGGAGGCAGCCGATCCCGTCGACGACCAGCGGCGGCGACAGCACGCGCCCTCCCGATGGATGCGCCGAGGTCGACGCGGGTGCCGGCCGTTGCTCCACGGTGGACGGCATGCCTCGGAATGGGTGGACGACATCATCGGAATGCGCAGCACCGACGCTACGGCTCCACACACCCGGACAACCCGCTCGCGGCCGATGCTCCGGAAGCCGAGTGGAATGCCCGCCTGCACGCTCCCGACGACGCCCGCCACGAACCGGAGGAACGACGCGCCGACGACCCCACCGGGTTGGACGACGTGCAGCGGCACCGCATCCTTCTGTTTGCCAACGACTTCCCGCGCCTCGGGCAAGACCCGGCAACGCCCGACCGGGAGCGCAAGCGGATGGCGAGACCGCAGATCAGGGACGTCACCATCACGCGGAGCGCAGATATCGCTCCCGGCATAGGCCTGCCGGGCGGCCAGACGCGTGAACTTCACCCGGCTCCCGAACCTCGGAGGCGCAACACCCGGGTTCAACGGCCATGGCCACCCGCTACGGCACGGCCCGCAGGTTCCAGGCCGCAGCTCCTCACCGATTCCAGGCTGCCGCATCGGGAATCCCGCGGCTGAAGAGCACGTCGAGGCTGTCCGGGCCCGCCTGAGGGGCGAGGGCCGCCGCATCCGCTTCAGGCAGATCCCGGAGGATGGCCCTCACCTCTCCGGTGCTCGGATCGAGCAGGATCGTCGTGGCGAGGTCGGTGTCACTGTCCAGCGTCGCCGAGCCCCCCGGGCCGGAGAGTGTGATGCCGGCCAGGTTTCCGGCCCACCCGGGCTCCGCCGGGAGAACGAAAGCGAAGGAGGAGCTTCCGTCGCCGTCGGCGACCTCCGGCATCGCGAAGTCGAGGGAGAAGAGCTCGTCGCCGTCGGCGGTCCGGCCCGTGATCCGGTGCTCACCGGTCACGTCCGGGAGCGCGGGCGGGGCCTCGACGACGAAGGCCGGGTGGAGGAAGGGTGCGCCATCTGCATCCGTGCCGCCCCAGAGGAGAAGCGACTCCGCCTGTTGATCGGCCTGGGCTGCGATCAGGTGCGACCTCTCGTCGAAGAGGCGGTAACGGAGCGCGTTGGTGAAGTGGTAGTCGCTGACCCACTCCGGTTCGCAGTAGGACATCAGATCCCTGTAGTCCGGACTTACCAGTCTCCCGCTGCGGCTGTCATACCCCCAGGCACCGGTGGATCCCTCCGGATGGGGAAATGACAGGTCCAGCCGGGCGGGATCCCCGCACGGTGCGTGCCGGAGATTCAGGTTGTGACCGAGTTCGTGGGCCATTGTCAACGCGACAGGCACCGAAAAGCTCGTCCGGCCGGGCCGACTCGCCACGCCCGAGATTCCCCCCGAGATGGGTCCTGCCATCATGCCCATGTAGCGGCCGCCGCCGCCTTCCATGGCCATGATCGCCCTCGTCTCGCCCAGCAGGGCGGATGCGCTGTTGCTCGTACTGAGCACAGGCTCGTGGGCCGTGACCCGGAGATCACCGACCGGCAGGAGCGCACGGGTGGCCCAGAGCAGATCGTGGCCCTCCGGATCCGCCTCCATCCCCTCGGCCGTCGCCACGATCGACCTGTCGGGCTCGGTGTTCCAGAGGAAGGGGATCACCGTGAGATCGAATGTGGGCATCTCATGTACCTCGACCGCCATGCGCCCCCTCTCCGGGATCCGGTCGGCCACCCCGAGGCCCGGATCCAGGGTGTCGCCCGGATCGATCTCGATCACCACCTCGAGACCCGGCTGTATCACCTCGGCGGGAACCTCCGCGTTGACGGAGGCGGAGAGGCGCTCCTCGACAACTGCGGCGGGAATGGCCGTCGCTTGCGCGGGGATGTCCATCACCACCCGTTCGGTTCCGTCCAGGTAGAACCGTGCCGTGAGAGGGGGGATGTTGGCTGTCGCGGGGCCCGCGGCGGTGACGAAGACGCGGAGCAGAGCCTTCTCGCCCGCGACCAGCGGAACCGGATGGTCGCGCGACTGCACGGCCTGGGTGAGGTAGGCCATCGACCCGCCCCCTCCCCCGCAGGTAGCGATCCGTCGCCGGTAGACTGTCGCCAGCCAGGCCTGGAGATCGGGCTCGGAAGGCGCGCAGAGACCGGTGCCCCCGGCCAGCAGTGCCTCGAGGCGGAGGTCCGTGAATCCGGCCGGGATCGGACCCGCGAGCCCCGGGTTGTTCCCGAGAGAGAGTTGCCGCAGCGTGGAGATTCCGCCGAGCTCCGGGGGGAGCGGGCCGGCGAGGCGGTTACCTGCGAGATCGAGGCCCCGGAGGCCGGTGAGGCCGCCGAGCTCAGGCGGGATCGGACCCGTGAGACCGTTCCCCTCGAGGTACATCCACCTCATGGCCGCAAGCCTGCCGATCTCTGGCGGGATCGGGCCCGCGAGGCCGTTGTCCGCAAGGTCCAGACGCCAGAGCTTCACAAGGTCGCCGAGCTCGGGCGGGATCGGACCCGTGAGGCCGTTCTCGGAGAGATCCAGCCGCTCCAGCCTCGTGGGCCTGCCGAGTGCAGGCGGGATCGGGCCCGTGAGGTTGTTGTTTGCAAGGTCCAGGCGCTCGAGGTCCGCGAGGTCGCCGAGCTCCGGCGGGACCGGACCCGCGAGATCGTTCTCGTAGAGATCCAGCTGCTCCAGGCTCGCGAGCCTGCCGAGCCCGGACGGGATCGGGCCCGCGAGTGCATTCCTCTGCAGTCGCAGCCGTTCCAGGCCGTCCAGGCTCCCGAGCTCCGGCGGGATCGAGCCCGTGAGGTTGTTGGCGATGAGGTCCAGGGCGACAACGCGGCCGGCGGCATCCGCATCGATCCCGTACCAGTCTTCGAGCGGCGCGTCCGTCAACCAGTTGTCGTCGCTGTGCCAATGCGGTCCGTCCGTCGCCTGGTAGAGCGCCACCAGGAAATCGCGGTCGACGGCCGGACCGCACTCCATCCCCGTGCCCTCGTGGACGCTGATCCCGTCGAGCCAGGATCCGAACGACGCCTCCGCCGGGACGCAGAGGGCGGTGTCCCCATACCGGAGTTCGACGAGCGGGAGGGAGGAGAGCGAGAGCGGCAGACGGCCCGAGAGTGCGTTGTCCCCGACCCGGAGCGCGGTCATCCCGGCGAGGCTCCCGACGTTGGCCGGCAGGCCCCCCGTCAAGCCGTTGGCCGTCAGGTCGATACCCTCGACCCGACCGAGGGCGTTGGCCGTCACCCCGTACCATTCGTCCAGTGCCGGGGTCTCACGCCACCCGCCGGAATCGATCCAGCGCGCCCCCCCGGCGGTCTCGTACAGGAGGTCGAGCACACCGACGTCCGACTCGTTGCAGTAGGGTCCGGAGGCTTCGATCCCCGCCGTCCATTCGACGTAATCGGTCGTGCCCGGCATGCAGAGACCCGCGTTCCTCTCGAAGCGGATCCGCTCCAGCGCATCGAGCCCGAGAAAGCTCGAGGGGATCGGACCTGAGAGGCCGTTTCCCCAGAGAGAGAGGTAGGTGAGGTTGTCCAGATCGCCGAGGGCGGCCGGGATCGGTCCCGAGAGGTCATTTCTGGAAAGGGCTGCCCACCGGAGCTTCGTGAGCCTGCCGAGTTCACGAGGGATCGGTCCCGAGAGGCCGTTGTGGTAGAGATCCAGTGTCTCCAGACGGGAAAGATTGCCGAGTCCAGCCGGGATGGGGCCGGTCAGCTGGTTCCTCCGCAGACTCAGTTCCGTGAGGTCCTCGAGGCCGGCCAGTTCAGCCGGGATGGGGCCGCGAAGGAGGTTGTAGTCGAGATCCAGCTGCGTCAGCTTCGTGAGCCTGCCCAGTCCAGGCGGGATCGCGCCCGAGAGGCCGTGGATGACCACGGTTCGCGTCTCGCTCTCCCACCTGCCGGCGAGATCCAGCCCGACGACGCGGCCGTCGGCATCGGTCTCCACCCCGAACCACTCCCCGAGCGGCGCGTCGGTCAGCCAGTTCCCGGAGTTGACCCAGTTGGGACCGTCCGTCGCTTCGTAGAACTCCTCCAGCGCTGCCCTCTCCGGATCGGCAACCCTGACCTCGGCCGTCCCCTCTCCACTGCCGGCGCGCGCCGTGATCGTCGCCACCCCTTCGCCGACCCCGGTCACTAGGCCCGACGGGTTGACCTCCGCCACTAGCCGGTCACTGGTGCTCCACCTCACTGCCGCGCCGACCACCAACCCTCCGTTCTGGTCACGCACCTCCGCCGTCAGCTGAACGGTCTCATCGAATGCCGTCAGCTCGACCGTGGCCGGGCTGACCACAACGGTCGTCGGACGAGAGGCGTCTGGCGTCGGAGGTGCGGCCGGACCGTCACCGCACCCCTTGGCGAGAGCCAGGGCCACGACCAGTGCGGACAACCGGATGACCGGCAATGCGCCGGCGGTCTCAGTCAGTCCACGCAGAGGTCCCGGCAACGATGTCACCAAGGTCCCGTCTGCCCTGACATCCCTCATCTCCTCGTCGTTTTCCTTCGGGCTCGCGGGTGAGAGGGTGATGGTCGGAGCCTGGAGATCCACGCCGGCCAGAAGGCCGGGGGAGTCGGCGGTGTAGTCAGCGGCCAAGACCACGACACAGAAGTGATCCTACTCTGGAGACTTGCCAGCCAGGGACGCCAGCAACACGAGCTGCGTCAGGGCAGGCGCTGCAAGCCCTCCGCCTACCTCATCGTCATCGCCAGCCTCGGCGAAACGGTTCTGCGGAATCTAGCCGCCGCCACTATCGGGTGCGAGATTGTCCGTGTCCTTGTCATTATAGACGAGTCATCCGTCGCTTCTTGGCCTCCTTGTCCCTGTACTTCGCTGTGAAGCCGACAGAGGCATTGACCCATCCACTTCGTGAATTCTCCATCTCTGCCCCCGGGAGTTCGCGCCCTGCAGCGCCTCCCCCTTTGGCCCTCATACTCCCAGCGCAATGCCGAGCCGAGCAGCGAATCGACACCGGATACGGTTCGCGGGTATGGCATCTCGATATTCCCCAACAGGACATGGAAGATCATGAGCATGAGGAAGGCCAAGGAATGTGGAATGGGCTTTCCTCTCACCGGATACCGAACGATGGCGATCTGGGAAAACAATCCGGGTCATGGTTTAGGGGGGGTCTGCCATGATGATTGGTCGCTGACAGGGACGGGGGCTATATTACGGTGGCCCTCCACTCCACCTCCTTGAGGAGAAGAGGAACCTTCTGATCCGCAAGTGTGCTTAGACCCGATGTCTTATCTACCTCCTCCGCCATTCCTGATTTATGTGACGTGGCACCCTGCCTGCCATGACGCTGCCCAGTTGGCGGAACGGATTCAAAGTCATTTCGGTACCCACCGCTTTCGCAATGTCGTGGGCGGAGCCGGCATCGACGTGGCGTTCCAAGCCACCCGTGGTTCTGGGGCGCCCATGCCCCTTCCGGTGGACTGGGATGTCGGATGTCCCATCGGGATCGTGGCCATGATTGACCGATCCCTCGTGGAGGATGCTGAATGGGTGGAGCATCTCCGCGATTTGAGTCGGCACGCGGCGACCGAAGGACTCGGTGCCCATCTGCTCCCGGTGGTGATGGAATCAGGCGTTCTCGAAGGTCTAGGGCTCGATGAGCAAGCCCTCCGCTGGGACCGGTGGGATTCGGCAACCGAGGCACGTGATCAGCGGCTCATTAGGGAGTTGGCCTACGAGTTCGCTCGAATGTTGCGCCACCATCTGAACATGCTCCGTCGACCGGACGGCGATCAACCCGGTCTCAGACAATACCTAGAGAAGATCCAGATCTTCCTCAGCCACACCAAGCACGACGGGCACGGGACGGATGTTGCGGAAGCGATCCGGTCCTGGCTCCACGAGAATAGCGCGTTATCCAGCTTTCTGGACGTCTACGACATTCCTGGCGGACTGCCCTTCTCGGAAGTCATCGATCATCATATTGGGAAATCCGTTTTTCTGGCGATCCAGACGGATTACTATTCCTCTCGCGAGTGGTGCCGTCGGGAGGTCGTCGAGGCCAAACGGAGAGGGGTTCCGATGATCGTCGTTGATTGCCTGCATACTGGCGATGAAAGAGCTTTCCCATATCTCGGCAACGTTCCGGTCGTTCGCATGGATCCTGTAGCTAAGGATCGCCTTCCCGACATCGCCGGACGGCTGTTGGACGAAGTGCTTGTGGACTTCCTCTGGCGCTGCCGCGTCGCGGCACTACCAGAGCACCCGACCGGCACGGTGTTCATGACCCGTCCGCCCGAGCTCGTCTCCCTCGCAACCCTCGCCGTCAATCAGGACTTACGGGGAGTTGTGGTGTATCCCGACCCACCTCTCGACAAGGAAGAAATGCGCCTCTTCGGCGCGACTTGGAGTGGTCTGCGAGTCCAGACAATGACCCAGTGGCTGGCAGAGGAAACGACATGAGCGCGACTCAGCGACCGATGACGGTGGCTATCTCGACGTCAGACAGCCCAGATATGGCAGCGCTAGGCCTAGGTGAGAGCCATCTCAAGGAAGCAATGGCCGAGCTTGCGATTCAGCTTCTTGCCACAGGAACGAATCTCGCGTACGGCGGTGACCTACGCGCCCACGGATTCACACAGCTACTTTTCCAACTGGTCTTTCGGTATACATCCACTGCCGACTTAGAGAGCAGAGTTAGGGTCACGAATCACTTGGCATGGCCCGTTCATATCCGAAACCCAGTGGAGCACATCGAGGCGCTCGCAGCGGAACTCAGGGGAGCAGCCGAACTCGTACTTCTACGATGTGACGGTACTCCAATGGAGATCGACGCCCGACGCGACCTCCGAACGCGCGAACCCAGCGACGACGAGTGGCTCTCCGGATTGACTGCCATGCGTGAGTTCCAGCTTTCGTCCACCGACGCGCGAGTGCTCCTCGGCGGTCAGGTGTCGAACTACAAAGGGCGTATGCCTGGCGTAGGTGAAGAGGCGCTGGTGTCACTCCGCGCCAGCCAGCCGCTGTTCCTGATCGGTGGGTTTGGGGGGTGTGCTCGCGATGTGGCCGAGACCCTAGGACTCGTGAAACCATGGGCCAAATCACGCAACAGTTGGTTGGGACGCCAGGAGTTCGAGCAGTGGACTGGCCGGAATCTGAACAACAGACTGTCATTAGAGGAGAATGAGGCGCTAGCAAGTACTCCGTTCATAGGACAGGCCATCATGTTGGTTCTGAGAGGGATGCATCGATTGCGTAATCAGAGGAAACTATGACGGCAATAGTCCAGGAGTCCACATATGCATAAAGTGTTCATTAGCTACCACCACTATAACGACCAAATCTACAAGGACCGCCTCGTTAAGTTGGCTCGTGACCAGAGAGTATTCATAGACAAGTCCGTCTATACCGGGGACATAGACGATTCCCTTCCCGATGAGCGCATCCGAGAAATCATCCGAGACGAGTATCTGAGGGACTCCACGGTAACCATCGTCTTGGTTGGCCAAGATACGAAGCGCAGAAAGCACATTGATTGGGAAATCTATTCGAGCATGTTCGACGGTAGGGTAAACAAGAAATCCGGCATCGTTGTTGTCAATCTTCCAGAGACGTCGAGTTATTTCACAGCCCCACGGCAACAGGAAAAGAAGGTCGTTTACCCGGACATCAACAACTGGACCACCGTCAGTTCCCGAGCGGAGTACGAGAGCCGGTACCCTTATATGCCAGCGCGGATCGTCGACAATCTTCTGAAGAGCACGGCCAAGATTTCTGTCGTGCCTTGGGAAAGAGTCGCAAGGCACCCGACGAGGCTGAAATACTTGGTGGATGCCGCTTTCGACGATCGTGCCACCTGCCAGTATGACCTATCCCGCCGCATGCGACGGAAAAATTCATGAGGAGTGCCGATTCACCCGCCAAGACACACGACAAGGGACAACGCCGCTGGTCGCAAACGTGAGGAGCGTACAAGTGGAACGTCGAGGTGGATTGGCGCTTTCACGTGGCGCTGGTGCTCGCTCACAAGACGGGGCACCGGATCGGCGCCATCCGCCAGCCGAGGTGGTCGGACATCGACTTCGGGGGCGGAGCCATTCGGTGGCGTGCCGGGCACGAGAAGACCGGCTACAGGCATGTGACTCCGACAATGGCCGAGGCGATCGCGGTTCTCGAGGAAGCGCATCGGTAGAAAAACCCCCGTCACGGAGATGCGCCTCTGGTCCCAACACGAGGGACCCGTCGAATTCTCAGGAGTCTTCCGAAATCTCCGTATCAGATTGATACGGATTCAGTTACGGATATCCGGAGGGAGATGTTCGCCGATTCGTGTTCGCCAAACTGAAGTTTCAGGTCCCTGACTCGTATAGGTGACGTATTTTCAAGGACATGGGGTTGTCCGGCGGGTGCGGTTGCTTGGCTACACTCTTTGTTGGACCTCAAGGAGTTCGCAGCACTGCTGCTGCAGAGGGGTCGGTCCGGTACGCAGCCGGAAGGTGGCTCCGGGTTCAGCCGGCTCCATGGTGTTGGCGACGAGCGGGCCCGGCTGGCCGGTGACACAGCGGAAGCTGTCGGCCGGGGGGCACCCCGGTGAGGTCCACGTGGACACTCGACCGGTCACCGCAGTGTCACGATGCCCCGGCGTGAGAGAGTGGTCCGCGGCAGGCTTGACATTCCCGAGGCGGCAGATGGCCTCCGGAGCGACGGTGGAGAAGACCTGCAGCCGCGGATCCAGCCGTGAGAGCGCGACCGTGGCGCCGCTCTCAGACGAGCGCCGCCGCGCCGGACGCTTGACGGGCCAGGTGCAGATGGCCATTACAGCCGGATGAAACGGGCCAGCGTCAGCGAGGCGAAGAACGGACCCAGTTTGGACTGCCGGGCGAGGTTCGGCGCGGGGAGGCGGTATTGACCACGCACGGCGAGCGGCCCATCGCGCGGGTCGAATCCAGCCATCGCGCCGGCCCCGACGCCGAACACGCGATAGCCGAACTCCTCGGCCGCGGAGTTGCGGCCCCGCCGCACGCTCCACTTGATGTCGATCGCTTCCTGGATGTCCCCGTCGCTCGGCTGACCGAGGGCGCCAGGGCCAGCGAGATCATCGTGGCCGGACGCAGGGGGCGCGGTTGAAGTACTGGGATTCCTCGGCCCTGGTGGCGCTCGTCGTGGACGAACCGCGAAGCGCGGAGCGCCGTGCCACGATCCGTCTGGATCCGGTGATCGTGACGTGGTGGGGAAGCCGGATCGAGTGCACCGCGGCTCTGAACCGCCTGGAGCTCGATCACCGCTTCGAAGATGGTGACGGGCTTGGCCGGTCGATGGCCCAGCTTGGGCTGTTGGCGGCCAGCTGGCTGGAGATCAAGCCTTGGGACCGGGTGTACAGGCGCGCGGTCAGGCTGGTTCGGCGTCATCCGCTGCGCGCGGCCGACGCGTTGCAGTTGGCGGCAGCGCTTATGGCCACGGGCGAAAACCCGGAGCAGCTGGATCTGGTCAGTAGCGATGATCGTCTCTCGGCCGCGGCGCGCCGTGAGGGGTTCAGGGTTCTCTGAGCCGGGGGAAGCCGGCCAACCCGGACCCGGAATCAGGCGCGTTCGAGGTCGGACGCCGACCCGTGCCTGCCCGGCGGCGACGGCAGCGGGAGGGAACCGGCGTTCTCCACCGCCGGAACGCGGATCTTTCGGGCCGGGTCGTCGACCTCCGGTCCTTTCTCTCCGGATCCCGCCGAAGCCCGCCGGCTGCGCACCGTCCGCCGTCCGGGGGTCTCAAGGAGGGCCGCTCGTTCGAGCCGGGCCACGGCTTCGTCCCCGGCCACCAGGGGTGCGATCCGGGGATGTCGGAGCTGTTCGCGGCGGAGGGCGGTCCCGGGCGGTGGATGGAAGAGGGCCGCGTGCATCGGGACGGGCTGGAGGCCGGCTCGGGCGCGCGGAGAGTCGTCCACGACCGGCCTCTGACCGCGGTATGGGCGGGGGCGGGGGATGAGGAGGCCAATCCCGGACGACGGGCGGATGATCCTCGCCGCGTGGTCCCGCCCTCCCGCGTGACCGGCCCGGCCGGGAGGCCGCCGGGCCCGGTTGGATATCCGGAACGGCCCGGCTCTCAGTCGAGCGTCGCGGCGGGCCCGGACCCGGTCTCGCCGACGCCCGGGCTCAGCCGCCCGGGTCCCCGAACGCCTTCCGGTACATCTCCTCGATCCGTGAGGCCTCGTCCTCGGTGAGCGCCGCGAATTCCCGCCTCCGTCCGCGGCCCGGCAGCTTGCCGCCGTTCTCCCGGAGGAACCGGACGAGGAGGTCGGAGATCCTCTCCGGCATGTCGACCAGCCGGTTCACCCCCGCGCGAAAGGCGGCGTGGCTCTCCAGGAACGCCGCCTCCTCCGGCAGGTCCCGCCCGACGGTCCGCTCGACGCACCTGTAGAGGAACTCCGTCTGCGGCGTCGCGTCGAAGAACCGGTAGTAGTCGCCGGTATCGTTCAGCACCCGGAGATTGCCGTCCTCCGTCGGTTCCCACTCCACGACGGGAAGGAGGCGTCCCGCGTAGTCGTCGAGTGCGGTCCGGTACTCGCCGATACGGTCCAGGATGGCCGCCGACACCGGGAGGACCACGCCGGGCGGGCTGAAGCCGCGCCGGGCCAGCAGGTGGTGGATCAGGTACCGGTGCAGCCGGCCGTTCCCGTCCTCGAACGGGTGGATGTAGACGAATCCGAAGGCGAGGACCGAGGCGGCCACCACCGGATCGAGCCCGGGCGCGGCGTCCCGGGCGAAGGCGGTGAGTCCCTCGAGGAGACCCGGGAGGTCCTCGGGCCGGGCGCTGACGTGGTCGGGGACCGGCATGCGCGTCTCGCGGTCCCGTCCGCCGACGAAACCGCCCTCGGTCCGGAGCCCGAGACGGACGAAACGGGGATCGCCGATCAGGATCCGCTGGAGGCGGAGCATCCCGTCGAGGTCCAGCGGCCCCTCCCCCGCCCGGCCGATGGCCCGGCCCCACCGCTGGACGCGCCGCTCGGGCGGTCGCTCGCCCTCGATCGAGAAGCTGGACCTGGCATCCTTCAGGAGGAGGACCGCCGCCGTCCTCGCGAGCACCTCCCTCGGGACCGCGGCGGCGGCCTCGCGCGCCCGCGCCCCGAGGTCCATGGCACCCAGCCGGTCCAGGGTCTCCGTGCGGAAGACGAGCGGACAGAATGCCGGCGTGCCGGGGAGGTTGTTCTTCACCCGGTGTCGCCGGGAGGTCTCGGGGCGGGCCGCGAACTGCCGGGCCGGATCGACGACCGGCGGATAGCTTCCGCGACCGGCGTCCGGGAGTTCCAGCCGGCGGCCGGTCAGCCACTCATAGAGGAACCAGGCGCGCCTGGCGTACGCGCCGGTCGGCCTGGCCCTGACCAGCTCCTCGACCGGCCCGGGGCCCGTGGCCTCGAAGAGGCACTTGAGGACGGCGAGGTCGAGCCCCTCGCGCTTGAGAGCGAAGGTGAGGTGACCCTCCAGGCTCGGCCTGGGGGCGTAGCGCGGCGAATAGATGCGCCAGCCGGCTTCGCGGATCATCCTGTGCCGGTTGCCGGTGGCGCTCAGGGTGCGCGGCAGCGGCACGCGCAGCGCGTAGGCACCGATCAGCGCCGCGTATCCGGCGGGGGTCGCCGTCACTGGAAGCCGGCGTTCCCGAAACACCGTGACGGGGCCCGAAAAACGGTTCTGGCCGGGGATGTCCATGCGGAAACGGTGTATCGCTACAGAATGTGAAAAACCAGTGATGGATCCGAATATACATGAAAAACCATGCTAACATGCGAAAAACAGTAAT
Organism: uncultured Gemmatimonadaceae bacterium; assembly: GCA_964532325.1. Classification (GTDB taxonomy): domain Bacteria; phylum Gemmatimonadota; class Gemmatimonadetes; order Longimicrobiales; family Gaopeijiaceae; genus JAAXGI01. Next base: position 3,299 of record CAZHGS010000051.1, on the reverse strand, counting down.
AGACATACAGGTTGCCTGAAAACCCGGTCCATTCGTTCACGGCCGTATGCGGTCATTTCCACTGCGGAGATGGCGCCGAAGCCGGTGAAGGGTCGTGAAGCGGGTACCGGTCCAGGGGCTCCTGCCGGTGGTCGTCGATGGCGGTGGCCATCAGGTGGGGAGAGGAGGGCGGCGGCGGGGGACCCGGGCGCGAGGGATCCGTCTGGGGGAGTGGGCCGGTCGCGGGCCGGAACCCGGCGGGCGACGGCCGACGGGCTCGCGGGGCCGGAGCCGACGTCCCCGCATCAGATCGATACGGATCCGGGTACGGACAGCCGGAGGGTGATCTTCGGTGATTCGTCTTCGCGAGAGAACCGTGTTCGCCGGACCGCGCTCAGGAGAGGGACCGGGCGCGGCGCTCCAGCGCCTTCCGCAGCCGCGCCTGGTCGGCCCGCTGGTAGCACTGGAGCACGGTCTGGGCCGTCTTCCAGCCCCCGAGCTCGCAGAGCACCTTGAGCGGCTGGTCCATGAGATCGGAGGCGAACTTCCGCCTGAGCGAGTGCCAGCCCCTCCCGCGCCGGGGCTCCAGGCCCGCGAGCCTCTCGGCCTTCTTCCACCAGGCCCCCGCCTGCGGGTGGCTGACGCTCCGCGTCGGATCCATCGGCGCGGGGAGCACCGGCACGTCCCCGATCCCGGGGCTGTGCCGCCGCGCCTCCCCCAGAGCGGCGACCGCCGCCGGCGTCAGCGGGGTCCGGTGCTCGTGGCCCGACTTCTCATGCTCCTTCCGCCAGAGGACGACGCCGCGTTCGAGGTCGATGTCCGACCACCTGAGCTGCCGGATGGCGCCGATCCTGTGTCCCGTCTCGTGCCCGAGCACGAGTGAGACCCGGAACCGCCAGTCCACCTCGCGCGACACCCGGAGGAGCGCCTCGTACTCCGCGTCGGTGAGGATCACCCGGGCCGGATTCTTCTCGGCGGGCATCTTGAGGCCCCGGAGCGGATTCGACTCGAGGAGCCACCCGCCCTCCTCGTCCCTCGACTGCGCGGCCCAGTTGAGGACCGCCAGCAGGAATTTCAGGTCGCGCTGGACCGTCCGGTCGGCGGCGGGCTTCCCGCTTCGCCCGGCCCGTCCCGCCCTCCGGTCCCGGATGAAGCGGTCCCAGTCTCTCTTGGAGAGCGTGGCCGGGTCCCGGTCCTTCCCGAAGAGCCCGACAAACATCCGCATCGCGGCCCGGTCGTACGCCCGGGACTGCGGGCTCTTCGTGGGCGTCACCTCCTCGCCGTAGAGGCCGAAGAGCGCCGCCAGCGTGAGCGGCCTCGCCCCGGCCCCGTCCCGATCGCGGCGCTCCGGCTTGACAAAGCCGGCGGCGAACTCGTCGGCCTGCCGCTTGGCGCGGGCCCAGTCGCGGTGCCTGAGGGACCGGGTGAGCCTCCGTCCCCCCTCGCGCCACTCGAGCTGGATCACCCCGGTCCTCCGGTCCGGAAAGACCCGGACCCGGTTCCGTCCCCATTCGCCCGCGCTGTAGCTCGACCGGTCTCGACTCCTCCCCGGCATTACCTCCTTCCCCGCTCGATGATCGACCGCACGACCTCGGCGTTCGCAACCTGGGGGAGCGATGGGCTGTCCGCCAGACCGGTCTCGTCGCCGTCCGCGCGGGCACCCCGTGCCTTCAGGGGAAGATCCTTGAGGGCGATCCTGGGTGCTCCGGGCCTACCGGCGTTCGGGATCGTGCCCTCGCGCACGAGCCGGCCCAGGTGGCTGGCCGAGTATCCGCTTTCCTCCGCGGCCTCGGTGAGAGTGAGGATCGCGTGGTCCTGGCGGTGAAGAGCCGCATCCAGCTCGGCCGCGCAGGCATCGAGCGCCGCGGCTGGTGCGTCTCCCCCGTACCGGCGAAGCGTCTCGGCCCGCCTGCGCCACTCTTCGGAGAGGATGCCGAGCGTATCGGTCTGGCTCATCGGTCCCGGCCTCCGCGCGGAGATGGTCGTCCGCACCGGCCCGGGACGCATCGGCTCCGTGCCCCCCGCGGGGATCCAGGCCGGCGCTGCGACGGAACTGCGGCCGTCGGTCCCGGGGGCGGATTCTCGCGGTCACCCCGGAATGATGGTCCTTCCCGGCCCGTGCAGTCATATGAATATAGGGATCATAAGATGACATAATAGCGAATTATCGCGGGAATTCGGGCCGAATAGCACGAATTTTCCACAACTGTTAGGTTCACCGTGGGGAATGATGCTTCCGCGGGTCGGCGAGGCGGGAGGATGGAACTACGTCGATGCCGGGTCGGGGGCGGGACCTGCGGCGCGGGACGAGGGAGGCGTATCGGTGACGGATCGGGGCGAAGCGGCCCGGCAGGTCGGGGCGCTCCGGGAGCGCATCTCGAAGCTGAGCGCGGCGAGCGTCCGGATCAGCGCGAGCCTCGACCTCGAGACCGTCCTCCGGGAGATCGCCGACAGCGCCCGGTCGCTGACGGGCGCGCGCCTCAGCATGATCGTCACGATCGGCGAGGGCGGGATGGCGCGGGACTTCGTCACCTCCGGACTCACCGAAGAGGAACACCGCAGGCTCACTGCATGGCCCGGCGGGCCACGCCTCTTCGAGCATCTGCGCGATCTCCCGGATGCCGTGCGGATCTCCGACGGACCCGCCTACCTGGCCTCGCTGGGATTGCCCCCCGACTTCGTCCCGGCGGGGAGCTTCCAGGGGGGCTTCCAGGGGACGCCGTTGCGCCACCGGGGACGCCACATCGGCAACTTCTATCTCCTGCAGAAGGAGGGAAGCGGCGACTTCACATCCGAGGACGAGGAGATTCTCGTGCTCTTCGCCGCGCAGGCCGCGACAGCGATCGCCAACGCACGCACCCACAGGGCCGAGCAGCGTGCCCGGGCGGACCTCGAGGCGCTCATCGAGACCTCGCCCGTGGGTGTCGTGGTCCTCGACGCGAGGACCGGCGATCTCGTCTCGGCGAATCGGGAGGCCGAGAGGATCGCCGAGGGACTCGGTACCCCCGCCCAGCCGTTCGAGGCACTCCACCGGGTGATCACGGTCCGGCGTGCGGACGGCCGCCCGGTGCCGCTCGCCAAGCTGCCCCTCGCGGTGGAGCTGAAGAACGCCAGGACGCTCCGGGCCGAAGAGATCGTCCTCTCCGTGCCGGACGGGCGAAGCGTGGCGACGCTCACGAATGTCACGCCGATCCGCTCGGGGGATGGCGCGGTCGAGTCGGTCGTGGTCACCATGCAGGACCTCGCGCCGCTCGAGGAGCTCGAGCGGCTCCGGACCGAGTTCCTCGGGATGGTGGGCCACGAGCTCCGCACGCCGATCG
>CAZHGS010000050.1:0-17438 GCA_964532325.1 uncultured Gemmatimonadaceae bacterium | reverse complement strand
CGGCCGGCGGGTGCGCCTCCGGGGTGGGTCCGCCCCCGGCGCCGGCCCTCCCCGCGCCGCCCTCCATTCCGGCCGTCCCCGGCGCCGCCGCGGTGCCTCCGCCGCTCCCGGAGCCGGACGCTCTCCCCGGGGCGGCCGGAGCGACGTGGGTGGAGGAGGGGATCGCGTCCTGGTACGGCGCGCCGCTCCACGGCCGCCCCACCGCATCCGGGGAGACCTACGACATGCACGCGATGACGGCGGCGCACCGGACGCTCCCCTTCGGGTCCGTCGTCCACGTCGTCAACCTCGACAACGGGCTCGTCGCGACGGTGCGGATCAACGACCGCGGGCCCTTCTGGGAGGGGCGCACCCTGGACCTCTCGCGCCAGGCGGCGGTGGAGATCGGGATGCTCGGCCCAGGGACGGCCCGGGTCCGGGTCACCCTCGCCGGCACCCCGGCCCCGCCCGTCGGGGGCGCGGCCGCGGACGGCGGAGGGGGAGCGCCCCGGGACGGCCAGGGCGCGGCCTGCTGGATGGTCCAGGTGGGCCAGTACGCCGACGCTGAGGACGCGGCGCTCATCCGCCGGAGCCTCGAGCGCGACGGCCACGGGCCGGTCCGGGTCTCGACCGGCGCGGGCGGGCTCCACCGGGTCCGGGTCGGACCGCTCGATTCCCGGGAGGAAGCCGAAGGGCTCGGCGGGCAGACCGGCGGGATGCTCCTCAGCTGCGCGGGGATGAACCTCTAGGGGCACGCGCCGCTCCCGCGCGCGGGTGAGCGGTGACCGCCGCGGAACCGGGACGCGGACGCCCGCCCGGCTGCGCGCAGCCGGGCAGAACCCAGAGCGGGGGACCGGGGTCGCGCCGCGTCGCGCAGCTGCTAGATTGGAGTGCGGCCGTCCGGGCAGCCCCGCGACGGATACCAGAAAACGAGAGGGGGTCCCTTCCGATGAGCGCCCTGCCACTTCGCAGCCGTCTCCATACCGCAGCTCTCCTGGCTCTCGCCCTCCCTGCCGCCGCCGCCCCGGCCGCGGCGCAGGTCCCCGAAGCGGAGGCGGAGGCCGAGGGAGCGCCCGCCGTCGCCGCGCCGGCCACCGAAGAGAACCGGGTCCGCTACCAGCTTCCCGCCGTCAAGATCGAGCGGGGACCCGTCATCGACGGGGTGCTGGGGGACGAGGAGTGGCGCGGCGCGCCCTTCATCGACGAGTTCGTGCAGCAGGAGCCGCTCGAGGGCGAGCCGAGCACGGTCCGCACCGAGGTCCGGGTCCTCTACGACAGCGAGAACCTCTATCTCGGCCTCCTCGCCTTCGACTCCTCGCCGGAGAGCGTCGTCGCCACCGAGATGCGGCGCGACGGTCCCCAGATCATGAACGAGGACAACTTCCAGATCATCATCGACACCTTCATGGACTCCCGCTCGGCGTACATGTTCGTCGTGAGCCCGCTCGGCGCGATGCTCGACCAGCAGGTCGTGCAGGAGGGCGAGGGCTCGAGGCGGGGGGTCTCGTCCAACATCAACCTCCAGTGGGACGGGGTGTGGGAGACCTCCGCGCGGAGAACGGCGGAAGGATGGGCGGCCGAGATCCGGATCCCGATGGTCACCCTCCGGTTCCCGAGCGCGTCCCCCCAGTCGTGGGGGATCAACTTCATGCGCAATATCCCCAACCGGAACGAGGTGGCGTTCTGGGCCCCGATCCCGCGCGCCTACAGCATCACCCGGGTGAGCCTCGCCGGGACGCTCGCGGGGCTCGAGGACCTGAGCCGCGGGAGGGACCTGAGGGTCAAGCCCTTCGTGGCCACCGGGGGCGAGGCCGAGCGGCGCGACGGGATCTCGACCCAGGCCGCGCACGGGGACATGGGGCTCGACGTCAAGTACGGGATCACGCCCAGCCTGAACCTCGACGTGACCTTCAACACCGACTTCGCGCAGGCGGAGGCGGACAACGAGCAGGTCAACCTCACCCGCTTCCCCCTCTTCTATCCCGAGAAGCGCGAGTTCTTCCTCGAGAACGCGGGGCTCTTCAACGTCGGAACGACCGGCTCGGGCCAGCGGGCCGACCTCTTCTTCACCCGCCAGATCGGCCTGAACGAGAGCGGCGACGAGGTCCCGATCATCGGCGGCGCGCGGCTGACCGGGAAGGCCGGCCGGAACAACATCGCGCTGATGGACATCCAGACCGACGACGCGTTCGGCCAGCCGGGCGAGAACTTCCTCGTCGCCCGCTACAGCCGGGACATCCTCAGCCGGTCGAAGGTGGGCGGGATCCTCATCAACCGGGAGACGGGGGGGAGCGGGGGCTACAACCGCACCTACGCGGCCGACGCCGCGCTGGCCTTCGGGCCCAGCCTCCGGATCAACGGATTCCTGGCGCAGACCGACTCGCCGGAGTTCGGAACACCCGGGCGCGCCGGATATTTCCGGGGCCACTGGCTGAGCCCCGCCTGGGACATCTACCTGGACCACGTCGACCTCGGCGACCAGTTCAACGCGGGGGTCGGGTTCGTGCCGCGGGTCGGGGTGCGGTCCACGAAGCTCCACATCAACCGGACGCCGCGGCCCGGGAAGTGGGGGATCCGGGTGATGACGCCGATGTGGCACATCGTCTACACCACCGACCAGACGGGGCGGCTCGTCTACCGCGAGCTCCACCATATGATCCGCGTCACCTTCGACAGCAACGCGGCGTTCACCCTGGTCTACAACCGGAACTTCGAGCGCCTGGACGAACCGTTCCGCGTCCGGTCGGGCATCGTGATCGAGCCCGGCGACTTCCACTTCTACGACCTGCGGATCGGCTACATCAGCAACCCGGCGCGGCGGATCAGCTACGGCGTCACCTACAATCCGCAGGGGTTCTACGACGGGCACCGCGAGGACATGGCGTTTACGCTCGGCTCGCGGATCACCTCGAAGTTCTCCGCCGAGGCCAGCTATTCCCGCAACGACGTGACGAACCTCGCCGCGGGAAACTTCATCACCCAGCTGGGGTCGCTCCGGGTCGACTACACCTTCTCGCCCACGCTGAGCTTCCGCACGCTGACCCAGTACAACTCCTCGAGCGAGCGGTGGAGCACGAGCGCCCGGTTCCGCTACATCTATCGTCCGGGAAGCGACCTCTACGTGGTCTACGACGAGGTGCGGCGCGACATCAACGGACTGCCCATCACCGAGGAATTCAGGGACCGCCGCCTCATCATCAAGGCGACCTACCTGGTCTCGTTCTGACCGGGGGAGGCCGGCACTTCGCCCGACAGGGCTCGGGGCACCCTGTCGGCTGCATCGGCACGCAGTTCCGCCGCGCCGGGTGGTGCGAATTCATCGAGTGGACCACGATCGCCGTGATGCGCTTGCTGCCAGCCGACCCCGCCGTTGCCTGAGCTCGGGCGTCCACGATGGGGATGAAGTAGGCCAGAGGCTTCCCGGACCGCGAGCCGGTCGTCAGCACGAAGCTCTCGCCGCAGCTGGCGATCCCGTTGGGATCGACCGGACGCCGATAGAGGCGGAGAGGCTTGCCCTCCCGATCCCCCCGGCTCCCAAACGGGAAAGACCCCGGTGCAGTCGGCATCGAGCGTGCTGACGCAGACCACCTGTTCGATAAAGCGGTCCGGCTCAAGATCTGGATTCAGCTGGATGAACCGCACGGGCCAGGAGCGTCCGGCCGTGTAGCCCGCATCCACCCGCCGCGAGACATCCTCCGTCCGGATGGGCCTGAAGCGCCTCGCGACTCAAGAGACTGTACGATCCGCGGGGTGGACCGGGCGCAGGTTCGGGCCCCCAGAGCGTACGTCTCATACGGACGGGCCATCCCCTGCCGGCCAATCCGGGCCCGGGTCCCACACCGCTTGCCGAGTGCCCGCAGCCCCCCACGCGAAGCTGCAGCACCCACTTCCGGGGCAAGTGTAGAATAAGTCTGGGTACGGCGGGTCCGGCAGCCCGTGGCACCTCACCCCGCGCCGGCGGGGCGAGCTGCCGTCCATGCACGCCCGGGGACCGATGCCAGGACATTCCATAGACGGCAGGCCCGGCGATCTCGCGCTCGTCATGGGCGGCGGCGGAGCGCGGGCAGCCTATCAGGCCGGGGTTGTCCGCTACCTCTCGCGCCGCTTCCCGGATCTCCAGATCCCCATCATCACCGGCGTCAGCGCGGGTGCGATCAACGCAGCGCACCTCGCGGCCCATCACGGCACCCTCGAGCAGGCCACCGAGGAACTCTACCACCTCTGGTCCAACCTGAACGTCGGCCACGTCTTCCGCACCGACGCCGGATCACTCGGCCGGCACCTGCTGCACTGGGCCCGCCAGCTGGTGTCCGGTGGTGCCGGCGGGCCGCCGCAGGTCCGTGGACTCCTCGACACCGACCCGCTCCGCGCGTACCTCACCGACACGATGCACGCGATCGACGGCGAGCTGACGGGGATCAACTACAACCTCCGCATGGGCCGGCTCAAGGCCGTCGCGCTCAGCACCACCAATTACTCCACCGGCCAGTCCGTCCTCTGGGTGCACGGGCAGGGGGTGGAGGAGTGGGAGCGTCCCACCCGCCGCTCCAGGCTCACGACACTGACCGTCGAGCACGTGATGGCGTCCGCCTCGCTGCCGATCGTGTTTCCCGCCGTCCGGATCGGAGAGCACTGGTTCGGGGACGGCGGGATCCGCCTGGCCACCCCTCTGTCGCCCGCCCTCCACCTGGGCGCGACGCACATCCTCGCGATCAGCACGCGCCACTCGCCGACCGCACGGCAGGCGAACAGGGCTACCGTCACAGGCTATCCCCCGCCCGCACAGGTGGCCGGCATCATGATGAACTCGGTCTTCCTCGACATGCTCGACGACGATGCTCACAGGCTGGAGACGATCAACCGGCTGCTCGCCGGGCTGCCGGCGGAGGCGCGCGGCGGGATGCGCCCCGTCCGCCTCCTGACGGTGCGCCCCTCGGTCGACCTCGCCCGGCTCGCCAATCGGTACGAGCCCCAGCTGCCGAGGGCATTCCGATTCCTGACGCGCGGCCTGGGCACCCGACAGATCGAGGCGCCGGACTTCCTCAGCATGATCATGTTCCAGCCGGACTACCTAGCCGAGCTGATTCGGGTGGGGGAAGAGGACGCGGAAGCCCGCGAGGCGCAACTCGTGGCCCTCCTGGAACCGGACGGCAGAGCCGCGATGTCGGAGGGTCCCGGGGAAGCTGCGGGTTCCATCGCCACAATCGGGGGTCCCATCGCCGCCAACGGCGGGAAGGCGAAGTGAGCGGAGACGCCGGCGGGACGAACAAGATCCGGACCGACGCCCGGGAATTGCGGGAAGTCTCCGGGCGCGCCTGCGAGGCGGGCTGGGAGAAGCGGAGCGCCGTGAAGGAGCTCTTCGGGGGGAGCGAGCTTCATCTGACCACCCGCTACAAGAGATCAGGTGGCCGAGCCCAGCTGAGCTGCGTGGGCTCCGTGAAAGGCTTCCGGCGAGAGGGTTGCCACTTACCAGCACCCGAGGACGGGCTCAGGTGAGCCGCCGGAAGCAACCGATCCCTCCCCGGTAGTCTCCACCATGTGAGCCAACACGGCATGGACGACCAAGCCCCGGCTCCGGAAGGCCGGAGGTGTTGGCTGCCGAAGTTGTGGAAGATCTCCCCGCGGGCTGCAGCTGTCCGGGCCCACTGCATCAAGGGCCCCACCACTCCAAGCCCGGCAGCCCGTTCCGCGCCGCGCCGGTGCGAGTCGCCATCCAGGCCCGCACGCGTGGCCCGGTTGCGGATCGTCTGCACGGTGGGCCGAACCCGGAAGCGAGCGGCACGGGGCCACGCCCTACCGTCGCGAACCCGGTCGTCCTGGCCCGGTCACCGGATGGACCCGTCGGACCCCCACTCCCGCGATGGCGGATTTCCCAGATCTACCCGACAGCCGATGGCCGCTTGTCCGGGTACTCCGCCCGTGAGTCGCGGACTGAAGGCGGCCACCAGCCCCGGTCTGTCCCGGCGTCTCACCTCCGCCCGGACGGCCGACCCGATCCTTCTCCAGCCCCGGGATGGACGGTTCCCGCCTGAGGACGTCGCGTGAGCGTCTACCTGCCACCGCCCCGAGCCCCCGGGAGCACTGCGCCACCGCCGGCCGTCCCCGGAGAGGTCGCTGTCGCTCCGGATCCATCCGGGCGAGATTGCCCTGCCGAGACGGTCTCCCGGCGCGATCCGGCGGCGCGTTGCGGAATCCTCCCCGCCAGCCGGGCAGCGGTTCCCGGTGGCTGCCGGCGGCTTCCCCGGGCCGGGGATGCCTGCACAGCTACGCACCCCGACCACGTCGATATCCGAGAGAGCGACCCAAGCTGACAAGGAGCGAGGCCCGATGACTTCCGACACCTCCCCCGAATACAGGAACCGGGCCTCCGGCGAGATCTTCCACATGCTGAGCGAGGACTTCCGCCGGGACGTCGTGCTGCGCGCCCTCAAGCACCGCGGCAAGACGAAGGGTGGCAGGAGGAAACTCGATGCCAGCCTTCGCCGACTTCGCGTCGACGGATACCGGGACGCCAGCCGCGCGCCGCACCAGAAGCTCCTCGGTCCCATCCTGGAGGAGATCCAACCCCACGACGACCGGCTGGCCCGCGCCGTCCTCAATGCCTGGATGGACTCCCGACCGCAACTACGCGATGCCGTCGCAGGTCACCTCGCCGGCCGGGGCCTGCAAGTGCCCGACCCTCCGGATGCACGCTTCGAGTCGTACTGGACCGGACTCGAGTGGAGGCAGGAGCGCCGGGACCTCAGACGAACCGACGAATCGCTCGACGGGGAACCGGCAGGGCTCATGCTATGCCTGGTGGCACAGCGGTTTCCCGCGCCCCCTCCGCTGAAATCACCGCTCCTGCAGGAGTGGGTGGACCTGCTTCACGAGCTGCCGCCAGTCGCGCCGGAGTGGATCGAGGCGGGCAGCTTCGTGGAGTGGGTCGAGGACGTTCAACAGGAAAAGAACCGGGAGCTGTTCGGGTGGTCCAAGGACAAGATGGCCCGGATGTGCGCCGAGATCCGCGAGGAGTTCGACGAGGAGCTCAAGTACCTCGGCATCGATCCGGATCCCTGGCCCGCCGCTCTCGAGAACCGCCCGCGGCTGGCCAGCGGGGCGCTCACGTACGCCATCGGGCTGGGAGGCCAGCTCGAGGCGTACCAGCCCATCCGCCCCCAGGCTCCATCACGGAGCGAGGAAATCGAGCGTGCCGCCGAGCGCACGGAGTGCGAGGACGCGATCCTCCGTCTCGTGGCCGAGTGGGAGGAACGGATGGCCCGGCCGGAGCCGCCGGACGATGTCGTGGAGGAAGCCCGGGGTAACAGGACGGGAGAGGAGGCCGTCGACGAGCCGGAGCCGGCATCCGGACCGACGGACGACGAGCACGACGCGCTCAGGCACGAGGTGGCGTTGCTTCGCGACGAGCGCGACCGTCTCCGGGAAAACAACCGCGGACTCCGGTCGGCGAAAGACGAACACGACCAGGCGGCGGGCCGGCTCAGGGACGAGCTGTCAGAGAGCCGGAGGATGGAAGAGCACTGGAGACGAGCCTACGTCGAGGAAAGGAAGAGATCCCGGCGACCGGATGACGAATCGGCGCCCGACGAGGAAATCCGGAGCGTCCGCGAAGCCATCGCCCGGGCCAGGGAGATGTTCCCGGAACGGCTCCTGATCAAGCTCAATTCCCGGTCCAACGAGGACACGCCGTTCGAGAACCCCACCGAGGTGTTCGACGTCCTGGCGTGGCTCGCCACGGCGTACCGGAACGTGCCGCACGAACGGATCGCGGAAAACTGTCCGGGATGGTCCTACAAGGCCGGACAGTCCGCGACGACGATGGGCATGTTCCGCGACTGGTACCAGACCCACGTCAACGGGACCGCGTGGGAACTCTCGTCCCACGTCGGGAAGGGGAACAGCCACGACCCGCGCTACACGATCCGCATCGCTTTCGCGTGGGACGAGGAGAGTGACCGCGTGATCGTCGGATTCGTCGGCCTGCACCAGCGGAACCGCCGGTCGTAGGAGGCGGCGGATTCGATCGCGGGGGCCGTGCGTCGGCGATCCACTCCGGGACGACTCGGCGGCGCATGCGGACCACGCCCCAGCGCCTGGCCGGTTACGGGCCAGGACCCGCCGCCTCACCCTTCAGCCGCTCGTAGACGGCGATTGCCTCCCGGAACTGGTCGAATACGGACCGGCGCTCATCCTCGGAGCGCCATCCCGGCCATTCCTCCGCCATCTCGGTGAGCCTCTCGATCCACTCCAGGCTGTAGTCGGCCGAGTCCGCGTCCCGGACCGGCGCGCCGCCGACGGTGAACCAGACGGGGTTCGTGAAGGCCTGCGCGTAGCGCGCGTCCAGCGGATAGCGCTCCTCTGGCACGCCCTCGGCGCGCAGGTGGATCCAGCCGCTCCCGGTGACCGCGACCTCGCCCTCGAAGCCGCCCGTGGTCCGGTCGGCGGCGAGCGGGACCTCGCCGACCTCCCGGCCGTTGTGGACGAGCCATGCGCGCGCCAGCGGCGTGATCGACCGGACACGGGCCCGGACGGAAACAGCCGTCGCGCTGGCCGGAAGCTCGATCTCCCCGCCCGGGATCTCTCCGTTCACCGTGAGCTCCACGAGCGGCCCGGTCGTGACGAAGGCGCGGCCGTCCCGGAGACCCTGGAACCACCCCTCCATGGTGCGACTGCCGTCGGATGTACGGACGTAGGTGCGCATGGCGCCCACGAGCGGAGTCCAGTGGAGGCTGCTCAGCGCATCCTCGCCGCCCACGGCGGTGACCCGGAGGTCGTTGTTCCACACCGCGTAGAGGGGATGGAAGCCGGCCTGGCCCGCGTTGGACCACTCCAGCGCATCGGTCGCCCCGAGCGCCGCGTCCACGATGAACCCCTTCCCTCCTCCGAGATTCCCCTCGAGAGGATCGCCGTCCCCCCCGAAGGCGTGCACGTAGCCCGTGGTCGCGCCCTGTGCCTTGGCTTTCCTCAGCATGTCGGTGTTCGAGGGATAGAGGCTCTCGATGGCCGTGCCCTCATACCCGGTCGTGAAGGGCGAGATGAGATGGTCCTCCAGGCCGAACATGAACACGTGCCCGTAGAAGGGCGGCCGGTACTCCTGTCCGACCACGAGGATGCGGTCCGGGGTGGAGGAGGGGTGAGCTCCCCCGCCCGGGACGAAAAACTGGTAGTCCAGGACGCGGTTGTCCTTGTTCGCGATCTGCTCGTTGACGATGTCCTGATCCTCGGCATCGGACATCATCATCATGTTGTCGAGCGTGTTGTGGAGGTTGCCGGCGTAGTTCATGTGGACGTGCGTCGAGCCGTTGTGCCACCCGGCGGCCGAGAGGTCGGTCATGCGCGTGAGCGCGACGTCGACCCGGGTCACCTCCCCCGCCGTGATCTCGACCGTCCGGCGGTCGGGGTAGAACTCGAAGCCCTTCATCACGGTGAGATCGGCCTCGCCGGGAGGCAGATCCACCGTGAAGCTCCCGGTCGTGTGGAAGGCCGGGAAGCCTCCCCGTCCACCGATCCGCGCGTAGGCATCGACGGGCGCCCAGGCCTTCCCGTCGGAAGCGATCAGGGTCACGCGGGCCGCGCTGGGTCCGGTGATCCCTCCCGCCCCGACGGCCACTTCGAGGGTGCCCGTCGGCTCCTTCCAGCGCCTCTCCGTCACGTCCAGCCTCCGGCGCGCCCCGCCGTACGTCTCGAGGAGCTCGAGCCGGGGAAGCCCCCCTTCATTGGAGATGAAGGCGATCCACTCGCCGTCGGGCGACCACCGGGGGTGGAAGGCGTCATGCTCGAAAAAGGTCATCTTGTACGGCTCGCCTCCCTCCGTCGGCTGGACATAGAGGTTCGCGTACTGATCGCCCGCGCCCGCGGTCGACGAGTAGACGAAGCGGCGGCCGTCCAGCGACACGTCCGGCCGGGTCCGGTAGAGCGTCTGCTCCGCCAGCACGATGCGCCGGCGCTCCATCCCGCCTGACTCGGCCGGCACGCGGAACACGTTCCCCGAGCCGAGGGCGACATCGCGGTTCGAGACGATGAGGAGCTCCTCGCCGTTCGGCAGCCAGGCCGGCGTGATGTGCATGTCCTGCGGACCGAAGTAGAGGCGGGACCGGCCGAAGTCGTTGTCCGAGGTGACCGCGACCGCCTCCCCGCTCCACGCCCCGGCGGTGAGGGGGCGGACGTACACGTTGAAGTACCCGTTGGGCTCGGTGGAGACGTAGGCGAGCCTGGTTCCGTCCGGCGAGAAGGTCGGGTCCGCGTAGACGAAGTCGTCGTCGGTGAGGGCACGGGTCTCGCCCGACTCCACGTCCAGGATCTCCAGCTGGATCCTGTGGATACCGCCGCCGGAGGATGCCCCGTTGTCGGAGGTGTAGACGATCCAGCGACCGTCCGGTGACCACGCGGGCGAGGAGTGGTAGGTGGCCCCGCGCGTGAGCTCGGTGGCGGTGCCGGGCCCGCCTTCCCCCTCCGGCCCGACGCTGACCGACCAGATGGAGCCGCTCATCCCCACGGCGATGGCCGATCCGTCGGGAGACCACGCGGGAGCCCACGGCGTCGAGCTCGGCGCGGGAGGAAGATAGTAGTTGTACATGTAGTTGCCGCCGTGCCGTGCCCATGCATAGCCGGAGACGGCGGCGGGCGGCGGAGTTTGGTTCACGTTCGAACGCATCGCCGGGACCGGCGGCTCGGAGTCGCCGCCGCAGGCGGCAAGGAGGAGCGGGGCGAGCGCGAGGGCAGCGTGCACGCGCAGGGCGGGCCGCGTGTGTCCGGTCGTGGTCATGGTGCCTCCTCCATGCCCGGCGTTGCGGCGCGCCGCCGTCCGGCGGTCGCGGACTGGAGTCCGCCGGAAAGGACTCGCGCCGGGCGGGCTGTCGGGTCCGCGCGGGCCTGCGGCCCCTCGACGACCGGCCCGAAGGCGACTCCGAGAGGCGTGTCGAAGGGACGTGGCAGGGCCCGCAGGGGCCTCCAGGTGGATGCTGCCGGAGTCGACAAGTATGCGGTTCCGGCGATCCGCTCGCGAGGCACGCCTGCCCTGCGCCGTGCGATGTTCCGTAGAGCGCCGCCAGGCGGGACCCGGGCCCGATTGCAGCGCCGGGAGCACGCGGGCAGATTAGCGGCATGCGAGCTCGGTCGCAGCCTGTCGGATTCCGTGGCTCGCACGCCCTCGTTCGGAGACGGACTATGAAGATCTCGCTTCGAAGCCGTACGCTGTGGGTCTATTTCGGCTCGTTCGGCCTCCTTCTCGCGCTGAACCTCGTTCTGACTGGGTACGCCGGTGGTGGGCCGCGGACGGCCGACGGGCTCGGGGCGCGGCAGGGGTGTCCAGGAGAACAGATCGGCGTCCAGATCACAGGCGGAGAGTACCAGGGGCGTCCCGTCCCGGAGGCGGTCATCAACGGAGAGCCCTGGGGGGGAGCGTACTTCGAGCCGGGGATGCGGTCGTACTGGCACTGCCATGCCGGGGGGCAACTCCTGGTCGTCTGGGAAGGCGAGGGACGCGTCCAGAAGCGCGGTGAAAGGGCCAGGACGCTCAACCCCGGGGAGAGCGAGCACGCGGGCCCCTGGGAAGAGCACTGGCATGGCGCATCTGCCACCGGGGCAGTCCAGTACCTGCAGGTCTCTCTCCAACCGACGGGCACCTACTGGATGGAAGAGGTCAACCGGGACGACTACCTGGGAAACGATATCGGCATCAGCTCGCGGGACGAATTCCTTCGCACCGGCGTCAGGGAGCAGCCCGGGAATCCCTGAACCCGGGGAGCGGAGTCGGACTCCACCGGATCGACGGCAAGTGACCAGGGAGGATCGCACCGATGGCGAAGTTGGCCGCCGGTGCGGCCGGCGAACGCCCGGCCGCACCGGACACGGGCGAGCGATTGCGCGAACGCCCGGTCCTCCTGAGAAACTCCGGCCACTCCCCGAACTCGCGCTCGGAATAGTCCCAAAAAGCGATCCACAACGCCCGACAGACAGTCGCCGTACGCACCCATCCCTAACCCCGCACCTCGTTGATCAGCCGCTCATCGACGGACGCCATCCGGCAGCTTCCGATCAACCGAGCCGGCTGCCCGCTGAGGCCCATCTCGAACCTGGCGTCGAGCAGCGCCACCAGGTGGGCCTCCAGCCTGAGAGCTTCCCGAAGACCCGAGACGAGATCGTGGACGGCGGAGAGCCACCTCCCCGCTCTCGGGTGATTCAGGTACCCGGCCCAGTAGTTGTCCGGCGCCATGACGACCAGCGTCGGCCGAGACGCCGACAGCCCGTGCTGCTCGGCCCTTTCCGACGCGATATCGGCGGCGTTGGCTTCGACGATGGCGCAATAGGCCAGACCCTCCAATAGCGCCCGTAGTGGTGTGTCGCCGTAAGTTGTCTCGCCGGCTACCTTCAGCTCGACGACGCAAGGCAGCGTCCCGTCCACGATCGCGAAGAGGTCGATCTTGCCGACGCCCCGGTCGTCTTGGCGGGCTTTCAGTGGCATCTGGTAGTCAATGATCACGAGCGGCCTTCGGTCCGGCAGTACGAAGGCAGCACCATCCCGAGAGGCGTTGTAGAGCGCCACTGCGAGGTGCTGCTCCCTCTGGTTGGATGACGCGCCGCTGCTGGTGATTCCGGTGCGGCCGTGCAGGTAACGCTTGCCCCGGTCGTGGCGGCGTGGCGCGGCGCGCAGAAGATCTTCGTAGGGGTGCACGAGCCTTCCCACATCTGCGGCCAGGGTGCGGGCGATCTCGGCAAACTCGACGATACGGTTTACGGCAGGGTCGTTGTGGAGGCCGATGAGACCTGCGGAACCTGTTGACACCGTTGAGACCCCCGGTGAGGTCATACATTAGTGAACAGGCTGCGGTGTCGAGGCCGCAGCTGGCGGATTGATCCAGCCCCCCTGTGGGTGAGGTGGGGGGTCACACCTCCAAGCCTTCTCCGGATACTGGAAGCGCACCCTCTACCGCTAGACCCAACCCCGCCCACCACGGCTCAGTTGACGGGCACGGTTACGTCCATGGACTTTCGACACGGTCGACTGGATTCCAGTTCATCAATTGGTAAACAATGAGGCAATCCATTCGGGAATGTGTCCTATAACACAATTACTTACAATAGTTTACGCCGTTGATGATGTACACGTCGCAGTGTCGGCCGAGCGGAGCGCACGAAGAGGGCCGACAGCCGCTTGCGGGGCACATCGGCAGACTCGCGCCCGGAACCCCGCGTCACCCAGATCAGGAGGCAGCATGCGACTCGGACGCATCGGCTCAGTAGCCACCTTGGCCGCGCTCACGGCACTCACCGGCTGTGGCGGCGATCAGGCCCCTTCCCGGGCCGATGCCGCGACTCCGGCAGCCGCGAAGGGCGGGGACGACCGTACCGGCCCCTACGAGGTGGTGGAGAACTGGTGGCAGCCCGCGCCGGACCACACCCAAGAGTGGAGCTGGAGATCGGTGGCGGGCGTCGCGGTGGATACGCCGGACCGGATCATCGTGGCCGCCTGGGGTGACCAGGACGCGGAGGGCCAAGAGCGTCCGGGGAGCACGAACTATCTCGTGGTCGTCGACGGCGACGGGAACATGATCGAGAACTGGTCCCAGTGGGACTCGATCTTCAACCGGCCGCACCAGGTCTACATCAGCCCCTACGATCCGGAGCGCCACGTCTGGGTCGTCGAGCGCGGCGGCAACGGGGTCCACGAGCAGATCCTCAAGTTCACCAACGACGGCAGTGAGCTGGCGATGCAGCTGCGGGACCCCCAGCCCGTGATGAGCGAGGCAGAGACGCGGGCGAACCGGAATCCGGGGCCGCTCGACTTCGGCCAGCCGTCCGTGATGGCGTTCCTCCCGGACGGCCACTTCCTCCTCGGCGACGGCTACCAGAACGGCCGGATCGCGAAGTACACGACGGACGGCGAATTCGTCATGCAGTTCGGCTCGGTCGGAACCGGCCCCGGGCAGTTCGACCTCATTCACGGGATCGCCGTGGACCGGGATCGCCGGATCTACGTGGCGGACCGGATGAACCACCGGATACAGGTCTTCACCGAGGACGGGGAGTACATCGAGGAGTGGCCCGACATCTACGATCCCGTCGGCATCTTCATCGACGGGAACGATGCCGTCTGGGTGCTCGACGCAACCCTGAACCGCATCCTGCGATTCAGCGCGGAGGGCGAGCTCCTGGACTACTGGGGGGCCTACGGCGAGGTCTCGTCACTCGGGAGGAGCGGGTGGGCGGGCGGGATGTCCCTCCCGCACCAGATCGACACCGACGCCGACGGCAACCTCTACGTCGCCGAGTTCGGCGGCCCGTGGCTCGACAAGTTCGCTCCGAGGCCCGGCGCGGATCCCGCCAGGCTCGTGGGCAGACCCAGGTAGCGGCGCTGCGCCGCCGTCAGTACGGGTAGCCCTGAAGCCTCGGCATCCCCGGCTGCCAGTCCGGGAGGGGCGCCCACGCCTCCCGGTTCGGCATCTCCACCATGGGGAGGGTCTCGGCGTCCATGACCTCGTCCTCGCCGATGACACCGTTCAGGTGAAGCAGATAGGCCGTCAGCGCGTAGACCTCATCGGCGCTCAGGCTTCCCTCCTGGTTGAGCGGCATGCCCCGGTTGATGTAGTCCCATACCGTGGTCGCGTAGGGGGAGCGGATGGGGAGTATGCGCCCGTATTCCCAGGGGTGGGCCACTTCCCTCTCGCCGTCCCTCACCAACTCGGGACCGATTCCGTCCGTGCCCGCCATCCCGTGGCAGGTCGCGCAACCCGTCCGCAGATAGACCTGCTCTCCTTCCTCGACGGTTCCGCTTCCGGGCGGCAGCTCCTCGCCCGTCGGGCTGATGGCGATGTCCCAGGCACGGATCTCCTCGTCGGTCGGAGTCCTTCCCACGCCGTAGTTGAGTCCTTGCGCCTGGACGGAGCCCGCCCAGAACACGAGGAGCGGGAAAAGCCTAAGCGATGGCATTGTGTATGCTCCCATCGCTCGCGACGTGCCACGGCTGAATGGAGTTGTCCTGGCCCGTCACGCGCAGCGGCTCGTCCGGCGTTCCGGGGTAGACAGCGCCCGGGCGCCAGAAGGCGGCTGCCTCGGCCCGCGTGGGCTGGACCTGGCCCAGCTCGTCGGTGCACCGCGACATGAGCTCGGCCTCCCTCCCGTCCCAGACCCAGTGGAAGCTGAACGCGGTGTGCGCCATCGGATGGGCAGCTCCGCGGATCTCGGCGTCCATCCAGCTGCCGCCGCCGTCGGTGGATACCTCCACCCTCTGAACGGCTCCCCCGCCCGACCAGGCCAGACCCCGGATCTCGTAGAAGCCGCGGTCGGGCAGCTGCTGTCCTCCGGACGGATAGGTGATGACCGACTTCGGACCGATCTGGTAGGTCAGCGCGGCGTCGTGGGGCTCGCGGCGGAGGTGGCCGTAGTCGTTGTAGGTCATGTAGTAGCGGTCCACGACCTTGATCCGCCTCAGCCACTTCACATTGAAGATGCCCTCGAACCC
Source organism: uncultured Gemmatimonadaceae bacterium (assembly GCA_964532325.1). GTDB lineage: Bacteria > Gemmatimonadota > Gemmatimonadetes > Longimicrobiales > Gaopeijiaceae > JAAXGI01. The sequence goes on along the minus strand of CAZHGS010000050.1, from coordinate 1,999 downwards.
GGGAACGATGAGCCGGAGGGGATGACCCTGCTGGGGACGCACCGCCTCGCCGTTCATCCCGTAGCAGACCAGGCAGTCGTCCATCGCCTTCGCCATCGGGATGCTCGACGCCCCCTTCACCGACTCGACCCCTTCGGCCACGATCCAGGTGCCCGAGTCCTTGACACCCGCCTCGTTGAGCAGCGTGGAGAGGAGCACGCCGGTCCATTCGGCGCAGCTGGTGGCCCCATGCGTTTCCTGGACCGTCGTCTGATTGGGCCTCGACCGGTTCCCCGCGCACTCCACGAAATGGAGGCGGGTCACGGACGGGAGCCGTTTCAGGTCGTCCATGGTGAATATCAGCGGGCGGTCGACCAGTCCGTGGATCATGAACTGGTGCTCGCGCGGATCGATGTTCGGGATGATCGCGCCGCGGGTGGTGTTGGTGAAGTGGAGGGCGGAGGGCGTGATGATGCCCACCTGGTCCTGGAGGGGAGTCGCCGTATGGAAGACGAGCCCGAAGGCGTCGGGGGACGGCCGGCCGCCGTGCGGCACGCGCACCGACGTCTCGTAAACGGAGCGCTCGCCGTAGGCGATCAGTTCGGGACTTGACCAGTTCTGCTCCTCGACATCCTGGTCGGCCGGCGGTGTCTGGCCGATCGCGGGTTCGATCGCCCCCAGGCTCAGGCCGCCGGCAAACGCCGCTCCGCGCTTCAGGAAATCCCTACGATCTGGGTGTCTCGAACCCATGGCTCTGTCCTCCGAGGATGAGGTCGCCCGGACATCGCTTCGTCCCGTTTCATAGTACGGGCCACGGATCCGCCACGCCAAAGGACAACCTCTGCGACGGGCCCGGCAGAGCGGCTCGGACGTCGGGTCAGGCCTCCGGCCGGCCCGCGGTCCGCATCGTGGCCCATAGACTTGCGGCGGCTCCCGCCCCGGCCACTCCGGCCTGCTTCGCCCGGGAGTCTCCGGGGTACGCCGCTTCGTCCCGCGCCGAGGGCCGGCCGTCACCGGGACCGGGACCGGCGCGGCGTTCGGGAGCGGGACCGGTGGGAGGACCGCCTGCCGACTCGGATCGCCGCTCGGCGGGGAGCCTCGGGGAGGCCGGCCGCGCACCCGGCGGAATCTCCAGGATCCGTTGGCCGAAGCGGCTCGACGGCCGGATGCGGGCACGGGGTGCGCGCGCCAGCCCGTCAGGAGCGGGACGCGCCGGGGGCCGAGATGTCGGGCATTCGGCCCCACCACGCCCTCGCCCTGGAGGCTCCCGACCGCGAACCGACGCCGTGCCTGCCACCGCGGGAACCTCCGGATCCGGACCGGCGGCTCCGAGAGCCGGCGAGAAGCATCCGCCCGCGAGGGCATGGCCGAGTCACTTCCCTTCTTGACCGTGGTTCTCACCTTGTTTCCCTTGTCCCTTGGGAATTCCGGCAAGTCGAGTCCGGCCCCGGATCCTGCCGGAAGAGAACCGCCGTTCACGGCAGAACACCCACTCAGCACGCCCGGGGTCGTGGAGAGCCCGAAACCGGGAAGCGTGCTGCACCATGCGAGGAAACACCATGAGCAGCGAAGCCAAGTGCCCGGTCACGGGCGGGTCTCCCGGCAGGTCGAACCGGGACTGGTGGCCGATTCAGCTGAACCTGCGGGTCCTCCACCAGAATCCCGCCGTGGCCGATCCCATGGACGAGGATTTCGACTACGCGGCGGAATTCAGGACTCTCGACCTGGATGCGGTCACCCGGGACATCGAGGCGGTGATGACGACGTCAGAGTCCTGGTGGCCCGCCGACTACGGCCACTACGGACCGCTCTTCATCCGCATGGCGTGGCACAGCGCGGGCACCTACCGCATCGACGACGGCCGCGGCGGTGCGGGGGCCGGCACTCTCCGTTTCGCGCCGCTCAACAGCTGGCCGGACAACGCCAACCTCGACAAGGCGCGCCGGCTGCTCTGGCCGGTCAAGAAGAAGTACGGCCGCAAGATCTCCTGGGCCGACCTGATGATCCTCGCCGGCAACTG
>CAZHGS010000049.1:0-18031 GCA_964532325.1 uncultured Gemmatimonadaceae bacterium | reverse complement strand
TCGATCATCCGCCAGAACCGCCGAAAACAGCCCCCGCCGCAGGATCTGGGTTCAAAGCCGGGTTGCGGTGGCCTTCCGTCCGGTATCGGCAGATGCCACCACTCCATGTACCGGTCGCGCACCGCCTCGCCCAGACCGCCGACCCGCAGGTATTCGATCTCTTCCTCTTCGATCAAGCTGACCACCGCGGTCGCGCCCCAGTCCCGAACCACATCCAGGTCGGTGTCCAAGTCGCGCGCCACCGGTCCGTACATTGCGTACCGATCAGTCTTGCCGGGACACAAGGTGATCCCGATCCGGCCGTGACCATTTCCTGGGGTCACCGCGCCAATGCGGAGTGGACTGGTCTCGCTAGTTTTTATTGACATTGGAGAGATCAGATCAGGCTGTCGACGGCTCAACAGGTATCGAGGCCTCCGGCGCGAGCCATCGATGGCGCGCCAAGCCGTGGAACGGCACTACAATCCACCTCGGCACCTATGGAGGCCGGGGCTCTACACCCTACCGCCGGGCCGACAGGACGCTGCGGATCCCCCCTACTTCATCCCACTCCGTGCGGATTCCGAGGCATACCATCCGCCCTGGAGTGAGCGAGTAGCGGTGCTGTTGGCCTTTGGTAGCGAGCGCTTTCTTCCATCCTCACAGAGGTCCCTCGAGGAAGCCTGTGATGTCCGGTCCGGCACACATCTGCATCAGCACTGCATTTGTCGTGCCTCAGGGACGGGTTCGAGCAGCCTCTCAGCCGTAACGAGGAGCCGATCCTTCCAGGCGAGCTGGTGGAGCCAGTGCGTCGGGATGCCGGAGAGGCCGTAAATGCCACCGGCAAGCTGGCCGGTTACCGCCGCTACCGTATCGGCATCATCGGCCAGGTTGGCTGCCAGGAGGACGGCATTACGAAAATCGCCGGTGCGGGCCACCGACCAGATCGCTGCCTCCAACGTATGGACGACATAGCCGCTCGACCGGATCTCGTCCCGGGCGCGCTGGCGCCAGCTGCCACCGAGGATCGCGGAGATCTCTGGAGCACCTTCGAAGGCCTTCGGAGCGAGGACATCCGGGCGTGGCTTACCGGAGATGGCGTCCGCCAACATGTCGGCGAAAGCACGGCAGGCGTCCACTGCTTCTTCGGCCGCGTGGGTCGTTCTGGATTGTTGGGCAGCAGCCTCGCTGAGCCGTGCGCGGTCGGTCCGGAAGCGGAGGGCAACCGGGGCAAGCCGCATCAGCGAGCCGTTGCCCGCGCTCCAGGGGTCGGTCGACCCGGCCATTGGATCGCCGGTCCGTTCATATCGGCTTAGCGCCGCCTGTATCGTCATTCCGATATCGAAGCACCTGCCCGTATGCGAGTATTCGCCGTCCCGCCACCAGCTGACGAAACGGTCCATCAGGTCGCGACAGTCGAGGGTCCCGCAGGTGACCAGACTGTCGGCGAGGGCCAACGCCATGCTCGTGTCGTCGGTCCACCCACCGGACGGCAGGCGGAACGGGCCGCCGCCGACCATGTCTTTCAGCCGTGGCTCAACGTCGCGTTCAGAGAACTCGAGCGTCGTTCCGACCGCATCGCCCACCGCCAGACCGAGAAACGCCGCGAGCGCCCGGTCCCGGATGTCGTCCGCGGTCCGCCCGGGGACGGCCGGCTCCCGCAACGTACAGCGCCCTACATAGTCCCGTTGGTGCGAGTGTGCGATGGCACCTGGGCGGGCCGTGCGCACACGGAGGATCGCGTCCTCTGGGCGTGCTCCCAGTTCCACCAGGAGGCACGCCGCGACAGTCCCGGCCCGGCCCAGGCCTCCCTTGCAGTGGACGAGCACATCGAACCCCAGGCGCAACCGGTCCCGGATCACCTCGCCTGCCGTTGCCCACTTCTCTTCGAAGCCGGGTTGCGGTGGCTTCCCGTCCGGTGTCGGGAGATGCCACCACTCCATGTGCCGGTCGCGCACCCCCTTACCCAGACCACTGACCTGCAGGTCTTCGATCTCTTTCTCTTCGATCAAGCTGACTACCGCGGTCGCGCCCCACTCCCGAACCACATCCAGGTCGGTGTCCAGGTCGCGCTTCCACCATCCGGTCATTCCGTCCGGATCGGTCTTGCCGGGACAGAGGGTGATCCCGATCCGGCCATGGCCGTTCCCTGGGGTCACCGCGGCAATGCGGAGCGGACTGTTCTTGCTGGTTAGTATCCGCATGGAGAGATCAGGTCAGGCTGTCGACGGCTGAACAAACAGTATGCCAAGGCCTCCGGCGCGAGCCGTCGAGCACACGCCAAGCCGTGGATCGGCACTGCGATCCGTCTACGGTGCCCCGGCCTCACGCTCCAGGGCCGCTCCCGCGGTCGAAGTCCCGTGCGAACCCCTCGAACTGCCCAGCATCGACCCCCCGCAGGAGGCGGCGGCGTGCTCTGGCCGCCGGCCGGGACCGGTGGGCGGCCGCATCGGCAACCAGCGCGATGGCCACGCGCAGACTGTCGATCCCGAGTCCGAGAGCAGCGGCTCGCACCTCCTCATGCGCGGACAGTGCGAGGATCGCTTCCGCCACGGCAATCGGCAGAGCCCGGAGATCACCCCACGCCAGCGCATCGGCTCCGATGTCCCAATTGATCATACCGGCGATGGCCGCGACGTCCGCCCAGTCCGGTTTGGCCACAGGTTCGGCTGGACTGAACTCACGTTCAGTCACTCCAATACGTTCGCGGACAATTCCGAACGACCGTGGCGACCCCGCGACCCTCCGTGCGGTTGGCGGAGCTTGGAGTGGGGCTGCCCCCACCCTCTCTCGCCCAACATCCCGCCGGAGCGACGCCGAGGCGGACACCAGAGAGTCCATCTGTACCGTGCGGGGCGTCGGGAGCCGAAGTCGACGGGTCAGGGGCAACCCCTCCTGCCGCTGGCCTTCATCGACGCTCAGGAACAGGCTGGTGAGATGCGTGACGAGGCCCTCGCGCACTGCGATGCCCGTCGCGTGGTCTTCGCTGGCGCACGCCACGGCGAGGCTCGCGGCGTACGCTGCGACAGCGGCAGAGAACGGCTCCAACTCCCGGTCGCCAGTTCCGCCTTTCCACTGCGCCTCGATCGAAGCGCCCCCCCTTGCGGTCCGGATGTGCAGGGGCGAACCCCCGGCATCGAACTCGTCGACGGACTCCTCCACAAGCCGCGACCGCATGCCCTGAACGCAGGCAGCGACTGCCCGCCCCACGTCAGCGCCGAAGCTGAACTGGAGATCGCCGCCGGTCAGCGCTGCCAGGTGCCCGACGCCGGCCTCCAGACTGTCCTCGCCCACGAGCACGACGAAGATCCGACGGCCCGCCCGCGCCTGCCTCTGCACATCCAACGCGTAGCTCTTGCCATCGGTGATCAGGAGCACGTCCCGGGCCTCTATGGAACGTACGCGGTCGAGCGCCGCCCCGATCTCGGTGCCGCCGGTCGGGTCCCTGAGCTTCGGCACGAGGAGCCTGAACTCCGAGGGCCCCACCGGCTGGCCGCTTCCGACCGGACCGCAGGCCGTGTCGAATTCCCAGAGCGCGAGCCTGTCACCGTTGCGGAGAGTGCCGGCCAACTCGCGGAGTGCGCTCTGGACCGCATCGTGCTTGGTCAGGCTCGACTGCCAGCCTCCCTCACAGTGGGAGTACATGGAGCCCGAGTGGTCGACGAGGAACACCGCATCGAGGTTCCCACCTCCGCGGGAAGCCGGTTCGATCACGAGGGACACGTCCCGCCCATCAGCGGCACGGCCGACGAGAGTGCTACGGGTCCACCCTTCTACCTCGATGTCAACCGGGGCATTCGCCGGTACTTCGGTGATGAGGCTTCCTTCGGATGAACGCACCGCGGGACCATCCGCGAGCCGAATGCCGGAGGCGTCGTGCCGGACGCGGAGGGTGGCCAACGGCACGGGTCCGCCGTGAACCAACTCGTCCGTGTCAAGGAGACCGGAGACGCCGTATACGTCCCCTACTGTCAGGGGAATGCGCAGGCGCGCCGACGCATCCAGGAACCGCACCGGTTCGGCCCAGCGGATCGTGACCTCCGCCTCGGCGCCGGGCGCCAGGTTTGCCACCGAGAGCGCATGCACCCCGCGCAGGACTTCTTCGTGGAGCACCGCTCCCCTCCCCTCGTCGATCGCGTCCTCGTAGTCCTCCCGAGCTTCCTCGCGGGGCGCGGCTGCGGCCTCGTAGAGCTTGCCGCCGATCTTTGCGGTCAGCCCGAAGAACGCCGCGTGGACGGGCACCGGGATGCTGAGAAGGGCCTCGATCGCCCTCTCCTCCCTGTTCAGGTAGGTTCGCGTGGTCGCGACAAGGGCGAGCCCGCCCCGGATCGTGACATCAATGTCGAGCGAGCAGAGCACGGCTGGATCAGCTCCGGAATCCTCGCGCCTCCGCTCCACCAGCGCCTCGATCGGATCGATCGATTTCGCGCCGTTCGATTCCGGCGACGTGGCCGCCGAATCCCCTGAAGGCTCCGAGACCGGACCTCGCCACCACTCTCCGACGTCAGGTGTGCTCATGCATCCTCTCCACTCTTGTTCAGAATCTCCCCCAAAAGAGACTCGATCCGCCGTGACAAGGGTTCGACCAGCTCCCCCGGTTCGATGAGTTCCGGCTCGACAACGAGCGTGATACCGGGCGCCACCCTGATCCCGGTCTCCAAGAGAACCCGTATCGACGCAGGGGTGAATCCACGCTCCCGAAGACGCATGTACCTCTGGATCGCCTCGACATGCTTTTCGCCGTATGAAGCGTTGGCGCGACCGCCGTCAGGTGGCGGCACGAACTCCTTGGCGATCATGTAGCGGATCTGTCTCGGAGCGACGCCAACGACTTCCGCAAGCTCTCGCAAGGTCATCTCCGACCCCCTTTCGACAAATATCTTGTCAAAAGGATTGCCTGTCAACTCTCCCGGTGCCGGAGTCCTGATTCCATCTGTATATGGTCGACCTGCGCGGGAGGGGCGACCGGATGCAGAGGCTCGGCAACGCCGTCAGTTCGAGGAAGATCGAGGAAGGAACAGCGTCGGTACCGGGCTCGACTCCGACTGCGGTGAACAAGACCGCGAGCGCGGCCCGTGCATCCGGTCTCTCCGGCCCGGGGATCCCGGCCCGGCGCGCCGTCCAGCGGTGCCCGTCAGAAGACAGGCGGGCGCCGAGAGCACGATGCGGCGGGCACCCTGCTCCATGCCACCCGGACCGTACGCCGCGCTGATCCCGGCCGTTCCGAGGAGATCCGCGCGCGACCCAAGCATCGGTCTACTGCAGGATGTCCGCGGCCGCCGGGTCACCCTTCGAGCTCGAGCCTCATCTGGCTGGGCCGGAAGGTGAGCCGGTGATGGGGAGACGGGCCCCACTCGCTCAGCGCGCGGAGGTGGTCCGGGGTCCCGTACCCCTTGTTCTTCTCCCACCGGTACCTGGGGTACTTTGCCGCGAGCCGGCGCATGAGGCGGTCGCGGCACACCTTGGCCACGATCGACGCGCAGGCGACCGTGTGGACCCGGCGGTCGCCCCCGACGACCGCGTCGTGCGGCCAGCGCGCCCCCTTCACAGGAAGTCCGTCCACCACGACGTGGTCGGGTGCCCGCGGGAGGGCGCGGAGCGCACGCTCCATCGCGAGCCGGGTGGCCACGGCGATGTTCAGGCGATCGACCTCCCGGGCGGAACCCGCGCCGATCCCCACCGCGAGCGCCTCATCCAGGATGCGCGCGGAGAGCTCCTCCCTCGCTTTCGGCGTGAGGCGTTTCGAGTCGCGGGCACCCTCGACCGGCTGACCCGGCCGGAGGATCACGGCAGCCGCCACGACCGGGCCCGCAAGCGGGCCCCTCCCCACCTCGTCCACGCCGGCGACGGCCTGGAGGCCCTCCTCCCAGAACCTGCGCTCGTAGGCTAGAACGTCCGGAGCCGGACCGCTCCCGGCTGTTTCAGGAGGGGAATCGCCCCCCAGCATTCCGCCCGGTGGGTCAGCGGATCCGCTTTTCCGGTATCCGGGCCGCCTTGCCCCGGAGCCCGCGGAGATAGTAGAGCTTCGCGCGCCGCACGCGGCCGCGGCGCACCACCTCGATCTTCGTCACAAACGGCGACTGCAGGGGAAAGACCCGCTCGACGCCGACACCGCTCGAGACTTTCCGGACTGTGAACGTCTCGCCCATGCCGCCGCCCCGCCGCCCGAGGCAGGCCCCCTCGAACACCTGGATCCGCTCCTTGCCCCCCTCGCGCACGAGGTAGAGAACCCGGACCGTGTCTCCCGCGCCGAACTCGGGGAGGTCCTCCCTCAGCTGCTCCTCTTCGAGTTCCCTGATGAGATCGGCCATGAGAGCCTCCTTGGCAGCTGTCCGCATCCCGCTTCGGCCAGCGGAAAGATGGGTAAGATAACGCCCGGCGCTCCCCGGATGAACCCTCGCCCCCACTCCGTGCCGGGCCTCCGGGGGCGGTGCGGCGAATCCGGCCGCAGGCCGCTCAGCGCCCCTCGGCTGCCTCCCGGCGCTCCCAGAGCTCCGGCCGCCTCTCCCGTGTGAGGCGCCCGGCCTCTTCGGCCCTGAACGCCTCGATCCGGGCATGGTCCCCCGAGAGGAGCACCTCCGGCACCCGGTGGCCGCGGTACTCCGCGGGACGGGTCCAGGAGGGCGCGCCCAGGAGCGGCGCATCGTAGTGGGAGTCGGTCGACGCCGACCCGTGATCGCCGAGCGCCCCGGGAAGGAGGCGGACCACGGCGTCCGCCACGCAGAGCGCGGCCTGCTCCCCTCCGGAGAGGACGAAGTCGCCGAGGGAGACCTCCTCGCTCGCGAGGTGCCTCGCCACCCGCTCGTCCACATCCTTGTAGTGGCCGCAGAGGAGGGTGAGCTCGGACTCGACGGCGTAGCGGCGCGCGTCCGCCTGGGAGAAGACCCGTCCGCGAGCCGAGAGGAGGACGACGGGCCCGCCGGTCCGGACCGCCTCGACCGCCCGGAAGAACGGCTCGGGCTTCATGACCATCCCCGCCCCACCTCCGTAGGGGATGTCGTCGACCGTGCGGTGGCGGTCCGTCGTGTAGGCCCGGAGGTCCACGGCCCGGTACTCGACGAGCCCCGCCGCCCGGGCGCGCGCCGGGATCGAGACCGAGAGCGCCGCGTCGAAGAATCCGGGGAATATCGTGACGAAGTTGATCCGCACCCTGCCCTCCCGCGCCCCTCCCCCCCGCTGCCGCCGGGAGGCCGCCGTCTGGCCCCATACGCAAGCGCGACTGCTCTTGCGCGGGCCAGAAGAAAGTACCGGACTGGCTTTTGTCGGAAGTAGTTGCAAGAACCGTGGCGTGAGCCGCGCGTCTCCACCAGGGGGCCTTTTCCGGTGAATCCACTCTCGCACGATCAGAGCCGGAAAAACAGTGCCCGCCCGAACAGGCGCGCTCGTTCGCGTCTGGGGAAATGTCGCATCTGCTCAAAGAAAATGGCCTTGAGCCGCTCGATTACGACGATCGTCGGGAAACACTGCCGAACTTGCCTGCAGGCCGGGAACCTGTTGCCCCAGAGGGACCTGCTCACACAGCTCATGCGGGAGGCGTCTGGGGCACGCTCCTGACGATCATCGACAGCCGCGACGGGCGCATCCCCTCCCAGCGCTTCAACTCCTTCGACCTCATCTCCACGTCCGACCTGGACATCGACTGCATCGAAGTCTCGCTCGGGCCGGGCTCCGCCCCATACGGGCCCAACGCCGCCGCCGGGGTCATGCACATCATCACCGCGTCGCCCATCGACCGTCCCGGGACCTCCGTCTCCCTCGCCGGTGGCGAGCACTCGATCTTCTCCAGCCGGTTCCGATCCGCACACGCCTTCTCGGGCCGGTTCGGGATCAGGGTGTCGGGGCGGTACATGCGGGGGAACGACTTCGGGTTCCAGAACCCGATCGAGGTGGCGGCGGCGCCCATGTCAACTCACCAAGTGCATACGCCCGGATGTCCCCGGAACAGCAACGCGGCGTGTTCTCCTGCACGGATTCCCCAACCATTGACGGCATTCACAATCTCCCGTTTCTCCGGATCCCGGCTCCTTACCGACAGCAACTGGCCTGAATCGGGGACGCTGAAGACTGACTATAACTATCTTCCGGAGGGCATCGAGGAGCTGAAGGAGCAGACCAGTTCGGTGTGGGACGCTCTGCTCCGATGGCTATATCGACAACAGATAGGTCATCTTCAAGATGAGCTGACGGTCACGGAATTCCTCCACAAACGGCGAAGTTGCGATCGACGTATCGCGGCGGACTTCATCGTATACGATGTAGAGGTCACTGCCCGGCCGGTAGATGTAACGAAACCTGGCACTCGTGCTCCATTGCTCCGAGGACGAGTTGTACTGCGTAATATTCCGAAAGGAGACCGACGGAGAGATGGCATAGTCTAGCTGGAAGGAAGCGATCTCCGCCTCGAACGCGCTTGTCGCAAGGTCCACATTGCTCTGCAGGAAGCTTGCCGCTGTCGAGAATTGGTCGGTCACGCGGAAACCGGCGTTGACAAATACGTCGGTCCTGTCTCCACCGTAGAACTCCTGGGGAGCATACCGCAGGCGGTAGAAAAACCGCGCAGCAGGGTTGCTTGTGTATCTGATGTTCAGGTCCCAGAACGAATAGTCGCCCGGACCGACTGTAACGCATCCCCCGACCGAGAAGGGCTCGTCGATCCGGTCGAAGTTGCGGTTGTAGTTGATGCTCAGGTTGCTGCCGTCCTCGAAGGTCGTTCCGAGCCTGTGCCACAGCCTACGAGTCAGGAGTCTGCCCGTCTGATCTGCGAAGTACTCCACGTTCCACACGAGCTCGACCAGACGCAGGCCCCACCGGTCAGGCCTTGGAGTACGCGCGAGGAAGAGCTTGCTCCTCCGGATGCCGACACGGGGCACGAAACCTACCTCAGGATTGAAGTTGTCCCCCAGGTCGGTGTGCTCCGCGTATATCCGCCAAGACCGGTCGAGCCAGCCGCCACGGATATGGGCGCCTCTGTCCCCCTCTGAGACTCCCGGGGTCTCAGTGCCCGCAACGAACCCGTCGATCGTGAGAGACGGGGTGATCACGAGGTTCATGTCGGCCGCGTAGGTCCGGTTGAAGTGCCCGCCGTTCGTGGCCTTCTTGTTGCTGAAGAACCCCCCGATCTGGGACCTGTCCGAGACGTCGCGGCTGTAGCGCGCGACCAGGAAGTTCTCTCCCGGATCGCCGAACGCTTCATCGGTCTGGAGATCCATGATCGCGATGTTGTTCTTGCCCACCTTTCCCGTGAGCCGCGCGCCGCCCTGAACGGGAACGCTGGCTCCACTGTCTGTGAGCCCGATCCTCCGACTGAAGAAAAGGTCTGCGATGCGGCCGGTGGAGTTCGTCGATCCAACCGCGAACTGGCCGGCGTTCTCAAGGAAGAACTCCCGTTTCTCCGGAAAAAACAGAGGGAATCGGGTCAGGTTGACCTGCTCATCGTCCACTTCGGCCTGGGCGAAGTCTGTGTTGATCGTGACGTCGAGGTTCAGGCTCGCCGTCACACCGTACTTCACGTCGAGTCCAATGTTGCTCTCAGTGGAGTTATCCGTGACCCCCCCGTGGAGCCGGCTGTGCCCTTCTCCGGTAACGTAGGGCTTGACGCGAAGATCCCTTCCCCTGTCCAGGGACTCCAGGTCCGTCAACCGTCCGGCGAAACTGACCCTCGTCAGGCCGAACTCCCGCGGGATGGGTGCCCAGAACACCTGCTCGTTCTTTCGCCTGATGTTCCGCATGAAGTTGATGCCCCACGTCTGTGAATCGGCCTGGGGAAACCTGAGTGTGAGCATCGGGATGGCGATCTCGGCCACCCAGCCCTCTGCCGTCTGCAGCGCGGACGCCGACCATACGCCGTCCCAGTTACGATTGATCGCCGAGGCACTTGTGCCGCGAACTCCGCGTCCGCCCTCGTCGAACACCTGTTGGTCCAGCTGGGCTCCCAGAGGGCTTACGACGAACATATAGGCGGACCGGGAATCCAAGAATGTGTCGAGGATGACCTGAAAGCTGTCCTCTTCCAGAATCCGGTCCGCATCGCGCCTCATCTCGGTGGCGATGACTCCCTCGCCGGATGAATCGAAGGCCCGCACGCCGAGATAGAGACTGCGCCCATCGTACAGCACACGTACTTCCGTCCTCTCCGTCGCCGGCGCCCCTTCGTCCGGCTCCTGTTGAACAAACGCGTCGATGACCGCCGCCTCCTTCCAGACGGGATCGTCCAGTGCCCCGTCAATCTCGGGGCCCTGGTCCACGCGAACGGCTTCGACCTGATAGAGCCTCCGGCTTTCCTGGGCGGATCCGGCGTCGGCTGCGACGAAGGAGACGGTGATGGTCAACCAGGGAAGAGGGCGCCGCCATGCAGCGGAGAGTGGCAGTCTTGCGTTCTTCGCCACTGGAATGTTCACGGTGCCCAGGGGCCAGGTCCTTCTGCCCGAGGACCGTCGACCGGGGATACGGAGACTCTGCCGGGACCGGCCAACGAAGGGTGCTCCACTACCCGAGGGTCGTGGCCATCGGATGGGTGCATTGCGGTGTGGCTGCCACACCGGCCGAAACGACCCTGTCCCGGCACGGGGGCCCGGCTCGCTGGGCGGATCACCTCCGGTTCGTGGGCTTCATGGAAGACCCTGACAATGTCGTAATGCCTTCTGTCGCTCGGCCGCCTCCTGGCCACCCACGACCGCCGTGCTCCCGCCCATCCCTCCCATGCCCCCTCCCCTTCCCATCACTGGTCACCACCTCCGCCCCCTTCGGCGATCCTCAAGATCGCCAGGCGCGGCCGGTCTCCGAGGAAGGAGTGACGGCGCACCCGATTGTAGTATCTGATTCATCTCTGGACGATGGCCCCGGGTTCCCCGGGGGATCCGGCGTCGAGGACCGGAGATCGGTTCTCCACCCTGCATCGACCGAAGGAGCTGTCCGTCTCGGGGTTGCTCCGGGCCTCCGGAGGGCGCAGGAGTGCCGCACGCCAGCCGCATGCGTACCCCGGCGCCTGCGGCCCTCGAGCCGGCCGATGTCAGAAAGCCCGCCAGCAAACCCGGAGGGAGGATGCCATTCCCGCCGCCGCTCCCCCGCGAGACGCCATCGCCCGACGCCGTGGCCGGGATCAGGAGTCCCCGATTCCCCGGCGGGCAGCTGATGGTCTGCCTCAACCCCGCGTCTGAGCGAGGATCGCCGCCGCAAGCGTGAGAAACTCCTCGCCACAACCGGCGAGCCACTGGAGAGGATCGCCGCCCCCGTGCGCGCCGGAACCCCGAATGGGAAGGCGGAGACCGGGCACCGGGCCGGCCGTGCTGCCAACCGCAGGATGGTCGAGAAGCACTTCGGGATCACGATCGGCGAGGTCAGCATGGGCCGGGTCGGCCGCCATGGGAGGATCAGGGCAGAAGCCCGTTTCGACGGGATCCACGTCATCCGCACCAGCCTCGAGGAGATCGAGCCGGATGCCGCCATCGCCTCCTGCAGGAGGCTCTCAACCGTCGAACGGGCGCCGGACCGCCAGGAGCAACTGAACCTGCCCCGATCAAAGGATGGGTGACCATTGGGGGTGTCACCCGGCGGCAAGCGGAAGGCCGATACGGAACGCACGTCTGATGGACTCGTGGTCGAGAGCCCCCGGGCACTGCTCGCCGACCTCTCCGGGGTCGTGCCGAACAGGGTGCGCGACCCGGACAACCGGATACCAGCCCGGCGGTCGTCACGCGGCCGACCCGGATCCAGGCCAGGGCCTTCGAGCTGCCGGGCGTCAGCCCCGTCAGTCTGTTCTCATAAAGCAGGACGGGATGATCTCCGGCCCCGGGGCGTGAGAATCGGCCGCATCCATCGCGTCGCGGCGGACAACCGGCCTCCGCACCCAGGCGAGGTTCCGGCTAGAGGTCGAGGAGCCCCTCCGGAGGGTCGATCACGAGCGTTCCCTCCTCGAGGTTCAGCGCGACGATGAACTCCCCCGTGAAGGGGATGAGGTGCTCCCTCCCCCCCCCCGCCACCTCGAGAAGCACCGCCGGCCGGACGTCGTAGACTTCCCGGACCCGCCCGACGCTCCGGCCGGCGGGCGTGACGACCGCGAGCCCGACGAGCTGGTGGTGGTAGACCTCATACGCCCCGAGCGGTTCGGTCTCGGAGAAGGGGCGAAGGAGGTAGCGGCCCCGGAGCCCGACCACCCGGTCCCGGTCCCCGATCTCCTCGAAGCGGAGGAGGAACCCGTCCCGGTAGGGGCGGCTGGCCGCGACGGTGAGCGGGAGCCCGCCGGGATCGGGCCGGCTCCCCCCGGCGTCGGCGGGGAGAAGCGTCGAGCCCGGGCCGAAGGCGTGCTCCGGCCGGTCCGTGAACGGGCGGACGAACACCTGGCCGCGCACCCCGTGCGGCCGGCCCACCCGCCCTACGACGACGAACTCGGGATCGGCGGCCTGTCGGCCGGGACCCCGTTCCCCTTCCCGCCGCACGTCCCCCAAGGCAGGCCGACCTCAGGCCCCGGACGCCCGCGCCGCCTTCCCGGCCGCCTTCTCCTGGGCCTCCTCGGCCGCGGCCGCGGCCGCTTCGGCCTGGCGCTGGCTGGCGAGCGCCTCGGCCCGCGCCGCCTTCTCGGCCGCCTGGTCGGGCTCACCCACCACAACCGTACGGTCGCCCCCCCTCCGGGCCCTCTTGATGAGTCCCCGGACCGTGTTGGACGGCTCGGCGCCCACATCGAGCCAGTAGTCGACGCGCTCGAGGTCGAGCACGAGCCGGGCCGGGTGGGTAAGCGGCTTGTAGTAGCCGACGGTCTCGATGAACCGCCCGTCGCGGGGGCTCAGCCGGTCGGCGACCACGACCCGGTAGTGGGGCTGCTTCTTCCGGCCCATGCGCCGGAGACGGATGCTGACGGCCATTGCTCTCTGCTCCTTCCTGCTTTCGCCTATCTGCGCAACCTGCGACGCCTCGCGGCGGGTTTCCTCTTCCTTCTCTTCTTCCTGCCCCGGCCGCGGCCCACCGGCAACGCGGGGAATCCCGGCCCGCCCAGTCCGCCGGCCCCGGCCATCGACCCGAGGGCCTTCCTCGCCCTCCCCATCTCCCGGAACGACTTGAGGAGCCGGTTCACCTCCGCGACCGGCCGCCCGCTCCCCCGCGCGATCCGGCGGCGGCGCGACGCGCCGATCACCTCCGGGCTCCGCCGCTCCCCGGGCGTCATCGAGAGGATGATCGCCTCCATGTGCCGGATCCGCTTCGGGTCGC
Source organism: uncultured Gemmatimonadaceae bacterium (assembly GCA_964532325.1). Lineage (GTDB taxonomy): Bacteria > Gemmatimonadota > Gemmatimonadetes > Longimicrobiales > Gaopeijiaceae > JAAXGI01. The sequence goes on along the minus strand of CAZHGS010000049.1, from coordinate 4,852 downwards.
CCGCCCCCGCCGGGAGCCGAGGTCCGATCCCCGGGACGAGCCTCGCGATCTCCTCGAGCGCCCCCATCCGCTTCACCTGCCTCAGCATCCCGAGGAGGGCCTCGAGATCGAACGGCCCCTCGACCGCCGCTTTCCCGCCGCGCGCGGCCTCGGCCTCCCCCTCCGCGGCCGCCGCCTTCGCGGCCCGCTCGACGAGCCCCACCACATCGCCGCGGTTCAGGATCCGGCCGGCGAGCCGCTTCGGATCCACCGGCTCGAGGTCGCCCGGCCCCTCCCCGACGCCGATGAACTTGATCGGCCTCCCGACCACCTCGCGGATCGAGAGCGCGGCCCCGCCCCTCGCGTCCCCCTCCATCTTCGTGAGGACGACCCCGGTGAGGCCGAGCTCGGCGTCGAACCCCTCGGCGATCCGGACCGCCTGCTGGCCCGTCATCGCGTCCGCCACGAGGAGGATCTCGTCCGGGGCGAGCTCTGCGCGGAACCGCCCGAGCTCGGCCATCAGCGGCGCGTCGATCTGGAGCCGGCCCGCCGTATCCACGACGAGCACGGCCTTCCCCGCCGCCCGCGCGGCCGCCTGCGCGCGGCCGGCGAGCGCCACCGGATCCCCCCCCGGCTCCCCGGAGAAGACCTCGACCCCGATCGTCCGGCCGAGCGTCTCGAGCTGCTCGGTGGCGGCCGGGCGCTGGAGGTCGCAGGCGGCGAGCATCGGCTCGCGCCCCTCGCTCCGGAACCGCCGCGCCAGCTTCGCGGCCGTCGTCGTCTTCCCCGAGCCCTGGAGCCCGACGACGAGGACCACGGTCGGCGGGGCCGTGGACCACCGGATCCCGGAAGCCTCCTCGCCGAGGAGGCCCGCGAGCTCGTCGTGGACGATCTTGACGATCTGCTGGCCCGGCGAGACGCCCTTCACGACGACCGCGCCGAGCGCCCGCTCCTCGACGCGCCGGACGAACGCCTTCGTCACCCGGAAGTGGACGTCGGCCTCGAGGAGGGTCCGCCGGATCTCCCGGAGCCCGTCGCGCACGAGCGGCTCGGTCAGGATCCCCCGCTGCCGGAAGCGGCCGAGGGCCCTGTCGAGCCTGCTGCTCAGCTCACCGAACATCGCGTTCCGGGCCGACCAAGGTAATCGCGGGGTTCGGGCATGTGAAGGAGGAGCCCCGGCCCTCAGGCCAGCCGGATCACCTCTCCCCTCCGGCTCCCGACCGAGACCATCTCAACGGGCGCCCCGACGAGTTCCTCGATCCGCTCGAGGTAGCGGCGCGCGGCGGCCGGAAGGTCGGAGAGGCGGCGTGCGGCCGAGGTCGGCCGCTCCCACCCGGGGAGGGTCTCGTAGACGGGCTCGGCCGCCTCGAGCGAGCGCGCGTCGGGGGGGAACTCCGCGGTCTCCCCCTCCGGGAGGCGGTAGCCGGTGGCGAGCCGGAGCTCGGGGAGGGTGTCGAGGACGTCGAGCTTCGTGACCGCGAGCCCGGTGAGACCGTTGACGCGGCCTGCATAGCGGACGATCACCGCGTCGAACCACCCGCAGCGGCGCGGCCGCCCCGTCGTCGCGCCGAACTCGTTGCCGAGCGTGCGCACGCGCTCGTCCATCGCCGGGGCGAACTCGGTCGGGAAGGGGCCGTTGCCGACCCGGGTCGTATAGGCCTTCACGACGCCGAGGACGGAGTCGATGCGCGTCGGGCCGATCCCGATCCCGGTGGCCGCGCCCGCGGCGGTGGTGTTCGAGGAGGTCACGAAGGGGTAGGTCCCGTGGTCGATGTCGAGCGCCGTTCCCTGCGCTCCCTCGAGGAGCACGCGGCGGTTGCGGGAGAGGTGGTCCATCACCTCGCGCCCGGTGTCCGTCCCGAGGGCGACCAGGCGCTCGCGGAGCTCGAGGCAGCGCCCGGTCTCCCCGTCGAGCCCGCAGTCGCCGGTGCTCCCCATCGCCGCGAGGCGGCGGCGCGCCCGCGCGGCCCCGGCCTCGAGGAGGGCGGCGAAGCGCTCCGGATCGGCCGCATCCACCACCCGGATCCCCCGGCGGCCGGCCTTCTCCTCGTAGGCGGGGCCGATCCCGCGGCCCGTCGTCCCGATCTTCTCGGTGGCGCGGGCCTCGGCGGCCCGGTCGAGGAGACGGTGATAGGGAAGGAGGAGGTGCGCCCGCCAGCTCACCCCGACCCGCCCGTCCACCTCGATCCCGCGGGCACGGAGCGTTTCGTACTCCTCGAAGAACTGGAGAGGGTCGAGGACGAGGCCGTTGCCGAGAAGGCAGCGCTTGGCCGGATGGAGGATCCCCGAGGGGATCTGGTGGAGGATGAACTCGCGCTCCCGGACGCGGACGGTGTGCCCGGCGTTCGCTCCGCCCTGGTAGCGGGCCACGATGTCGACGTCCTCCGCGAGAACGTCGACGACCTTCCCCTTCCCCTCATCGCCCCACTGGCACCCGACCACCACCTGGCACCAGCCCCGGCCTTCTCTCTCGCGCACTCCCCGGCTCGCTCCCGCGAGGGACGGGCCGCCCCCGCGCGCACTCTGGCGGGCGGGGGGCTGGCCGGCATCCTTCGCCCATGGGCACAAAAAAAGGCCCGTCCCGGGGGGATGGGCCTTCGCTCTCGGATCCTTGGAGATAAGCTACGCGGCGGGCGGCCCGTGTCAAGAAAAAACGTCCCGGCCCGCGGCGAACGGGTGTCCGTCTCATGGTCGTCCAGGGCCGCGGGCGGGCTCCGGACGGGAGGACCCGGCGGACGGCGCGGCCCGCCTCAGCCCGGGGGCGGCTCCGGGGACTCCTGCGCGGCGGAGCCCGCCTCTTCGCCCCCGCCCGGCTTCGGGAAGAACTGGTCGATCAGCACGGGATTGCCGTCGGGATCCACCACGACGATGTGGGCGGGGCCGGTGCCTTCCGGATCCGTGTCGGTGGCGATCTCCACCCCGTCGGAGACGAGCGACGCGCGGATCTCGCGCACGTCCGTGAACTCCTCCACCCGCGAGGTGTCCTGCGCGAGCCCCGGGTTGAAGGTGAGGATGTTCTCCTCGAACATCCCGTGGAAGAGGCCGATGATCGTCGTGCCGTTGACCATGATCAGGTATCCCGTGCCGTCACCGCCGGTCTGCCTGAATCCGAGCTTTTCGTAGAACGACTTCGAGGCAGCCAGGTCGCTGACGGAGAGGCTGATCGAGAAGGCGCCGAGCTCCATGGGGATGCTCCTCCGGTGCGGTGGGATCGGGGATGCCGCGGACTGCGGGTCGAGGGGGCGTCGTCCTCCGGTGCGGGGACACGATGAAGTGTACCGCCGGAGGCCGCGAGGGGCAGCTGAGGGATGCCATCCGGTCCCGGGGAAGCGTGGGAGGGCCAGGGCGAGGGGACGCGGGGGACCCGGCGGTTGTCCGGCGATCCGGGTGCGCCTACGATCGGACCGCGGGCCGGTGGCCGGGCATCACGTCGGGCGCCGGCGTTCGCCCACCCATGTGTGTTTTCCGGGGGAGCCCCATGCCATCGCGAGCCGAACGCCGCGGAGCGGGCCTCTTCGCGCTCCTCGCGCTCGTGGTCCCCCCCGGGGCCGGTGCCCAGGCCGTCCGCCCGGAGCCCGGAGCACCCCCGTCCGGGGCCCCCGAGGGGCGTCCGGTCGTCCTCGTCACGGGCTCCACGAACGGCCTCGGCCGGGAGGTGGCGCTCGCGATGGCCGCCACCGGCGCCCACGTCATCGTGCACGGGAGGGACCGTGACCGCGGGCTCGAGGTGGTGGAGCGGATCGCCGCCGCAGGCGCGGGATCGGCGAGCTTCTACCAGGCCGATCTCGGCTCGATGGCGGAGGTGCGGGCACTCGGAGAGGCGGTGCTCCGCGACCACGACCGCCTCGACGTGCTTGTGAACAACGCCGGAATCTGGCTCACCGGAGAGACGACCCGGCGGACAAGCGTGGACGGCCACGAGCTCACCTTCGCGGTCAACTATCTCTCCCACTACCTCCTCACGCGGATCCTCCTCCCGATCATCCCCGCCTCCCGGGCATCGCGCATCGTGAACGTCTCGTCGGGCGCCCAGACGCCGATCGATTTCCGCGATCCGATGCTCGCCGAGGGGTATACCGGGAGCAGGGCCTACGCCCAGAGCAAGCTGGCCCAGATCCTCTTCACCGTTGATCTGGCGGACGAGCTCGCCGAGAGGGATATCCGGGTGAACGCGCTCCATCCCGCCACATTCATGGACACGAACATGGTGCTATCGGCCGGAGTGCGGCCCCGCAGCTCGGTGGAGGAAGGGCTCGAGGCGGTGATGCAGCTGATCGTCTCCGAGGAGATCGGGAGCGGCGGATACTTCGACGGGCTGACGCCCGCGCGGGCCCACGCCCAGGCCTACGACGGGGAGGCGCGGGCCAGACTCCGGCGCCTGAGCGAGGAGCTCACGCGGCGCTGATCCGGGGGTCTCAAAGGGGACCGTCCACAATACGGATGGCTGTCAGATCCTCCGGGAGGGGCGAAAGAGCCCGCCGCCCGAGGCACGGGCGGGCGGGGGTGTTGTCGATGCACCCGCCTCGCTGAACCGCAGAGGCGGCAGGCGCACATGCCCTGACATCCCGGCTCACCGGCGTCCGTCCCCCGCCGTTGCGTTCCCGCCCCTGTCAGTTCTCTTTCGCCCGAACCGGCAGGAGTTCCTGTAAATGGCGTACTGCAAGGTGCCAGATCGTACATACGTGGATGGTGTGTCACTTCGAGCATGCGAGATCTGAACGCGCATGCATGCGACCGTGTCGGATGCCCGTGGACGAGATGGAGGCGGATCGACGGGGCCGGGCGACCTTCGATACGGTCACTGGGTATGGTTCAAGACATGAGCAAACTGGATCGCATCACGCTGGAGCCGGGGAAGAGGGGCGGGAAGCCG
>CAZHGS010000048.1:0-18922 GCA_964532325.1 uncultured Gemmatimonadaceae bacterium | reverse complement strand
ACTTAAGACCTTGGGCGGTGCTTTTCTATATCCCAGCTGCAGGATCCGGGTTGAAGAGACCGGTCACGACTCCGGCTCCCCGTCGTGCACATTCATGAGCGTATTCCCTCTTGGTCCACCCGTCGCGAACGCCGGACTCGAACGACTTCGATGCATTCAGAGGCCAGCGGCGGGTGCCCTGCGGATCGGAGTAGCCGCGGCTGCTCGGATGACAGGCCCGAAGCCAGAGGGATGTCCTCATGCGGGGCGCGAGGGCGGGGTGCGGTCGGCTGTGGCATCTGGAAGAGATCGGCCGCACAGAAGCGTGTGGACGGTGCCCGTCAAAGGGGACGGAGGCAGGACACCATGCACCGAGAGCGTGGCCGCACCCGCAGCGGATCAGTCTCCCCGCGGCCTGCTCCCGAAGAGGATGGAAAAGGTCTCCTTCCAGAGCCCGAGCACGTAGAATGCCCCGCCGATCACGAACACGAGGCTTCCGATCAGGATCAGCCACGCGGACAGAGCATCGGGCCAGAGCAGGAGGGAAACGAGTGCGCCCGCCGCTACCCCTGCCGCGGCGATCGGTCCTGCCCGGTGCGCCTTCGCCCCGGCATCCGCTCGCATTCTCTTCCGAAGCTCGCGGAGCTCCCGGATCATCTGCGAAGCATGCCCGCGCGAATGGAGCTTCCCCGACACGGTGCCGCCGACGTCATTCACCAGGCGGTTGATGCGAGCGACCTGCCCCGGAGTCGGGGGTCTGACCTTCCCGGTCAATTCCTCGTACCGGCGCTTCGCACCGGCGTAGGTACGGGGCACCCCGGCCGACTCCATGCCGAGTTCCTCCTGCATGAACCGGATGGCGTCCCGAAGCAGTTCTTGGTTCTCGGGCGGCTGCCTGTCCCCGGCGGCGAATGCTCTCGCCGATGTGTCGTCCGACACTCGTTCGGTCTCCATGGCCATGGAACTCACTTCACCGTGCACGCCCGTGGCCCAGGCACCGGCCCGCCGGCCGGTGCCGCCGTGACCGCACTCCCGCCTGTGTGACACCCCGACGGCCCGGCCGATCAGTGCCAGCGCCGCCGTCCGGAAGAGTGCCCGTGCGTTCGCCGCCGTCCTGCCCCGTCCTGGTCCCTATCCCACTTCCCGCACGAACGCGAGAAGGGCCCAGTTCACGAAGTAGTAGGTGATAGACGCCACGACAACAATGAACACGAGGACCGTCGTTCCGGGAGTCTGGCCCAGCCCGCCCGCGGGGCGCAGCCGCTCGGCGTCCTCCGTCCTCAGCGTCCGTGGAGGATTCAGGATGCCGGGAGGACTCCCGCGTCCCGCGGCACCCAGCCCGGAGTCGTCGGGCGCCATCCTTCTCCCGAAGCAGACCTAGGCGGCGGTCGCGAGGATGTAGATTGTGCCCCCCGCGATCGCCATCAGTCCTCCCGGCGCCATCTCCCCCATGACGAACCTGACGGCGGGCCTCGAATGGACCGGCACCTGCCTCTACACCAGCATCCAGCTCTTTCGCGACAGCTTCGACAGCTTCATCGAAACGCAGGCGGTGGGCGACCCGAGCGGAGTAGTCGTCTACACCTACGGAAGCCTCGACGACGGGGTTACCGAGGGCACTGAGACCGAGACTCTGCCCTCATGCGCCGCGGGTGGCGCCTGGATCCGACGTATGCCTGGCTGAAGGCGCGGCGCGAGGGGTCGGGAGCCCCGCTCCTCGACCGGCCGGCCCACTCGGCGAGTGCGATGGTCCGGTATGTTCGCCTCGACGGTACGCGCGTCTAGCTCGACGGGACCCATACCGGACCCACACCGATGCGACAGAGCGAGACGGGCACGGAGTGGCGGAGCCGGTTCCTCGGGTTCGGTGCGACGCTCGCTCAGGAGATTGTCGGAGACTTGCAGCTGGTCTTCGGCGTCGACAACATCCCGGTCGAGACCGAGGAGGAGTGGCCGGCGTTCACCGGTCGACATATGTACACGGGGATCACATGGCAGCCGTCAGGATCCGACAGTTGAACCGGAGGTGCGGAGTGAAGGCCACGGCGACACCGCGGAGCAGGAAGACGGGAGTCAGGGTGCTCCCCGGAGCGCTGGCGCTGGCGCTATTGCCGGCTGCTCCCGGGGTAGCGCAGGAAGGGCCGACTGTCGGAACCATTGTCGTTGCCCATGGATCCGGCAGGGCGTGGAACGCCCCGGTTCTCGAGATCGCCTCGGAGGCCCCCGTCGACGGCCCGGTCGAGGTGAGCTTTCTGATGGGGGAGGAGGCTTCGGCCTACCGGTTCCAGGATGCAGCCGTGCGCCTCGTCGAGCGGGGCGCCGACCGGATCGTCGTCGTGCCCCTTCTCGTCTCAAGCTTCGGCACCCACTACAGCCAGATCGATTACCTCACGGGAGGACTCGAGGAGCTCGACGCCAATGTGGCCCGTTCCCTCGAGAGGATGGGGTTGGAACGCCCGCCCGTCGAGGTGCCGATGGAGCTCACCGCCGCGCTGGATGCCTCGCCCGAGATCGCAACGATCCTCGCCGAGCGGGCGCTGCGCCTTGCCGAGACGCCCGCCGAGCAGGCGCTCCACATCATCGGGCACGGGCCGAACGGTGCCGAGGACCATGCGGAGTGGTTGAGGAACCTCCGCCCGATCGCTGAATCGGTTGCCGAGCTGACCGGATTTCTGGATGTCCAGATCGGCCTTGTGCGGGATGACGCCTCCGAGACGGTCCGGGGCGAGGCGGTGCGCGGGATCCGGGAGGTGATCGAACTCCAGCACGCGCTGACGGGACGCGATGTGGTGGTCGTCCCGCTCCTCATCTCCAGGGGCTCCCTGAGTACGCGGCGGCTCCCGGCCGACCTGGACGGGCTTGCGATCGCCTACGACGGTGACGGACTGCTCCCCCACCCGGAGCTGAGTACCTGGATTTCCAGGAGGGTCCGCGAGGCCGTCGACGACTGACCGCTCTCCGGGGGTCTCGACCGGTAAGACGCCCCGTGTCCGAGGGGCCTCCACGAATCCTGGAACCGGCTCGCGGACGGGGTCCGTGACCGGTGGGTAATAGAGTCCGTGGCTGCTGCCTGCGAGGGCGCGGAGCTTCCCTCTGAGCCGAACAACACCAATGTCACCGGGGCGGTCACGACTGGGTGAAGTGGAGCTGGCGGCCTGGCGGCCGCCCATCGCGCGCGGTTCTTGCCCGCCTGGACACGACCGCACGGTCTCCAGTCCAATGGGATGTCGGAACCGGGGCGGCCATCCTCGAGGCGGACGATCGGGCGCCCCAGGAATACGGCGACTCCAACACCCGATCCGAGCGGATCGTGGACGTGCTTCCCGATGGACGTCGGCCGCTCGCGGACTGCGTTCCGCCTTCGATCCCGGGCGATGCAGCCATCCCGTTCCACGGCGGGATCTGCTCCCGGAGCGAATCCCGCCCGCCTCGGGGTCTTCCGCCCCGATTGTGGCGGGAGCTGGACATTCGTGCCGGACGCCTCGAGCGTTACGCGCCGGACTCCGAGTCGGCACTCCGGGCCTATCGCTCCGGGGCGGATGACGGGACGCTGTGGCACAGGACCGTGTTCTACTCGCCCACCGCCCGCGGGACGCTTCTCGCTCGTCGTGCATGGCGCGGAGGGTTTCCATCGCGCTTCGAGTCGCGGCCCATCAACTCCCCCGTGTTCGCGGGGACCATCTGCCACGACACCCCGAAGCGGTCGTTGTGCCAGCCGCAACGACCGTCCCGTCCCCCTCCCGACAGCGTGTCCCAGTAGAAGTCGATCTCCTCCTGCGGTTTGCGACTCAACACGAAGGAGACCGCGGGGTGAACTTCAACGTCAGACCGCCGTTGATGCCCTGGAACGCCCGCCCGGAATGCTCGAAGACCAAGAAGGAGTTCCCCGCGGCCGGCCCGGCACCGACCGTCGAGACCTCCGCGATCCGTGGTTCGGGGAAGAGAGAAACGTAGAATTCGGCCGGTTCAGAGGCCGGATCGACCCGGGATGTCCTGCGGCCGGTGTCGGTCGATGCCCGGCGCGGGAGTGTTGTTCTCGTGCCCGCGTATATCCAGAAGGATAGACACGGTGGACCCGGTCACCTGGATCCAGCATTCACCTGCGGAGCTGCCGGCCGGCGGGTCCCATCCAGTAGCCTTGTCCTGACGGTCGCGCAGCGGGGTCAGGTGCGGCGGCTGGCTCCTGCGGGACGCCTCGGGCGCCGGGTGAGAACGCGTCTCGACGACCTGTCCGGAAAGGACCGCGGTCGCCGTAGTATCCTCGCGAAGATCCGCGGACGATGTCACTATGTTCCAGGGCCGGTATAAAGGAGACGCGTGGCTGAAAGGGGCTCGAGCGATCCGCCCCGGCCCCGGCATTCCCCCTTTCCTGCGGCCCGCGACCCGGTATCCCGGAGGATCCAATGAGTCCCTCATCCGTTTCGCGCCGTGGCTTCTTCCGGGCTGCGGGCGCGGTGGCCGCCGCGCTTCCCGCGGCGGGACGGCCCCACACGCCGGACGACCCGAGCGAGGATGCTGTGCGAGAGAGGCGAGGTCAGGACCAGCTCCAGTTTGACGTCTCGAAATGGGAGCTTGATACGCCGGCGCTCTGCGTCGACCTGGACGCTCTCGAGCGCAACCTCCTGGCGATGCAGTCTGCCGTCGCCGCCAACGGGATCGCGGTCCGGCCCCACGCGAAGACGCACAAGTGCCCGGCGGTTGCCCGGATGCAGCTTGAGAGCGGCGCGGTGGGAATCTGCGTGGCGAAGGTGAGCGAGGCGGAGGTCATGTTCGAGTACGGGATCGACCGGATCCTGATGACCACCGCGAACGTGACCGCTCCCAAGATCGCACGGGCGATGCGGCTCGCCCGCCTCTGCCCGGGCTTCGTCCAGGCCACCGACACCGGGGCGAATGCGCGCGACCTCTCCGCGGCTGCCGAAGCGGCGGGCATCGCGGCCGACGTCGTGGTCGATGTCGATTCGGGCGGGCGACGAACGGGGATCGTGCCGGGACTTCCCGCCCTCGAGCTCGCCCAGCTCGTGGACACGCTTCCCGGTCTCCGCTTCGTCGGGATGCTCTGCTATGATGGGGGCTCCCAGCACGTACACGGATTCGAGGACCGCCGCCGGCAGACGCTCGACCGCCTCGCCCCCGCGGTGGAGACCTTCGGGGAGATGGCGCGCTCGGGGCTCAACATGGAGATCTTCAGCGGAGGCGGGACCGGGACGTACAACATCGACCATGAGAACGCCGGGTTCACGGATGTCCAGGCGGGAAGCTATGTCTTCATGGACGCCCAGTACCTCGCGATCGGCGGCGAGGCCGATCCGGAGGTGTACAGCGACTTCGAGTCCTCCCTGACGATCCTCACCACCGTCCTGAACAGCCAGCACGAGGGACGCGCGACAACGGACGCGGGGGCGAAGGCGTGCACGATCAACCAGCCCTGGCCCATCGTGAAGGGCGAGAGCGGAATGGCCTACCGGTCGGGCTCGGACGAGTTCGGCACTCTCGTCTACGAGGACCCGTCGCGCACCTACCGGGTCGGCGACCGGCTCGAGCTCATCGTCTCGCACTGCGATCCCGTCGTGAACCTCTACGACCACCTCTACGCCGTCCGGGGCGACCGTGTAGAGGCGGTCTGGCGGATCGCGGCGCGGGGGAAGTCGGTCTGAAGGCGCGTCCCGGGCGACTCCGCTGCCCCGGAGCGTGGGCGGCTGCCCGCCGGACGCACCGCCGGTTCCGGCGGCCGGGTCCTTGCCGCGAATCGGCGCCGCTGGCAATTTTCCGGACGCCGTAGGCGGGCGGACAGGTACAGCGAGTCGCCTGTTTCCCGCGCGGCGGGCGAGACCGCGGCCTTGGGGCCGCGTGCGGGCCGTTCCGGCTCGCCCCAATCACTGACCGGAGGCTTCCATGGTCCCGTGGCTTGTACCCATTTCCATCTTCTGGACCTTCGCGGCCGTCTACCTCGGCGGCTCACCCCTCCGTTTCGAGGGCGGCGGGGGATTGATGCAGACCGTCGGCCTGCTCCTGCATTTTGTGGCCTACCTCGTCGTGTATGCCGTGCTCCGTATCGCGCTGATGGGGGTCGCAGGTCCGATCTTCGGCGGAATCGTGATCCCGGCGCTCGTGGCGTCCATCCTCATCCCCATCCTCGGAAAGCTCGTATTCCGACTGGTGGGCGTGCGCATCGTCTCGACTGCGTAGCCCCTGCGAGAGCCGGAACCATGATCCAACGATACCCGCTCCTCTCCGGAGCTCTAGGCCTTGGCCTCCTCCTGGTCCCCGGCGGCGCGCCGGCGCAGGAGGCGCTGCCCCTGGACCGGCTGCGTCTCCCGCCGGGTTTCCGGATCGAGGTGTACGCCGAGGGGCTCGAGAACCCCCGATCGATGGTGCTCTCGGAGACCGGAACGCTCTTCGTCGGCACGCGGACGAGGCCGCAGGAGCTGCAGCAGGGGGGCGGGGTAGGCCCGGGGGTCTACGCCATCCGGGACCGGGATGCGGACGGCCGGGCCGACGAGATCGTGGAGTTCGGCGAGGGCCTGAACGTTCCGAATGGAGTCGCGCTGAGCGGCGGCGACCTCTATGTGGCCGAGATCGACCGGATCCTCCGCTATGATGGTATCGAGTCCCGGCTGGACGACCCGCCCGATCCCGTCGTCGTGACGGATGCCTTCCCGGCCGACTGGCTGCACGGGTGGAAGTTCATCGCCTTCGGACCAGACGGGAAGCTCTATGTCCCCGTCGGCGCCCCCTGCAACGTCTGTGACCGGAGCGGCGACGCGCCGGTGTACGCCTCGATCACCCGGATGAATGCGGACGGGACGGACCTCGAGATCTACGCGAGCGGGATCCGCAACTCAGTCGGCTTCGACTGGCACCCCGGCACGGACGAACTCTGGTTCACCAGCAACGGCCGCGATGGATGGGGAGATGACCGCCCGCCCGATACGCTGAACCGTGCCGCGCGGCCGGGGCTCCACTTCGGCTATCCCTACTGCCACGGCGGAGACATGCCCGATCCCGATTTCGGGGAGGGAAGGTCGTGCGGCGACTACGAACCGCCGGCACGCAACCTGGGTCCGCACGTGGCTGCTCTCGGGATGCGGTTCTACACTGGCGAGATGTTCCCGGAGGAGTACCGGGGCCAGATTTTCATCGCCGAGCACGGGTCATGGAACCGGAGCCCGGAGGCGGGCCATACCGGCCACAGGATCACGGTTGTGCGGCTCGACGGGAACGAGGCCGTTGGCTACGAGCCCTTCATCGAAGGATGGCTCCAGGCCGACAACACGGCGTGGGGGCGACCGGTCGATGTCCTCGTCATGCCGGACGGTGCGCTCCTCGTCTCCGACGACACGGCGGGCGTCATCTATCGCATCAGCTACGGTTCCTGAGCGCCTGCTCCCCCTGTTCGCCGGTGAATGCGGTGAGAGCCAGCACCGTCACGCCGCCCCGTACCTCGACGGGCCGTCGCGGTCCCCCCTGCGCGATGCCACGCCTGACTGACTGCATGGCCGTGTATCCGGGGATCGTCACGCGAGCCGACCGGTTCGGTGCTCGCTCCGGGCGGGTTGCGGCAGGCCGGCGACGCCGTTCCCGCCGGCCTGCCCGCACGGCGTTCCGACACCACGTGGAAATCCGGCGGAGAGCGTCGCTGTGAGAAGGCCCGAAGTCTGGCTCCGGGGTCCCGTGGAGGGATACGAGCCCCTCCTGATGCCTGTCGTCCACGCGCTCATGCAGGTCCGCGAGGATGTGGAGCGGCTCGTCCAGTCGGTTCCCCCCGGGGATGTCTGGGCCCGTCCGGGCGGTGCGGCCTCGATCGGCTTTCACGTGCGGCACCTCGGCGGCGCGCTCGACCGGTTGCTCACCTATGCGCGCGGAGAGGCGCTCTCGGAGGCCGAGATCGCGAGAGCCCGGTCGGAGGCCGAACCGGGGGACCCGGTCCCCGGGCTCGGAGAGGTGGCTCTCGCCACGTACGGGTCGATCGACCGCGCGCTCGGGCAGCTTCGTGGCACCTCGGCGGACGAACTCCTCCACTCGAGGAAGGTGGGGCGCGCCGGCCTTCCGAGCACGACGCTCGGCCTCCTTTTTCACGCAGCCGAGCACAGCACGCGCCACGCCGGCCAGGCGATTTCGACCGCGAAGATCCTGGCGGCCGGCCGGGACGCCTGACGAACCTCCGTCCGTAGCGGCCGGACCCGGGCGGCGGGAGCGGAGGGAACGGCTACGGGCCGGGTTCGGCTTCCGGGCCTCCGGCCGGCAGGACGAGACGCGCCCTCGTCCCGGGAACGGCGTCCCGCTTCTCGAGGTGAAGGTGCCCCCCGTGCGCTTCCGCGATCCGGCGGCTCAGCGCGAGCCCGATGCCTGAGCCGGTGGCCTTCGTCGTATAGAAGGGGACGAAGAGGTCCGCGGCGTCGTGGAAGCCGGCCCCTTCGTCCTCGACGACCACGTCGAGCGTCTCTCTCCCGGCGCTCCACCCGACGCTCACGCCCCCTCCGGTCTCCGCGGCTGCCTCGACGGCGTTCCGGACGAGGTTGATCAGCGCCTGCTCGAGCTGTGCCCGGTCCGCCAGGATCGTGGTCCGGGGGCCGGGCATCACCCGGATGTCCGAGCGGGTTTCGAGCTTCGCCACGCGCGAGATCCACTCTCCGACGTCCACCGGCGCGAGTTCGGGTGGGGGGAGCCGCGCGAGCGTCGCGTACGCGGCCATGAAGCGGCTGAGCGACTCGGCCCGCCCGTGGATGACCTCGAGGCCTCTCGGGAGATCCTCGTCCGCAGCGTCCGTTGCCGCACCGTCCTCGAGGATCTCGATCAGGCTTGCCGAGATCGACTTGATCGGCGCCAGCGAATTGTTGATCTCGTGGCTGAGAACGCGGATCAGGCGCTTCCAAGCCTCCCGTTCCTCCTCGCGGAGCGCGCGCGTCAGGTCCGAGAGGACGACCAGCCGGAGGCGCTCGCCTCCTTGGCGGGCGATGCTCCGGCGCACCTGCCACCGGCCGTCCCCTCCCGGATGGCTCAGCTCGAGCGTGCGCGGCGCGGGCCCCGAGAGGACCGCCTCGAGGCGGAGTTCGCCGGCGTTCCTGCCCACGGCGTCTTCCCTCCTCCGGCCGAGAAGACGCTCCGCGGCCCGGTTGAGGAGCCGGAGCCGGCCCGCTTCGTCGAAGGCGAAGACGACCACGTCGATCTCGGCGAGCACGCGCCGGAGGAGAGCGCTCGCCTCGACGGCACCGATGCGCTGGTCGCGGAAGACCGCCTCCAGCCGGTTCGCCTCGTGGTAGGCGAGCCCGAGCGATCCGTCGACGCCTTCCTCCCGGAGCCGGATCGAGAAGTCGCCCTCGCGAAGGGAGGCGAGAACGTTCGCAAGCGTGCGTATCGGCCCGACGGTGCGGGAGCGGGCGGCGAGAGACAGGGCGATCCAGCCCGTGGTCGCAAGCAGGACGATGGCGAGCCGCGCCGCGCCCGGGAGGGGCGCGAGCCAGGCGAGAAGCGCGGAGGCGAGGATGCCCGGAAGACCCGCGGCGAGTGCGCCGAGGAGGACACGGGTGTCGTAGCCGGGGCGGCGCGGAGGGGGCGGTGCGGGGGTCGGCACCGTCAGAGGCCGTGGCGCTCCATCCGCCGGTAGAGCGCCCCGCGGCTCACGCCGAGTTCCCCGGCCGCCCGGCTCACATTGCCCCGGTTCCTCTCGAGCGCGCGGCGGACGAGATAACGGTCCGCCTCGTCGAGTGTCATCCGCTCGAGGCCGGGGGTCGGCTGGCGTCTCCGGCGGAGCGCGAGGTCGCCGGCGCGGATCCGGTTTCCCGTGGCGAGGAGAACGGCCCGCTCGACCGCGTGCCCGAGCTCCCGCACGTTGCCCGGCCAGGTGTGCCGCGCCAGCTCCCGGAGCGCCTCGCCGTCGAATCCCTCGATCTCCCGCCCGTACCGGCGGCGCTCCCTCTCGAGGAAGTGGCGTGCGAGAAGGGGGATGTCCTCGGGCCGTTCCCGGAGGGGCGGAAGCCGGATCTCGACCGTATTCAGGCGATAGAGGAGGTCTTCCCGGAATTCTCCCCGTGAGACGGCCTCGGCGATCCTGGCGTTCGTGGCGGACACAATGCGGACGTCGACCCTCAGGAGCTTGGCGGAGCCGAGACGGGTGAGTTCCCCCGTCTCGATGACCCGCAGGAGCTTCGACTGCTGGCCCAGGGGCACGTTCGCGATCTCATCCAGAAAGAGGGTGCCCCCGTCCGCCAGCTCGAAGCACCCGGCCCGGTCCTCCCGGGCATCCGTGAAGGCGCCCCTCACATGGCCGAATAGCTCACTCTCGAAGAGCCCCTCGGCGAACCCGCCCGCGTTGACGGCCACGAACGACTCCTCCGCGCGCCCGGAGAGGGCGTGGATCCAGCGGGCGATGACTTCCTTGCCCGTTCCGTGCTCGCCGGTGACGAGAACGTTCGCCTCCGACGGTGCCACCCGCTCCATGAGCCGGATGACCGGCTTCATCACCGGGGACCCGGCGATGAGAGCGGGACCATCCGCGGTGGCCGACCTGCGCGCCTGGTCCTCGAGAAGCCGCGTCTTCCTCAACGCCCGCCGGAGTTCGACCTGCGTTCGGATCGTGGAGAGGAGCCTCGCGTTGTTCCACGGCTTCTCCACATAGTCCCGCGCCCCGGCCCGCATCGCGTCGACCGCGCCCTCGACACTTCCCCATGCGGTCATCACGACGACCGGGAGGGCGGGATCGAGGCGACGGATCCGGGCAAGGAGCCCCAGTCCCTCCCCACCCGAGGTCGTGTCGCGGGTGTAGTTGAGGTCGGCGACGACGCAGTCGAATTCGCGTTCGCCGAGCGCCTCGAGCACCGCAGCGGGGGAGCGGACCGTCGTGGTCCGGAATCCCTCGCGCCTGAAGAGAAGGCGAAGCGCCTCGAGCACGTCCGCCTGGTCGTCGGCGATCAGAATGCGTGTCGGCGGCTCACGTCTCACCGCGCCCTCCGCGGGTCGGATACAGCCGGGTGCCGTCCCCGCGCGTGGGGGGACCGGGGAGTGGTATCCGGACCTCCGTTACCGGGGTGCGTGCAGGGGACGGAGGTGCCGGCCCTGGAGATGCGGTCTCCTCACCCCACCTCGAAGCCGCTTTCCCCGAGTTCGCTCGCCTGCCTGGCATCCTCCTCATCCACGATCCGGCCGTCAAAGAGGTGAACGGTGCGCTCCGCCAGGTGGGCGTACCGGGGGTCGTGGGTGACCATGCAGACCGTCGACCCCTCGGCGTGCAGCTCGGTCAGGAGATCCATGACCGCGTGTCCGTTCTTCGAATCCAGGTTGCCCGTCGGTTCGTCCGCGAGAAGGATAAGCGGCCGTCCGACGATGGCGCGAGCGACCGCGACCCGCTGCTGCTGCCCTCCGCTCAGCTGGGAGGGGAAATGCCGGATTCGGTGTGCCATCCCGACGCGCTCGAGCGCGTCGTGGACGCGCTCCCTCCGCTCCGCTCCCGGTGTTCTTCGGTAGGTGAGCGGGAGTTCGACATTCTCGTAGACGGTCAGGTCCCCGATCAGGTTGAAGGCCTGGAAGATGAATCCGATGGCGCGGTTGCGGATCCGCGCCCTCGCCGGCGCGCTCAGCTGCTCGACCGGATCCCCGTCGAGGATGTAGGTCCCGGAGGTCGGCGCATCGAGCAGGCCCAGGATCGAGAGGAGTGTCGTCTTTCCGCACCCCGACGGCCCGGCGATCGAGACGAACTCTCCCGCCCGGATGTCGAGCCGGATCTCGCTCAGGGCGTGAGTCTCGACTTCCTCGGTATAGAAGACCTTTCCGAGCGCATCGAGGCGGATCAGCGTGCCGTCGACCAGCTTCATCCGGCTTTCTCCCAACGCCGACGTCGCCGGGGGATTCCCTCCCCCGGACCGGGCCTTCTCCCCCTCGACACCCCCCGGCGCGTCACCGGACGCGCACGCGGGCGTAACCGTCCCACTGGGACATGTCGGAGAGGATCACGATATCGCCGGCCGCGAGGCCTTCGCGAACCTCGATCTCGCTTGCCGAGCTCTGCCCCAGGAGGACGCTCGTGCGCGCGGCGTATGCGCCCCCTTCCACGACCAGGAAGATCCCGATCCGGGACCCCGCCTGGCCGAAGGCCGGCCGCCCGACGAAGTGCACGTCCTCGAGCCGCTCGACCGTGACAGTCCCGTCGACGCTGAGATCCGGACGCGCACTCCGGGGAAGGTCCTGGGGGAGGGCGACGTCGACGGTCACCGTGCCCGCCTGGACGGACGGATCGATACGGGTCACCCGGCCCCGGATCGTATCGCTGCGGGTATCGATCTCCGCCTCCTGGCCCACGGCGATGTCCTGCGCCTGCGTCTGGGGGATCCGGATCTCGGCCTTCAGCCGGCCCGGCTGCACGACCCGCGCCAGCGTGCCTCCCGCCGTCACCCACTGCCCCTCCTCGACCGGGAGTTCCGCGAGCACCCCCCGCACACCGGCGGTCACATCGAGGGAGCGGACCCGGTCCTCGGTGAAGGCGACGATCGCCTCGAGCCGCTCGACCTGGGTTCGCTGAGCCTCGAGCTGCTCCCCGAGCGAGGCCTCGAGGATCTCGAGTCCCTCCTGCTCGAGCGCGAGCCGCGTCTCCAGCTCCTCGGCGATTTCCCGCGTTCTTTCGAGTTCGGCCCGGGCGACGAGGTCGGGGTCGCGCTCGGCCAGCGTTCGGTTGATCCCGTACTGGCGCCCGGCTTCCATCGCCTGCGTACGGACCTGCGCCACGAGGCCGGCCTGCCTCAGCCGTCCGTTCTCGAGATCGAGGCGGAGGGAGACGAGCCGCGCCTCAGCATCGCTCAGCTGCTGGCGGGCCTCGAGAAGCTGCACCTCGACATCCGGATTGCTCAGCCGGAGGAAGACGGTCTCGGGCTCGACCTCCGTTCCGGGGAGGATCCGGATCTCCTCGACCCTGCCGGCGGTGACGGCCGTGACCCAGCGGCGCTGCTCCGGCACGAGGGTTCCGGGGCCCCGGACCGTGCGGACCATCGTCCCGAACCGCACGGTATCGGTCCACACGGTGTCCCGCTCCACGGCGGGGACGGCGGGATCGATACGGGTCAGTCCGAGGACGACGAGGGCGAGCGCGAGAAGCCCGAGTCCTCCCAGGAGGAGGCGCCGCCGCTTTCTCGGTCCGGGATCACGTGCGATGTCCAATGTCCTCTCCCCGCTCTGCGTCCTCCCGCATCCGCCGTGCAGTCTCCCCGGGCGGCCGGCTCATCCCTCCCCTCCGGGCGGGGCGAGGTTGATCCCGGCGGCGCGCCTGAGTTCCACCCACGCGCCGTGGAAGTCGTAGACGGCGTTCAGAAGGTCGAGTTCCGCCACGGCCGCCGAGCTCTGCGCCTCGAGCAGTTCGAGGAAGAGCGCTGCGCCCAGACGGTAGCGTTCCTGCGCGAGATCCAGCTGGCGGGTCGCGAGTTCGACATTCCCCGTCTCGATCTGAACGACTTCGTACGCGGCCAGGAGGTTTCCGTGCGCTGCCGTCACCTCGGTCCTGACCCGGAGCTCTTCTGCCCGCCGCGCGTGGGTCGAGGCCCGTGCCGCGGTGCGCGCCTCCTCGATCCGGCGCTGTCGTCCGAGTCCCTGGAAGACCGGGAGAGAGACGGTGGCGGCCAGCGAGACGGGCTGCCTCTCGAACCCGAAGGGGAAGATGCGGTTCTCGTCGAGGATCCGCGCTTCCTGGCCCGGCGTCACGGCGAAGCGTCCGCATTCCTGGGGATACCCCGGAAGCTCTGAGGAGAGTCCGGCGGCGATCCGGTTGTTGAACTCGCACGAGCGCGCTCTCGAATCGGCGCTGCTCCGGGCGCTGGCGATGAGGTAGTCGGTGTTGCGGATCTCGCGGGTGAAGCCGGACCACCGGGCCGAGACTGTGAGTGTCGGAAGGTAGCTTCCCTTGGCCTCGCTCAATGCCGCATCCCGGGCGCGTTCGGACTCCCGGAGCGCGGTGAGCCTCGGGTGGCGCTCGGCCGCGGGACCGAGCAGGCCGTCGAGCGCCAGGGAAGGCCGGAAGACCTCGAACCGCGTCACGAGCTCGAGTGGGCTGGCCGCGACGACGCCGATCTCTCCGAGCAGGCGGGCCTCCTCGGTCCTGGCAGCATTCCCGGCGCGGACGAGAGCGACAGCGGCGCGGCCGCGCTCGACCTCGGCCTGTCTCAGGTCCGTGCCGGGAACGGCGCCCGCCCCGAAGCGTGCCTCCACGAGTTCGAGATTCTCCTCCGCCTGGACGAGCTGGCGCCCCGCGACGAGGCGAGCCTCCTTCGCGCGGAGTGCCGCGAGATACCGCACCGTGACCCTTGATTCCAGCTCGTAGCCCTCGGCGCTCAGCCATGCCCCGGCCGCACTCCGCTCCGCCCTGCTCCGCGAGAGTCCGTAATAGGTGGAGGGGCCGTAGCTCTGGCTCACCCCGAGGGAGTAGTTCGAGATGAGGTAGTCCGTGCTCCCGGCGCCCAGGTCGTCGCCCGTGAAGTTCCCGATGAGCTGCTGCCCGTGTCCTGAGTAGGCGAGCGTGCCCGAAGCGGTGACCGACGGGAGGAGTTGTCCGTACGCCTCCCTGACGCCCCAGGCGGCGGACGCGGCCACGTCCGCGGCCTGGAGGTAGAGCGGGTTGTTCGACCGGGCGAGGAGGAGTGCCTCGGCAAGCGAGAGTTCCCGCACGGCCTCCGCTCGCGGGAGTGGCGGCCGGCCGGAGAGCTCCTGGGCCAGGGCGTTGCCTCCCCCGCCAAGGCCGAGCCAGCCGATGGCAGCGAGCATGATCGTCCGGCGAGGACGGGGGCCCAAGGCAGTCCGCGACCACCGGCCCGCAAGGGTCCGGGTCCGCAGACCGGCTACGGACGTGACGCTCCCTCCCATGCGGCTCCCCCTCTCCCCGGGTGACGGCTCTCCGGCCTCGGGCGGGAGGCAAGGCTCCCTCCCGCTCACGGATGGGAACTGGAAGTTCCGTGCCAGACGACCCGGAAACATCGGGCGTGCCCCGGAAAGGCCGATTCCGGTGCGGTGGTGCCGCCGTGCCGCTGCGATGGTGGTCCAGCGCCGGACAGTCCGTGTCCGAATCCGGGCATGAGGGATCGGCCGACCCGGACGCGGTGTCGGCAGGCGCCGCCGTGTCCGGCACGTCGGGCACCGGAATGCCCGGGGTCCCGGTGGCCAGTGTCCGTTCAGTCTCCCTTGAGAGCGAGCGCGGGAGGGACCCCGGCGGTTCGCACCCCCGGTGTCAGGCTCGCGAGGGCCGCAGCCGCGAGGAAGAGGGCGATCCCGGCGCCGACGACCGCACCCATCGAACGCACTTCGGAGACCGGAAGATCGGTGTCCATCCCCTGGATGACCCCCCGGAATGCCGGGATCAGGGCGAGTGGATCGCCATCGCTCCGGACGGCGACAGTCATCGTGTGCACACTCCCGCCCACCGAATCGAGCATCGGGAGGTAGACGGACTGCGTGCGTGGGACCTTGAGTGCGGTGTGGTGCCCATTGCCGACGGTGCTGACGACCCGGCCGGGACCATGCGCCCCCCCAGCGCGCTGTCCTCCGGCCAGTACCGGTCGTTGATCGACACGCTGGTCAGAGGGAGCCAGGGCGGAGGCCGTGGTCGTCGTGCGTGAATGCGCGGCCCCCGGTGACGGGGATTCCCATGGCCTCGAAGTCGCCAGGCGTCACTCGTCGGACATGGGAGATCGGCGGGAGCTCACTCTCCACCACGGGCAAGTCGTCGATGAACGTCGTGAGAATCGCGCCTCCCCCCGGTCAGGGGGAGGTTGTCGACCGCGCCGGCCGCGGTAACGCCCAAGAGGGCGACAAAGCCGTCCATCGGCCCATCGTAGAATCGCGCGACGGACTTACGGATCCTCGTAGCAGTCCGGGGACGCGGAGAGGCCGAATGTGGGGACTCCCTCGGGCTCGAAGCCCGGATCCACGGCGCGGAGTTCACAGAAGCACCGGACCATGAGCGCCAGAGTGACCTGTGCCACGACGCGGGCGTTGCGTGTCCCATGCTGCGCCCGGCCGATCGTCCTGCCGTGTCCGCCGTCCCGGAGCGAGAGGAGCATCGGGCCGGAACTTGCCGCCAGCCAAGGAAGCCGGCGCGCCGGCCGTGCGATCCGGCACATCGCCCCTCCGCCGGGATCATGTGTGAACCGGGCAGATTATCTGCCAACCGGAACCCCAGAGGGGGTGACCGACCGTCGGCGGCAGCGCTCCGGCTCCGTTCTACGTTCACCCCCTGGGCCCACATCTCAATCCTTCACTGTCGCAGGCAACGGATCGGCGTGGATCGACGTCCAACGGCTCGAAGGCATGGGCCTGAATCCGTGATGCGTGTCGGCCGCGTCATGAGGAGAGGGCTGCTCCCTCGCCCTCCGGGGACGCGCATCCTCTGGAGCGCGACACCGCACAGGTCGTCGAGTAGCATCTCGAGGCTGTGTACCGCGAGCCCGTCCGGCGTACGTTGCGCATCGGTTTGCCGTCTGGTACCCGGCGGCGCTTCGGCCTCCCCGCCCGAAAAGGCGTGCGCCGGCTTCCTTGGTATCCCGTTGGGCCCGTTCCGCGCTACGGTCGGGATGGCTCTCACGAGCGGACCTCGTTCTCGTCCGCCGCGGCCCGATACTGGTCTCCCATCTCCCCATTGGCACGATGCCTGACAGTCGGCGTATCCATCGGGGAGATGGCGTGGAGCGATTCCCTGTCCCCTGAGTCGGTACGTACGGTCGGTGTTGGGTTGCCACTTCTTTCCGGGCGATACGGAGCGATTCCGGAAACTCCCTCTCGCTCCCGCAATCATCGATGGGTCGGACCGCCGAGACAGCAGAGGCCGCCGCCCACGCCGGAGACGATCCAGGGATTCGGTACAGCGCCCGGCGTCTGTCGAGATTTCCGCAATGGAGAAGCCGGATGAGCGATGGCAGGTTGCAGGTGCGCTCGTGGCGCGCCGGGTGGCGTTACTGGAAGGTGCCGATCTTTTTTGGTGCGGCGTTTGCGGCCCTCCAGCTCTTCATCGCAATCATGCGGTTCGGTTCCGCGTGGGTCGGTACGGGCGCGCGGGGCGCCGGTCGCGATGTGATTCCCGCATTTGCCGTAAGTATCGCTTTCGGATTTTGCCTCTTCGTACTAGCGGGCATTCTCGCCGGGCTAATCCTTCGGTGGAGCCTCCGGGGAACCTCCGGGACCTGGCGGTTTGTGCTTGGAACCGCGGGCGTTCTCGCGACTCCGCTCGCACTCTGGTTCAGTCTTGCCGGGGGCTTGCTCGGTCCTCCGGGAGTTATCATCGGCGCGACCGCGCCGTACCTGATCTTCGTCGCGACTCCCGCTCTCGCGGGAAAACTCATGGGGTACTGGACGGCCGGATAGGTGGTGCGTCCGTCTTGCCGCTTGCTGTATTGGGGTCTGCCTAGCCCGAGTAGCGATTGGCAGTCGGCGATAGGCTACCGGCATGAAGTCTGTGTCGGAAAATCGTCCGAAGGAAGGGCCTAGGTGGCCGGTGCGCCACGAATGTGCACGGAGCGAACCCGTAAGATCACAGTCCATTGCCCCCTCGATCTGGTTCGCACGCCGGTTGGCAGATCCGGTCGGTACCGACGAGAACAGACCCGGTTCGATCATCGGACGGTTCCCGGATTCCGGATCGAACGGCAAGAGCAGGCGTGAGCCGGATTCCGGAGTCGTGGACTCGTAACCGGGTGGTTCGCGTTCAACTTGCGGTGTCATGCCCATAGGTGCGATGATTGGAACCGGAAGTTTTCGTGCCGATTGTCGGATTCATTGTACTGCGAGGGGTTGCCCTTGTTTGCTCGCGCGATCTCGTCCGTGATCCGACTCGGTCGAATGTGTCACTTCCAGATGAGATCGTGCCCACCCAGCCGAGAAGGGGATGTGAGGACCAATGGTACCGATTGACGAGAGTAGCTTAACGCCGGGCCAGAAACGCAAGTTGGCCACAGTCCGCAAGACCCTAGGCAACAGGATTGGGGAAAAAGCGTTTCTCGAGTGGCTCGACAGTGATCGGGACACGAACGCGGAACTGATCGCCGACACTCTCTGGCCGCTTGTTCAGTCGCGCAAGCTGTCGATTGCAAGGGGTGGCTATCTGGTGAAGCGTGGCCGCGGGCGCTTGGTAGTCGAACGCGCCAAGCCGTAGAAGACAGCTCCCCCTCCACAATGGGGGGGGGGAATGTCCTCCCCCCGGGGGGACCCAGATCAAGCCTGCGAGCCGTCGTCTTGCGGTTCGAGAGAGAGTCCGTCGCGGAGAAGGCTCACGCTTGGGACTTGCCCTGAGCGTGAGATTTCGCATTGGGGCCGACTCAGCGACGCATGCCCGTTGTCGTGTCGGCGGTCGATGTGTTGTCGGGAGCGTGGGCGCATAACCCGACGCGGACGGAGATGGGAGGGATGGGCTCGGCCGTCACTGGCCTGAGTTCCGTAGTAGACGAGCGTCGATCGTGATGTACGCACCTCGTCATCTGTGTGCTCCGTGGTCGCCGACCGTTGTTTGAGGCCGACCCGCTCCAATCGATCGTATTCGCCCATCCAGGCGATCGCGGCGCTGACGCTGTGGGGCCGGACCGTCGATCGCAACCTACCGGTGCGCGATAGGGGTGCTGAGCACCGCACGGGGGCGAAGCGTTAGTTGGTTCCGTGAATTTTCGTCAGGGTCCCTTGAGCAACGCTGGCGGAGGGGTGTAAATGCTGCCGCACCGCTACAGGGTGTTGGAGACCCGGTGGGCTCCATCGTATTGCTACTGGCGCTGCCCGAACAATCAGGCAGACTGCGGTCGGAGCGGGAGCCAGACCCGGATGACCGTCTCGGGATATACGCCCTGTCTTGGCGTGTAACGGGGCTGCACACCCAAGGACGCCGGATAGGGCTCGACCCCGTTCCCTTGTCCCGTCTGCGCTTCTGCCTTCGATGGACTAGTGTGTCGTCCCATAGATATATGTACATATTGGTGAGAGCAGGCTATCGTAT
>CAZHGS010000047.1:0-19627 GCA_964532325.1 uncultured Gemmatimonadaceae bacterium | reverse complement strand
TGCGCCGCCCTCCCCATCAGGGTGGGCCGGTGCCCGCCTCTCTCCGGCGTGGGTCCGTCCCGCGGCGGGGCGCCCCGCCGCCCGCGTCGGGTACGGCGGGGGCGCCGGCCCACCGGACCGCGGCGCCGAACACGGCGGCGAACGCTTCGGCGGTGTTCCGCACGACATCCGGCATCGCGACGTTCCCGCCGGTCAGCCGCTCGAGGGATGTGACGCGGTCCGCCGCGAGCCCGCAGGGGACGATCCGGTCAAAGTAGCTCAGGTCCGTCGTGACGTTGAGCGCGAATCCGTGGGAGGTGATCCATCCGGACGAGACGCGGACCCCGATCGCCCCCAGCTTCCCCGCATCCGTCCAGACGCCGGTGGCTCCCGGGATGCGCCGCGCAGCGATGCCGTATGCGCGGGCCACCCGGATGAGCACCTCCTCGAGGTCCCGCAGGTAGCGGTGGATGTCCTTCCTGTCCGGCTTCAGGTCGAGGATCGGATACCCGACGAGCTGACCGGGACCATGGTAGGTGACGTCGCCCCCGCGGCCGCACTCGATGAGATCGAGGCCGAGTTCGAGTCTCTCGGCCGCGTCGACGAGCACGTGAGAGCGGTCCGAGGCGGAGCCGAGTGTGATGACGTGGGGGTGCTCGAGCAGGAGAAGCTGGTCGGGGATCCCGCCGGACCTGCGTGCGTGGACGAGGCCGGACTGCAGCCTCTCAGCCGCGGCGTACGGGAGAACCCCGGCCCAGCGCGCCTCGAGCACGCGTGCCGGATGGGCGCCCCCTCGAGCCACTCCGCCCGCCGGCCGCGGCGCGGCTCCGGTCCTCTCCGCAGCCGAACCCGTCACGCTCATGAGCGGCTCCGCTACGCGTCGCCCGGAAACTCCTCCAGACGCTCTCTCAGGTGCGCCAGGAAGCGGGCGGCGTCAGCGCCGTCCACGATCCGGTGGTCGTAGCCGAGGGCGAAGATCGCGCGCTTGCGGATCCCGACCGTGTCGGCTCCCGTCCCCTGGTCGGCCACCACCACCACGCGCCTCTCGATGGACCCGGTGCCCAGGATCCCGGAGGTGCCCTTGGGAATGATGGGCATGCCGACGAGCGTTCCGAGGACGCCGGGATTCGTGATCGTGAAGGTGGCTCCCTGGATCTCGTGCGGTTCCAGGCGCCGGTCCCGTGCGCGCCGTGCGAGGTCCACGATTCTCTTGGCGATCCCGGCCAGCGAGAGATCGTCCGCGTCGCGGATCACCGGCACGATGAGACCCGGGTCGAGGTCGACGGCGATCCCGAGATTCACATTTGCCCTGTAGATCACGTTGTTGCCGGACGCGACCGCGTTGAGCACCGGATACTCCCTGAGGGCCCGCGAGACGGCCCAGGCGACGAAAGCGGTGAAGCTGACCCTGAGACCCTGCTCCGTCCACCGTTCCCGCTTCTCCCGCCGAAGCTGGTCGACGCGTGAGAAATCGATTTCGATGAAGGAATGGACGTGGGACGCGACCCGCTTGGCCAGGACCATATGCTCGGCCGTCAGGCGCCGGACCTTGTCCATCGGTTCGACCCTGTCGCCCTCGCGCACGGGGAACTCGGGGTGCTCGACCTGCTCGTAGTAGGCTTTCCAGATCTCCGGGAGCCCGGACCCGGGGATAGGGGCGATCTCGACGGGGCCCTCGCGTGTCACCTGAAGCTCCCGTGACGGCACCCGCGCCGGAGTCACGGCCGTCGCCCGGTCGCGCGCTCTCTCCAGATGACGCAGGAGATCGTCCTTCGTGACGCGTCCTCCCTGGCCGGTGCCCTGTCCCTCCAGGGCGGAGAGGTCGATTCCATGCTCCCTCGCCATCCGGCGAACGAGGGGCGTCGAGCGGCGCCGGGCGCGGGCCTCGGTCGTGGGCCGGCCGTCGCGCTCCGGCTCAGGTACGCCTCCATCGCCCGGCCCCGCGGTGTCGCGCGCGACGCGGGCGTCGGGGGGGGGCTCCGGCTCGCGGCGTTCCGCCACGGCCGGTGGTGCAAGGTCCTGCGGGAGGGCCGGTTCGGCCGCCGCGCCGAGCGCGATGGCCGAGCCGTTGCTCTCGATGTAGGCGATGACCGTGCCGACCTCGACGGTTTCGCCCTCGGCTACGAGGATCTGGGAGAGAACGCCCGCCTTCGGCGCGGGGATCTCGGCGTCGACCTTGTCGGTCGAGATCTCGAGGATCGGCTCGTCCCGGTCCACGGGCTCACCGACCTTCTTGAGCCACCTGGAGACGGTGCCCTCGGCGATGGACTCACCCATCTGGGGCATCGGTACTTCGGTGCGCACGGCCGCGTCAGGGTTCCGGGAGCGGCTCGGCCTCCGCTCCGGCGTCCGGTGTCTCTAGCTCGACCGGGGCGGGTGCCGGCGTGACCGCCTCGGGCAGGACCGGCGTAGGTGCGCCCGCCGGGTCGAGGTCCTCCTGGAGGATCGACGCCGGCAGCTGCGTGCGGGAGGAGAGGATCGCGAGCAGGAGGGCCAAGACCATGAAGATCCCGCCCGCCACCCAGCTCGCGCGTGTCAGAAAGGTGGTCGCCTGCCTGCCGCCGAAGAGCCCGTCGGTGGCCGTTACGCTCCCGCCCATCGCCGCGAGCCCTCCTCCCTTGCCGGCCTGCAGGAGGATGACCACGGAGAGGAAGAGTCCGTCGAGGAGGAGGATCGCAAGCAGGAAGCCGTACATTCGGATCCGCTGGACGCTAGTTGACCGGTGGGCCAAGCAAGGTCGCCCTGCCCGCGCAGAGTGTCAACTCGATTCCCGGCCGCTGGCCGCGCTCGCGATCCCGGCGAAGGAGCCGGGGTCGAGCGAGGCGCCTCCCACAAGTACCCCGTTCACCTCCGCAACGTCCAGCAGCTCGCGCGCGTTGCCCGCATGAACCGATCCGCCGTAGAGGATCGGGACGGATGCGCCGTCGGCGCCCCCGAGCGAACCGGCGAGCCGGGCCCGGATGAAGGCGTGCGCGGCTCCGGCGTCCTCCGGCGTGGCTGTCCGCCCGGTCCCGATGGCCCAGACCGGCTCGTACGCGATCATGAGCGGGAGAGAGCCGGCTCCCTCCGCCCCGGGCGGGGTGCGGACGAAGGACTCCAGCACCGGTCGGAGCTGGCCTCCGACGACCTCCTGCAGCCGGCCGGCGACGCGCTCCTCCAGGGTCTCGCCGACACAGACGACCGGCGTCATCCCGGCGCGCCGCACGGCGGCCGCCTTCCTCGCGGCCTCCCCGTCGGTCTCGCCGAAGAGGTGACGCCGCTCGGAGTGCCCGACCAGGGCGAAGCCGGCGCCCGCTCCGCGCGCCATCTCGGCGGAGGTCTCCCCCGTGAAGGCACCCGCCGTTTCCCAGTGGACGTTCTGCACCCCGAGTCCGATCCCGGCGCCCGCTCCGAGCCGGGCCCGGGCGGCCGCGAGGGAGAGCGCGGGCACGAAGAGGAGGAGGCGCACGCCGTCGCCGGCCGCTTCCGCCGTGAACCGGTCGAGGAACGAGTGCGTCTCGGCCGGGCCGTGGTGCATCTTCCAGTTTCCCGCGACGATCGTCTCCATCCCCCTATCCTCCGCTTTCCCGCTCGAGCACCGAGATCCCGGGGAGCTCATGGCCGGCCAGGAGGTCGAGCGACGCTCCACCGCCGGTCGACACATGCGTCATCCGGCCGCCGACGCCGAACGCCGCGGCGGCCGAAGCCGAGTCCCCGCCTCCCAGCACGACGACAGCCCCGCTGTCGGCCGCGTCCGCGAGGGCCTCGGCGACCCGCGCCGTGCCCGCGGCGAAGGGTGGGAGCTCGAAGATCCCCATCGGCCCGTTCCAGACCACGGTCCGTGCCGAGCCGAGCTCGCGCGCGTAGAACTCTCTTGTCCGGGGCCCGATGTCGGCGATCCGCATCCCGGCGCCGACCCTGGCGCGGTCCACCGCGACCGGCTCGGCCGCGGCGTCGAGTTCGGCCGCCACGGTCAGGTCGACCGGGAGGAGGAGCCTGTCGCCCGCTTCCTCGAGGATCGTGGCGGCATCGGGTAGGAGGGACTCCTCGACGAGCGACCGCCCCACCTCGAAGCCCAGCGCGCTGAGGAATGTGTTGGCCATCGCTCCGCCCACGAGGAGGCGGTCGACCCTGGAGAGGATGGCCCGGATGAGCCCGAGCTTGCCCGAGACCTTGGCCCCGCCCATGAGGGCGACGAAGGGCCGGCGCGGCTCGCGGAGTGCGTCGGAGAGGAAGTGGAGCTCCCGGGCCATCAGCCGTCCGGCGACGACGGGTCCGCCCCGGTCCCGAATCGCCTTGGCGGCCCCGACGTTGGATGCGTGGGCCCGGTGGGCCACCCCGAAGGCGTCGCCGACGAAGGCGTCGCCGAGAGAGCCGAATGCCCGCGCCAGCACGGCGTCGTTGCCCGTCTCGCCCGGGTGGAACCGGGTGTTTTCGAGCAACGCCACCCCTCCCGTAGCGATGCTGTCAACGGCGCGCCGGGTCTTCCCTCCCTCCGGGTGGCCGCCGATGAGCCGGACGGGCGTGCCGAGCCGCTCGGAGAGGATCACGGCGACCGGTCCGAGCGAGAGGCCGGGCACGCGACTTCCGCCGGGTCGGCCGAGGTGGGATGCAAGGACGGTGCGCGCGCCACGCGCCCGGAGTTCGGAGATCGTCGGAAGCGTGGCGGTGATGCGGGTGTGGTCCGCCACCCGTCCGGGTGCCGAGAGCGGCACATTCAGGTCGGCCCGGAGGAAGACGCGCTCTCCCTTGAGCGACCCGTCCCCGATGTCATCGAGGGTGCGTACCCGGGGCACCTCGGATCAGGCGGGCGTCCCGGCCGTCCGAGCGGGAAGCATCGCGCTGACATACCGGATCAGGTCGCGGATCCGGCAGGCGTAGCCCCACTCGTTGTCGTACCAGGCGAGCACCTTCACGAGCTTTCCGTCGATGACGGCCGTCGAGTCGCGGTCCACGATGGATGAGGCGGAGTGGCCGACGTAGTCGATGGATACGAGCGGGTCCCTCTCGACGGCCAGGATGCCCTTCAGCGGTCCGCTCGCGGCCTCTTCGAGCGCTCCGTTGACCTCCTCGGCACTCGTGTCCCGCGTGACCTGCGCGGTCAGGTCGATCAGCGAGACATCCGGGGTCGGAACCCGGATCGACATGCCGTCGAGCTTGCCCGCCACCTCCGGGATCACCAGAGCCGTCGCCCGCGCGGCACCCGTGGTGGTCGGGATCATCGAGACGGTGGCCGACCGGGCCCTCCTCAGGTCCTTGTGGGGGGAATCGACGGTCGGCTGGTCATTCGTGCAGGCGTGCACCGTCGTCATCCATCCGCGCACCAGTCCAAACCGCTCGAGGATCACCTTGACCACCGGTGCCAGGCAGTTCGTCGTGCAGGAGGCGTTCGAGATCACGGAGTGCGCGCCCGGATCGTACCGTCCCTCGTTGACGCCGAGCACGACGGTGATGTCGACATCCTGTCCCGGCGCCGAGATTATGACCTTGCGCGCCCCGGCGGCGAGGTGGCCGGCGGCGAGGTCCCGCCGCCGGAAGCGGCCGGTGGCCTCGACTGCCACATCGATCTCCAGCTCGCTCCAGGGGAGCCGTGCGGGCTCGGTCTCGTTCAGGACCCGGATCTCGTCGCCGTCCACCCGGATCCCGTCCGGAGTGACGTTCACCTCGCCGGAGTACGGGCCGTGCACGGAGTCGTACTTCAGAAGGTGCGCGAGCGTCGCCCTGTCGGTCAGATCGTTGACCGCGACGACATCGATCCCGCCTGCTCCCTCCTCCCTGGCGGCCCTGAACACGAGACGGCCGATTCGACCGAAGCCGTTGATGGCCACGCGGATCGACATCGTTACCCCTTCCTCCGATTCGTGGTGGTTCCGGCACACGGTCCCCGCGTCCGCCCCGAGCCGGGGGTGCCCGGCTCTCCGGACGCTCGCCGCGGGCGGAAGCTAACGTCGCGCCGCGCGGGAGCCGTAGTCAACCCGCGCCCCCCTTTCGGCGGAGCGCATCCATCGCGCTCAGCATCGCCTCGAGCGGCGCGGGCCGGCGCCACCAGCACTCGAACGCCTGCGCCCCCTGCCGGACGAGCATCTCCGCGCCGTCGGCGGCCGGTATTCCGTGCGCCCGCGCCACACGCACGAGCGCCGTCTCGCCAGGCCGGTAGACGAGGTCCAGGACTGCGCCTGGAGGAGCCGACGCCGCGGGATCGAAGGGAAGCGGATCGTCGGGCCGGAGGCCGAGGGAGGTGGTGTTGACCACCAGGTCGAAGCGCGAACCGTCGGGCCCTTCCTCCGGCGGCAGCACGCGCGCGCGCCCGTTGCCGAGCTCCGCCGCCAGCTGCCGGGCACGGGACTCCGTCCGGTTCCAGATCGAGACCGAGGCAGCGCCGTCGAGAGTGAGGCCCACGATCGCCGCGCGCGCCGCGCCGCCCGCACCCAGCAGGAGGACGCGGAGCCCCCGGGCGGAGTGTCCGAGGAGGGAGGAGACGGCGCCCCGGAAACCGGCAACATCGGTGTTCTCCCCCCGGAGCTGCCCGTCCTCCAGCCAGAAGGTGTTGCACGCACCGGTCCGCGCCACGAGCTCGCTCGGCTCGTCCACGGCGGCGGCGGCCGCCTCCTTGTGCGGGAGCGTGACGTTGCCGCCCCCGCCGGCCACCGCGAGCCCGCGCATGAGCCCGCCTACCTCCGCCGCTCCGCATCGGAGCGCGACGTATACCGCGTCCACCCCCGTCGCCTCGATGGCCGGGTTCTGGATGCCGGGCGAGAGCGAGTGCGCGACGGGGTCGCCCAGCACGGCGAAGAGCCGCGTCGATGCACCGATCATCCGGCCCTCAAGGGTTCGAGCCGGACGAGGATCCTGACCACGAGCTCGCTCAGCTGCTCGAATGTCTCGCGGTACAGCGCGTCATCCCCCCCGACCGGGTCGAGCACGCCGGCCCACGCCTCCTCGCCCCCCCCCTCCGTGCCCGCCGCGAACCGGGTAATGAGCTCCGCCTTCCCGCCCCCGCCAAGCTCCTCGACGGCGTAAAGGTGTCCCTCCGACATCGTGAGGATGAGATCGGCCCAGCCGACCAGCCGTTCGGTGAGCTGCGCACTCTCGTGCGATCCGAGGTCGATCCCCCGCTCCCCGGCGACACGGAGCGCGCCGCCGCTCGCGCGTCCGCCCGGGAATGCGGCCACGCCTGCCGAACGCACCTCGATCCCCTCCCACCCCCAGCTCTCGAGGAGCTGCCGGGCCCGCCCGCTCGCCATCGGGCTCCGGCAGGTGTTGCCGGTACAGAGGAAGAGGATGCGGTAGGGATCGCCGCCGCGTGCGCGCGGCTCCGCCGACCCGCCCGTGTCCTCAGTGCGCGAGTTCACGCTCCACCTCCAGGAGCCGGGAGAGCGGGAGAGCACCCTCCCGGAGGAGCCGCGGCGCGGGCCCCGTGCAGTCCACGATCGTACTCGGTTCGCCGTCGGGGCGCGGCCCGCCGTCCACGATCCAGAGCCGGTCCGCGCCTCGGGCTCCGGACAACCGCCGGACCGCCCCGGCGCTCCGCGCAGGCGGGTCTCCGGCCCGGTTCGCGCTCGTCGAGAGGAGGGGCCGCCGCCAGCGCCGCATGAACGCCGTGACGAACGGGTCGCTGCTCACCCGGACGGCGACCCCGCCCTCGGAGCTCCGGACTCCGTCGGGATAGCTGGCGCCGGGGTCCCTGAGCACGAGCGTAAGGGGCCCGGGCCAGACCGCCTCGGCAAGCGCGAGCGCCGGCGGGGTCCAGTCGAGGCGGGCGGCGTCCTCCGAGTCCCGGTCGGGGACGAGAACCAGGAAAGGCTTCGCCTCGCCGCGGCCCTTGAGTCTCCGCACCGCCCGGATCCCCTCGCGGGTGACCCCGCCGCCGAACCCGTAGACCGTCTCGGTAGGATAGCCGAGCAGCCCTCCCTCCTCCAGGTGGGTGGCGATCCGGTCCAGCTGCGCGCGGTCACGGGGATCGACCCGGAGGATCGGAGGGGCACTCACCCGCGACCCCGGGGCGGTTCGGCCCTCCCACGCTCCCGCAGGAGCGCTTCCGCGACGGCAAGGTCCTCGGGGCGGGTCACCTTGAGATTCCAGGGCGCTCCCTCGACGACATCGACGGCTCCCGCGTAGCGGGCGAAGATCTCCGCGTCATCCGTCGCGGGGAAGCGGGCCTCGAGTGCGCGTGAAAAGGCGACGGCCAGCTCCCTTCGGGGGAAGACCTGCGGCGTCTGCGCCGCCCAGAGCCTCGAGCGCTCGGGTGTGGCGCGGACCCGCCTCCGGCGGCCGACCTCCTTGATCGTGTCGGTCACCGGCCACCCGGCGAGCGCGGCGCGGCCGGACTGCGCCGCTCTCGCGCACCGTTCCACGATCGTGTCGGTGACGAGCGGACGCGCCCCGTCGTGGACCATGACCCAGGAGACCTCCGGGGAGAGCGCTTCGACCGCCGCGCTGACCGAGTGGACACGCGTCGCGCCACCCGACACGGTCCGGATGCGCGGATCGAGATTCACGAGCCAGACGGGCGGGTCGCGGTGATCCTCGGGGTGCAGCGCCACGACAACCGAGCGCACCCGGGGGTGGGCGAGGAAGGGGGCCAGAGCGTGCCTGAGGAGTGGCTGGCCCGCGAGGGGGAGGAAGGGCTTTCGCCGTCCCCCCATCCGCGTGCCGGAGCCGGCCGCGGGGACCGCCACCCCGAAGATCGGCCCGTCAGGCCCGCGCCCCTCCGGCCCGGTCCGTCCCGCGTGCCTCGCCCTCCTCGGCGAGGTCGTCGAATCGGGTGTACTGCTTGTTGAAGAAGAGATCGATCCTCCCGGTGGGTCCGTTCCTCTGCTTGCTCACGATGAGCTCGGCCTTCCCCTCCAGCGAGTTCCCGTCCTCGTCCACACCCGTGGCGCTGTAGTACTCGGGACGGTAGAGGAACATGACGAGGTCGGCGTCCTGCTCGATCGAGCCGGAGTCCCGGAGGTCGGAGAGCTGGGGCCGGCGGTCCCCGCCGCGCTGTTCGGGAGCACGGGAGAGCTGCGAGACGGCGATCACCGGGACGTTGAGCTCGCGGGCGAGCGCCTTGAGACCCCGGGAGATCTGCGCGACCTCCTGCTGGCGGCTCTCGAAGCGGCCCGTGCCTTCCATCAGCTGCAGGTAGTCGACGACGAGGAGCCCGAGGGTTCCCTCGGCCTTGAGGCGCCGGGCCTTGGCGCGCATCTCGAGGACCGTGCCGCTCGGCGAGTCGTCGATCCAGATCGGCGCCGCATTCAGATAGGCCGCGGCCGATCCGATCCGCTGGTAGTCCGAGTCGCGGAGCCGCCCCTGCCGAAGCGCCTGTGCGTCCACCCGGGCCTCCGAGCAGAGGAGGCGGAAGACAACCTGCTCCTTCGACATCTCGAGGGAGAAGACAGCGACCGGCACCTTGTGCCGGATCGCCGCGCTCTGCGCCACGTTCAGGACCCAGGAGGTCTTCCCCATGGCGGGGCGCGCGGCGACGATCACGAGGTCGCCGCTCTGCAGGCCCGTCGTCATCCGGTCCAGCCGGCGGAATCCGGAAGGCACCCCGGTCAGCCCCCCCTCGTTCTGCTGGAGCTTCTCGATGTTCTCCATCGCGTCCCAGAGGAGGTCCTTGATCCAGACGAAGCCGCCGCGGTCATGCGTCTCGGCGACCTGGAAGATCCGGGCCTCCGCCTCGTCGACCAGGTCGTCGACGGAGCGTTCTCCGGGTTCGTAGACGTCCTGGATCGTCCGGGTCGAGGCGTCGATGAGCCTCCTGAGCAGCGCCTTGTCCCGGATAATGCGCGCATGGTACTGGACATTGGCCGCCGTCGGGACGGCGTCGATAAGCTCCGCGAGGTACTCGATCCCTCCGGCGCGCTCGAGTTCGCCCCTCGTGCGCAGGTGGTCTCCCACGGTGACGGGGTCGACCGCCGTCCGCTTCTCCTGGAGCTGGCGCATGGCCCGGTAGAGGATCCGGTGCGCCTCGCGGAAGAACATCGAGGCATCGATGATCTCCTCGACGCGGACCATCGCCGCCTCATCGAGGAGGACGCCGGCGAGGACCGAGATCTCGGCCTCGAGCGAGAAGGGTGGCTCACGGTCGTAGCGGGCCGCCACCGCGGTCCCGGCCGCCGTCTTCAGAGAAGCCACGCCGACCTACTGCAATAGATCATCCCGCCACTGCCAAGCTGATGGTGCTGGTGGGCTTACATACCGTCGAGGACACTCCGGAGGAGCTGCAGGTCCTCCCAGGCGGCCCGAGTCCACCCGGGGTTCCTGAGGAGTGCGGATGGGTGATAAGTAACGATGAGGGGCGTGCCGCCACAAGAAGAGACCCGGCCGCGCATCTTGCCCACGAGGGCCGTCGTCCCGGTGAGCGACTGGCCGGCGAAGCCGCCCACGGCGAGGATCGCCCGGGGGCGGACGGCGGCGATCTGGCCACTGAGAAAGGAGGCGCACGCCGCGATCTCGTCAGGCTTCGGGTTGCGGTTCCCGGGCGGCCTGCACTTGACGACGTTGCAGATGTAGACGGACTCCTCCCTCGAGAGGTCGACCGCCTCGAGCAGGAGGTCGAGGAACCGTCCGGCACGGCCCACGAACGGAAGTCCCGTCCGGTCCTCGTTCGCGCCGGGCGCCTCCCCGACCACCATGACCTTCGCCTTAGGGTTGCCGTCCGCGAAGACCGCCTGCCGGCGGGTCTTCGCGAGCCGGCAGCGCGTGCAGGAGGCCGCGGCCTCCTCGAGCTCGGGGAGCGCGGTCGGGAGGGGGACGGCGGGCGGCGTCGTCGCGCTGGGTTCCGGCCGAGATTCCGTGCGCTCACGGCCCGCAGCTCGGGGTGCGTCCGCGGGACGCGGGGCCGGGGCCGGGGCGCTTCTCCCCGCGGCACGCCCGCGGGCCTCGCGGGCGCGCTCCAGGGCGTCCTTTCCGGTCAGGTTCTCGAAGACCCACGTCCCTGCCCCGAACTCGGTCCGCTGGCGGACGTACCGCGCGAGTTCGGCAGGATCCGGGCGGCCGCTCACGGCCGGCGGTTCCATGCCGCGGCGGCGACCGCCCTGTCGACGAGTTCCCCGGCCAGCGCTTCCTTCGACTGCAGGGGGAGAGGCTCGGGATCACGGTCCCCGTAGAAGAGCGTGACGCGGTTCGTCGGGAGGTCGAACCCGGCGCCCGGCTCCCCCGGGTCGTTCCCGACAACGATGTCGAAGCGCTTCTCGCGGAGCTTCATTGCCGCATTCTCGTGCAGGCGTCCCGTCTCGAGCGCGAACCCGACGGCGACGCTCCCCTCCTTCCGGAGAGGGAGCGTGTCGAGCGCGACATCGGGGTTCCGCTCGAGGTCGACGACCGGGGGATCGGTGCTCTCGCGCCGCCGGATCTTCTCGGATGCGGGCGTTCGCGGCCGGAAGTCGGCGACCGCGGCCGAGAAGAAGGCGATGTCGGCCCGGGGGATCACGGATTCCACGGCGGCGAGCATCTCCCGCGCGGTCTCGACCCTCCGGGTCGTCACGCCCACCGGAGTGGCGAGGGCCGACGGGCCCGTCACGAGAGTCACATCCGCGCCCCGAAGCCAGGATTCCCTGGCGAGGGCGAAGCCCGTCCGCCCCGACGAACGGCTGCCGACGAAACGGACGGGATCGAGCGGTTCGCGCGTGGGCCCGGCCGTCACGAGAACGCGCCTTCCCGAGAGTGTTCCGTCCGCGCCGAGCAGCCGGCCGAGGCGCTCTGCGATCTCGAAGGGCTCGGACATCCGGCCGGGCCCCTCCCCCTCCCCGGCGGCGAGGGCGCCGGTCGCGGGCCCGACGACACGGTATCCCAGCGCGGAGCGGCAGTGCGCGAGATTCCGCCGGGTCTGGGGGTGGGTGTACATGCGCTCGTTCATCGCCGGGGCGAGAAGGACGGGCGCGCGGGTGGCAAGGAGGATCGCGGCGAGGAGGTCATCGGCCCGCCCGGCGCGGGCCCGGGCGATGAGGTCGGCCGTCGCAGGGGCCACGACAACCGCATCGGCGCGGCCCGCGAGGTGCAGGTGGGGAGGCGATCCGAGCGTCGAGAGCAGCTGCCCGTAGGTCCCCCGTCCCGTGACCCCCTCGAAGCTGAGGGGCGCGACGAAGCTCCCCGCGGCCTCCGTCAGGACCGTGTCGACGCGCGCTCCGAGGCGCGTCAGGTCGCTCGCGAGCTGGACCGCCTTGAAGGCGGCGATCCCTCCCGTCACCCCGAGCAGGATCCGTCGGCCCGCCCAGGGAGGGCGCGGCGCCAGGGACCGCCCGGGCAATCCTCAGTCCTCCGTTCTTCGCCGCCCCACGAGACGAAACTCGATCTGCCCCGAGGTGAGGGCCCCGAGGGACCGGGTCGTCAGCTTCTCCTCTTCGCCGAGGGGCTTGAGGTCGCGCGGGAGCGAATTCAGTTCACGGGCGTACTTGGCCGCAACCAGGACGCCGAGGTACTTGCTCCCCGTGTTCTCGGCCAACTGGGCCGGCGTAAAGACTCTCACCGTGGCCTCATCCTCCTCATCGCGCACGGCCGCCGTGCGCTGCGTGGTCGGGTCCGGCGCCGGGTGGCGCGGGGCAGAAAGATACAAAAGATCGGGCCGTCCGTCATTCGGAGCGTTCCCCCGCGTATCGGGCCTCGCAGGCGATTCCCTCCTCGACGAGGAGTGCATCGATCTCGCGGAGGATCCGGGCCGGCTCTCCGGCCCGCCGTCGCTCGCCCGGGCCCGCTCCGCCCTCCGCGATCTCGAGGAGGGCCGCGACGGTGCCGTCGACATCGTCGTTGACCACGATGTGGTCGAATTCCCCGGCCGCGAGCAGCTCCTGCCTCGCGGCGCGCAGACGCCGTGCCAGCTCGGCCCGTTCCTCGGTTCCGCGCAGCGTCAGCCGCCTCCAGAGTTCCCGCGCCGTGGGCGGGAGGAGAAAGACGAGGGCCGCCGCGGGGAATGCGGCCCGAACCTGCCGGGCACCCTGCACGTCGATGTCGAGCACGGGCCACTTCCCCGCGCCGGTCGCGGCCGCGAGCGCCGCCTTCGGCGTCCCGTAGAGGTTGCCGTGGACCTCGGCCCACTCGGCGAGACCCCGGGCCCCCACCATCGCCTCGAAGGCTTCCCGGGAGATGAAGTCGTAGTCGACCCCGTCGCGTTCCCGCGATCTCGGGGCCCGGGTCGTGGCCGAGACACAGAAGACGAAATCCGGCCGCGTCGAGACGAGCCTCCGCGCGACGGTCGTCTTCCCGGTCCCGCTCGGGGCCGCGAGGACGATCGGGACGGCCGGTCCGCTGTTCACTCGATGTTCTCCACCTGCTCCCTCACCTTCTCGATCTCCTCCTTGAGTGCCACGACGCTCTCGGCGATCTCGGCGTCGTTGGCCTTGGCCCCGATCGTGTTGGCCTCCCGCAGGAGTTCCTGGGAGACGAACCCGAGCCGCTTCCCGATCCCGCTAGGACTCCCTCCCGCGAGGGTGGCGCGGAACACCTGCAGGTGCGAGCGGAAGCGGACGATCTCCTCGTGCACATCCCACCGGTCGGCGAGGTGGGCGATCTCCCGGGCGATGCGGTCCTCATCGATCTCTCCGCGCCTCCCGATAAGGGCCGCGACCGAGCGCCGGAGCCTGTCGTGCTCCCGGGTGAGCCGCTCGGGCGCCCGTGCTTCCACACGCGAGATGCCGGCGTCCATCGCGTCGAGCCGGGCTTCGAGATCCTCCCTGAGGAAGGCGCCCTCCTCCTCCCTGGCCGCGACCGCACGGAGGGCGGCCTCGGCCACGACCTCCCCGAGGGCGTCCTCGGGAAGCTCCGGATCCGCGTCCGCGCTCTCCTCCTCGACGACGCCGCGAAAGCGGGAGAGGAGGGCGAGATCGATCGGGTCTTCGAGCCCGAGCTCCGCGGTGAGCGTCCGGAGACCTTCGGAGACCGCGCGTGCCCGTTCCGCGTCGAAGCGGATCGCCGGTTCCGTCGGAGCATCCGGCGTCCGCTCGGCGGTGAGCGTCGCCGTCACCTGGCCGCGCGCGAAATAAGCCCGGAGAACGCGTTCGATGTGCTGCTGGTGGCGTTCGTGGCCCGGCGGCGTGCGGAGCTGGATCTTCAGGTGCCGCTGGTTCACCGTCCGTATCTCGGCGCGGAGCCGCATCTTCCCCGTGTCCGCCTCCGCTTCCCCGAAGCCCGTCATGCTCCGCAGAGGGGTGCGATTCATCGGTCTCTCCCGGCTGGGCGGCAGCCCCCGCCTCCGCTTTCCGGCGGCAGGGGGGGCGTAAAGGCGGCGATCCTCAGTTCCAGAGTGTCCACCGGATCCCGTACATCGATCGGATCCGCGGCTGCACGCGGTCCGGGTAGTCCTGATTCTCCTTCCGGACGCTCAGGTTGTCCACCAGGATGAAGACGCGAACCGAGGAGATCCGGATCTGGATGCGGGCGAACCAGTTCTGCTGGAAGGGGGCGGTCTCGGGAGCGTCGGCGGGAGACGGGATCTCCATCGGATCCCTCCCGCGGGCCCCGATGTCGGTCCAGAATTCGAGATTCTGGCGTTCGCGGAAGATCCGGTGGTATGCGAGCCGGGCATGGTAGATGCGTCGCGGCAGGTAGCGCCACACCGCGCCTTCCTCCCAGAACTGGGCGTTCCCCCTGATGGATAGGCCGGTCATGAGCGGGGAGAGGGGCAGCGTTGCTGATACCTCGAAGCCGGTGATCCTCGGCGCCGCTGTCGCCGGAGCGTCGCGGTCGGTGGGAAGCCCCAACGGGTGGAGCGAGTCTGCCTCCATCACGAGGTAGGCGCCGCCCACCGCGAGCGACCCGCGACGGAATTCGATCCCCCCGCGCATCGCCCGTCTCTCCGTGACGGAGGCGTGGACGTCTGTCACGGTCGAATCCGGCGGGAGCGCGGTCGGCGGCTCCGGCTGGCCTGTGCCCGCATCCGGCGTGGTAGAAACGGTGTCCGCCGGGACGTGCGGGGCCACCCAGAAGGGCACCCCGACCGTGCCGTCCTCGATCTCCCCGAAGAGGGCGACGCCGAGAACGGGCCGTGTCCAGAGACGGCCGTGCCGGTTCTCGGTCACTCCCCGCTCCTCCCACTCCTGGCGCTCGATGCCCGCGCTCGCGCCGCCGAAAGCGGGGAGGCTGCCGCCGGTCCGAACGGCCTGGACCGAAGACGGCCATCCCGGCCCGCCCAGGCGGGTGTAGGCGGCATCGGCCCACCAGTTCTCGCGGACCGCGGAGGCGTGCACGCCCAGCTGGGTCCGGGCCTCCGTGTTGACGACGGGATCCTCCTCCTCTGCAACCGCGGCTCGCGGAGGCGCTTCTGCGCCGCCTGCGGAGAGTCCGGAGCGCTGGACGAAGAGCTCGCCCTGGATCCAGGGCGCCCACGTATAGCGGGCCCTCGCCCCCAGGTCGGTGCGCTCGAGGGAAGCCGGTTCCCACAGCTCCTCCGGCCGCCGCGAACTCATCCGCCGCAGATCCCACGCGAGTCCGAGACGTTCGCCCCGGAAGATGGCGTGGCGAATCGAGACGCCGGTCGAGGCGCCGGGCTCCTCCCGGCGCGTGCCGTGGGTGTCGATCCGGTCGAGCGTCACGGCGATGGTTCCGCCGAGCGCGTTCGGGTGCGCGAACGCGCCGCGAAAGAGATTCGTGTTGAGGTCGCCCGTCCCGACCTCCAGGAAGGAGTAGGGCCGCGCGTCGGAGAACTGGTGCGGATACAGGTGGACCCGAAGCTCTCCCGGTCTCCTCTCGACCCGCACGCGGTCGAGCCCCCCGAGTCCGGTGCGGGAGAGATCCACCACCCCGCCGTCGAGGGGCGGGAGTTCGGAGCCGTCCACGAAGATCCGGATCCGGCCGGCCCCCGCGGCGAACGCAGTCGCGGCCTGCGGCTGGCCGAAGTCCCCACCCCGGAGCGGGATCACCCCGGGCACCTCCTCGAGGAGCTCGAGGAGGGTGATGGCCCGCGAACTCTCGAGTCCCTCGCGGTCCCACTCCCAGATCCCCGTGGCCCACCCCGCCGGGACTGGATCGGGTCGGAGCGGGATGTTCCGGAGAACGAAGGGCTCCGCCTCGAGTGTGTCGGGCGCGGCGTCGAGCGTGTCCGGGAGGAGGGCGTCGGCCGGCCCCGGGGCGACGGTGTCGGCGGGAGGGGGATCGGGCGGCACGTCCGTGCTGTCGGCCGGAACCTGCAGGGCGGCATCCGGCGCCGGGCGCGCCGAGGCCTGCACGCCGGTCGCCGCCGCCAGGCCGAGCGTCAGGGGAAGGGCCAGCGCGGCGGCGCGGTGGCAGGAGCGCCGTGAACGCCGTCCCGGAGGGTTCGGACGGACCGGTCCCGGCAGCCGGTCCGGTCGAGGCGTCAGCCTGCGCGGTGCCAGACCCACTCCAGGAGGAGCCGCGTGGGCGTGCCGAACCCGCCCTTCCTCTGATAGGGGGCCACGGGATCGCCGTAGGCGGTTCCGGCGATGTCCAGGTGGGCCCACCGCGTCTTCCCCACGAACTCGGAGAGAAAGAGCGCCGCGGTGATCGTGCCGGCAGGCCGCCCCCCCACATTCTTCAGGTCGGCCGCCGGGCAGTCGAGCTGCTTCCGGTAGGGCTTCCAGAGAGGGAGTGGCCAGCATCGCTGCCACGCCCTGTCTCCCGCCTCGCGCAGCTCAGTGACGAGCGTCTCATCGTTTCCGAGAACGGCAGACGCGTGGTGGCCCAGCGCGATCACGCAGGCACCGGTGAGCGTCGCGCAGTCGACAACGGCCTCCGGGGCATAGCGGTCCACGACATACGAGAGGGCGTCGGCAAGGATGAGCCGTCCCTCGGCGTCTGTATTGACGACCTCGACAGTCTTGCCGGCCCGCGTCCGGATGACGTCTCCCGGCTTCGTTGCCCGTCCCGAGAGGAGGTTCTCCGACGACGGAACGACTCCGATGACGTTGACGGCCGGGGCAAGTTCACCGATGGCGCGCATCGCGCCGAGGACGGCCGCACCCCCGGACATGTCATATTTCATGTCCTCCATCCCGAGCGCCGGCTTGATGGAGATTCCACCGGCGTCGAAGGTGAGGCCCTTGCCGACGAGAGCGATCACGGGACCGTCTTCGGCCCCGCCGCGGTGCTCGAGCACGATGAGCCGCGGCTCCTCGTCGGAGCCGGCCGAGACCGCGAGAATCGCCCGCATACCCTCCGCCTCGAGCTCCCGGGGGCCGAGGATCCGCGAGGTGAACCCGTACTCTCCGGCCAGGTCCGCTGCGATCTCAGCGAGGTGCGAGGGCGTCGCGATGTTGGCGGGCCGCCACTGGAGCCTCCTCGCGAGGCACTCACCCTCGGCGAAGGCGCGGCCGGTCCGAAGCGCCTGCCCGAGCACGGCCGGGTCGCCCGCCACGGCAAGCGTGAGCTCCTCGACAGGCGGTCCGGGCTCGCCGGCGTCCGCCGACGATCCGGCCTCCGGCGGGGCGTCTTCCTCCGATTTGAGCTCGCGGAAGTCCCACGCCGCGAGGACTCCTCCCTCGGCCGCGGCCTTCGTGGCCTCTGCCGCCTCCACCCCGAGATCCGCCGGGAGGTGGACGGCAAGCCGGGTCAGGCGGAGCGATTCGGCGCGTCGGACCGCCTGGGCCACGGCCGTCCTGACGTCTTCCGCCGAGAGGGCGGACCGTTGGCCGAGCCCGACGAAGAGGATGCGGTGTGGGCGCTCCTCTCCCTCGGCAGCGTAGAAGAGGAGCTCCTCCTCAGCCTTTCCGCGGAAGTCGCCTGCATGACGGGCCCTTGCGAACGCGCCGCCGAGAAGGTCATCGGCCCGCTCCGCCTCGGCCGTGAGACCGTTGTCGCCCCCGAATACGGGGAGGGCCACGAGAGGGCATTCGATCGAGAGGGGGTCGGCGAGGGAGAGTCGTACCTTCATGTCAGAGAGCCGTCCGTTTCCGGTGGAGCGAAGACATCGGGTCGGGGGGACACGGGCCCGGCCTGGGTCAGGCCGCTACATATGGCCGACGATCTCCTCCCCGAACCGGAACGTGCCCACCTTCGTGGCGTCGTCCATCTGGCGGGCGAGGTCGTAGGTGACTGTCTTCGCGCCGACCGCGCCCGCCAGCCCTCTCTCGATCCGCTCCGCTGCCTCGTTCCACCCGAGGTGCTCGAGCATCATGACGGCCGAGAGGATCACGGATCCCGGGTTCACCTTGTCCTGACCCGCATACTTCGGCGCGGTCCCGTGGGTTGCCTCGAAGAGCGCGACCCCGTCGCCGATGTTGGCCCCCGGGGCCATCCCCAGCCCACCCACCTGCGCGGCGCACGCGTCGGAGAGGTAGTCGCCGTTCAGGTTCGGCGTCACGAGGACATCATATTCGTCCGGACGGAGGAGAACCTGCTGGAACATCGCGTCGGCGATCCGGTCCCCGACGACGATCCGCCCGTCCGCGTCCTCGCCGTTCCAGATCCGGGACTCGGGGACCGTCTCGTCCGGGAACCGCTCACTCGCGACCTCATAGCCCCAGTCGGCAAAGGCACCCTCCGTGAACTTCATGATATTTCCCTTGTGAACAAGCGTCATCCCCGTGCGGCCGCGATCGATCGCGTAGCGGATCGCGGCCGCGACGTGGCGCTTGGTCCCGAAGGGCGAGATCGGCTTGATCCCGATCCCGCTGGCCTCGCGGATCGTGGCCTGCATCTCGTCGGCAAGGAAGGCGCGCACCCGGTCGGCCTCGGGTGTTCCGGACTCCCACTCGATCCCCGCATAGACGTCCTCGGTGTTCTCCCGGAAGATCACCACGTCGAGCTTCTCCGGCTCCTTCATCGGCGACGGCACGCCTTCGATCCAGCGCACCGGGCGGACGCACGAATAGAGATCCAGGACCTTCCTGAGCGTGACGTTGAGTGAGCGGATCCCTCCGCCGACCGGAGTCGTCAGAGGACCCTTGATCCCGACCCTGAACTCGCGGAGGGCCCGGAACGTCTCTTCCGGGAGCCACTCGCCGGTGCGGCGGTGCGCCTTCTCGCCGGCGAAGATCTCCATCCACCGGATCTCGCGCTCGTCCCCGTATGCCGCCGTCACCGCGGTGTCGACGACATGGCGCGTGGCCGCCCAGATATCCGGACCGATGCCGTCGCCCTCGATGAAGGGGATGATCGGGCTGTCCGGAACACGGAGCCGGTCGCCCTCGGCCGTGATCCGATCGCCGCCTGCCGGGATGCGGGCGTGTTCGTATGTATTCATGGGTGCAGCTTGCGCGTGGCCTTCGTTGTGCGGGGCTTTCGCGCGGTGCATGCCCGCGCAAAGACGCGAAGCTTAATCGAAGTGCGCGGGGGGAGGCAACCCGCTGCGGGGACCGGTGATGATGGTTTCGTTCGACCGTGACGGTGTTCGGCTCCGCCGGTGGCCCGCCCGCGGCACCGCCGCGTACTACCCGTCAGAGAAAAAACGGCGATCGGGGACTCTACTCCCCTTGATCGCCTAAAACATTAACCAACATAAGGATAGTGATACAGTGCAGCGAATCCCGAGAGTGTCCGTCGCGACGATTCGCGCACGAATCTAGCAAGCGCAACTGGCCGACCTGCAGTGGCTCGACCAACGCGTTCGCGTCTTGACCTGCATCGATTAGCGGCTGCTAAAGTCTCCACAGAAGCGTATAGGCCCACGGCTGGTCTCGAACGGTCGATCTATGTAGCGGTCACGCACCGATTCGGCTGCGAGTCGGCCGGTGAACTTATCCCGGATCCTGCAGCTGGGATATAGAAAAGCACCGTCCAAGGCCTTAAGTTTCAA
>CAZHGS010000046.1:5438-19919 GCA_964532325.1 uncultured Gemmatimonadaceae bacterium | reverse complement strand
ACGGCGGCTCGCGGCTCGCGTCGTCCATCTCTGGCGGTCGGACTTCGCCTGACCTTCAAGGTTGCGGTCCGGCCGCTACCCCCCAAGTACATTCCGGCCGCACGCCGAGGGCCTGCTCCGGCCGTTGCCCCGAGGCCGGATCCGCCGCAATTTCACTCCGAGGCATCGAATCCACCGGTTGACGGTGGTTGACGCCCAGCTGGGCTGAGCCGAGCTGAATCCCGACCCTGCCGGTACGGCAAGTGGCTCAGTCGCGCCGTAGCCGGGTGGCTCCGGCCGAGCGGTAGGAGTTGCCCGCTTAGGATCACGGGGCGTTCCCCGTGAGTTCCACGCCAATTGGTGCCCGATTCCCGCTTTCTGGGTGCGGTCGAAACGGATGTCGTTGATCGGCAAGGGCGGCAGATCATGCAGTCCTGATTGAACTTGGACGATTCCGTGCCGTGACTAACAGTTCTTCGGAAGTGCCATTCCGGCAGCCTGTCCCTCAACGAAGTCAACCTCCCCGGCCAGCCCGACATCCGCTTCATCGTCACCAGTGAACCGACCAAGCTCCAGGCCAACGCCATCGCGCTCCTCAAGCTCCGGCCCGAGACCCGTGTTTACAACCGGCTGCCAGTGTATATGACGCGAATAGCCAATATCCACGCCAATCTCGAACCCTCGGACTCGTGAAGTTCCGCCTAGGTGTAGCGGGTGAGGGTGG
Organism: uncultured Gemmatimonadaceae bacterium; assembly: GCA_964532325.1. GTDB lineage: Bacteria > Gemmatimonadota > Gemmatimonadetes > Longimicrobiales > Gaopeijiaceae > JAAXGI01. The sequence continues at coordinate 19,216 of CAZHGS010000046.1, read as the reverse complement.
TGGTGTCGGAGGATTGGGCGGCTGTGGGCGGGGGGGCGTGGCCATGGTGGACGTGACCGCCGAGGCCAACGTGACAGCGAGGGCGGTCATCCGTGCGAGTGGGCCGGAGCAACGAGTGGGTGGGTAGGGATGGGCAGACAGGGGCGGGGACCTCCTGGTGGACGGGTGGATAATCCGTCCAACAATTCTCTGCAGCCACCCTACACCTTCGCCAGCTTCCACCGCCCCCTCCTGAACAGGATCGCGCTCACGACCGCCAGCGCCGAGAACGACACGGTCATCGCGATGTACACGCCGGTGGTCTGCAACCCGCCCGGCAGGGACAGGACCCACGCAAGCGGGACCTCCCCGAGCCAGAAGCAGAAGAAGTTGAGGATCGTGGGCGTCCACACCGCGCCGGCGCCGTTGAAGGCAGCCGTGAGCACCATGCCGTAGGCGTAGAAGACGAAGCCGATCGAGACGAGCCGCAGCCCGGTCACGGCGACCGCCGAGGCGCCGCTTGTCCCCCCGAACAGGCCGACGATCGCCGGCGCGAAGGCGATGAACACGATGCTGACCGTCCCCAGGAACGCGAGGTTCATCTTGCAAGTGATCCACGCGGCGCGTTCCGCGCGGGCAGGGTCGCCGGCGCCCAGACCCTGGCCCACCATGGTCGCGGCGGCGTTGGAGAGCCCCCAGGCGGGCAGGATCGCGAAGAGGATGATCCGGATCGCGATCACGTACCCGGCCAGCGCCTCGGTGCCGAAGATCGCGGTCACGCGGATCAGCCCGATCCAGCTCGCCGTCACGATGAGCGTCTGCAGCGTCCCGGTTGCCGAGAGGCGTACCAGCCGCGCCATGATCGCTGGCTGGATGCGCAGCTGCGGGGGCCGGATGCGGAGCTTCCCGCCCAGGCGAAACAGGGTGTAGCCCTGCACCAGGACCGCCGTCCCGCGCCCGATGGTGGTCGCGATGGCGGCTCCCTGCACACCCAGTTCCGGGAACGGTCCGATCCCGAAGATCAGCAGGGGGTCGAGCACGATGTTCAGCCCGTTGGCGATCCACAGCACGCGCATCGCGATCGCGGCGTCGCCCGCCCCGCGGAAGGCCGCGTTCTGCAGGAACAGAAGGAGGATGACGACGTTGCCGCCGAGCATGATGCGGGTGTAGGGAAGACCCGTGGCAACGACCGTATCGTCGGCCCCCATCAACCGCAGGATGTCCCCGGCATATACCAGCCCCGCGACGCCGAAGACGATGGCCAGCAGCAGCCCCAGGAAGATCGCCTGCGCCGCCCCCCGGGCCGCCCCCTCGCGGTCCCCCTCCCCCATGCGGCGCGCGACCATGGCGGTCACGCCGATGCTCAGCCCGATGGCCGCCGTGTAGATCAGGGACAGGACCGACTCGGTGAGGGCGACGCTCGCCATCGCCTCGTCCCCGAGCCGGGAGACGAAATAGATGTCGACCACGGCGAAGAGCGACTCCATGACCATTTCCAGGACCATCGGAATCGCGAGGAGGATGACCGCGCGCTTGAGCGGGCCGGCGGTGGGATCGCCGCCCGTGCCCCGGATGGCGTGCAGGAAGACCTCCCAACGAGACTCGGTCCCCGCCTGCGCCTCCGCCCCCGGCAGGGCGTTCCCCTCCGCCTCCGTCCCCGCCCCGTTGTGATTCCCCGCCGAGTTGTCCATGGTAGTCCAGTACCGCTCAGACGGGGAATCGGACGCCGGTCAGCTCCTCGGGTACGACCGACAACCGGCGCGCGGTGTCGGGATCGCGGGAGGCGGGGCTCGATTCGACGCGAACGGGGAATCCTCGCATCTGGCGGAAGCCGTCGGGCCCGTAGTACTCGCCACTCGTGACCTGCGGGTCGGTGGCCGCCCGCATGGGGCACATGGGGCAGCGCGCCCATCGTTGCCGATTGCGCCCTCAAGCCCTGGAAGATGGGCGCAAGGAGCCGTCCGTACCACGGGTTTTCACGCCGGCGACCCATGTTCGTTGCCGCCACGCCTGGATGGGCGGCGAGCGAGAGCTTGTCCATTTCCGCCCGCGTGACCCGGCGATGCAGTTCGTAGGTGAACAGCAGGTTCGCCAGTTTTGAACGGCGGTAGGCTCGCATCGTCGCGTACCCGCCACGGTGGTACATGAGGTCCTCCAAGTCCATCGTACCACCGCGCTCGGCGGGACTGGTGACCGTGACGACGCGCGCCAGGGGTGGACGCGAGAGGGCCGAACAGCCGGCCTGTCAGGGCGAAGTGCCCGAGGTGGTTCGTGGCGAACTGCCGCTCGAAGCCGTCGACCGTCCTTGTGTGGGGGATGAACCCGACACCGGCATTGTTTACCAGCACGTCGAGCCGATCGTGTCGTCGCGTGAAATCGTCGGCGAAGCCTTGCACGGATTCCGAGTTCCCCAGGTCGAGTGGCAGGACCACCGTGCTCCCCCCGTCTCCATCCGCGCCAGCCGCTCACGCGCCTCTTCCCCGGCGGCGGTGTTCCGGCAGGCCAGGATCGTGTGGGCGCACTCGCGGGCGCACTCGCGAGCCGTTCCGAAGGGGGATTATATACCGTAGTATACGTGAGTAGTTTTACGGGATACATTCGCGTCCCACCGGAACGAGACGCTCGGCATCAGGGCCGACATAGACACCCATCCACCAGCAGGCGCCGTCACCGAAACGCGTCTGATCAGAAGGCAGGTGGCATTGGACTCCATCATCATGACCGCGCGCCACTTCTGGCGGGCAAGCTGCACGCGGTTCTCTGCCGGCCGAGGGCCAAGGAGAGGGACATCTACGACGTTGCCTGGTACCTAGGCGATCCGGCCTGGCCGTCCCCAAACCTGAAGTTGCTCAATGCGGCGGTGAGGCAGAAGGGTGCGTTGCGGGCTGGCGGTAGCGGCCTGCGCCGGGTGAGGAGTTGATGGGAAGCGACCGCGTCACGCTGCGCCAGTTCCGGGCCGTAGAGGAGGGTATGAGTTACGGGGAGGTCGTCCGGCTCCTCGGTCGTGAAGGCACACTGGACTCCCGCACGGACGGTTCCAACGGGCCGGTCGTTGCCAGCTACTACTGGTGGAACGACAACAAGTCCTATGTGGAGGCAGCCTTCGAGAATGACCGGCTCGTCTACAAGAACCAGTCGCGTCTGCGACAACGCAGGTCCTGGCCGGGCCGTCTGGCTCCACCGCGGCCCGCCGCGGCGAGCTTCGAGCGAGTCCCTTACGTCACCCTGCGCCATTTCCGCGCCCTGGAGCGGGGTATGAGCTACGGGGAGGTCGTCCGGCGACTCGGTCGCGAAGGCACGCCGGATTCGCGCACGGACGGTTTCGACGGCCCGGTCACTGCAACCTACTACTGGTGGAACGACAACAAGTCCTATGTGGAGGCAGCCTTCGAGAATGACCGGCTCGTCTACAAGAGCCAGTCGCGGCTGCGACAGGTGGATCCACGAAGGTTGCCCCCGCTCCGTCTGCGGAGCCTGGGGCACGACGCCGAGGAAGCCCCGCCTCCTCACCCTGCACTGGTACGTCTTCACGAGATTCTCAAGACGTGGCTGCCGGTTGGCGGTACGGTGCTGGTCGTGGCGATCGCATTCCTGGCGTTCGGGCTCGGCGAAGGACCGCCCGAGCCTACGGGTATCGACCTATTCTTCGCTGCGGGGTTCCCGGTGACCATCATCGTCTGGATGGTCAGAAGCAGCCGCGTCGGCGCCGATCCGATTGGGTACTTGGCGGTGACCACAACGACCCTCGGTTGGGGACTGGCCGTTAACTTCGTGATGTTGCTGGTTACAGCGCGGATACCCGTAGCGGGGGCGTCCGTCTGGTGGCTCATCTTCCTCCTCTGGTGCTGGTCAATCAGAGCACCGCGGTGTGACGCCTACGGGGCCCAGGCGTTCGGAATTCTTGCTGCCTTGAGCTGCGCAGTTGCTGTGCTGGTCCTGATCTGAACTGTTACCCAGAGGGACCGCACCGCCGGGTTCCGTCCCGCCGGACCTCGGTCGAGAGCGAGAAGACCTGCGGCTGCCCGCGGAACCATGCGGCAGTACGGGAGAGGGACGACTGGGTGTGCCGCAAGCGGGTGGCGCGCCCGAAAAGGGCGACGGGAGTCGGGGAGGGGTGACGCGCAGGCGCTTCGGAAGGCTCAGTGACGAGGAGGGAGGGGCGAAGCCCGCCCCGGACCCTGTCCACCGCGATTTCTCGGTCGATGGGCCTGGCCGCCTCCGGGTGGCCAACATCATGAGGGGGGCCACCCCGGCGGGCCGGCGCTGACCGGATACTGGACCGCGGTTCCCGCGATGTCGCGGGCCGAGGCCCAGGCTCGCCGGATGCCGCAGCCGCGTGCCGATCCCCCTCCCGGCCTACCGGTCTGCGCTGCCGAAGCGGCCACCGATCGTCACCCTGGACTCCCCGGTCCAGCGGCCCACGCTGCCGAACCAACTGAGGAGGCGGCTGCCGGCGCGGAGGCCGTAGCTCCCCCGCGCGTCCACCGTCCAGGCCCCGCTCTCCGGGCCCGGCAGGCTGCGGCCGCGGATCCCCCCGTCGTCCCAGAGCACGCCGGCTGCGGCCCCCGTATCGCCCCACTGCGACGACACCGCAAGCGAGAGCCCCTCGGCTCCCTGGCCGCCTACGGCCAGCGAGAGTCCCGCTCCCCGCTCCCGGTAGCCCTCCGTCGAGTGCACGGCGAGGAGCCGCCCCTGGGCATCGATCCGGACCGCGCCGGCCACGGCCCGGAGTCCTCCCGCGACCTCGAGCCCGCTCCCGGTCTGTCCCGCCCCGCCGTCCCGGCGTAGGTGCGCCTCGCCGAACGGCTCGAGCACGAGCGCGCCCACGCCCATCCTCCCTGAGACGTCCGCACCCACCCTCGCCTGGTGGACCGCCGCCTCGAGCCCGTCCGCCGGGCCCTCGCCCTCCTCGCTCGCGAGCTCCGCCCATCCCGCGTCGGCCCGGACCCCGACGTCCAGCCCTGCGGCACTGCCCACGCGCCGCCGGAGCTCGATCAGCCCGAGCCTGAGATCCAGCCCGCTCACGCTCCGGTCCGCCGACCCGGCCAGGCTCTCGAGTTCGCCCCGGCCGCCCCCGGCGAGCATCCATATCGACGTCGTCCCACCCGACCACCGAGCATAGGGTTGCGCCGTGGTCAGGGTGGACTCGAGACGGCCGCTCCCGGCCCCTGCCCGCCAGTCGCCGCCGCCCTGGGTCCTCGAGACCGCGGCCCCCACGAGCCACCGGTCCGTCAGTTCGGTGTCGATCCCCACGTAGCCGGTCCGCATCTCGCCGTCGTAGTCGGTCGCTCCCGAAGCCGCTCCGGCGAATGTCTGGACGTCGCCCTCGCCCCAGAGAGTCCACCGGCTTCCACCCGCGCCTTCCTGGCCACCCCAGACCACCTCGAACTCCGTCCTGCGGAAGAGCGTTCCGGAGCCGCCGGCGATCCCGATCCCATCGGTGATCTCCGGCCATGAAACCGGCGTCTCCCGGGGAGACGGCGTCCTCGCCGCTCCGGCCCCCGAACCGGGGAGCATGGGCAACCCTTCCATCCCTCCGCCGCTCCCGGGCCGGAGGGGTGCCCGGGTGGAAAGCCACCTCTCGGCCGCTCCCCTGAGCCCGGCCCATCCCTCCTCTCGGCCGGGCGGGACAGCACCTCCCATCACGAGCGCATCCGGTGCGGCCGCCGCCCGCGGCCGTCGGATCCGGCGCCCGACGGCCATCCTCGCGCTCGCGAGCTGCGAGCGTGCCATCGCCGCGAGCGTCTCCTCGAGCACGACCCCTTCCATCCGGTTCCTCCCCACCGCGACACCGAACACCTGCATCGCCGTCTCGCCCGCTGCATCCTCCGCGTTCACTGTCACCAGAGCCGACCCGGCCGACACCGGCGTCAGGGTGAGGAACGGCCCCTCGACCGCGCTCCTCACGACGGCCGTATCCGACGGGATCGCCCGGAAGGCAAGCGCCTCCCCGTCCGGATCCTCGAAGTAGGCCGCGAGATCCACCGTCGCCGCCTCGCCCCGCGCCTCGAGCGTCTGATCCGGGATGGTCCCGACCGCCGCCGGGGGCCTGTTGGGGAGCGCGACCGTGACCGCCGCCGTCGCCTCGGTCGACCCGCCCTCTCCGTCGGAGACCCGCACACCGACTGCGTAGCGGCCCGTCTCGGGCGGGGCCGTCCAGTGCGCCGTGGCACCGTCGGTCCCGCCGACGAACCGGCCCGCCTGCGCGCTCCACGCGTAGGTCAGCGGATCGCCGTCGGCGTCCGACGCCTCGGCCGTCAGGCGGACCTCCCCGCCGGGCTCCACCTCGCACGGCGCGCACGACACGCTCACCAGGGGGGGACGGTTGCCCGTCGGTCCCGGCCCGTCGTCGTCGGCGATCGTCACCGTGACCGAGGAGGGGACTCCCTCCGTTACCTCCGGCGGGAGGGTGCCGAGCGCGACGGTGAACGTCTCATCGTCCTCGTCGGCGTCGTGGGCCGTGGTGACCGTGCCGGTGCCGCGGGTCGCGCCGGCGGTGACGGCGATGCTCTGGAGGGCCCCGTAGTCGGCCGGCTCGGCCGTCCCCGGAGTGAGCACAAGGGGGATCGTGACGTCGGTCTCGAGCGCCTCGGAGAGCCGCGCCGTGACCGTCACCGACCAGCCTTCCGCGACCGGGTTCGGGGAGGCCGAGAGGCCCACCGAGGGGATCGCCGGCGGCCCCGTTGGGTCGTTGTCCGTGATGGTCAGTGTGTGCGCCGCGGGACTCCCGACCGTATAGCCGTCCCCCGCCGCGAGCGTCAGGACCACGGTCTCCGCCCCCTCTTCCGCATTGTCGTCGGTGATCGCCACGGGAACGGAGGCGGACGTCTGGCCGGCGGCGACGGCGACCGTGCCGGAGCTGCCCGTCACGCCCGCAATCGTGTAGTCGCTCCCCCCGGTTGCGGTCCCCGAGAGCGTGTAGCGGAGGGTCAGCTCCGCCTCCGGCCCCGGCGAGAGGTTCACCGTCACGTCCCGTGTGCCGGCATCCTCGGCCGCGCTCGACGATCCCGAGGCGAACGACGCTCCCGGGTCGGTCCTCTGCCTCGTGAAGGTGAGGCGCGCCATACGCACGCTCGAGAACTTCCCCCGACCCCGGATGCTCCTTATGACGCCCCGGGGACTGGTCGCAGGGTTCGAGAGCGTGAACTCGGTGCCGTCCTCGGTGCCGGCGTCGTAGGGGTAGAGGTCTACGACGTGCTCGTCGCGCCAGTTGTCCGGGCCGTCAAGGAGGGAGACGCCAGAGACGCCGACGAACCAGTCGGGGCTAGGACCGATCATGGAGAGGAGGGTGACCCGGGGATGGGACGGCGTGAGGGTGATGGTGAAGGTCGTGCTCCCGGTGCCGCCCCCGGAGACGCCCTCCTGGATGACGGAGCGGGTGTGCGGGCTTGCCCGGACCTCGCTCCGGAAGGTGGCCACCCCGCCCACCTCAGCCACCTCCTCAACCCCTCGGCTGGCCATGCTTCCGCTCGACCAGAACGTCACGTCGCCCGAATGCACGGCACCGATCAGCGTGGTGAAGTGTGCCCCTCCGACCACGCCGCCGGGCGTGCTCGCGGTGGTCCAGTTGCCCTGGAACCCAACCTGGTAGGTGACTTCCTGGGCCACGGCCTGAGCGACGTGCGGGGCGGCTGCGGCTGCGGCGACGAGAAGGGCGCGGACCTGCCGGTGCCGGAGACGAGGGAGTTGCACGTCCGGGCTCCTTCGGCCGGGGGAGTGGCGGAGGCGTCGATGCGGCACGTTCTGCAGACCTACCCCCGACTGGCTGCCCGGGTGGCGGACGTGCCCACTCGACGAGGGGCGGTACGGCGCGTTCGCAGGCCGGATGAACCAGTCCATCGGACGGGTGACCGGGTGCAGGGAAGCAATCCTCCGGGAGAGGCCACCCGTTCGGGTGGGATCGGGACGGAACGGAGCTCCCGGAACGCCCCGGGGTCTACGATTCCGGGAAACCCACGGCATTCTCGGTCGCGCCAGGGCAGACACCAGGGATTCCGGGCCGTCCCGAGCCGCGTTTGCCTGCAGCTCGGCACTTGGGACGGCCGTTGCAGCCGGTGGTGCTCCGCTCGAGGAGGGTGAGACCGGTTGGGCCCACGCCCGAGTAATCAGGGGTATGTTGAGGGCGGGCTCGCCGACTTGAGACAGATCGGTGCCGATGGCTCTTTCGACGATCCCCGGGTGCGGCGATCGTTCAGCGTCATCTGCGGCTGGGGGCTCACGCAGGCGATGGGTTGAGAGTCCTGAGCACGCCGGAGAGTCCCGCTCTGGAAGGATCGATGAGACTTCCCGCCCGGAGGACTGACGGTCATCCGCCGACATCCCCGTTCGCCCGTCCCCACGCAGATCCGGTGGCCGCCCTAGGGTGCGGGGCCGCGGGTGTGCCTGCCTGGGGCAACGGTACGCGCGGGCGCCCCCGCGCTCTCGGCTCACGTTGCCGGCGGCTGATGGCCGGCCTCTTTCTCGCCTTTGCCGTCGCCGCCTGCGGCGATGGCGGCACGGCCGTCCCGACGTTCTTGTCCGATCCGTCGCTCGGACGGACGTGGGTGGGATGGTTCTCCAGCCTATCGGCGGGGACCAGGACGGCCACGATGACCCTCGTCCAGACCGGACCGGCCGTCACCGGATTCTGGACGATCTTCGAGGCGGACGGACCGGTGTCCGGCAACCTCACCGGGACCATGGCCGGAACGACGGCGCTCCTTGCGCTCCGACCGTACGCGCCGGACGCGTGCGTCATCTCGGTAGTGGCACTCGTCCGGAGCATGCGGCTCGAAGGCACCTGGTCGACACGCGATTGCGGGACGGAAAACGCCGGCACCTTCGTACTCAACGGCCAGTAACCGCATAGGCCACTATGACCACGGCTCTGGCCTCCAGCACCCCGCAAGCTGCCCGACTGCGGTCGCTACGCTTCTGTTGAAAGAATGTTCAGGCTTGGGCCTGTTGGGAGGGCTCAGCGGAGGTGCTCCTGGCCGGAAGCACCTCCGTGGCGGTGGTCGGGCCGTTCGCTTCGCTGGCCGTGGGGGGCCAGTACGAGACGGACTCCCGCGGACTCTCCCGTCCGCGGCTCTGACACGCCCCCCGACGACCTCTCAGGTGTCGGGCCCGAGAGGATGCGCCCGCCGGAACACCGGGATCCGGCCTGACGATCGTCCCGCGTCCGACCCGTCTCCGGGCCCGGGCCCTCGGGCTCCAGCTAGAAGTCGCGGCGCAGCCGGAACATCACGAACCTCCCGAGGGGCGCGGCGCCGACGAACTCCCGGTGGTGGCTGTCGAAGAGGTTGTTGGCCGTGACGGAGAGCGTGGTGTCGGTCTGGAACGGGAGCCGGTAGCTCACCGAGGCGTCGACGACCCGGTAGGCATCGATCTCCCCGATGTAGGTCCCCGAATTGACCGGGAATCCCGCCGTCATCCTGAGGCGCCCCTGCGCCGAGAACCCGGTCGCCTGGTCGGCGTAGGCGAGCCCGAGGGACCCGTTGTGGCTCGGCGCGTTCAGCGCGACGTCCCCGATGTCCCCGCAGTCGTCGTCCTCGCTGTTGAAGCACTCGGCGCTCTTGAACGAGACGGTCCCGGTGAGGCTCAGCTGGTCGCTCAGGAGCACCTCGAGAGCAAGGTCCGACCCCCAGTAGGTGACCTCCCCGAAGTTCCGGTAGGTGAGAAGCAGATCGTGGGAGCCGATCTGGTCGGGAACGACCGTCCCGAGCGGCGCGGCGGCCACCAGGGTGATGACCTCCGCGATCTGGGCCTCGGTGATGATCCCGGCCCGGATGAGCGGGGCCAGCCGGCCCATGGCGAATGCCGCGACCGACTCCGCATCGAAGAAGACGCTGGGGGTCTCGACCCGGAGCGGGCCCACGAAGTTCTCGATGCGGGTGCGGTAGATGTCGACGGCCAGGAGGACCCGGTTCCGGATCAGTCCCTTGTAGCCGGCCTCGAGGCTGTTGTGGATCGTGGGGACGAGATCGGGAACGGCCAGCACCTCCGGACCGGCGAGCGTGGCGAAGGGGTTCGTCGACCCCTCGCTCGCCGCCGCCACGTCGAAGCGCCGGAAGGTGGTGCCGATCGCGGGCTCGGCCGGCGTCGGGCCGAGCAGCAGCGGGGCCACGTAGTCCGGGAGGAACTGCTGGACGACCGAGTCCCAGAACAGCGCCGCGTTGGCCGGCAGCGCCTGGCCCGGCACCAGGGGTGAGTACATGCAGCGGGACTCCACCCCGCCCGCGCACTCGTTCTCGAAGGTGTAGCCGCCGAGCGGGACACCCTGCGAGCGGATCCCGTAGCTGATCCCGGGGACGACCGGGATCCGGGCGGCCTCGATGTCGAGGAAGAGGTTGTTGGTCGAGGGCGTCGAGAAGGCCCGGTTGTAGGTGAAGCGGATGTTCTGGCCCTCCGCCGGCGTGAGCACGAGCGCGACGCGCGGCGAGATGCTCGTCGTCGTCAGGCGGCTGTGGTCGTCCACGCGGAGCGCGGCGACGAGGTCCACCATGCTGGTGAGCGCGGTCTCGGAGTGCAGGTAGGCGCCGAGCTCCGTCGAGTCGTCGTCGTCCTCGTTCCGGCCGAGCACGGTGCCGTCCGTGCGAGGATTCGTGCGGATCAGGTCGAGCCCGTAGGTGAAGCTCTGCCGCTCCCCCAGATCGAAGCCGTGCTGGAGCTGCGTCGACGCCACGAACGACTTGTCCACAATGTCCTGGCCGGTGCGCAGGAGGTAGGTGTCGCCCGCGTCGCTCGTGTTGTAGAAGGCCTGGGCGAAGAGCCGGCCCGCGGAGAAGCGGGCCTGGGCGTAGGGATAGCGCCAGTTCGAGGCCTGCGCGGCGCCGATTCCGGTGAGCGCGATGGCGCTCTTCAGCTCGGTCATCCCGCCGTTCAGCACGAGGGCGGCCCCGGCGTCGGTTCGGATGTCGGCCCGGGCGTCGAAGGCGTAGCGCTCGTAGCCGAAGTCGCGGGCGGCGATCTTCGGGTTCGCGCCCGGCTCCATCGCGGCCGCCAGCTCGATCGGGTCCTCGAACTCGAAGTCGTTCCCCTGCATGTACTGCCCCGACACCTTGATCCCGAACCGGTCCGAGAAGGCGTGGGCGGACCGGAGCTGGGTGGAGAAGATCGAGCGCTCGCCCCCGGAGAGGGAGATGGAGTTCCCGGGGCGGTCGTTGGGCGAGGCGGTGATGATGTGCATGACGCCGGCGGCCGCGTTGGGTCCGTAGAGGGCGGAGCCGGGCCCGAGCGACACCTCGACGCGGTCGATGTCCAGATCGGTCGTGGAGATGAGGTCGAAGGAGTTGAAGCGCTGGGAGGGGACCCGCGCGTAGCGGTTGTCGATGATCGTGAGGAGCGATCCGGAGAAGACGTTGTTGAAGCCGCGCGCGACGATGCTCTTTCCGGAGAGGCTCGTCTGGAAGATGTCGAGCCCGGGCTCCATCTGGACATGGTCGGCCGGCGTGACCGCGATCGTGCGCCCGATCTCGGCCGACGAGACCGAGGAGACGGACGCCGGGGCATCGAGCGCCTTCTCCTGCCGGCGCGAGGCCGTGACCACGAGGGGGTTCAGGATCAGCGCGCGGGAGCGGATCGGGATCTCCGTCTCGGTGCTCCCGCCCGCCTCCACGGCGATCCCGTCGACGCGGGTGGTCTCGTACCCGATCAGGGTGATGATCACCGAGTGGGTGCCGGCCGGCACCGGGAAGGAGAATCCGCCGTCGGCGTCCGTGGCGGCGAGCGACTCCCCCACGATCTCTACGGTGGCGCCCGCGATCGCGGTGCCCTCCTCGGCGTCGGTGACGCGGCCGGAAAGCGTGCCGTCCTGCCCGTGGAGGGGCGTGGCGGCGAGGCCGAGGGAGAGGAACGTGAGCCAGGGGGAGGATCGCGGTGACGGTGGACCGATCCGTTTCATCCGGTTTCTCCTTCGCAGCGGATACGGTGGGCTGCCGCGGCGGGCGTCCGTGGGGGGGCGCGGATACCTCCCGGGCATCGCCTCGCCGCCGACGGGGGCAGGGTAACGCGTCAAGCGTCCGCACGGCCAGTACGGGGTGAGGCTACCCCGAGTCGATGGACGGAGCAGGGCGCCGGGAGGTTGCCACCGCTGCCCGCGGGGGCGTTCTGAGCCTACGGCGGGAGCAGTCGCGCTGACGGCCGCGGCGGGGTCCAACTCCCGCCCGGGGAGCCCGCTGCGATCAGACGGACGGGTTTCTCGACTGGCTGACGGGGACGGCGACGTAGGGGCCCTCTCTTCGTCGACTTCTCGAACTACGCCCTCCAGATGAAGGACATCGACGACCCCGGGCGACACATCGAGGCGGTCGGTGCCCAGGTCTCCCGTGGAGACAGGGTCGAACGAGCTGAAGCGCTCGGAGCGGATGCAGGCATGGCAGTTGTCGATGGGCGTGAGCCAAGAGGAGAACCACGGCGACCGGGTACCGATCCGTGCCGTCCGGCTACTCCTTCGCTGCGGATGCCCTGGGGCGCAGCGACCTGCGGCTGTCCCGGGCGTTGCCTCACCGCTGGCGGGACCCGACGCGCATCGACCGATCGGGCGCCCTGATCCTGTGGCTATCGACCTGCTGCTCCCCGGTTACGGCGGGTCCGGCCGACGGAACGCGTTCCCGGGTAGGCCGACCCGCCGCCGGCCTCTGTCCCCGCCTCGCGTCGGGAGCCGGGCCCTGCCGGCTCGGTCGCGGAGCTACCCGGGATCGAAGATGTGGGTGCGAAGGAACTCCTCCGCCCGCATGGCGGCGCCCTGGCTCACGAGGTCGAGGAGGCCGTGCCCGGCACCCTCGTAGATGTGCGCCTCGAACTCGTCCGCCCCCTTCCCCGCCGCCTCCATCTGCTCGATCAGCCGGTGCGCCTGGCTCACGGCCACGACCTCGTCGGCGGTCCCGTGGTGGAGCTGGACGGGCGGCATCTGGCCGACGAAGTACGCCGCGGACCGGCGGAGCATCTCGATCCGGGCATCGGCATCCGAAAGCTCGCCGCGCTGCCAGGGCTGGATGACCGTCTCGTTCAGGTAGTCGAGGCCCGGGAGATCCCGGAGGGTCCCCGCTAGCGCTTCCTCCACGATCTCCCGCGCGTATCCGTCGAAGAGATCCGTCGGGCCGGCGGCCTCGACGACGGCGTCGATCCTCGTATCACGCACGGCCGTGAGGAGACTCACCCCTCCTCCCCGGCTGAGTCCCAGGAGGGCGATCCTCTCCCCATCGAGTTCCGGCGCCTCTTCGAGCGCTACAGAGAGAAGCGAAGTCGTGTCGTCGACGTCGCGGTCCCAGGGGCTGGGCGGCCCGTCGGACATGAAGACGCGGTCCTCGACCCGGAGGGGTTCCGAGCGGTAGGACGGTGCCACGAACGCCACGCTGCCCACGGACCGCAGGAACGGAATGATCAGCAATATGTCCGCGAGGTCGACGCCGTCGTCCCCGCCGTGGGCATAGACGATCACGGGAAGCGAGCCGGGATCCGCCGCCCCGGGCGGCGTCACCAGGAGGCCGTAGTGCCGAAGCCCCCCCACGGTGTGGGAGAGGACCCGGACCCGGATGGTCCCGGCAAGCAGACTCGTCACCTCCGTGTCCAGCTCCACCTGGACCCCGCTGACCTCGGGCGCACGCATCTCCCACTCGGCCTCCACCTGCGCGATCTCGGCGGCGGTGGGCGGTACGAAGAGCGCGTCGAGGTCCGGGGCGCCGCTCGCCGCTTCCACGGTGACCGCGAAGGAATGCGTGGCGTCGAGCCCCCCGGGATCGGTGGCGGTCACCGTGACGATCGTGCTACCCGGAGCCATGCCCGTCACCGTGACCTCGCTTCCGGAAACCTCCACCGTC
>CAZHGS010000046.1:0-5338 GCA_964532325.1 uncultured Gemmatimonadaceae bacterium | reverse complement strand
CCGGGGTGTCCGAAGTGGCCGCGAAGGTGAGCGCGTCCCCGTCCGGATCCGTGAACGCCCCGGAGACGCTCACGGTCGTCTGCGCATCCGCTTCCACCGTCACGTCCGGGATCGTCGCTGTCGCGGTCGGCGCCCGGTTCGCGGGGGGGGCAGGCGGGGCGATCGGCCCCGGCGTGCCGCCATCTCCGCCGCAGGCGGAGGCCCACTGGAGGAAGAGCACTGCGACGAGTCGCTTCAGGCGTTGCATGCGGCGTTTCCGGTTCGGTGGTGGCTGAAGACGATGAGAGGGCCGCCCGGCATCTCGCGGCTCCCGGATCCCTTGCCCGCTCCGGTTCTCCGCGAACGGGCGGCAGGTCCCGGTATAGGGCCGCGGCACCCGGGAAGCAAGTCGCTCGCTTCTCCCCGCGGCCGGTGAGCTTCCGCAGTTCGCCGACACGGATCCCCGCGGCTCGGCTGTCCTGCACCTCGCCCACGGCTCGCAGCGAAGGCCCGGAGTCCCGGCGGGCCGCCCGATTCGGGGACCGCATCCTGGATGACGCCATCGCCCTCCACCACGCCCGACCGGCAAGCACGGGCGACTCAGGCAGCGCCCCGGCCACAACCGCGCCCTCCGCCTGGGGAAGCGCAAGTCGGAACCCCTGAGCTTTCTCTCGGGTCTCCGCCGTGTCCCCTTCACCGGCACCGAGGCCGAGCGCGATCACAGAATGGCCAAGCTCCGCCAGAAGATCTCGGACGGCTTCCGCACCACCGAACATGCACACTCCCTCGCCACCCTGCGCACTGCCATCCATACCGCCGGAACGCACGGCTGGAACGTCCTAGAAACCCCTGCCATCCCGATCCGCCGCAACTGATCCCACGACTGCGACACCGACCCTCCTGCCCCACGCGCATCAACCCTGGCCGCAACAACCGACCCAGCGCATGTGGGCCGTTACCTGGACAGCTAGATTGGGAGGCCCGTGCGAGGCCTACGCCCAGCGGGTCGGAATGCCGATAGGATCATCGCCGGGCGCCTTATCGACCGCCACCAGGGAGCGTCGCCATGTCCAATCCACCAAGGTCTCGGGGCTTCGCTCTGATAGTGGCGCTCGCGCTCCTGGCGGCGTGCGGAGAGCCTCTCGGCCCGGATGGCCCGGGGCCGCCTCTCGAGGAGCTCCCCAGACCGCTCACGCCCGGCGAGGCCGTGGTCATCGAACGCTCGAACGCCTTCGGTATCGACCTCTTGCGGGAGGTGCTCGAAGTCGACGATCGAACCAACGTCGTTCTCTCGCCCTTGAGTGCCTCCGTGATCCTGGCGATGACCCTGAACGGGGCCGCCGGGACGACTCTGGACGGTATGCGCACGGCTCTCCGGCTGGAGGGCTTGTCGCAGGAGGAGATCAACGATTCGTATCGGGGTCTGATGAGCCTTCTCACCGACCTTGACCCGCTGGTGGACGTATCGATCGCGAACTCCGCGTGGGCCAACGAGCGGCATTCCTTCCACCAGGCCTTCTTCGATGCCGTCACCGAGCACTTCGATGGGAGAGTCGAATCGAGAGACTTCGGTGACCCGAACACCCTCAGGGAGATCAACGCCTGGGTCGACCGGAGCACGCGCGGGCTGATCGAGCACATTCTGCAGGAAGGAGAGCTCGATCCGGGACTCGCTCTTCTCTTGCTGAACGCCGTCTACTTTGAAGGCCGTTGGCGGGCGGGCTTCGATCCCGAGGACACCAGGCCGGGGGTATTCACACGGGACGACGGCTCGACGGTCACTGTAGACATGATGCACCTGACTGATGTCGAGTTCCCTTACGGGCAGACGGATGATCTCGTGGCAGTCGAGCTGCCCTACGGGGGCGGGGCATATTCGATGGTCATTGCCCTGCCGCGGAGAAGCACGCCCAGGGAGGTCCTGGCGGGGATGGACGCGAGGGGCTGGGATACGCTGATGGGCTCGCTCGAGCCCCGGGTGCTTGATGGCCTTTCTCTTCCGCGCTTCGTGATGGAATACGACTCGTTTCTGAACGATGCACTGACGGATATGGGGATGGGGATCGCGTTCACCAGGCAGGCCGACTTTTCCGACCTCGCACCTGAGCACCTCTGTATGGACTTCGTTCGGCAGAAGACCTTTATCGAGGTAGACGAGGCGGGTACCCGGGCGGCGGCCGTGACGGCCGTGGGGATCAGGCCTGTATCGTTCTTCGGCTTCCTGGCGGATCGTCCCTTTCTCTTCGCCATACGCGAGCGCCTTTCCGGCGCCATTCTATTCGTCGGCGTGATCGGAGACCCGGCCGCCAGCGACTCCGGCCCGCCGGAGTTTCCCGCCTCCTGTCAAGGGCGCGAATGGCGAGGGCATGCGGACACGGGACGAACTCCACCTTCCGACTTGCCCCAGCTATAGCCCCCGGGAACACTCCGGCCCAGTCGGTATGGCTTCACGGCACTTGCGTTGCGTACGTCGGCGAACAGCGGTACTCGGCCGAGTTTCGGGCGGAGATGGTCAGGCTGGTGAGGGCTGGACGGATCCCGGAGGAGCGGTGTCCTCGCCGGACGGGCTCTGACCCAAGTGGCCGTCTGCGCGGAAGCACGCGCTCCCCGGGGAGGAGTTCGCCGCTACCCCGTCAACGCCCCTCCGGGTGGGGGATCCCCCGGCTCAGGCGCACCTCGAGACCGGAATCCCGCGGGACTGCCGCCTCCGCCTCGAGCTGGGGCGGGTCCCCCACGTTCCGGAGTATGCCCTCCACCCGCCGCGTCCGCGGGTCCAGCAGGATGGCCACGGCACGGTCACCGTCGGCGTTGAGCTCGGGAGAGACCGCCGGACCCGAGAGAGTGATCCGGTCGAGCGCACCGGCGTGGCCGTGAATTGGCCCCTCACCCCGGCGTCAACACCAGTGTCGCCAGCGCGTCTTCCTCCACGGCTGCGCGGTCGGTGAGCATGGGGAGGTAGCGGCCGTCGCGCCATGGCGTGGTGTAGTCCCGGTAGTAGGGGGAGAGCGGGTTGCCGGACTGCCCCGTGCTGATGACGAAGACCGAGCGCTCCGGATTACCCAGGTCGTAGACGGCGCGATAGCCCGCCCCGTGGTCCTGTCCGAAGGGCCGGTCCGGGTGGGTCACGTCGAACCCGCCGGCCTTCACCGTCGCTGGCTCCCCCCCCGTGGGCCTGGTCACCTCGAACCAGGAGCCTATGACCGGGATCTCGCCCAGGATGAGGCTGTTCATCTGCACTGCGTGGGCCTCGCCCCACCGCCACTCGCCCATCTCGCTGCCGTAGTTGGAGGCGAGGTATTCGAGTGAGACCTCGAGGGCCCGGCTCACGGCGCCGGCGCAGCTCTCCGCCCCGCCCGTGGTCACGTCGTCGCACCATTGAGTGCGCTCGCTGAGAGCGCGGTGGATGACCTCGGTCCGGATCCTCCGGTAGTCCTCGAAGACGGGTCCGAGCTCGTCGGCGAGGAGCACGCGCATCAGCTCCCGGAGCCACGCCATGTAGATGAGCGGCTCGGCACGGTCGCGCTGCATCCCGTGGTCCCACCTGCCGAGCATCTCAAGGGCCTGCCGGCTCGTGCCGTTCGAGGGCTCCGCCAGCCCGAGGAGCACCGGTGTGAGCCGCGCCGCCGCGAGCGAGACCAGGTCCTGCTGGATCGCCGTGAAGCTCGCCACGTCGTGCGTGGGCCGGGCGTCGAGCAGCGCCTCGATCCGCTGCGCCCGGTAGGGCGCCGCCCAATCATCCGTCAGGTAGTGGGGATAGTCGGGCGGAACCATCCGGTTGTTGGCGGTGACGATACGGCCCGATCCCGGGTTGGAGGCGCGGGGCAGTGCCTCGTAGGGAATGGGGTCCACCCAGTCGTGGGCGCCGGTCCATCCCGGCACGGGCATGTGGCCCTGCCCCGAGGCGCGGATCGGGATCCGTCCCGGTGCCACGTAGCCGATGTTCCCGTCCCGGTCGGCGAAGACGATGTTCTGCTGCGGCACGGCGAGGTCGCGAAGCGCCTCGACGAAGCTCTCCCCATCCGCCGCCGTGGTCGCCCGCACGACCGCCTGGGCGCTCAGATCGTCCTCGTCCAGAGCAGTCCACGAGAGGGCCAGGACGTGCCCGGCCTCCAGAAACTCGTCGTCCCCGTCGAGTACATCGGAGATCACCGGCCCGTGGCGCGTCTCGCGTATCGTCAGCTCGACCGGATCGCCCCCGCTCACCTCGATGGTCTCGGTGCGGACGGTGAAGGGAAGGCTCCCCTCCGGCGCCAGGTAGCGCCCGGGGTCTTCGGGGTCGATTCGCTCGATGAATAGATCCTGCACATCGGACCCGGTGTTGGTGAATCCCCAGGCGAGGTTGCGGTTGCGGCCCAGAATCGGGAGGGGCTGCCCCGGCAGCGTCGCGCCCACGATCCCGAACTCCGGCGTCGAGATGTGGGCGAGGTACCAGACGCTCGGGATCTCCAGCCTGAGGTGGGGATCGTTCGCCAGCAGCGGCCTCCCGGACTCCGTGTGCTCGCCGGCGATGACCCAGGCGTTGGAGCCGAGCCCGGACGCACGCTGCGCCGGTGCCGCCCTCTCGAGTGCCGCGAGGTCGATGCCGCCGGGCTGGAAGGCGGGCGCGCCCGCGTGAGGCCCCGGTCGCGGGTCGTCGGGATGCTGGGCCCAGAGATCCTGCAGCTGTTCCCGGTCGATCCGGTCCGCAAGGCGCGCGCGCAGCAGCTCGTCCCTGAAGTTGTCGCCGAGGTCCCAGGCCATGATCTTGAGCCAGACGAGGCTGTCGGCGGGCCGCCAGGGCTCAGGCTCATGCCCGAGGAGCTGGAACTCCAGCGGCAGCAGGCCGGAGCGGGTCTCCAGCCAGGCGTTCACCCCGGCGGCATAGGCCTCGTAGACCGCCTGCACATCCGGAGCCAGCCGCTCAAAGTTGCGCTCGGCGACGCGGTAGAGACCCAGCGTGCGGAGGAACCTGTCGGTCTCGATGCCGCTCTCGCCCACGATCTCCGCCAGCCGTGCCTGGCCGGTCCTGCGCTGCAGCTCGAGTTGCCAGAGCCGGTCCTGCGCGTGGACGTAGCCCATGGCGAAGGCGCCGTCCTCGGGGGACTGCGCATAGATGTGGGGGATCGCGTGTGCGTCGCGGACGATCTCCACCGGCGCATCGAGGCCGGGCACGGTCTCCGCGCCGTCATAGGAGGGCAGCGACAACCACGAGCACGAGCCGATCGCCAGGGCCACCACGGGCAGCGCAAGGACGCGGAACGCCCGGGCAAGCGGCCAAAGCCGGCCGGGCCCAAGCCCTGCCGCCGTCACGTCACGGCCGTGGCGCTAGTGTCCTGTATCATAAGTCATTGCTCAGTGGATCACGGAGTGGTATCCTTCC
>CAZHGS010000045.1:0-20547 GCA_964532325.1 uncultured Gemmatimonadaceae bacterium | reverse complement strand
GTCTCCTGCCAGCAGGAGCGCTCGCAGCACAAGAACCGCTCGACGGCGATGAAGATGCTCAAGGCCGCGCTCTTCGAACGGGCCGCCGCCGAGAAGGAGGAGGCGAGGGCGGCGCTCGAGGCCACGAAGAGGGAGATTGCCTGGGGCAGCCAGATCCGTTCCTACGTCTTCCAGCCCTATACGATGGTCAACGACCATAGGACCGAGCTGAAGCTGTCGGATGTGGACCGGGTCATGGACGGCGACCTCGACCCCTTCATCGAGGCGTACCTGAAGCGGTTCGGCGCCCGGGGCGCCGCATGAGCACCGGGACAGGCCAGCTCCTCCGGACCCGGCAGGAGAAGCTCGCGGCACTCCGGGCGAAGGGAATCGATCCCTATCCGCGCCGGTGCGCCCGGTCGCACCGGAGCGACGAGGCGGTTGCGGCCTTCCTGGCCGCGGAGGCGGAGGGGAAGCTCGGGGCGGAAGGGGAGGGGCCGCCGGTCGAGGTCGCGGGCCGGATCCTGAGCTGGCGCGGACACGGGAGGAGCGCCTTCGCGCACCTCGAGGACGGGGGAGGGCGCCTCCAGGTGTATTTCCGCCGGGACGTCCTCGGCCAGGAGAGCTTCGCCACCCTCCCCCTCCTCGATCTCGGCGACTGGATCGGCGTGGCCGGCGTCCTCTTCCGGACGCGGACGGGGGAGGTCACCGTGCGGGTCGCGCGCTGGCGGATTCTCTCCAAGTCGCTTCGCCCCCTTCCCCTCGCCAAGGTCGAGGTGGACCCCGAGACCGGAGCGCGCACCGTGCACTCGGGGTTCGCCGACCGGCAGTCGCGCTACCGCCGCCGGTACGCGGACCTCGCGGTCCACCCCGAGGTCCGCGACGTCTTCCGCGTCCGGGCCAGGGTCGTCGCCGGGCTCAGGCGCGCCCTCGACGACCGCGGCTACCTCGAGGTCGAGACCCCCGCGCTCCAGCCGCTCTACGGCGGCGCGGCCGCGCGGCCGTTCACGACCTACCACAACGCGCTCGGCACGACGCTCTACCTGAGGATCGCCGACGAGCTCTACCTCAAGCGCCTGATCGTCGGCGGCTTCGAGCGCGTCTATGAGATCGGGAAGGACTTCCGCAACGAGGGGATCGACCGGACGCACAACCCGGAGTTCACGATGCTCGAGTTCTACGAGGCGTTCGCCGACTACCGGCGGATGATGGAACTCGTCGAGTCGCTCGTCCACGAGGTGACCCTCGAAGTGACGGGCGGGCCGGATATCGACTACCAGGGCGCGCGCGTCTCGACCGCCCCCCCCTTTGCGCGGACCACCTTCTACGGGGCGCTGGCCGGCGCCCTCGGGGAGGATGCCGCCGGGCTCGATGACGACGCGCTCCGCCTCCGCACGGCCGCGGCCACCGGCGAGGCGCCCGAGGGGGACGGGCGCGGGCGTCTCCTCGACCGGCTCTTCTCGGCCCTCGTCGAGCCGGCTCTCGTCCAGCCGACCTTCGTCACCGACTATCCGACAGAGCTCTCGCCGCTCGCCAAGACGAAGCCCGGAGAGCCTGGAGTCGCGGAGCGGTTCGAGCTCTTCATCGCCGGACGCGAGATCGCGAACGCCTTCTCGGAGCTCAACGACCCGATCGACCAGCGCGCGCGCCTCGAGGCGCAGGCTGGTTCCGGGCGGGCGGGCGACGACGAGGCGCACCCCGTCGACGAGGACTTCCTCCACGCCCTGGAGTACGGGATGCCGCCCACCGGCGGGGTGGGGATCGGCGTGGACCGGCTCGTCATGCTCCTGACCGACAGCGCATCGATCCGGGATGTCATCCTCTTCCCGGTCCTCCGGCCGGAAGAGGGGAGGTAGGGGTGGCGACGCTCCCTTGGTTCGTCGCGCGCCGCTACCTCTCGGCCCGGAGGAAGGGACGCCTCCTCTCCTTCATCACCTGGATCGCGCTGGGCGGGATCACCGTCGGGGTCACCGCGCTCGTCGTGGTGCTCGGCGTAATGGACGGGATGCAGGAGGACCTGCAGGAGAAGATCCTCGCGTCCAGTCCCCACGTCCTCGTGCTCGAGCGCGGTCCCGCGCTCCGCATGAACCGCTGGCAGGCCGTGGCCGACTCGGTCCGCGCCGAGCCGGGCGTCGAGGCGGTCCAGCCGTTCGCGCTCACGAGCGTGGTGGTCGTGCGCGGCGAGGAGTACGTGCAGCCGGCCGACCTCTACGGGGTCAGGCTGGCGGAAGCGGACGAGGCGGCCGTCACGGAGATGGAGGAGGCGATCCGCCAGGGGACATACTCCCTCGGCGAGACGAAGTCCGGGCTCCCCCCGGTCGTTCTCGGGGTGCGCCTCGCGGACCGCATGGCCGTCTTCCCCGGCGACAGCATCCTCGTCTTCTCGCTCGAGAACTTCGGGCTCGACCCGATGGGCGGCTACCGGCCCGCGGTGCGCCAGTTCGAGGTCACGGGGACCTTCGAGACGGGGATGTACGACTACGACCTAAACAACATGTACGCCCCGATGGAGTGGGTGCAGGGGATCCTCGGGATCCGCGACGAGGACCAGGTGTCGGGCCTCGGCGTGCGCATTGCCGATCCGTGGGAGGCGAACGAGGTCAGCGCCGCTCTCCGGCAGCGTCTCGGCCCGGCGTTCTTCGCCGAGAGCTGGACGGCCACGAACCGTGCCCTCTTCTCGGCGCTCCAGCTCGAGAAACTGGCGATGGGTGTCATCCTCTCGCTCATCGTGATGGTCGCGGCGTTCAACATCGTGAGCACGCTCGTCATGGTCGTCGTGGACCGCACCGCGGAGATCGGTATCCTCAAGTCGATGGGGATGTCGGATCGCCAGGTTCTGCGGGTCTTCGTGCTCCAGGGCCTCGCGATCGGCACGCTCGGGACGACGATCGGCACCGGCCTCGGCCTCCTCCTCTGCTGGATCCTCGAGCGCTTCGAGATCATACGGATCCCCCCGGACGTCTACTTCATCGACCGGCTCCCCGTCTCCGTCCACGCCGACAATATCCTCGTCATCGTCGCGCTGAGCCTCCTCATCTCCCTCGTGGCGACGGTCTATCCGGCGCTCCAGGCCTCGCGCCTCCAGCCGGTGGAAGCGATCCGCCGTGAGTGAGTTCGTGCTCGTCGCCGAGGGCCTCACGAAGCGCTTCCGGGGTGAGGACGGGGGTGAACTCGAGGTACTCCGGGGGGTAGACCTGCGCGTTCCGAAGGGGGAGGCGGTCTCGATCGTCGGCGCGAGCGGGGCGGGGAAGTCCACACTCCTCCACCTCCTCGGTGCGCTCGACCGCCCGAGCAGCGGCACCGTCCGCCTGGGCGGGGTGGAGCTCGCCGGACTAGGCGCGAGGCAGACCGGGGAGATCCGGAACCGGTTCGTCGGGTTCGTCTTCCAGTTTCACCACCTGCTGAGGGAGTTCTCGGCGCTCGAGAACGTGATGATGCCCCAACTCATCGGAGGCGCCGCCCGGGAGGCCGCCCGGCGGCGTGCGTCGGACCTCCTCGGAGCCGTGGGCCTCTCGGGGAGGCTTGGCCACAGGCCGTGGCAGCTCTCCGGGGGGGAGCAGCAGCGGGTAGCGGTCGCGCGCGCCCTCGCCAACGAACCGGCAGTGCTCCTGGCCGACGAGCCGTCGGGCAACCTGGACACGCGCACGAGCGAGGAGCTCCACGATCTCCTCTTCGAGCTCAAGGCGGAGCGCGAACTCTCGATGGTGCTCGTGACCCACAACGCCGAGCTCGCCGGGCGAGCCGGGCGCACGCTCTGCCTGCGCGACGGCGTCCTCGGTCCCGACGGCGCCCCGGGGGCGGGATGAAGTGCCAGGCCTGCGGCTCCGACGAGGTGGTCGTCCACCTGACACAGATCGTCGACAAGGAGATGCACACCTTCCACCTCTGCGAGCGGTGCGCCGCCGAGAAGGGGCTCCAGAAGTCCTCGGTCCCGGAGAACTTCCCCCTCACGGAATTCCTCGCGCAGATGGAGGGTGAGCCGCCGAGCATCGAGGCCGCGACCCGCCCGCCCGCCTGCTCCTACTGCAAGCTCGCCTTCTCCGAGTTCAAGGATAGCGGCAGGCTCGGCTGCCCCCACTGCTGGTCGTCGTTCGAGACGCAGCTCCGGGGCCTCGTCAGGCGGATCCACAGCGGTTCGCAGCATGTCGGCAAGGTCTACCTCTCGCCGGACCCGTCGACCTTCGAGCGCGAGAAGCGCCTAGGCGTGCTTCGCCGCAAGCTCGAGCGCGCCGTGGAGCTCGAGGACTTCGAGCGCGCGGCGGAGCTTCGCGACCAGATCCGCGCCACCGAGCCGGTCGCATAGCGGGCGGCGGCGCGTCATGAGCGAGACCCGCCCTATCGGCGAGTTCGGCCTGAGCTGGCTCGACGCCAGCGGAGAGTGCTCGGACATCGTCCTCTCGACCCGCGTGCGGCTCGCGAGGAACCTGCAGGGCCACGCCTTCGGGGCGCGCGCGCGTGTGAACGACCGGGTCGCCGTCCTCGAGCAGGTGCGGAGCGCCCGGGGCCGGGCAGATCTCCTGGCCGATGCAGAGATCCGCGAGCTCGCCCGGCTCGCGCCCCGGCCCCGGAGGATCCTCTTCGAGCGCCGCCTGGTCTCGCGGGAGCTCATCGGGAAGAACGGGACGGCGACCGCCCCCGCGACGGCGCTGGTGCTCTCTCCCCGCCAGCCGCTCTCCGTCATGGTCAACGAGGAGGACCACCTCCGCATCCAGACGCTTCTCTCCGGCCTCCGGCTCCGCGAGGGGTGGAACGCGCTCGACGCGCTCGACGACGAGCTCGGCCGCGAGCTCCCCTACGCCTACCATCACGAGTTCGGGTTCTTGACCAGCTGCCCGACGAATGTGGGAACGGGGCTCAGAGCATCGGTCCTCATGCATCTTCCGGCGCTCGTTCTCACCAAGGAGATCGGGAAGGTTCTCCAGGGGCTCGCCCAGGTCGGACTCACCTTCCGGGGACTCTACGGGGAGGGCTCGGAGGTCGTCGGCAACTTCTTCCAGCTCTCGAACCAGACCACGCTCGGCAAGAGCGAGGAAGACCTCGTCGATCACATCGACCGGATCGTGCGCCAGGTGATCCAGTACGAGAGGCACGCCCGCCAGGTGCTGCTCCGGGACGCCCCCTCTGTGACCGAGGACAAGATCTGGCGCGCCTACGGGCTGCTCCGCTACGGGCGGTCGGTTTCCTTCGAGGAACTCATGAACCTGCTGAGTGGTGTCAGGCTCGGGGCGAGCCTGAAACTACTCCCCGGACTTCGTGTATATTCGCTCAACAAGGTCATGATCTTCTCCCAGCCGGCGCATCTCGAGGACGCGGCCGGCCGGGATCTCTCCCCCGCCGAGAGCGATGCGCACCGGGCCGCGCTCGTTCGCAGAATACTGACCACCGAGGGGGTGGTGCACCCGGACGAGGACATTGGCGACGGGAACGGGGCGCCAAAGGGACCTGGCTGACGCTGATGAACTACAATTTCACCGACCGTGTGCGTAAGGTGCTTGCCATGGCCCGTGACGAGGCCATCCGGCTGCAGCACGACTATGTGGGCACCGAGCACATCCTCCTCGGGCTGATCCGCGAGGGGGAGGGGGTGGCCACCGCCGTCCTGACGCAGCTGAACGCGGACCTGGACCAGGTGCACGAACGGGTCGAGGAGTCCGTCAAGCCCGGACAGGCGACGATCGCGCTCGGCGAGTTGCCCTATACCTCGCGGGCGAAGAAGGTCCTGGAGTTCGCGATGGCCGAGGCCCGCGAACTCAGCCACTCCTATGTCGGCACCGAGCATCTCCTGCTCGGACTCATCCGGGAAGAGAAGGGCATCGCGGCGCAGGTGATCACCTCCTTCGGGATCTCCCTCGAGGAGGCGCGCGCCGAGACGCTCAAGGTGCTGGGCCCGGAGATGGCCGGCGGGTCCGGACCGGGCGGGACGGCCGGAGTGGGCGCGGGCGGCTCGGCCTCCTCGCCGGTCTCGGGTGCCGCGGGCCGGAAGGGGAAGAAGTCCAAGACCCCTGCGCTCGACCACTTCTGCCGCGACCTGACGGCGCTCGCCCGGCAGGGGATGCTCGACCCGACCGTGGGGCGCATCGCCGAGATCGACCGGGTCATCGAGATCCTCTGCCGGAGGAAGAAGAACAACCCCGTGCTCATCGGGGAGCCCGGCGTCGGGAAGACCGCGATCGTCGAGGGGCTGGCCCAGCTCATCGCCGCGGGCGACGTCACGCCCGCACTCAAGGCGCACCGCGTGCTCGCCCTCGACATGGCGGCCGTCATCGCGGGGACGAAGTACCGGGGCCAGTTCGAGGAGCGCCTGAAGGCGGTCATGAACGAGATCTCGCAGAACAAGAATGTGGTTCTCTTCATCGACGAACTTCACACCCTCGTCGGCGCTGGCGCGGCGGAGGGCGCCATCGACGCCTCGAACATGCTCAAGCCGGCCCTCGCCCGTGGGGAGCTCCAGTGCATCGGCGCCTCGACGATGAACGAGTTCCGCAAGTACATCGAGAAGGACGGGGCGCTCGAGCGCCGGTTCCAGCCCGTGATCGTCGATCCCTCGGATGTGGACGAGACGATCGAGATCCTCAAGGGGTTGAGAAGCCACTACGAGGACCACCACAAGATCGTCATCCCCGACGATGCGCTCGCGACCGCGTCCCGTCTCTCGGACCGCTACATCACCGACCGGTTCCTCCCCGACAAGGCGATCGATGTGATCGACGAGGCGGGCGCCCGCGCCCGGATCGCCGCCCAGGTCCCGCCGCCCGACATGGAGGAGCTCAAGGAGGAGCTCGGCCGGATCGCCGAGGCGAAGGAGTCCGCGATCCGCGACCAGGACTTCGAGCGCGCCGCGGAACTCAGGGACCGTGAGCGGGAGGTGCAGCACCGGATCCGGGTCCGCCACGACGAGTGGGAGGAGGAGAGGAAGGAGAACCGCCCGGAGATTTCCCCGGAGGAGGTGGCCTTCATCGTCTCGAGGTGGACGGGGATCCCGGTCACGCGGCTCCGCCAGGCGGAGAGCAACCGCCTCGTCCATATGGAGGACGAGCTCCACGAGCGCATCGTGGGCCAGCACCACGCGATCACCGTCATCTCCCGCGCCATCCGCCGAAGCCGCGCAGGGCTCAAGGACCCGAGGCGCCCGATCGGCTCGTTCATCTTCTCCGGTCCGACGGGTGTCGGGAAGACCGAGCTCGCGCGCGCTCTCGCCGAATTCCTCTTCGCGGACCGGGAGGCGCTGATCCGGGTCGACATGAGCGAGTACATGGAGAAGTTCTCCGTCTCGCGCCTGATCGGGGCCCCGCCCGGCTACGTCGGCTACGAGGACTCGGGCGCGCTCACCAAGGCGATCCGCCGCCGCCCCTACTCGGTCGTCCTCCTCGACGAGATCGAGAAGGCGCACCCCGACGTCTTCAACATCCTCCTCCAGGTCCTCGACGAGGGGCACCTGACGGACAACTACGGGCGGGTCATCGACTTCAAGAACACCGTTCTCATCATGACGTCGAACCTGGGTGCCCGGCGGATCTCCAAGGGGGGCGGGCTCGGCTTCCACATCGCCGACCCCACGTCGAGCTACGAGGTGATGCGCGACAAGGTCCGCGAGGAGATCGAGCGGGCCTTCAACCCGGAGTTCCTCAACCGGATCGACGATATCATCGTCTTCCATCCGCTCGACCGCGACGAGATCGCCCAGATCGTGCACATCCTCCTGCGGGAGGTCCACGAGCGCCTCGCCGAAGGGGAGCTCTCGCTCCGCTGCACGGAGGCGGCCATCGAGTTCCTCGTCGAGAAGGGCTACGACCACAAGTTCGGGGCGCGGCCGCTCCGGCGGGCGATCCAGCGGTATCTCGAGGATCCGCTCTCCGAACAGATCCTTCTGGCCAGGTTCGGGGCCGGCGCCGAGATCGAGGTGGATGTGGACCCCGAGACCGACTCCCTGACTCTCGAAGAGGCGCCCGCTACGAAGGCGTAGCCGGATGACGCGAGCCCGCCGCCCCACCGTCGCCCCCGTGAGCCGACGCCTGCTTCCCGCCCTCGCCGCCGCGGTCGTCTCCGCGTGGGGCGGCGGGCTCGATGCGCAGGTGCCCGGCGCCGTGCGGGTCGATTCGGTGGCCGTCACCGGCAACGTCCTCATGCAGACGGCCCCGCTCGTCGGCACGATCGGGATCTTCCGCGGGGACACGATCACCTTCCGCGAGGTCCAGAACGCCGAGAAGCGTCTCTGGGCGACGGGGCGCTTCGCCGACATCACCGTCACGGCCAACGAGTCGCCGGACGGGCTCGTCGCGCTCACCTTCGACGTCGAGGAGTACCCGATCATCCGGGAGCGGCGGATCGAGGGGCTCGAGTTCGTGAGCGAGGGCAGCGTCTGGGAGGAGATCGGCCTCGAGGCCGGGACCCCGTACACGCCCCAGCTCTTCGCGGAGGCGCGGGAGTACATCCGCTCCGAGCTCGCCGAGGAGGGGATCCCCTACGTGCAGGTCGAGGAGGAGGTGACGCCGGTCGCGGGGACCCCCGGGAGCGCGAATCTCGTGATCCGTGTCGAGGAGGGGCAGCGGGTCACGATCGCCGAGATCGCCTTCAACGGAAACGAGGCCTTCCCGGACGGGGAACTCGAGGGCACCGTGTCGAGCCGCTCGGAGGGGTTCTTCTGGTTCCAGTCCGGCGCCTACCAGGCCGTCGAGCTCGAGGAAGACCTCCGGACGCGCCTCCCCCAGTTCTACGCCTCGCACGGCTACCTCGACTTCGAGGTCCTCGGCGACACCCTCATCGTGGACCCGACGAACGGGAAGGCCCGGCTCGAGATCGATGTCCAGGAGGGCCCCCAGTACCTCGTCGGCGAGTTCTCGATGGACGGCAACCGCCAGTTCATGACCGAGGAGCTTCGGCAGTACTACCAGCCCGGCGCGGGCGGGCTGCTCCAGAGTCTCGGGATCGGGGGACCCGAAGGGGGCGATCCGGTCTTCGACCAGGGCGCCTTCGAGGAAGCGACAAGCCAGGTGGCGAGCCTCTACTCGAACTCGGGATACCTCTACTCGCAGGTATCTCCCCAGATCGAGCGGCAGGAGCCTGAGGCGGAGGGCGAGAACCCCAGGGTCGCACTCCACTGGCTCATCGAGGAGGGGCAGCCCGCCTACGTGCGCCGGATCTTCATCGAGGGCAACGACTACACGCACGACCGCGTGATCCGCGAGCGGATCCAGCTCTTGCCCGGCGACCTCTATTCCGAAGACCGCCTCATGCGCAGCTACCAGGCGATCTCCGGGCTGGGGTTCTTCGAGGCGCCCCTTCCGGTTCCGGAGATCACGCCCGACCCGGCGACCGGGGACATCGACGTCATCTTCTCCGTCGAGGAGCGCTCGACCGGGTCGGTCAACTTCGGTACCACCGTCGGGGGCTACACCGGCCTCTCCGGGTTCGTCGGCTACGACCAGCCGAACCTCTTCGGGCAGGCGAAGTCCGGAAGCTTCCGCTGGGACTACGGGAGATACCAGAACAACCTGACGCTGACCTACACCGATCCCGCGATCCGTCTCTCGCGCGTCAGCGGCTCGGTCTCGGTCTACAATGCGCGCGACCGCTTCTTCTCCTTCTCGACGGGGCGGCGGCGGGTGCTCGGCGCGAGCACGCAGTTCGGCGTCCCGGTCGCCGGCTCCCTCTTCACCCGGGTCTTCGCCGGCTACTCCCTCTCGCGCACCGTCTACCACCTCGACGGGGGCGTGCAGGACACCTCGCTCTTCGGACGCCCGCCGGGGGTCATGAGCCAGCTCTCCCTCGGCATCGCGCGCAACACCCTCGACCACCCTCTCTTCCCGACGGTGGGCTCCGAGGTGCGCTGGACGACGGAGTTCAACGGCGGGGTCCTCGGCGGCGACGGCAACTTCACGAAGCATCTCGCCGAGGGCTCCTGGTGGATCCCCGTCGGCTCGTTCGGCGGAGGCACGCCCGGTTCCCAGGCGGCTAGGTTCGCGCTCGGCATCCGGGCGCGGAGCGGGATGATCACCGGCGACGCCGGCGCCTTCCCCTTCGAACGGTTCTGGCTGGGCGGGGTCCAGTTCGGCGAGCCGCTCCGGGGCTACGAGGAGACGACGCTCACCCCGCTCGGCCATGTGGAGCGGGGCAGCGCGACGGTCCGGGACGTTCAGCGGCTCGGCGACGCCTTCCTCTCGATCAGCGCGGAGTACGCGTTGCGCATCAGCACCAACATCTCGATCTCCGCCTTCTACGACGCGGGCGGGATCTGGCGGAGCCCGGTCGAGATGGACCCGAGCCGGCTCTATCGCGGAGCGGGCCTCGGCCTCGAGCTCGTGACGCCGTTCGGACCCTTCGGGCTTGACTACGCGTACGGGTTCGACAAGGCAAACCCCGGCTGGCAGTTCCACTTCCGGATGGGCGGACAGCAGGCGCTGTAGCGGTTCGCGGGGCAGTGACACGGCGGGGCCCGCACCCGCCCGCTGGGGGCGGGCGCGGGCGCCCGGCACATGCGGAGCAGGCGATCCATGCGCGTACTGATCGGGACGATGACCACGGGCCTCCTTCTTGCCGGGGCCGCCACGGCCCTGGAAGGCCAGGCGGCGGCCCCTCTCAGGGTCGCCTACGTCAACTCTCAGGCGATCCTCGAGGAGGCGCCGGGTGCCACCGAGGCCCAGGCGGAGTTCGACCGGCAGATGGAGCGGTTCAACCAGGAGATCGAGGACATGGGCGTGCAGCTCGACAGCCTCGTGACCGCCTACCAGCAGCAGCAGAGCACGCTCCTGCCGAATGTGCGCCTCGCGCGCGAGACCGAGATCAACCAGCTCCAGCAGCGCTACCAGCAGCGGGTGGACCAGATGGGCCAGGAGGCGGAGGCGAGCCGCCAGGCGCTCATCCAGCCGATCCTGGCCCAGATGGCCGAGACGATCGAGGCGATCCGCTCCGAGGAGGGCTACCACTACATCTTCGACGCGGCGAGCCAGGCGATCGTGGCGGCGGATTCCACGCTGGACCTGACCGGAGAGGTGCTGAGCCGGATGCAGGCCGCCGGGGGAGACTAGGCGCCCCCCGCCGGCCGGAAGCCGAGCGCATCGCCGCATCACCGGGCGGGTCCGGGATCGCCTCTCCCCGGGGACGCCGGCACCGACGGGCCGCCCCCCGTCCCCCGCGAGGGACGGGGGGCGGCCCGTTCCCCTTCCCGGGCGAGAGGCCGGAGGCACCGAGATGACGAACTTCCCCCTTCGGGAGCCGGGCTCCGCGCCGACCTCCCTCGCCCGTCTGGCCGAGCTCCTCGACCTCCCCCGGCCCGGGATCGAGGTGGAGATCCGGGGGATCGCTCCCCTCGCTGAGGCCGGGCCGGACCAGCTCGGGCTTCTCGCCGACCGGCGCTATCTGGGCCGGGTCCCCGAGAGCCGGGCCGGGGCGCTCCTCGTCTCGCGGGACCTCGCGGCGCTCCTCCCCGAGGCGGCTCCCCCGGCCCTCGTCGTCGCGGATGCCCACCTCGCGCTCATCAAGGTCCTCGAGTCGCTCTTCCCCCCCGCGCCCGCGGATCCGGAGATCCACCCCACCGCGGTTCTCGGAAGCGGGACCCGGCTCGGAGCCCGCCTCCGGATCGGACCGTATGCGGTGATCGAGGAGGGGGCGTCGGTCGGCGACGGGGTCCGGATCGGGGCCCACTCGGTCGTCGGGGCGGGTGCGGTGATCGGGTCCTCCTCGATCCTCCATCCGCATGTCGTCCTCTACCCGGGGGCGGTCCTCGGCGAGGGCGTCATCGTGCACGCCGGGGCGCGGGTCGGGGTGGACGGGTTCGGATACGCCGCGGATGCGGGCCGCGCCCGGAAGGTGCCGCAGGTCGGCCGGTGCGTCATCGAGGACGACGTCGAGATTGGCGCGAACGCCACGATCGACCGGGGCTCGATCGGGGAGACGCGGGTCTCGGCCGGAGCGAAGCTCGACAACCTCGTCCACCTCGCCCACAACGTCTCGGTCGGGCCCGGCGCGCTCCTTGCCGCCCTCGTCGGGGTCGCGGGCTCCTCGAGCGTGGGCGCCGGCGTCCAGGCCGGGGGGCAGTCCGGCATCTCCGGGCACCTCTCGGTGGGCGCCGGCGCGCGGCTCTCGGCGCAGGCGGGGGTGATCGGCGACATCGCGCCGGGGGAGACCGTGATGGGGTTCCCCGCGCGGCCCAGGACGGAGTTCCTGAGGGCGGTGGCCGGACAGCGCCGGGTCCGGGATCTCATGAGGCGCGTTCGCGCGATCGAGAAGCGGATCGCCGGCGCCGGCGCCTGATCCGCCGTCCCGGTGGGACGGTCTTCCCCGCCGGTGTTAGATTACCCGGCCGGGTGCGGGGACCAGGCGGGAGAATGATGTTCGGATCGAGACACAGAACGCTCCGGAGGCCGGTCACGGTCTCGGGAGTCGGGGTCCATAGGGGCGAGAGCGTCACCCTCACCTTCCGGCCCGACGACGCGGGCCCGGGGATCCGCTTCCGGCGCGTGGACCTCGAGGGCGCACCGGAGATCCCGGCGGACCTCGACCACATCGCCTGCACCGAGCTCGGCACGACGATCGAGGCCTCACCGGGCGAGAGCGTCCAGACGGTCGAGCATGTGATGGCGGCGCTCGCAGCGGCCGGGATATCGCGGGTGGTCGCGGAGATCGACGGGCCCGAGGCGCCGATCCTCGACGGCAGCTTCGAGGGCTACCTCGCGCCGCTCCGGGAGGCGGGCGGCGTCGAGCTCGACGATCCGCTCCCCGTCCTCTCCCCCCCCCGTCCCCTCTCGCTCGATGGGGAGGATGGGGACCAGAGCTACGTCGCGCTCCCGCACCCCTCCCTCCATATCTCGGCCACGATCCAGTTCGATCACCCCGCGATCGGCCGCCAGTACGGTTCGTTCGCCTTCGGAGAGGGCGGGTTCGAGGCGGAGATCGCCCGCGCCCGCACCTTCGGGTTCGCGGCGGAGGCGGAGATGCTGCGAGAGAGGGGCCTCGCGTGCGGGGCCTCTCTCGAGAACACCGTCGTCCTCGGGGAGGAGGGGATCCTCAACGACGGGCTCCGCTATCCGGACGAATTCCTCCGGCACAAGGTGGGCGACGTCGTGGGCGACCTCGCGCTTCTCGGAGCCAGGATCGACGCCCACATCATCGCGGAGCGCCCGAGCCATAGGGGAAACATCGCGCTGGCCAGGGCGCTCGCGAGGGAGGGGAGGCGCAACGCCGCCCGGGCCCCGGTGCTCGACATCTCACAGATCCTAGAGTATCTCCCCCACCGCTACCCCATGCTTCTCGTCGACCGGATCATCGACTTCGAGTCCGGGAAGCGGATCACGGGCGTGAAGAACGTGACGATCAACGAGCCCTTCTTCCAGGGCCACTACCCCGGCCATCCGATCATGCCCGGGGTGCTCATCGTCGAGGCGATGGCCCAGGTGGGGGGGCTGCTTCTCATCGACGCGATCGAGGACCCCGAGGACAAGGTCGTCTACTTCATGTCGCTCGACAGGGTGAAGTGGCGCCGTCCGGTGCGGCCCGGGGACCAGCTCATCTTCGAGCTCAGGCTGACGCACCTCAGGCGGAGCATCTGCAAGATGCGGGGCGAGGGGTTCGTCGACGGCCGCCTCGTCGCGGAGGCCGAGCTCATGGCGCGGGTGATGGAACGGTGAGGGTGGCCGCGGGCCCATCGCCGGCGGAGGGAGGGGATGTCGAGCTCCACCCCCAGGCGATCGTGCACCCGAGCGCCGAACTGGATCCGGGGGTGAGGGTCGGGCCGTGGACGCTCATCGGCCCGAACGTCCGCCTCGGGGCCGGCACGGAGGTGGGGGCGGGTGCGCTGATCGAGCAGAACACGAGGGTCGGCGCCGGATGCACGATCGGCAAGGGCGCCGTTCTCGGGACGGACCCGCAGGATCTCAAGTACCGGGGCGAGGAGACGTTCCTCGAGGTCGGCGACCGGACGGTGATCCGCGAGTACGCGACGCTCCACAGGGGAACGTCGGCGTCGGGGCGGACGGCGGTGGGCGACGGGTGCCTCCTCATGGCCTACGCCCACGTCGCCCACGACTGCCGGGTCGGAAACGAGGTGATCCTGGCCAACGCGGTGAACATGGCCGGCCATGTGACGGTCGGCGACTACGCGATCGTCGGGGGAGTCACCGCGATCCACCAGTTCGTGCGGATCGGGAAGCATGCCTTCGTCGGGGGCGGCTCGCGCGTCTCGCAGGATGTCGCGCCGTTCTCCCGCGTGGCCGGGAACCCTCCGAAGATGTACGGGCTGAATTCGGTGGGCCTCGAGCGGCGGGGTGTCTCGCAGGAGGTCCGCTCTGCGCTCAAGAAGGCCTACCGGACGGTGTTCCTCTCGGGGCTGAACGTCTCGCAGGGCCTCGAGCGGGTACGGGGGGAGGCGGTCGATCCCGGTCCCGAGCTCCTCCACTTCCTCGACTTCATCGAGCGTTCCGAGCGGGGCGTGACGGTCTGATGGCGCCCCGCCGCCGGTCCCGGCCCGAAGCGCCGCTCCGGCTCGGGGTCGTCGGCGCGGGGAGCCTCGGGTTCCACCACCTCAGGATCGCCAGGGAGCTGGAACGCGTCGATCTGGCGGGGTTCTACGAGATCCTCCCCGAGAGAGCGGCCGAGGTCTCGCGGGAGCTCGGCGTGAGGGCGTGCGGGAGCTACGGAGCGCTCCTCGACGGGATCGACGCCCTCATCGTCGCCACCCCGACGCGCACGCACGCCGCAGTCGCTGGGGCTGCGCTCGACAGGGGGATCCACGCCTTCATCGAAAAGCCGATCACGGCCACACTCGGGGAGGCGGACCGGATCCTCGCCGCCGCGGCCGATGCCCGGGTCACCGTCCAGGTGGGGCACGTCGAGCGGTTCAACACCGCCATCCTCGGGGCGCGCCCGTATCTCGAGACCCCGCTGTTCGTCGAGTCGCACCGGCTCGCGCGGTTCACCGAGCGGGGCGCGGACGTGGGCGTCGTCCTCGACCTCATGATCCACGATGTGGATCTGGTCGCGAGCCTCGTCGCCACCCCCGTCGAGGAGATCCAGGCGACGGGGATCCCCGTTCTCACCGACTCGGTGGACATCGCCAATGCGAGGATCCGCTTCCGGGGAGGCGCGGTGGCCAACCTGACGGCGAGCCGCGTCTCGGCGGACCGGATGCGGAAGCTCCGGATCTTCCAGCGCTCCGGGTACCTGAGCCTGGACCTCGCCGCCGGGAAGGGGGAGTTCCTCCGGCTCAAGCGCGAGCTGCCGGCGCTGGCCCGCCCGGGGGCGGTGCCGGCCGGGGAACGCCCGGCGGACCTCGCGGCGCTCGTCGAACGTATTCCCCTTGGTGCCGAGCCTGTCGAGCCGCTCCGCCGCGAGCTCGAGAGCTTCCGGGACGCGGTTCTCGGCGGCACGCCTCCGGTTGTCGGAGGGGCGGAAGGAAGGGATGCACTCGCCACGGCCCTCGCCATCGAAGAGAGGATCATGACCCATGTCGCTCATACGCGTACGCCGTAACCGGAAGAAGGAGTGGATCGACTTCAAGAAGGGGCACTCCACGCGGGCGCTCACCTTCCTCCTGATCCTCTGCGGATTCGCGCTCTGGTACCTCGCCACCCGCTTCTAGGTTGGCGGCGCCTGCGGCCCGCCCGCCCGTAGTCCTCCTCCTCGCGGGCGAGCCGTCGGGGGATGAGCACGCGGCGCGCGTCGCACGGATCCTGAAGGAGGAGTGGCCGGGCTCGACGGTCCTCGGGACGGGCGGCGAGCGGCTTGCCGCGGAAGGAGTCGAGCTCCTCGCCCGGCTCGACGACCTCGCGGTGATGGGGTTCGTCGAGGTTCTTTCCCGGCTCCGCTTCCTCTGGCGGCTCGAGCGCCGGGTCGGCGCCCTCATCGAGAGCGGCCGGGTCGATCTCGTCATCCCCGTCAACTACCCCGGCTTCAACCTCCGCATCACCGAGCGGTCGAAGGCCGCCGGCGTGCCGGTCGTCTACTACATCCCGCCGCAGGTATGGGCGTGGAGGGCGGGCCGCGCGGCGCAGCTGGCGCGGGCAGCCGACCGGGTCTGCGTGATCCTCCCCTTCGAGGAGGCGGTTTTCGAAGAAGCCGGCGCGCGGGTCGAATTCGTGGGCCATCCCCTCCTGGACCGGGAGGATGAGGTTCCGGGCCGCGAGTCGTTCTGCCGGGCCGCGGGCCTCAACCCCGGGCGGCCGAT
Source organism: uncultured Gemmatimonadaceae bacterium (assembly GCA_964532325.1). Lineage (GTDB taxonomy): Bacteria > Gemmatimonadota > Gemmatimonadetes > Longimicrobiales > Gaopeijiaceae > JAAXGI01. Next base: position 4,412 of record CAZHGS010000045.1, on the reverse strand, counting down.
CCTCGCGCTTCTTCCGGGCTCCAGGCGGCAGGAAGTCCGCCGCCACCTCAGCGTCTTCCTCGAGGCCGGCGCGAAAGCGAGGGAACGGTATCCTGACCTCCAGGTCGCCGTGGCCGAGGCCGACGGGATCGATCTCCGGCTCCCGCCGGGTGCCGGGGCCCGGGTCGTGCCGCGGGCACGCGCGCTCCTGGCCCACGCCCATGCGGCGGTGGTCAAGTCGGGCACGAGCACCCTGGAGGCGGCGCTCGCCGGCGTCCCCTTCGTGGTCGCCTACCGGACACACCCCTGGACGTTCGCGCTCGCCCGCCGCCTGGTTCATGTCGAGCATGTGGCGCTCGCGAATCTGGTGGCGGGAAGACGGGTGGTGCCCGAGCTCATCCAGGATGCCGTGACGGCGGACGGACTCGCCGGTGCTCTCGTCCCCCTCATCGGGGATGGGCCCGAGCGCCGGCGCGTCCTCGCCGGTCTCGGGAAGGCCCGCCAACGCCTCGGGGGCGCGGGGGCGTCGAGGCGGGTCGTCCGGATCGCGGCGGAGGTGCTCGAGGAGCGGGGGCACTGCGTCGGCCCGGGCGGCCTGCTGGCCGCGGGATAGCGCCCAGGGAGCGCGGGATGAGGAAGTCGCGTCTGGCCGCGGGGTTGTGCGATGGGCGTCGAGGACGAACCGCGTACCGGCGGATCCCGATGGCCGGATCGTGGACGTCACGATCGAAGGCTACGGGCGCTGGATGAGTTCCGAGCCCGCTTTTCCGCCTGGCGTTGGTGGAGGTGATCCCCCTGGACCGCGGGAGGCCTGCGGGTGCATCGGGGAAGTGACTGGTCAGATGCCGGTTACGATCCGGACCCTCTCGAGGGCCGGCAAGGGGCCCGCAGGGCAGTTCCCCACCGGACCACCCGGAATTCCGACACTCGGTTGACCCGGCTGGATGGCCGACAACGCCGTACGGGCCTGCTCCGCGACCGTCCGCTGCTGCGCCAACCGGAGCTACCCCGATTCGTTGACACGGTGCGATCGTAGTGCAATCATTATGCATGCACCCAACGACCCTAGGAGGCACACTTGGGCAATCTGACCATACGCAATCTGCGCGATGACGTTATCGACCGGCTCAAGGTCCAAGCAAAGGCGAATGAACGCTCACTGGAGGGGGAGGTTCGCCATCTGCTCACCCGCGAGGTGACCAGCTACCTTGGGACGGCCGAGTTCTTGGCTCGCGCGGACGCGCTGGCGGCGACGACGGCTGGCACGAAACAGACTGACAGCACAAAGCTCATCCGGGAGGACCGGAATCGGTGAGGGTCACGGTCGACGCGAGCGTGGCCGTCAAGTGGTTCTTTGCGGAGGAACACCGCGAAGAGGCCCGGTCTCTCCTCGCACCCAGGATCGAAAGATACGCTCCGGACCTGCTACCCGTCGAATATGCCAACGTGATCTGGAAGAAGGTCCGCCGACGGGAAATCGCTTCGGCGACGCCTTTTCTGGACGGGCTCGCTAGGCTCTCGAAGGTCGTCCAGATCCAGCTTGGCCCAACCCTGCTGCGGGACGCGACGGAAACCGCGCTACGAATCGGCCATCCGGTCTACGACAGCCTATACGTCTCCTGCGCGAGACGTACGGGATCGGTGCTTGTCACCGCAGATCGGAGACTTGCGAAGGTCGTGTCGGATCACCTCCCAGCTGTGTCGGTGATCGCGCTCCAAGATGAGTCGGCAATGGCCGACTTGAAGGAGGCTGGGATTCGACTGGTGATCGACCCGGCGAGAGTCGATGAGTTGATTGAGGTGTGGGAGCGCGTTGACGCGACCAGGAAAAGTGTCACAGACGATATCCATCCGGTCCGCGAGAAAAAAGTCCGACTCATCGCTGGCGCAACCTCAGAACTCGCAGAGACTTCACCGACCCTGCTCAGGCTGCTCAGGATGGTCGAGGAACTGACCCCCGATGAGCGGATGGACCTCCTAGTGCTCGGCTGGGTCGGGGACGGTCGGCCGCACCCCAGGAGGCGGTTGTTCGACCTCGCGACACAACGTGTGAACGATACGAGGTACATCGCTGGTCTTGGTAGGCACTGGCGCAAAGGTCTAAGGCAGTGGTCCACCTGGGATCGGACCGTTTCGGGCTCCTGATGTCGGCCCGTGGTACGCCGGGCCGCGCTCGCGCTTGCGACCGGACTGCTTCTTGCGTGTTTGGATGATGTCGAGCGGCGACCGCATCCTGATCGAGTTGACCTGCCCGTTTCCGGTGCCGCCGGGCATCTCCGGTGTTTGATAGGGGATCGTCGACAGGCGGATCGAGCACACGGCCACTCCGAGCCGCCAAGGTGGTGATCAAGTCGGTCGATCCGGACGGACTATTGCAGCTACGAGCGCCCCACTGAGGAGATGCGTATCGTGGGACGCGCCACCTGGGTCTCGAGGCGGTCGTATGGGTTACCGGGCGGGTGCATACCCCGCCGGACTGCCTTCCTTCCCAAGGCAGGGGCCGGGCCCACCGACCTCAACCCCGGGCGGCCGATCCTCGCGCTTCTTCCGGGCTCCAGGCGGCAGGAAGTCCGCCGCCACCTCAGCGTCTTCCTCGAGGCCGGCGCGAAAGCGAGGGAACGGTATCCTGACCTCCAGGTCGCCGTGGCCGAGGCCGACGGGATCGATCTCCGGCTCCCGCCGGGTGCCGGGGCCCGGGTCGTGCCGCGGGCACGCGCGCTCCTGGCCCACGCCCATGCGGCGGTGGTCAAGTCGGGCACGAGCACCCTGGAGGCGGCGCTCGCCGGCGTCCCCTTCGTGGTCGCCTACCGGACACACCCCTGGACGTTCGCGCTCGCCCGCCGCCTGGTTCATGTCGAGCATGTGGCGCTCGCGAATCTGGTGGCGGGAAGACGGGTGGTGCCCGAGCTCATCCAGGATGCCGTGACGGCGGACGGACTCGCCGGTGCTCTCGTCCCCCTCATCGGGGATGGGCCCGAGCGCCGGCGCGTCCTCGCCGGTCTCGGGAAGGCCCGCCAACGCCTCGGGGGCGCGGGGGCGTCGACGCGGGTCGTCCGGATCGCGGCGGAGGTGCTCGAGGAGCGGGGGCGCTGCGTCGGCCCGGGTGGCCTCCTGGCCGCGGGATAGCGCCCAGGGAGCGCGGGATGAGGAAGTCGCGTCTGGCCACGGGGTTGTGCGATGGGCGTCGAGGACGGACCGCGTACCGGCGGATCCCGATGGCCGGATCGCGGACCTCTCGATCGACGGCTGCGGACCCTCGATGAGATCCGTGCCTGCTTTTCCGCCCGGGAGTTGGTGGAGATGACCCCCTTGGGAATCGGGAGGCCAATACCGGTTCATTGAGAGAGTGCTGGCCAGATCCAGGTGCCGCACTGGCCGCTCAGGGGCCGGCGAGGGGCCTGCAGGGCCGGGCCGTGCCAAGATCGCTCGGGACTCCGGCGGCCGGCTGACCCGGCTGATCAGCCGGCAATGCCGCACGGACCCGCTCCGCGACCGGCGGCTGCGGCGTGATCCCGCCGGTCGGGTTCGTCGTAACTGCCCAGTTACAGGGCTACAGCCTCGTTCCAGAGGCCGATGTTGGGTTGGAGCCGGATGCGGAGGCCGGCAACGGAGAGCTGTGCGAGACCGGAGAGGGGTGGCTGCTCGCTGATTCGTTCATCCACCACCGGCTACGGGCGGCTCCCGGCGACCTGTGGACGATCGAGGCGGACAGGGACTCGATGGAGCCGAAGCCCTCAACCGGCGACCACATACTGAACGACGTGAGCCGGACGGTGCCCGCGCCACCGGGGATCTTCGTGATCTGGGACGGCATCGCGCTGGTCGCAAAGCGGATCGAGCACGTGCCGCACTCCGATCCGTACCGCGTGATCCTCAAGTCGCTCAACCCCGAATACGGCAGCCACGAGTGTGCCGCCGAAGAGATCCGCGTCGTCGGACGGGCCCTCTGGGTCTCCAAGAGTCTGTAGAAGGAGGTAACCCCCTATTCGTGGAACCACACCGGATGAGGCGGTGCTCCGTGCCGCCAGTTATCTTCAGATGATTGGATTGGATGCTCCCCGCGAGGGGTGGGTTATCTTGGTTTCTAGGAACCTGACCGAGAGACATGGAGCCATGAAGAGCCTGACTGAGCCGATCATGGAGTACGCCGAAGCCAAGCCGGAGGCCACGCCGATTCAGGTGGACGATCTGCTGCACCTCGGCGACCGGACGGCGGTGGCCCGGGCGCTATCCCGCTTGGCTTGTTCGGAGCGGATGCTGCGAATCTGCCGTGGCGTCTGCATGCGTCCGATCCAGACCAGATTCGGCCTCAAGGCGCCGGGTCTGGAGGAGGCGCTCGCTTCCCTTTCGGCGTTCTGGGGCGACATCGTCGTCCCGAACGGGGGCGGCGCGGCCAACTGGTTGGGTCTGACGACGCAGAACACCGTACGCTC
>CAZHGS010000044.1:0-20646 GCA_964532325.1 uncultured Gemmatimonadaceae bacterium | reverse complement strand
CCCGCCGCCGCGCCGGCGGGTGAAGCGCGCACGCTCCGGCCGCCCGGGAGGGCGAGAGCCGCTTTCCCGTTCTCCATCTCGCCGCGCGCACAGTCGAGATCCTCGTAGAGCTCCCTGCCCGCGAGTTGCCGGGATGTCGTTCACGACGGATCTGGCGTTGTAGCCGCGCGGGCCGGGCAGCCATTCCGCCTCGGGCACGACGCAGCGGCTCGGGCTCCAGGACATTGAGGGGCACGCCCGCCACCGCCGCTCCGAGCATGGCCGGGCGGTCGCGGGAGGCGTGAGCCGGATCATGCACATCCCGGGCCAAGGCGGTCCTCCGAAACCACTTCCAGGCTCCCTGGGCACCAGACCAGCCTCTCCGCGGGCACCCCGGCGGCGGACCCGGGCCGGATCCGCCTTTCCTGGACGGCGTCGGAGGGCACGGGCCGCGGAGTGACCGGCTACTTGCGGCTGAGAGTGACCGCGGTCCGCCCGCCGGTCGTCGCCCGGATCGACAGGGAGGTCGAGATCACCCGTCTGCCGACGGCTCCACCGCAAGGCGAGCGTCGTGCTACCCGGGGGAGAGAGGCCGATCTCGTGGCCCGGTGCTGCTGTGAACCGTTTCCGGAGAGCCTCGAAGGCCTCCGCCAGAGGGCCCTCCGGCCGGTAGGCGGCCATACAGTCCGGGATCCGTTTCGGAGGGTTGTGGGTCTGGTGCACTCCCGATGCCCGATGTCCAGGTCGATGTCTCCCGGCGTCGGGAGCCGATACCGGTGGCCGGCCGCATCCGATGTCCCGGATCGCGTGCGTCGCGGCGGACTGGATGAAGTCGTGACCGGATCATCTGGCCCGTCTGCTCTTCAGATGTTCCCGGCTCCGGCGTGGGGAGAGGAGGTCTCGGCCAGGATGATCTTCCTCCCCCCTCCCTGGTCTGTGGAGGTGATGCGTTGCCACCTCCGGTGTACGGTCCGATGGTCCCGGGAGGTGTTCCCGCGAAGCGCCCTGTGGTGCCGGATTTCGCTACACTCATGGCGCAGCCCGGGGGGACTCGCGGACACCGGAGCCGGCGGGTCACCATGCCCTGGATCCGGTGAGGCGGTATTTCGAATGAGGCTGGTCTATCGCGCTCCCCCGTCAGCGCCGCTGGCCGCATTCCCGGTAGGGAGACCGGCCGGGAGTGGAGTTGTCCGGGCAGGTGGTGACCGGTGAGCCGCATTCCTGCCGAACATTACCGTGCAGAGGAAGCCCGGGCCTCCGCCGAAGCGCTCCGCCTGGAGCAGCGCGCACTCCGCGTGTCGCAACTCCGGGTAGCCGCGTTTCTCGGCGCGGCCGCCTGTTTCCTGCTCCTCGAGACCACCCCCCGTGAGTCCTGGACCGTTCTCCTTGTTCCTGGGGGAGCAGGGGTGGTCGTATTCGTCGGGCTCGTGTGCCTGCACAGGAGCCTCCGCAAGAGGTCGGCGCGGGAACGCCTGAGGGAAGAGATCAGCCGGGAGGCGCGGGCGCGGCTTGCGCGGAGGTGGGGGGAGATCGCGGACCCGACGGCACTGGGGGCGCCGGCCGAGCACCCCTATGCGGGTGACCTCGACCTGGAGGGGCGAGCGTCGCTCACCCACCTGCTCAGGCGGGTCACGACGCTTCCGGGGAAGACACTGCTCGCCCACGCACTGTTGAATCCGCTGGCGGTCCGCCCATCCGGCGCCCGGGAGCTGCTGGCGAACTTCCGGCACAATCGGGCGCGACCCGCGATGCATCCCCATCCAGACTGGATCGAGGAGGTTCGCAGGCGCCAGGACGTCGTGCGCACCCTTGCGGAAGAAGGACCGTTCCGGGAGCGGCTCGAGCTCCTGGGACGCGAAGGACAACAGCCCGGAGGGGCTCTCGAGGGAGCGGGGGTGTTCCTGGCATGGCTCGAGGAGCCGAGATGGCTTGAAGGCCACCCTGCCGTCCTTCGCACCGGCCGCTTTCTCGGGGTGTTCACGCCGGCCTCGCTCATCGCCTGGCTGCTCGGCTGGACGCCGGGTCTGTTCCCGGTCCTTGGAGCCGTCGGTGCACTCGTGCTCCACCGTGCCACCGCGAAGTACACCTCACCGACTCTCCGTGGCGCGGAAGCGGCCCAGCGTGTACTGGGCCAATCGGCCAGGCTGTTGCGAGCTGCGGAAGGGATTCCCGGCAGCGGCAGTCTCGTTGCTGAGCTGCGGCGGACTCTTCGGACTCCGGGCCCGGGGGCCGGACGGTCGATCCGTCGGCTGGTGCGCCTCACGGACCTGGCGAATGTGCGCGAGTCCCTCCTGCACTATCCCCTGGTCGCTCTCTGTTCGTGGGACGTCCATGTGGCGGAGAGGCTCGAAGGGTGGCACGCCAGATACGGCGCCGCGTGCAGCGAGTGGATGCGGTGCCTGGGTGAAATCGAGGTTTGCTCGGCGCTCGCCGGCCTATCCTTCGACCATCCGGACTGGTGCTTTCCAGAGATCACCCCGGACGAGGGATGCAACGTCAGCGCCGCTGCCCTCGGTCATCCACTGCTCGATCCGGAGACTTGCGTACGAAATGACGTGGAGCTTCCCTCCCCCGACTCGCTCCTGCTCGTGACGGGCTCCAACATGGCCGGGAAGTCGACTCTTCTCCGGTCCATCGGTGTGAACCAGATCCTCGCGCTCAGCGGCGGGCCGGTCTGCGCCCGGCGTTTTCGCACCAGACCGTTGCTTCCGTGGACAGTCATGCGGGTCGATGACAGTCTCGAGCAAGGCGTCTCCCATTTTCTTGCGGAGCTGAAGCGGCTCAAGCGTGTGGTGGACTGCGGGCGCGCGGGGCCGATCCTCTTTCTCTTGGACGAGATCCTCTCGGGAACCAATTCGGAGGAGCGTCTGACCGCTGCGAGGATCATCCTACAGCACCTCCTTCGAACGAGAGCGGTGGGGGCAGTCACTACGCACGACCTTACGCTCGCGTCCACTGAGCTCCTGAGGGCGAGTACGAAAGATGTGCACTTCCGCGAGGAAATCGGCCTCGTGGACGGCGAGCGTCGACTGGGGTTCGACTACGTCTTGAGAGACGGACCGGCCACTTCCCGGAACGCACTGATCCTGCTGGAGATCGTTGGCTTGGCTTGATCCGGATTCGGCAACCGGGGATCCGGCCGGCCCCCCGGGTCCGCGTCTCCTCCCGAAGCCGCACCATAGGCCCGCGGCTATGGGTCGCCCCACCGGGCCGCCACTCATCGGTCTCGCCACCCCGCTGCGCCTCAGCCGTTGGCCGAGAGGGCCAGCCGGTCCACGAGCGTGACGATGACGAGGAACGAGAGGCCGAGCACCATGAGGGCGCCGACGCCAAAGATCGCCCGCAAGGCTCGGTGTTGGAACGGGGCCGCGGCGGCCGGTCGGCCGAACTGTGTGACCACCCTGACCGCGACGCAGATGGCGACTGGCACGGCCGCGATCTCAAGGGGGGGCGCGTCGTCGATCCATCCCGAGCCGACGAGAGTCGCGGCGATGAACACCCGCGTCAGCCAAGTGAAGAAGATCCCCTTGGCGGGCGCCAGCCGGTCCTGCTAGAGCGTCGAGTGCGTCTTTCATGGCCATGCTTCTGGTGCGCCGGCGGCGTTGGTCGCGCCGCAGGTCGTGATGCTTGCGTTGGTCCTGGTGGTGTGTCCCCAGCACGAATTCGCACTGCTGACGTATCGTCAAGGAACGCCTCGACGGTAGTGCAACACACGACCGGCTCGGGGGCGGCAGCCCGGCGGGTCAGGCAGTGAGTCGATCGCGGCCACCGGTTTCGGCACGCGATAGGAAGACGGCACACCGTGCCGCTCACGGTGGATCAGGAGCATTCACGCAGCCCCGGCAGGGTCACTCGATGGCGCGTACAGTCGAGCGGGCCGTTGGCGACAGGCCCTCAACGGATGAACGATAGGACCGGAAGCGACGAGAGGGCGGTGCAATGACGACCCCTGCGCACTTGGGCAAACGGCAACGTCCTCTGACCGCGCGTGGTGACCGATCCGGGCTAGGCTGGGGCGCCCGCCGAGCGGTCGAACCTCCGCCGGTAGTGCCGGGTCCAGAAGGCGATGGCGGGGATGCCGAGCACCGTCGGAAGGATCCAGGGGAGGACGGCGAGCGGCCCCGCGATCTCGTAGGCCCATAACTGCTGCGCACCGAAGACGATGAACGCGGTGTGGAAGGCGATGCCGCTCCCCAGCATCGAACCCAGGTGGCTGTAGAGCCAGCCCATGTGCTCGCCCTCCGGATCCCGTAGAAACCGCAGCATGCTCGACCCCGTGAGGAGCCCGATCGGGCTCATCCCGAGCATGATCGGGGATACGTCGGACCACGCTGCCAGCCCGAATCCGACGACGGTCATGCTGCCGGATACCGACGCCCAGCCGAGTGCCTCCTGTGCGGGTGTGCGCAGCTCACCGGGCGTCCGGCGCGTCGCCACCACGCGCATTGCGTGCCGGACCATGGCGAAGGTCACCACGCCGAGATAGCCGAGGAGAACGGCGAACGCGTAGAGCTCGGGTCGCTCCGCGACGCCGATGCCCTGGAGCCGGTAGGAGACAACCCGTCCGGCCGCCGCGACGACCGCCGACAGCGTCACCACGTAGGCGCAGCACGCATAGATGCGGCCTGCCCAGACGTGCACGCGGCCGCCCTTCCGGGCGCATACCGGGATCCAGAATGCCGCTAGGCCGACGAACCCGGCGACCACGTGGACGAGGATGAGGGCATCGAAGAGGCGCGTCGCGACCGTCATGACGGGTCCTCCCGTGCAAAGGACTCCACCTGGGGCACCGCTTCCGCGCCGCGCCGGGCCGCCAGGCGTCGGTCGATCGCGGCGAGGGTCTCGTCGCACCAGGCCACCTTCGATCCGATGGAGTGGATGCCCATGCGGAGCGTGGCGAATCGGTGGAATCCCCCGTCGCTGTAGTGCTCCGGCGCATCGCCGTGGGCGGCGGTCACTTCCCGCTCCAGCGACTCGAGCTGCGCCAGCCAGCGGACCAGGTGATCCCGGAGCTCCGTCATGAATGCCCTCGTCTCGACGAGGTCGCCGAGCGCGTCCATGAAGTAGAGCTGGGCCAGGTAGACGAACCGCTCCGTGCCGACCGCGGGGCCGCTGCGTAGCCACCGCAGGAGCTCCTCCCGACCCGCATCCGTCAGGGAATAGACCTTGCGGTTCGGCCCCTTGGCGGACGGCTCGACCCGGCTGCGGAGCATCCGGCGCTCCTCGAGCCGCTTGAGGGTCGGGTAGATCTGGCTGAGCTCGGCGGACCAGAAGTGCCGGATCCCTTCGCCAAATGTGTTCTTGAGGGCGTACCCGGTGGCCGGATCCCGCAGGAGGCCGAGGAGGATGTGGTCGAGGCTCATGGCGGTGGTGATGGTTGAAGCTATATCAATATCGATATACCACTATATAGAGAACGTCATAGTATCCCAAGCGCCGGACCGTGGACGACGGCCTTGATGGAGATGCCCGCGGCTGCTCCCGGGATGGTCCCGAACTGGTCAGGGAGCCCTGTGCCGGCGGTGGCCGGGGGGACGGATCGCATGGAGGCGCGGGCCAGCGGCGTTGCCGCGCAGGCCGCGCCGGAAGCTGCCCTGGAGGGTTAGACTCTGTCTTTCGTGGGTCGGGTGGCGGTGCCCGGGTCGACCGGCCCCGTAGCCGGTGCAGTTGCCTGGGTAGCACCGGACAACGTCCCGCGTGGCTACAGCCGGACCGTGATGCCCCGGGGTCGTGTCAATATGGGCCGGGAGTCCCCGGTGTCGCGGCGGGTCCGTGGCCCGGGCCCACGCCCTATGACGTGGATCGCTCCATGCGTACCGCCATCGTCCTTTCGACCGCCGGGATCGCCGCTCTCGTCGTCGGCCTCGCCGGTGTGCCGTGCTTCGGGGCAGCCCAGGTCTCGCCTCCTGCGACGGACACCTACGAGACCGCCCGCATTCGCGGGCTCGTGGAGAATGGTGCCGCAGTCCGGCGCGCCGCGGGGGAAGGCATCGCGTCCTACGAGGCCGAGATCCGGGACCGGATCCGCGTGGGCCTTGAGGGCGGGTTCTTCCGCCGCGAGCGGACCATCCTCGATCAGGCGCGGAGCGCAAGGGTACTATGGAACCGCGAGGGCACCGATCTCGTGCTCTGGACCGGGGGCGAGCTGCGTGTGCCGATCGCGGGCCTGGACACTGCCGGAGACTCGACCTTTCTGCGCGAGTTCGCCGAGGAACTGGCCGCGGGAGAGCGACCCATCGCCATGCTCGATCCCCGGGAGGAGATCCTCTCCTTCGGGAGGGACGAGCACGAGGTCGTCCGGCTCTTCCTCCACCCGCTCAGCGACACGGCGTCCGCGCGCTACAGGTACTTCGCCGGCGACACGCTCACGATCTCCTTCGTCGGGGATGAGGCCCCCGTGCGGCTCGAGGAAGTCCGGGTGCGTCCCCGGCGCGCAGACGCCCGCCTGGTGGTTGCCTCCCTCTGGTTCGATCTCGACACGGGTCAGATGGTGCGCGCCTCCATGCGGCCCACGCGTCCGATGACCCTCGGCATGGGTGTCGACACGGAGGCGGGGAGTCTCACGGCGCGGCCGGAGTCGCCGCCGGGGCCACTCCAGTTCGAGGTGCAGTACATCATGATCGACTACCTCCTCCAGGATCGGGAGTGGTGGGTCGCACGGCGGTTCGCCTTCGGGGGCGAGGTCCGGCTCGGACGATGGGCGCGCCTCCCGTTCCTGATCGAGACGACCCTGAGCGGCTACTCGGTCAATCCCGTGGAGCCCGAACTCACGCGGGATGCGGCGGAGGCCGAGAGTTGGCTCTCGGGGTCGTCAACGCGGACCACTTCCGAGGAGTCCGGGGCGGAGCCGGACACCCTGATCACGATGGTGCCGCCCCTCGACTCTCTGGTTACGACCGGGCTTCTCCCCGACCCGGGCGGGCTGCAGGTGGGACCGGCCATCGACCCCGGGGCCGAGTTCACAGAAATCCGCCGCGGTCTCGAGGGCATCATCACCGATGTGGCCGTCTCCCACCGGCCCCGGCTCGGACTCGGTGCCGGTTCCTGGCGGTTCAACCGGGTGGAGGGTCTCTCCGCCGGGGCGGCCGTGACCGTTCCCGTCACCGCCCGGGTGAATGCCACCCTCATGGGGAGGATAGGGGTCGCCGACTGGCAGCCGCGGGGCGAGGCACGGGTCGGCCGCCAGACGGACGAGTCGTCGGTGCACCTGGCGGCGTACCGGCGGCTTGCGGACGGATCCGATTTCGACGATCCGCTGGATCTCTCGTCATCGGTGAAGGCGCTTTTCAGCGGGACCGACCGGGGACAGTTCTACGATGCCTACGGGGCGGAGCTCGGCCTCGGCTGGACCAGGCCCGGACGGGAAGGCGACGTCCGGGTCTTCGTCGAGGAACACCGGGCCGTCGAGGCGGAGACCAGCTTCCACCTCCTCAAGCCGTTTACCAAGGCAAGCGCCGCCGCCAACATCGGTGCGGAGGAGGGACGGCTGCAGGGGATCGCCGCCACTTTCCGGTGGAGCTGGGGCACCGATCCCGCCGGTCTCTCGGCGTGGGGCGCGCTTGCCGGAGAGGCCGCGACCGGTGCCTTCGAGTACCAGCGCGCCTCCGTCACGCTCGGGACGAGCCTCCCCACGGTGGCGCACATCGCGGGCGCGCTCGAGGTGAGCGCCGGCACGTCGTGGAACGGACCGCCCGTGCAGCGCCGGTTCTACCTCGGCGGCGGGAACACGCTGCGGGGATTCCGCGAGTCGGAGCTGGCGGGCGAGGCGTTCTGGTACGGGCGGGCCGAGCTGGCCAGGGGCTCGCCGGCCTTCCGCCTGGCGGTCTTCGGGGACGCGGGGTGGGCCGGCCCGAAGGGCGGATTCGGCTTCGACGACCCCTGGGCCGGCGTTGGGCTGGGTGCGTCTCTCCTGGACGGCGTCGTGCGTCTGGATCTCGCGCGCGGGGTACGCCGCGGCGATCGCTGGCGGGCGTACCTCTTTCTCGACGGAGTCCTCTGAGCACCTCCCCGACCGGCCGTGGCAGACAGGTCGTTCCCGGCGGTCAACACCACCTACACAATCATCCTGACACTCGCCAGGCCCCTCTGGTTGGCAAATACGTGCCGCCTCCAGGTCAGTGCCGGAGACCCTGATGGCCTGCGCGAACCTACGGGCCGTTGCCGAGCGCCCTCTCCCGCCAAGCGGCCCGGACGCGCGCCCACGGCATCCCGAGGGCTTCCGACAACGCGGATCGGAGCTGCTCGTTGGACCGGCCGGTCCCGAACAGTTCCCGGATGGCCTCGATCCCCCCCTGCTCGTGAACGAGATCCACGAGGACCGCGCCCGCCACGTTCCACCCCCTGTCCGGTACGTTGTCCTCGAGGATCACGTCCAGCCCGATCTCGGGGTGGGCGGCCAAGTAGTCGGCATACTCCCGCAGCAGCTCACCTCTCGTCCAACCGGACGAACCGCCGTACCACGTCGCCACTCCCTCGTTGACCAGTCCGTGGGTCGGCTGCATGCCGGTTACCGGCGCCAGCAGGATGTGCGTCATCTCATGCCGGTTCTCCTCCCCCGCCACCGGATCCCCGCTCAGGATGAGATCGTTGGCTGGCACGGCATACCCGTAGCCGAGTCCGCCGAACGTCCAGTCGACACCCATGGCTCGATGGAGCCGTTCAGGGGTCGAGGCCACGTAGTAGGTGAGTGCCTCGAGCCTCGGCACATCGAACGAGGTGGCAACCGAGTCCGCGAACGCCAGAAGGCGCTCCGCGCGCCCCCGGTCCAGTGCCCGCCCGGGCTCGGTTACGTATTCGATTGGACCGACCCGGGTCCTCTCCCAATCCGTGGTCAGGCGCGGGAGCGCATTTCCGAACACCCAGCGTCCGTCCTCCCGGAAGGCGTAGACCCGCGTCAGCGCGATCGGCCGGACATCGCCAGTCGCGGATGTCCTCGCGAACAGCGTCCGTACGACGAACTCGTCGCCGCCCGGTGCAGGCCGGATGTCGACGACGGTCGCCGGGGCGCCATGGTACGCCACCCCACGGACGAGATCGTACGCGATCCACCTCTCCTGTTCCGCCGAGGACCATCTGGGATTGGGCCTGAGGAGGCCGGGCTCGTTCGAGAGGTACTCGGACCACGCCCGGTAGATCACGGGAACACTGGAGTGCCAGGCCGCTTCGGACCACGCCGCTGAGAGGGTATCGACCCCGAATCCCAGCGTGACGCGGGGCACCGACTGCGCCGTCACCGGTCCGGGGCGACAGCACGCTGCGATACAGAGGCCAAACACCACAGCGCTGAACCAGCGCCGCGCCTTCGTCACTTCCAGATCCCTCCGTCGCGGTAGGTCTTCCTAGGTAACCGCTCGTCAGTACGTGGCCGACCATCCCGGGGGTGGCCTACGGAGCGGAAAATCACTCCGGCTGTTCGAATAAGATAATCGCCGTACGGCTACTCCCCCAAGTAGGCGGACCGCGGCCAAGCAGATCGTGCAGTCCCACTTAAGCTTTGCCTCCGTGAATGGATGCCCTCGCAGCGGAATGAACCGATTTCCTGGAGGTGGCCCCTTGCAGGCTCAGGCGTCCTCTCAGCTTAGGGTGCCCATCTCCCAGAAAGGCACGCTCTCGAAGGCCCTGGCGAATCTCGGAAAATATCCCAGCTCGCTCACACCCGATCGGCGACGTCCAGCATCCCCCAGGTTCTACTGAAACTTTTCCCCTCCCGGATGTGTTGGGCCGAGTGATGACAATCGGGGCCCCTTGTACTGGTTTCGCTACGGAGGGAAGCAATGGACAGTTGGTCAATAGTGTTTCTCGGGTTCAGCTTTCTCTATTGGGCGGCGTTTGCATGGCTTGCGTCATAGCGATCGTGGAGACCGTCGGAGGTTGCTCATCGGCCTATTTCCCATGCCGATCGCTTCGCTACCAGTCTTGGTACCGGTTTCTGCCAACATGGGTGGGACACCTGTTGCGAATATTGCTGAAAGGGGCGGAGGTGGAGACGTATGACAGATTGGAGAGAGGGGAATAACCCTCGGAACCTACACGTCCCAGCCGGAGGCGTAGGCTCTGCCCCGAAGCGCCTGCATCAATGCCACCAGGACGTCCGCGGACCGTTCGATGCGTCGCGTAGCATCGTCATTGATCCGGTCCGCATCCCAGTGCTGGTTGTGCACGAATACGTGATACGGATTGATGATGCATTTGAAGTCCAGGATCATCGACGCCATGGTGGGCGTGAACCCCATATAGCTGTGCGGCAGCCCGGCCGAGGCGACGAACGTCACGATCTTGTCGAAGAACGCGCCGCGACGGGTCCCGTCGGGTGGAGTCGTGCCGACGAACTCGACGAACCGCTTGAGCTCGGCGGAGCATCCCCAATTGTAGATCGGACCGGCCAAGACGATTGCCTCGGCGTCGAGCACCATCCTGTGGAGGATGTCACAGTCCGGAGGCAGCTCTGATGGATTGTCGAAGCCGGGGACTGCATAGTCCTTGAGAGTGAGGAACCTGGAAGCGACCCCTCGAGTCACGAGTGCCTCGTAGTAGCGGCGTGCGATCCTCTCGCTACGGCTCTCGAGGTCGAGGCTGGCAGAAACTACCAGTGCGCTGCCGACCTCACCTGGATGCGTATCTGACACTTGCTACCTTAAGCCCCCATTCCACTTCTGAAGTTCAGGCAATCGGAACCGCTTCACCGAAACGGTCAGCCCGCGACGCAATGGGCTCAGCCCTACGCACGCAGTCTGCGGCGACACTCGGGATGCAACGCGGTCACCAGACGATTGAAGTGATCGCGCATCCACCCGACGGCTTCCTCAAAGTCGCGGATCGCCGTCCCGTCCACGAACTCCACCCTGCGTATGAAACCCAGGCGCGGTTGGCCAGAGGGGTTTGACCAGCGCTTCCAGCCGTCGAGCCCGCGCGCCAGTTCTTCATCACTGCGCAGGGCACCGATGATCTCCTCAAAGACTCTCTGCTCCTCCGAGAGGCCTGCCCGCCACGTAAGGTACGTTCCGAGACTGGATTGGCTACGGTTGAGAAAGGCGCCGAACGACATGCCCCAGCCGCTGTACCCTGATCCAATGACCTTCACGTAGACGCTTGATTGTTCGGTAGGTTGAGGCACGTCGGATTCAGGATCGTCGAAGGCAAAGTCCCTCAGCACTGCCTTCCAGAATCGCTCGTTCGCGTCCTCGACCGGCGATGACTCATGCTCCTCGATCGGCGTGTCGTCGGTCTCCTCCAGAATCGTCCTTCGAACCAGGATCGTGCGGCGGATGAGCTCGGTTCGTGCCAAGACGCGAGGCTGGATGATCAGGTCTTCTCCAGTCCGACGACGAAAGACGGCGGCCTCGATGAGTGCAAGATTGAATCGGAGTCCGCTGTGTTCCTGCACGTAGGATACGATGTCCTCGACGCCTTCACGGATCCCGTCTCCCACGATCAGGAGAAGAAACTCACCGCGCCTGAGCCGACGAGCGACGTTATCGACGAAGACTTGCTCCTGCACGCCGCCGCGTGCTGCTGAGACGATGTCGAATGGCGACAACTTGGTGCGGTTTCTGACCTCTCGTTCGAGATCGTCGTAGCTCCACGAAGCGAGTACGCGGGCGTAGTCGAGGATCTGGCCGATCACCTCCCTGCGCGCGGCAGGGTTCCTCCACAGCTTGAACTCCGCGAGAACGATTCGGCCAGTCGGAGTCAGGTACAACGCATCGGCGTATCCGGCCCGCATGTTGAGCTCCGTGCAGACCGGAACCGAGTCGTTGTACGCGGGGTCGATCTCACCGAGTGGGAGGATGTCCGCGTGCCGGAACAAGACTTCCTGCAAGACGGCCTCGTCAATTGGAGCCTCGCCTCCGGCGGACGCTACTGGAATGCGCCGCCAAGTCGTCCTTGCGGTTGGGTCGCCGGCCAGTTGGATAAGATTGCCGTACATTCGTGGTCTCTCAGTGGCGTTGCTGGCGGTAGAGGCCCAGATGGCCGCGACTGGTCCTTGAGCGCGACGGTGGTTGCTTGCGGGACCTCACGAGGCCGGGCGTGCGGGGAAGATAACGCTCGTGTCGTCGCCATCTGCCTCGTCCTAGGTGGATCGCGAAGCGCGTGCGCCGGATACGGCCAGGGCCCATGAGGGGTCGCGGCGGCGCAGGATGCGCGAGCTGATCCGTCCGGCTATCGGCAGCGGAACTCCCGCAGCTCGTCGATCGCCGCGTCGAAGGTGTAGAAGCCGTTCGTGACGCGGGCCCTCTCCAGCCCCCGCGTTTCCGCGAGCCACCGAACCAATCGAACATCCGAAGTGCTTGGCCCTGGAACGCCCAGCGCCCCATTGCGCTGCCGCGTGTGGTTGTGGATCAGATACCAGTAGCTCCAGCCCTCGTCCACGTGGTCGTCCACGATATCGAAGCCGTGGACGGAGTTCGGCGGAAACTGCTCTTCTCCCGCTCCGAATACTACCGCGACCTCCTCCCGGCCCTCCGATCTCCTCCTCAGGACGGAGGCGATAAATTCGGTGCCGCGCTCGATCTGTGGAACCCGGGCGTTCTGCTGGGCGAAGATGAGTGCGTCCAGGCAGGTGATCCGTTCGACCGTTCCGGCACCGCCGCTGTACACGATCTCGTTGTTGAAGACCTCGTCCCGCCACACAGCCGCCTCTCTGGGATCCACGTCGTCTGGCACATCGAGCACCGGGTAGCGTTCTTCCGCTCCTGCTGCCCGGATGACTGCCCGGTAGGCGTGAAAGGCCGCGTCGTCCGGAAGCGCCGGACTGGCGTAGAGATCGTCCCAGGGGAACCTCCAGATCCGAAGCACAAGTCCCTGATCTTCAAGGACCGTCTCCGCTGCATTGGGAAAGTTGCAGTCCGGGTCGGTGGCATCGGATGCGCCGGGCTCGACGGGTGGAAGGACTCTGGCGTCCTGTGCACGGACTGGCCCCGTGGCGGCAAGGAGGCCAACGATCCAGGGAAGAACGAGAAGGCGCGCTGGGACCATGACGTCCCCCGTGAGCATCGGCGCGGATGCATCGGCCGCCCTTGCCGTTGTGCCGGTCCGCTCTCCCGCGGTCCGGCTGCGCCGGAGGAACCGGCGTCAGGCCCCGCACTGTGGGAGATCCAGAACCGTCGGCGGGCCCCGCCCGGACCGGACCTCGTCGTTCATCGCATCCCACGTCCTCAGGGGAGCATACCGGCGCGGTACCCGGTCCGCCAACCGCGCGCCTCCGCGGGCACGCCTGCATCGGGACGGGCCGGGCGGACGCCCCGGGAGACCTCCCAGGAGTCGGAGCCGGCAGCGTGGTTGGGCTGGAGGTTTCGGCTCATAGGAAGCGCGGCGTGTTCCGCCGGTACCGCTCGTACTCCTCGCCGTACTGCTCGGTGAGCCACACTTCCTCGCTCAGGGGAGAGATGATGAAAGAGAGGGCGGCGAGCGCGTGGGCGACCCAGAGTAGCGCAGAGTTGGCGACGATGCCGAGCCCGAGGAGAAGTGCGGCGTCGCCGACATACTGCGGATTGCGGGTGAACCGGTAGGGACCGGCGGGAATGAAGCCGTCCCTCACCCCCGACGAGTTCCGCCAGCCGATCGTGGCGACTCCCCAGAGCGCCAGCAGGCCTCCCAGGAGAGCAATGGGAACGCCTACGAGAAACCTGATGCCGCCCGTAAAGACCCAGGAATTCCAGTCGAGAAAAAGGAGGGCCGCGCTGAACCCGGCGGCCGCAACGGTGCAGGTCCAGATGAGGACATACTGCCAGGAGCGGCGCCCCGGCGGAGGCCAGATCCGGCGTTCCGGCCGAATCACCGACCAGACGGCGCCTGCGAGGAGCACCGAGAGCGTGGCAACATCGGCTGCGAATACGACTGCCGTGATGCCGCGGACGCCATCCATGCCGGGCACATCCGCCTCCAGATCCAGGGGTCATCCGCGGTACATCCGTGCCGCGGACGCCGTCTCTCCGAGGACTGCGCCCCGGGCCGACATCCGGAACCCGCGCGGCAGCCGTGCCGGTGCCGGCTGCTACGGACCGCCGTTTGGTTCCGCCGCCCGGTCGTCTCCAAGGGGTTCTGTTGGTCGATCCTCCGGAGCCGCGTCCCTCGGCCTCCTCCAGTATGGAGCGATGAACTGGCCACGCCGGCCGGCCCGGACCAGCAAGAGCACGCCGGTCCCCGTCCCCAACGCCAGCGCGAAGACGGACGCCTCCAGCCCGAACTCCCCGCCGGTGAGGAACGCGGGCCCGCTCAATTCCGATTCGAGCAACCCGTCCGCGGCGAGCCCGGAGATGCGCACGCCGAAGATGCCGCCTTGGGTGAAGTTCCAGGCGAAGTGGATGCCGACGGCGAGCCAGAGTCGCCGGGTGAGGACGTAGGCGGCTCCTAGGAGCACGCCCGCCTCCATCGCGATCGTGAATGAGCTGAAGACCGTCGCGTTCGGGTTCGACATGTGCGCGAACCCGAAGAGGAGCGAGGTGAGCGCCAGGGCGATCCAGGTGCCGAGGCTCTCCTCGACGATGCGGAAGAGGACGCCCCGGAAGACGACCTCCTCCACATATCCCGAGGCCACGGCCAGGGCGAGCGTCGGCACCACCACGCTCACCGGGTTCGACCCGGTCACCTGAAAGTATCCGAGAGCCGCGACGGCACCGACGCAGGCCGCCTGCAGACCGGCGCCCACTGCGATCCCGGCGCCCGTCTCCCCGACCGCGCCTCGTCCGGAGAGCTCGGTGGCCGGGCGCCGCTCCACCAGGCGCACGAAGCCGATGTAGACGAAGTGCACCGCGATCACCAGCGGAACGACGAACCAGAGCGTGAATTCGCCCCGTGGGCCGAGGTCCAGCGCCTCGATGAGACCCCCCGCGACGAGCTGGACCAGGGTTGCGGCGGCCGCGATGGCCAGGACCGCCAAGATGATGCGCGTCAGCCCGAACTGGATGACCCGCCCGGCTAGCGTCGTTGGATTCATGGCGACGGGTTCCCCGAAGAACGGTTGAGGTGAATGTGCGGAGCCCGCGTTCGCCTCAGGGCATCGGAAGGGATCGGTCTACTTGTCGCTGCCGCGCCAGAATCTGCCTGCCGCCTCCGCATACAGCGGCCAGCAATACCTGCGCTGCGGATTGAAGTGACCGAAGTTGGTGGGGTGGTAGGTGTGAAGCCAGAGGCTCTCGTGAGCTCCGGTCCCGATTTCGAGAAGGCCAGTCTCGTAGCGGGCGTCGTTCTTGTAGCCAGGGGCCGCTACAGACTGCACCGTGTGCTCTCGGACATCGAAGTTCTCCAGGATGCCGTCCTTTGCCGGATTGCCTTGTGTCACAACGATATCCGGCTTGAGGATTCGCAGTTCTCCGGGAATGAAGCGGCGGCAGTTCTCGAACAACGTCTGGTCGGCTTGGCGTCTCTGGGACTTGTTCTGGCAGCACTTGGCGCTGTTGACGTGGGCAAAGTAGAGCCGTGTGTCGGCGATGGTCAGGTCCGCCCTGAACTGATGGAGCAGCTCGAAGGCGAGCTCGTGGGTCCGGTACCAATGCTTGTGCTTCGCGAGTGCCCTGACGTCGGTGGCGAGCTCCTGGCGCCGGACGGACTCGGCTGTGCGTAGCCGGGGTTCCGGCTCGCCGCTGCCGGAGTCCAGCGAGAGGAAGAGAAGCCGTGGGAGTTGGCGCTCTCGGTAGCGGGGGCCGACAAAACTCACCCTGGCTTCGGTGAAGTGCGGGGAATTGGCGGCGCACGCTGGACGCGAGGGACAACGGAAGCTGAGTGGCGAGATCCCGTGCGACTCGTAGAACGCATTGAGTTTACTGAGCATCGCGTGTTGACGTCGAGAGTGGGAGATCTGTCTGCCTGCGGTCGCCCTGCCCACCGGCAGCCGGGTCCACGCTCCCGATGGGCCGCTGGTGGCAGCCCGGAATGGTCCATGCGTGGCAGGGCAGGCGCTTCCCGAGCACTTCGCAGGATCCACCATCTTGAGAAGGTGCGCCGTGCGTGCCGGGATCGGAAGGGTATGAGGGGTCAAGGTGACGGACGATCGCCTCCGGCTGGGCAGCGGCAATCGAGGAGCTGCGCCGTGATCGCACGGGCCGATGGGGTCGGGTTCAATCTGCCCGTCCCAGACCGATGCGTCGCGTGGATGTCAGGGCGTCTGCCGTCGGCGATATGTCCGGTCCCACTCTGCATGGGTGATCCTCTGTCGAGCTCGAGGACGCCCGCTCCCGGCATGTCGGCCTCCCAAGGGCCATGGGATGTCGCCCTTCCGGTGGCGGCTTCCCTTAGTCCACGCATAGCAGGGCAGACGGATGAAGATGCCGGGGATCGGGTGCCGGCCATGGCTCGTCCAAGAGGAACGGGCCTCTATGGATCGCCCCGGAGCGGCTGGCCGCCGACTGTCACGTTGCACCATACGCGATGCGTCCCGGGACCCCGGTGAGGCCCGCTGCCCGTTCGTTGTCGAGGCTGGTGGCCGGCACCTCCGCCGGCATGCGTCCGTTGGGCGGCTCCGCGTCCCTGCTTCACACCGCGGTCTCGCCTCCGGAACTCGTGCGCGCCATGTCCGGATCGCGTTACTATGGCGGGTCAGGGCCGTGCAGGTCGCGCAACCCTGAAGGCACCTTCCCGAAGGAGTTCGCCATGCGAGCGAGAGCTGTCCGTTCGACCGTCGCAACGCCCGCAGCAGCCGTCCTCGGACTCGCGCTGGCGGCCGCGCCCGCAGCCGGCCAGTGGACGCCGATGACGCCGGGCAGCGACAACATGGACGTGATCGGCCACGCGCCCCTGGGTCCGCAACTGAGCGTGGCGGACGTCGAGCTCGAGCAGGAGATGCACCGCCCCTACGCGTACGTCGCGCGCATGGTCTACGGCGAGGTGGGTCCCAAGGGTACGGACATCATCAACCTGGAGGACCCCGAGCATCCGGAGGTCATCTACCGCTGGCGCATCGAGAACCAGGATCTCCACCAGCGCACCGGAGGCATGGACGTCAAGTACTTCAAGCTCGACGACCGCTACTACGTGGTGCAGTCCCTCCAGTTCGGCCAGGGCGGCCCGAACCCCGATCTGGGAGCCGTCATCCTGGACGTCACCGGGCTTCCCGATCCCGACACCGTGCGCGAGGTCGCCCGCATCCGGGAGCCCGAGCTCCCCGGGGGCTTCCACAATATCTTCATCTACAAGCACTCCGATGGCCGCGTGCTCCTTCTGACCACGGTGCGGGGACCGTTCGCCCACGTTTACGACCTGGCGAAGGCCGTCGACGGGGATCCCTCAGACGCCCTGGCGGGACGGATCCCGGTGCCCGAGTCCCCGCTCGGACAGGGAGCCGGGCGCGGCTACCACGACTTCTACGCCGCGTATCACCCGGACACCGCGCAGGACCGCTTCTACGGCGGCGGCACCGGGGGCTACTACGTCTACGACATCTCCGACCTCGAGGACCCGGAGCTGGTCGTCACGATGACCGGGATCAACGGGGTCCGCTCGGGCCACACCTTCACCCCCAGCCCGGACGGCCGCTACGTGATCGCGGAGACAGAGTACCAGTACGCGCCGCTTCGCATCTTCGACCTCCAGCCCGCGCTCGAGGGCACGCAGACGAACATCAGCCGACCCATCGCGGCGTGGACCGCCGACTGGCGGAACCTCGTGCACAACCACGAGGTGCGCTGGCCCTACGTCTTCGTCTCCGGTTACCTCGACGGCCTCCAGGTCTTCAGCCTGATGGATCCGGCCAACCCGGTCACGGTGGGCTACTACGACACCTACGTCGGCTCTCCCAACGACCCCGACTTCCGGAACCCGGTCTTCAACGGGGCGTTCGGGGTGGATGTGCGAAACGAGGACGGGCTCATCGTGGTGAGCGACATGAGCACCGGCTTCTGGACCTTCCGGATGGAGGGATTCAGCGGGTGGAACGGCGAGGACTGGGGAATGCCGGACATCTCGAGCGTCCAGAAGTGGGACGAGCCCTCTCCGCGTCCGGTGAGCTAGGAGCGCCGGCCCGGTGACGGGGACGACCCTCCTCGCGCTCGTCCTCCTGACCGGGCTTGTCCCGGGACGGGGAGACCGGGTGCCCGACATCCCCCGGGGCACCTGTCCGCTCCCGGAAGATCCCCGCGCGGGAGAGGTGGCCGGGACGGCGCTTCCCGAGTCCGCCGCCCCGGTCGACGCGCCGGCCTACTACGCCTTCCCGGTGGTGAGCACGCGGCGGCTCCCGGGCACGGGGCTCGCCGTGGGACTCGGCGAGGTCACCTTCGCCGACTCCCCATACGGGGTCACCCTGGCGGAGGACGGCAGCTACCTGCTCGATGTCTGGCTCTCGGTGGAGCGTCTCGTGGAGCCCCGCGAAGGCGTCTACGTGGGATGGCTGACCACGCCGGAGCTCGACCAGGTCGAGCGCATCGGCCCGCTCGCCGGTGGCCAGCTCCAGGGCCGCGCCCGATGGAACAAGTTCCTCCTCGTGGTCACGCTCGAGCCCGTGGACGATCCCCGAGCCGCCATCTGGACGGGCCCGGTCGTGATGCGCGGGATGTCCCGGAGCGGCCAGATGCACACGATGGCCGGCCACGGCGCCTTCGAGCAGGAGAACTGCGCCGCGTACGGCTACGGTTGAGGCTGCCGACGCCGTTGCGCCTCCGGTTCCTCCTGATCGCCGCCCTCCCGGGCGCGCTCGCCGCCCAGGAACCCCGGATGACGGGCGACGGCGGCGAGCCGGGTGGGTGGCGGATGCCCCCGATGTCGGTGACCATGCCGATGGTGCCGGGGCTCGAGAACGCGGTCCCCCCCGTGCGTCCCTTCCTCGTCGCCGACGGGATGGATCCCGCGGCCCTTCCCGTGGCTGAACCCAGCCGGCGTGTCGTCCTGGCGGACGGGGACACCCTCGACATGGACGTCTCCCTTGTCCGGCGCACGATCGGGGGGCGCGACTACGCCATGCTCGGGTACGCCGGCCAGTATCCGGGTCCGCTGATCCAGGCGGAACGCGGCTCGCGCATCATGGTGCGGGTGACCAACCGCATCCGGCTGCCCACGACGGTGCACTGGCACGGCGTACGGCTGGAGAACCGCTTCGACGGCGTCGCCGGGCTCACGCAGGACCCCATAGCCGAAGGCGAGACCTTCGTCTACGAGATCGACGTGCCCGACGCCGGGATGTTCTGGTACCACCCGCACATGCGCGAGGATGTCCAGCAGGACCTCGGCCTCTACGGGAACCTGCTGGTCATGCCGGCGGCCCCGGACTACTACGGCCCCGCCCACCGGGAGGAGCTGCTCGTCCTAGACGACATCCTGATCGACGAGGAGGGCCTCGTCCCCTGGGGCGAGGAAGCGCCGACACACGCCCTCATGGGACGGTTCGGCACGGTGATGCTCACCAACGGGGTCGACGACCACCAGATCGATGCGCGTGCCGGCGAGGTGGTCCGCTTCTACCTGACGAACGTCGCGAGCACCCGCACCTTCAACGTCCGTTTCGGGAACGCTCGGGTGAAGCTGGTCGCCTCCGACATCGGCAAGTTCGAGCGGGAGAGCTGGGTGGAGAGCGTGGTCATCGCGCCCGCCGAGCGCTACGTGGTGGACGTGCGCTTCCCGGAGGCCGGGGAGGTGGCCATCACCAACACGATCCAGGCGGTGAACCACTTCCGGGGCACCTTCTTCCCCCACGAGGACACGCTTGCGGTGGTGAGCGTGAACGGTCCTCCGGTGGAGGATGCGACGACGGCTTCGTTCGCCCGGCTTCGCGAAAATGCGGATGTGGCCGCTGACCTCGAACCCTTCCGCGCCCTACGGGGCAAGGCCGTGGATCACGAGCTGGTGACCACGGTCCGGGTCCGCGGTCTTCCCGTGCCCATCGTGGCATCGATGGAGGCCGACACCTTCTACGTGCCGCCGGTGGAGTGGAACGACGGGATGCCGGTGATGAACTGGCTATCGACGGGCACCCAGGTGACCTGGACCCTGCGGGAACCGGCCAGTGGCCTCGAGAACGAGGAGATCGACTGGCGCTTCCAGGTGGGCGACGTCGTCAAGATCCGGGTGTTCAACGACCCGGAGTCGTTCCACCCGATGAACCATCCCATCCACATTCACGGCCAGCGGTTCCTGGTGACGGAGCGCGACGGGATCCCCAGCACCAATTTCGTGTGGAAGGACACCGCCATCCTCCCGGTCGGCTCGACCATGGACCTGCTCGTGGAGATGTCGAATCCGGGATCGTGGATGCTCCACTGTCACATCGCCGAGCATCTACACGCGGGGATGATGTTCGTCTTCGAGGTCACCGAGCCGTAGTGCGGCCGTCGTCGTCGTAAATTCCGGGCGCGATCGCGGAGCACCCGCCCGGAGCCGGGATCGGGTCCTTTCAGCAACGACCGGTAGCTTGAGTATGGCCGGATCTTCCTGAGGTCCCGGTCAGGTACCGTCGCGGGATGCTCCGACAGCGGGGAAGGGCAGCGAGGGCTCCGGGCCGCTATTGCCCAAGCTGTCCAAACGGGTGACCGTGGCCCCGGCCTCCCGCGCGCCGACGCCCGGCTTGCGCGCCGAATTCGGAGTCTTCCGCCACGCTGGCGAACCGTGCAGCGGGGCGCGAACGGCGCAATCCGTGCCACGGCCCAGAGGGCCAGGGGTACTCCAGGGAGGTTGGTGGCGTTGACGATTGTCTGCTAGCCCGGATCCGTCACCAGGGGTGCTGAGAGTGCGGGATATTGGGTGCGG
>CAZHGS010000043.1:0-21342 GCA_964532325.1 uncultured Gemmatimonadaceae bacterium | reverse complement strand
TCGAGGTCCTGAAGGAGCTGCACCGGAAGGGCGACCGGCAATTGGACGCGCTGGCGACCGAGCTGTCCCTCGTTGACGTGGACCAGTTCTACGGCATCGAGATCGGCGAGTTTCCCGTCCGCATCGCGGAGACGGCAATGTGGATGATGGACCACATCATGAACAACCGTCTGAGCCTGGAGTTCGGGCAGACTTACACGCGGATTCCGCTTGAGACCTCGCCGCACATCGTCCACGGGGACGCCTTGGAGATGGACTGGGCCGATCTGCTGGCGTCCGAGCAGTGCTCGTTCGTTTTCGGCAATCCGCCCTTCGGAGGCGCGAAGTTCCAGAGCAACGTCCAACGCGCGCAGGTGCGGAGGATCGCGGCCCTCGGCGGGACCGGGGGCACGCTCGACTACGTCACCGCGTGGTTCATCAAGGCGGGAGAGTACATGCGCGACACCGATACCCGGATCGGATTCGTCGCCACCAATTCGATCACCCAGGGCGAGCAGGTGGCGCAGCTCTGGCCGATCCTCTTCGACCGCTACGGGCTGGAGATCGCCTTTGCCCACCGGACCTTCGCGTGGGGATCGGACGCTCGCGGAATGGCCCATGTGCATGTCGTCATCATCGGACTCGATGGCGGCGAGGCGGTGCCCGGCAGAAAGCGTCTATTCAGCTATCCGGACATCAACGGCGATCCGGAGGAAACCCGGCACGCCGTGCTCTCACCCTACCTCTTCGACGCTGGCGGGCTGGCCGACCCGCATCTGACCGTGCGGAAGACAGGCAGACCAATCAATGGGCTGCGGCGGCTGAGAACCGGGGTCCAGATGATCGACAATGGAATACTGACCTTCCGAGGAGCCGAAAAGGACGCTTTTCTCGCAGCCGAGCCGTCCGCTGCTCCCTTCTTTCGGAAGTATATCGGCGGAGATGAGTTCATCAACGGCTTTCACCGCTGGATACTCTATCTGAAGGACATCGATCCGTCCGAATTGAGACGGCTGCCAAGGGTTGCCGAGAGAGTTGCTCGGGTGCGGGCTTATCGCGCGGCGAGTCGCCGTCCGAGTACGCGGCGCATGGCTGACTTTCCGACTCTGGTTGGAGTAGATGAACGTTTCGACGCCAGCTATCTCGTAATTCCCAACACAAGTTCGGAGCGCCGAGAGTACATCCCAATCGGATACTTGAGCCCGAGTGTCATTGCGAATCAAAAGCTGCGAATCCTACCTGATGCGACGCTCACCGACTTCGCGCTGCTTACTTCCGCCATGCACATGGCTTGGATGCGGACAGTGACCGGACGGATGAAAAGCGATTACATGTACTCGGTCGGCGTCGTGTACAACACCTTTCCGATGCCCACCCGCTGGGCCGAAAACGAGAAGCTTGAGTCTTTGGCGCAGGCGGTCCTCGATGCCCGCCAAGCCTATCCTAACGCGACGCTGGCAGACCTTTACGACCCTGAATCGATGCCGCCCAGCCTGATGCACGCCCATCGGGCGCTCGACCGAACCGTTGACCGGCTGTATCGCCGCACTGGGTTCGCCTCTGAACGCGAACGCGCCGAGCACCTGTTCATGCTCTACGAGAATATGCGGGCACCGCTGGGAGTGGGAATCAGTAAGCTGAAGCGGCGGCGGCGATGATCTCTGCCATCGTCACCCGCCCGCTGCGGCTTGCTTCCCGAGCTACTTGTGCGAATCCTCGAGCGGCGGCAGAATCCGAAAGACGTAGTCCGTCAGGATCAGCATGTTCATGCTGTGCTTGTGCGTCGAATAGGCCACCAAGCCATGGATGGCGGCGTGACGGTTCGGGACCGGATCCCGCTCGAATCTCTCCCGCTCGTCCTCGGTCCATACCCGCTCGTAGGCGTGGTCTCGAATGCGTTCGAGCATAGCCCGGTCGAACAACTCCCTCACCTGACGTTCGGTCGGATCTCCCGATGCAAGCAGTTTCTCGATCATCGGTTCTGAACGGTGCCCAGCATCGATGATGCGCTCGATTTCGGGGAACAACGAGCGGCAGGTACCGCGGTACAGTCCGGACTCGTGGGCTATGAGCGCCTCCCGGAACGTCGCCCTAGCTTCATCGTCGATGTGATACTCGGCGAGGCCCGACTCCATCTCGTCACGAATCTCGGTCCACCGGGCGCGGTAGTACTCAGCGATGCGGGCGTCCAGAAGAGCAAAGTCGTCTCCGCATTCTTCGACAAGCCGGTAGGGTACGGAAGGATGCGGAAGCCAGCCCACCTTGTCCAAAGCGTCGCGGGTTTCTCTCCGCTCGTGGAACTTCTTTAGGGCGGGCCGAACCCGCTCCATGGCCTCGGCCGCCACTGCGGCCATTCGATTGAACTCCTCCAGAAAGGGAGCTGTTGCGGCGGCCCATTCATTCAGTCTCTGAAGAACGGGACCGAGCGACCGTTCCATTTGGCGAACTGCTGCGTCGACTTGCGCGGCAACCCGTATCGTCGCCTTGGCCAGCGGCTCGGCATTGCGAACGTACGCACGGCCTGCAGCCTCCTGCGCCGCTCTGATGTCCTTGAAGATGGCTGCGACGTCATGGCCGTGCGCTGCCGCGTATGCGTCTCTCGCGGCCCGGACCGAGGCGATTACCCGGTCGTCCCCCAAGGCCCGCACCGCGTCGATGCCGCCGGCGTCCCCGATGGCCCCCGCGGCGGCATTGACCGTCTTGTCCCTATTGGTCGTCATGGCTGACCTCCATCAGCTCGTGGGGCGTGCAGATGACGGGAGGCTCGTACCCTGCGCTCCGACACACCCGCTCGATGCGGGACCGCATAGCTGCATTGGCGATGTGGCGGAAATTCCAAGTAAGAAGATAGTGGACACGATTCGTAGCGGCGATGGCGATGTGGGCGGCGTCCACCGGGGCGTTGGGAGGAACCGCGCCCGAGGAGATGAGTTCGCGCGCGAGTTGCTCCGCCTCTTCGGTCGCATCGAGAAGCGTCACGCCTTCGAGTCTCATCATCCGGGCGCGAGCGGCATTCGGATCCCCCTGCCTGGCTTCGCGAATCACAAGCGTCGAAGCGGCGAGGTGGAATCTGTCCCGGGCGGTACGCCACCACTCGCGAGTCACCTGCTGCCGGGCCACGATCACGACGTCGCGCGACGGCCGAGAAGTCAAATAGCTGACGACCGATGTCTCGATATACGCCACAGACCTCATCTTGACTGTGCCATCCTCCCGTGGGCGTGAGATCGCTTCAGAAGCACCGTGCCTTCCGACAAGATAACCGCCGCTTGCGGACACGGTTCGCCCGGGCCGCTGCTGATATCAAGGCTCATCGCTCGAACCCTCCCCTGCCACGCTCGGGGCCTCGGAGCTGGGGCCGCCGGAGAGGAATGCGGGTGATGTTCCGCCCGCGCGCCCGCTCGTCGTCTCTGTCAACGAGGTCCGGCGGGGTCGCGCGTTCGTGCCGCTCCGCGTGCCGCAGGCCCTTTCGGTAGGTGCCTCGCTCACCCGCCGCTCGATCTGCCGGGCGCTGTCGGCTTGCGCCTTACCCGGCGCCGGCCGCTCGCGCTTCAGTTGCCAGTCGAGATCCTCGCGCCAAACCTCGACCAGGTCCGCCAGATCCGGACTCGTCCGAGCAGGGTGTGGCTCTCCCGGTCGAGCCTCCGCCGCGTGTCCTCCTGCCGCTTGTGCAGCTCGGCCCATTCCTTCCGCGCCTGGCTCTCCAGCCGCCAGCATCCCAGCCAGCGCCCGTCCTCGACCTTCTCCCAAGGCTACGCCTCGGCACGCCGCCAGGCCGT
Organism: uncultured Gemmatimonadaceae bacterium; assembly: GCA_964532325.1. Lineage (GTDB taxonomy): Bacteria > Gemmatimonadota > Gemmatimonadetes > Longimicrobiales > Gaopeijiaceae > JAAXGI01. Next base: position 17,584 of record CAZHGS010000043.1, on the reverse strand, counting down.
CAGGTCACGCGCCCGGGCGGGGACCCATTTCCCGCCGGTCGGACTAACACGCCCAAGCCCTGTGGGATTCTTCGACCGGACCCGGAGTGGCAGCCGTGCGGATCCTGACAGCCCTTCTCCTCCTCGCGGTGACCGCCTGCATGCACCAGGCCCAGGTGTCCCGGACGAACGCGGTCGACGGCCCGCCTACCGAGAGCATGCGGTTGAACGCGTGGTTCGACCGGGAGTGGGAGGCGTGGCTCGCCTACAGCCCCGAGTTTCGCACCCGGCTGGGGGACAGGAGGGACTACGACAGGCTGGGCGAAGTCTCCGAAGCGGCCCGCGACGAGGTCGAGGAGTGGTTCTTGGGGAGCGTGGCCAGGATGCGCTCGGAGTTCGACTACGACCTCCTCGACGCCGAGGCGAGGACTTCCTACGACCTCTACGAGTACCAGGGCGCCGACCTGGAGCGGTTCCGGCGGTTCCGGCGGTACCACGATCCGATCGGACGGTCCGGCCCGCACGCCTACTATCCCTTCTTCATGATCAATCGCCATGAGGTGGAGACGGTCGGCGACATGCGCGCCTACATCTCCCGGCTGCGCCAGATCGGCCGTGCCGTCCGACAGCATCTGGACAACGCCCGGACGGCGGCGGCGGAGGGGATACGCGCGCCTCGATTCGACTACGCTGCCGCGATGGACGAGATCGACCGGGTTCTCGCCGGCGCGCCCTTCAACCCGGACGTCGAGTCGTCATGGTGGGCCGACATCACGGGCAAGGCCGCGAGCCTGGTCGAGGGCGGGATCGTCGGCGAGAGGGAGGCCGGGGAATTCGTGGCCGAGGCCCGTCGTGCGCTCGTCGAGGGGGTCTTGCCCGCATACCTCGAGCTCCGGGCATGGCTGGAGGAGGACATGACGAACGCGGCGCCGGAGCCCCAGGGCGCATGGGCGCTCCCCGACGGCGGAGCCTACTACGACTACATGCTGTTCCAGTCGACGACCCTCGACCTCACAGCGCGGGAGATCCACGAGACCGGCCTCAACGAGGTGGACCGCATCCGCGGGGAGATGGAGATCCTGAAGACCGAAGTCGGCTTCGACGGGACCCTCCAGGAGTTCTTCGCCTTCGTTCGCCAGGACCCGCAGTTCTACCTCTCCGACACGGACGAGGGGAGGCAGGCCTACCTCGACCTCGCGGCGGGATACCTCGACCGTATGACCGATCTGCTTCCCGACTACTTCGGCATGCTGCCGAAGGCGGGGATCGAGGTGCGACGGGTCGAGGCGTTCCGGGAGGAGGACGGGGGAGCGCAGTCGTACAACCCGGGGACGCCCGACGGTTCCCGGCCCGGGGTGTTCTACATGCATCTCTCCGACATGCGCTCGATGCCCACGTATCAGCTGGAAGCGGTCGCGTATCACGAGGGCGTGCCGGGCCACCACCTGCAGATCTCCATCGCGCAGGAGCTCGAGGACCTCCCGATGTTCCGCAAGCACTCCTTCTACACCGCGTACACGGAAGGCTGGGCGCTCTACTCCGAGGCGCTCGGCGGCGAGATGGGATTCTATGAGGATCCGTACTCGGAGTTCGGCCGCCTCTCCGCCGAGATGTGGCGCGCGATCCGGCTCGTGGTGGACACCGGGCTCCACGCCGAGAGATGGACAGAGGAGGAGGCCGTGCAGTACTTCATGGCGAATTCGCCCCAGCCGGAAGGCGCGGTGCGGTCGGAAATCGAGCGATACCTCACGATGCCGGGCCAAGCGGTCGCCTACAAGATAGGGATGATGAAGATCCGGGATCTCCGCGAACGGGCCCGGGCCAGCCTGGGAGCCGCCTTTGATATCCGGGGGTTTCACGACACCGTGCTGGGGGGCGGGGCCATGCCCCTGCCCGTGCTGGAGGCACGTGTGGAGCGGTGGATCGCGGAGTCCGGGTGACCGACCGGCGGGGTCGACAGCCGTGGATCCCTGGTTCGCGCGGTGCAGCCGCGAAGAGGGGCCGCAGTCCGCGGTGGCCGGTTCCGGCACCGGCGGCCCGGCCCCGAACACACATCATGGCATGATCTCCATCCCGCTGTTGTGAAGGGGGTTGCCAGGATCGTGTCAGGCCCGTGCGATACGCTCCGGTTGCGTGGGACCGGGTTGTGGAGGACCGCGCGCGTCAGCGTCCCCTGCGCCCTCACGTCGATCCGGCGGGGCCGCCGTCCGGCCGGCGGACCGTTGCCGCCCGGGTGAGGGACCCCGCCACGACGGAAGCGGGCTCCGGGCGTCCCCTCGCGGAGTCGGCCGGCCCCGTCGACGTCGCGGTTCTCGGGGGTGGCCCCGCCGGCGCATCCGCCGCACGGCTCCTTGCGGCGTGGGGGCGCTCGGTGGTCCTCCTCACGCGTCCCGCGACCACCCCGCCGCTCGCCGAGTCGCTTCCCCCGAGCATCGACAGGCTCTTCGACCTCTTCGGGGTCCGGACCCCGGTGGAGGCCGCCGGCTTCGTCCGCACGACGGGCAACACGGTCTGGTGGGACGGCTCGGAGGCCCGGCGCGAGGGCTTCGGCGACGGCGCGAGAGGCTATCAGGTGGTCCAGCGTGACCTGGAGAGCGTCCTCCTGGAACTGGCGCGGGCAGCCGGCGCGCGTGTCCTGGAAGGCTCCGGCGTCCGCCGGGTCGAGGGTCTGGAGCGGCCGGCCGCAGGGTCCCGCCGGCCGGCCACCGTCTTCCACGGGCCGGGCGGGGCCTCCCGCTCGCTCGAGGCCCGGTGGGTCCTCGACTGCACGGGCCGGGCCGGCGTGGTCGCCAAGCGCGGGCTGCGGCGGCGGGAGCGGGGCCCGTCTACGCTGGCGCTCGTCGGCGTTTGGGAGCGGGCGGGCGGATGGGGACTCGACGACGAGACGCACACCCTCGTCGAGAGCTACGAGGACGGCTGGGCGTGGTCGGTGCCGGTATCGGGGAGCGTCCGCTACTTCACGGCCATGGTGGACCCGAGGCTCACGGCGCTTGAGCGGGGCGGTCCCATCGCCGGGACGTACGCGGCCGAGCTGGCCAAGACGACGCACATCTCCCGCCTCCTCGGGGGAGCCACCCGCACGCGTGCGCCGTGGGCGTGCACCGCGACCCCCTACGACGCGACGCGCTACGCCGGCCCCGGTTTCCTCCTCGTAGGCGACGCGGGCTCCTTCATCGATCCGCTCTCCTCGTTCGGTGTAAAGAAGGCGCTGGCGTCCGCCTGGCTCGCGGCCGTGGCGGTGCATACCTGCCTCGGCGCCGCGGAGATGACCCGACCGTCGCTGGCGCTCTTCGAGCGGCGGGAGCGGGCCATCTACGATGCCTACCGGCGGCTCTCGGCCCGGTTCTCCCGGGTGGCGGGCCGGAGGTACCGGCACGGCTTCTGGAGCCGCCGGGCCCGCCAGGTCGACGAGCTCGACCGGAGCGCCTTCACGGGAGAACCGGACGCCGCCGCGCTCCGCGACGATCCGGCCGTCCTCGCCGCCTTCGCCTCGCTCAAGGCAAGCCCCGGCATCCGGCTCCGGGCGGCGGGAACGCCCCTATTCGCCGAGGAGCCGACCGTCGAGGGGAACCGTGTCGTCCTGGAGAGGCGGCTCCTCGTGCCGGGGTGGGAGGCCGGGGTGCGCCACCTCCGGGGCGTCGACCTCCCGGTGCTGGTCGAGATGGCGCCCGGCTTCGGTCGGGTCCCGGACCTCTTCGAGGCCTTCGCGGCCCGCCACGAGGAAGTCACGCTCCCCGACTTCCTGGGCGCGCTCTCGGTGCTGATCGCCAAGGGCGTGCTGGAGAACCGCTTCGGGGCGTGAGCCGCGTCCGGGTGTCCGGCCCGTTACTTGTCGGCGCGTCCGGCCCTTCCTATTTCTTTCCTGACGTCCGCCTCGTTGAGGTTGGCCGGTGACCCCCCGCCGACACGAGCTCCCCGAGCCGATCATGCGCTTGGCCACGATCGCAGCCCTCGTGCTTCTCGCCCCCTCGCCGGCGCACGCCCAGGAGGAGTCCGCCGGGCTGCCCGAAGGCGGCATCCCGGTCGAGAGCGAGCTCGTCCGCGACCGGTGCGCCGGCTGCCACCTGACCGACGACACGGGCCGCATGTCGCGCATCTCCTACATGCGAAAGACGCCCGAGGGCTGGCAGACGACGATCCGCCGGATGGTCGTGCTGAACGGGGTCGAGCTCGAGCCCGCGACGGCGCGCGAGATGGTCCGCTACCTCTCGAACAACCACGGCATCGCCCCCGAGGAGGTGCGGCCCGGCCTCTTCGAGGTCGAGAGGCGCCTGATCGACTACGACTACGCGGCCGACGACGACACCGAGGCCACCTGCATCGCGTGCCACTCGATGGGCCGCGTCATCACGCAGCGCCGCACCGGGGAGGAGTGGGAGCTCCTGATGGCGACCCACCGGGGCCTCTATCCGCTCGCGGACTTCCAGGCGCTCACCCGCGGGGGGCGGGGCGAGGACGGTTACGCGATGGACCGCGCCGTCGACCACCTCTCCGAGGTCTTTCCGCTCGAGACGCCCGAGTGGTCGGCGTGGTCGGCGACGATGCGGACGCCGCGGCTGTCGGGAAGGTGGGCGCTCGCCGGACACCTCCCCGGGGAGGGGCCGATCTACGGCCGGGTCGACATCGCTCCCGGCGACGGTCCCGGGGAGGTCGAGACGACAACGACCTACACCGTAGCGCGCTCGGGCCGCGAGGTGACGAGGACGGGAAGCGCGATCATCTACACGGGCTTCCAGTGGCGAGGCCGGTCCTTCGAGGGGCCGGACGAGGAGGGAGAGCTGCGGGAGGTCATGCTCATCGAGCGCGACTGGCAGGAGATGTCCGGACGCTGGTTCACGGGAGCGTACGACGAGTTCGGCCCCGACGTCGCGCTGAGCCGGGTGACCGGTGCCCCGCTCGTGAGCGGCATCCACCCGAAAGCGGTGCAGGCCGGCGGGTCGACTGTCGTCACGCTCTACGGCGCCGCGCTCCCCGACGGGCTCTCCGCGGCTGACCTGGACTTCGGCCCCGGAGTGGCGGTCTCGGCCGTCACCGCATCCTCCGGACAGCGTGCGACACTCCGGCTCGATGTCGCCGCCGGCGCGCCTGAGGGGAGCCGCGACCTCTTCCTCGCGGGGCTCTCCCTCCGGGGCGCGCTCACTGTCTTCGACGAGGTCGACCGTATCGAGGTGACGCCGCAGGCCGGCATGGCCCGGATCGGGGGAGCGGCCTTACCGAAGGGATACCAGCAGTTCGAGGCGACAGCCTACAGCGACGGTCCCGACGGCGAGGCCAATACCGCCGATGACCTCGCGCTCGGGCTGGTCGACGCCGAGTGGTCGATGGAGGAGTACGCCGCCACCCTCGACGACACGGACATCTCCTTCGTCGGCGACCTTGGCCAGAACGGGCTCTTCACCCCGGCACTCGACGGGCCCAACCCGGAACGGGTGGGCAGCCGCAACAATGTGGGCGACGTCTGGGTTGTGGCGCGCTACACGCCGCCCGGCTCGACCGAGAGCCTGCAGGCCCGCGCCCATCTCATCGTCACGGTCCCGCTCTACCTCCGGTGGGAGCCGTGGAGGGTGACCGGCGGATGAGCCCGGCCGCGGCGGGTGCGACGGCCGGACCGCGCGCGGGCGGTGCGAAGCTCGCGCTCCGCGAGTTCCACCACTTCGAGGCGGCCGGCGGGCACTTTCTCTATCTCGTGCCGAGCGCGGGCGTCTTCCGGATCGACGCCCCGAGCTATGCGGTTCTCGAAGAGCTCGAGGAGGCGAGGCGGACGCCGTCCGAGCTCCGCTCGGTTCTCTCCGACCGTTTCGGGGCCGACCGCGTTGACAGCGCGATCGCCGAGCTGGCGCAGGTCCAGGCGATCCGGCCGGTGGACCGCGCGGAGGATCGCATGCTCCCGATCCTTCCGCCACAGGACTTCCCGCTCTCGACGATGGTCCTGAACGTCACGAGCAAGTGCAACCTGGCGTGCACCTACTGCTACGAGTACGGGGAGGACCGGATCGTCCCCGAGAGCGGCAAGCCCCGCTTCATGAGCGAGGAGGTGGCGCGCGAGAGCGTCGAGTTCATGCTCCGGGAGTCGGGCGACAACCCCGTCGCGAACCTCACCTTCTTCGGCGGGGAGACGCTCCTCAATTTCAGGGTGCTCAAGAAGACACTCGCCTACGCCCGGGCGCGCGGGGAGGAGTTGGGCAAGAGGGTCGAGTTTTCCCTGACGACCAATGCGACCCTCCTCCGGCCCGAGATCATCGAATGGCTCGCGGAGAACCGCGTCGGGGTGACCATATCGATCGACGGACCCCAGGACTCCCAGGACAAGTTCCGGGTCTTCAAGAACGGGACGGGAAGCTACGATGTCATTCTGCCCAGGATCCGCGAGCTCCTCCGCCGGCACAGGACGCGCCCCATCGCGGCCCGGGTGACGCTGACGCGCCAGAATCTGGACGTCATGAAGATCTTCCGGCACCTGACCGAGGAGATCGGCTTCTGGGAGGTCGGGTTCGCCCCGGTCACCACCGCCTCGATGCGGGACTATGCGATCGAGGACGAGGGCTTCGACCGCATGCTCGGGCAGTTCGACGAGCTCGCCGCGGAGTGGCTCGCGCACGCCGTCGAACACAGGCACCACGGCTTCTCGAACGTGAAGGACACGCTCGAGGAGATCCACAAGGGGGTGAGCAAGGCGTACGGGTGCGGCGCCGGGCTGGGGCTGATGGGGGTGGCCACCGACGGGGAGGTCGCGCTCTGCCACCGGTTCGCCGGGTCGGAGGCGCACGGCATCGGAACGGTGCAGGGCGGCATCGACCGCGACCGCCAGTTCGGTTTCCTGAAGAAGCACCACATCGCCAACAAGACCGACTGCCATACCTGCTGGGCGCGGCCGATCTGCTCCGGCGGATGCTACCACGAGGCGCACACCCGCTACGGGACGACCGCGGCGCCGAACCTCCACTTCTGCGAGTGGATCCGCGGGTGGACGGATACGTGCCTGAAGATCTACGGGGAGCTCGCGGTGAGGAACCCGAAGTTCCTGAAGCTGTTCGACGGAGAGGGGCAAGTCGCGGCGTAGCGGGAGATCCGCCGGGGAACGCTGAGACCGAGGAGGAGTTTTGAAGCATCTGGAACCCATCAACCGGAAGGCCGGTCGCATCGAAGCCCACACGGGGGGCGGAGCACCCGGAGCCGGGGGCTACGGCGAGGCCGACGCGGCGCTCGGCGTTCCGGCCGACCCGGAGGGGGAGCACGACGTCGTCGCGCTCCAGAGCGGCGAGGCGGCGGCGCACATCCCGCTCGGCTGCTCGCTCGTCTTCTTCCCCGGCTGGGAGGTCGATCCGACGGGCGGCACGGCGGGCCTGTGCCAGCCCGTCGAGCGCGATCTCTTTGATTGTCATCTGGCGTGCTTCTGGCCGGCCCACGTTCCCGACCAGCTCAACTACTCTCCGGACTGGACGGCGAAGTGCGCGGCGGCCCAGAACGACTGGCGCAACATCGACCTGATCTTCCCGTGACGAGCCCCGCGGCCTCCCCGGGGCGCATGCCCGCCGCCCTCGCCCTCGCCCTTGCGGTCGCCGGGCACGCGAGCGGCGCGGACGCGCAGATGCAGAGGTCGGGCGGTGACGGCACGATCTACATCAGCGCCTACGACGGCACCATCCGGATCATCGACGAGGTGGCGATCGAGGAAGTCGACCGGATCGAGACCGCGGTCCAGATCCCCGACGACATGCAGCTCTCGCACGACGGCACGCTCCTCTACGTCGAGGATGCGGAGGGCGACCGGATCGAGGTCCTGGACATCGCGCGCCGCCGTTCGCTCGGCACCCATTCGCTCAGCCGCGGGCCGTCCACGGTCCGCATCAACGGCTTCACCCCGAGCCCGGACGACACCTACGCGATCATGTTCGTCCGGGAGTACGTGAAACTCTCCGACCGCTACGAGATCGGCGACCCGGTGATGCTCAAGTACGACCTGGTCAACGGCGCGGTCGCCGACACGCTCGACTTCCCCGACGGCGAGGTGCAGAGCGCCTCGCTCATCTTCGCCCCCGACGGGGAACACGTGTACTACGACGCCGGCGATCTCATCGTCCTTGAGACCGGGAACTTCACCGAAGTCGACCGGTGGGAGATCACCGACGCGTGGGAGCCGGGTCTCGGGAGACTCTCTTTCGGCTTCCCGGACAACCCCTACGACGAGGAAGGGATCTACACGGGGCTCTTCCGCACGACCGATCCCGTTCAGAACCGGGATCTCATGGGGATCGCCCGGGTCGACCTTGAAGCCAGGGAGGTCGACTTCTACACGCTCGGGCCGTCGGAGAGCATCGAGTTCCGGATGGCGCCGGGCGGGACGAAGGCGTACGGGCTCTCCGAGCAGATCGGCCGCTACGAGTTCCTCACCTTCGATCTCGTCAACCGCCGGCTCGAGCGGCGCACCCAGTTCGCCGGGCGGCCGCGGATGTCGCTGGGAGTGAGCACCAACGGGGAACTCCTCTACATCTACACGGCCGGCAACACGATCGACGTCTACGACGCCGGGAGCTACCAGCATCTCCGCCAGGTCGCGCTGGACGCGGATATGAATTCCTTCCTCCTCGTCCCGCAGGGGTCGCCAGCGGGCGACCGTTGACGGGGGCCGAACCCGCCCGAAAGCGGCCGAATCTCCGAAGGGCGGCCCGGTACCTCCTCCCGTACCGCCGGCAGCTCGCCGCGGTGCTCTTCATCAGCCTGGCCGGCACCGCGCTCTCCCTCTACCTCCCGCTCCTCTCCCGCGACCTCGTCGACGACGCGCTGCTCGGCCAGGACATGGCCGCGCTCGTGCGGACCGTCTCCCTCTTCCTCGCGATCCCGCTCGCCTCCTTCGCCCTGAACGTGGTCAGCGGGATGATCTACACGAAGCTCTCCGCCGACATCCTCTTCGATATGCGCGTCGACGTCTACGCCCACCTCCAGCGGCTCTCTCCCCGCTTTTTCGCGTCGAGGCCGCTCGGGGACATCGTCTCGCGGCTCAACAGCGACATCGCGGAGATCCAGCGGATCCTGGCCGAGAGCGCGCTCGCGTGGGTCACGAGCACGGTGTACCTAGCGGGCACCGTGGGGATGCTCGTCTACCTGGACTGGCGGCTCTTCCTAGTGAGCATCGTGCTCCTCCCCCCGAGCGTGTGGGCGCTGGTCGTCTACCGGAGGAAGCTCGAGACGAGCGTGCGCATCGTGCGCGAACAGAGCGCCGACATCGGGGCCTTCCTTATCGAGACGATCCGGGCCATGAGGCTCGTCGTCTCCTCGAACGCGCAGAACCGGGAGCTCGCCCGCTTCCGGGGCAAGAACGACGACTTCGTGCGCGCGCTGCTGTCGATGCGGTGGCTCACCTATCTTGCGGGTGGGCTGCCCGGGCTGATCCTGGTGGTGAGCACGGGAGTCGTCTTCCTCTACGGGGGCAGCCGGGTGATCAGCGAGGCGATCACCCTCGGTACCTTCGTGGCCTTCATGGCCTACCAGATGCGGGTCCTGCAGCCGGTCCGCGGGCTCATGGGCCTGTACGCCAACCTCGCGACGGCCGAGGTGTCGCTCCGGCGCGTGGACGAGATCGTGGATACCGTGCCCGAGGTCGTGGAAGCGCCCGGCGCGGTCGCGCTTGAGCGGGTGGCGGGCGCCGTCTCGCTCGATGCCGTCTCGCTCTCCTTCGGCCGGGGCGGCGCGGTGCTCAGGGAGGTGAGCCTCGAGGTCGCGGCGGGCGAGACCGTGGCGATCGTCGGCCCGAGCGGGAGCGGCAAGTCGACGGTGGTCGACCTCCTCGTCCGGCAGTTCGATCCCGACAAGGGGCGGATCCTCGTGGACGGGGTGGATATCCGCGCGGTGACGCTCGCGAGCCTCCGGACGCACCTCGTTCCAGTGGACCAGGAGCCCTACATCTTCAACGCCTCCCTGGAGGAGAACATCCTCTACGCCCGCCCCGGCGCTTCCGAGGGGGAGGTGAGGGCGGCGGCCCGCGCGGCCGGTCTCGAGGAATTCCTCGCCTCGCTCCCGGAGGGAGGCGCCACTCCGGCAGGCGAACTGGGGATGACGCTCTCGGCGGGGGAGCGCCAGCGGATCGCAATCGCGCGCGCCTTCCTCGCCGATCCCGCCGTGCTGGTGCTCGACGAGGCGACCGCCAACCTGGACCCGGTCTCCGAGGAGCGGGTGATCGCGGGCTACGAGGCCGTCATGGCCGGACGCACGACGATCCTCGTCACGCACCGCTTCGACCTAGCGAGCAGGGCGGACCGGATCGTCGTGATCGAGGAAGGCCGGGTGGTCGAGGAGGGGCGGCCGTGGGAGCTGAGCCGGAGACGGGGCGCCTTTCGCGGGCTCTTCCACGGACAGATCGCCGGGCGGGACGCGTGAGCGGGTTCCGCTCGTTCACCCTGGAGATGCCGCCGTTTGCGGGCCGGACCGGCCGCGGGGTGCGGGTGGCCGTCGTCGACAGCGGGGTGCACGGCGGGCACCCGCATGTCGGAGGAGTGGCCGGCGGGGTCCATATCGCTCCGGACGGGGCCGAGAAGCGCGATTTCACCGACCGGATCGGGCACGGGACGGCGGTCGCCGCCGCGATCAGGGAGAAGGCTCCCGACGCCGAGATATGGGCGGTGCGCGTCTTCGGGACCCGGCTCTCGACCACGGCGAACGCGCTCGTTCGGGCCATCGAGTGGGCGGCGGGACGGGGTGTCGACCTCATCAACCTGAGCCTCGGCACGCAGCGGCCGCAGCACCGGAGTGCGATGGCGGCGGTGGTCGCGACGGCGGCCGGGAGGGGGTCGCTCGTCGTCTCTCCGGCAGTTCACGAGGGGAGGGAGTGGCTGCCCGGGTGCCTTCCCGGCACCGCCGGCGTGGAGCTGGATCGCGAGTGCGCGAGAGGGGAGCTGCGCGTGAGCGGCGCGTGCGGTGGCGTAGCCGGCAGGGACGGTCCCGCGGCGTCCGCCCTCCGGTTCCGCGCCTCGGGCTACCCGCGCCCGATCCCGGGGGTGAGCCCGGAGCTGAACCTTCACGGCGTGAGCTTCGCGGCGGCGAACGTGTCCGGGTTCCTCGCACGGGGGCTCGAGGACGGCGCGGGGTTGGCCCGGCTGGTGGGGAGCCTGGCAGGCTGATCACCCGTGTACCCGGGAACCGGGTTCGCAGACTCCGCCGGGGCAGGGGAAGGACCATGATTCCGGATCAGTGGCGAACCGGAGAGCGCCCGGGCGGGCGGGCCTCTTCGCGGCGGTCCACGGGGCCCGGCACACACCGGGGTCGGGTCTTCAGGCCGGCTCGCGCCGCTGCTGCGCTGTTGTTTCGGGAATCCTCCGCGCTCCCTATCATGAGTTGTCTGGCCGGGAGCCGGGCCCGGGGCTCGCTCGCCGGGAAGCACGCAGTGGGCGCCAAGCAGCGGGGGATGGTGGGAAGACGTCGCCGCGAAGGGAGGACATCGGTACTCCCCATCATGCTCGTGGCCGGCGGGCTCGGCATGGGCCTGGCGGGTTGCGTCCGGTCGACAGTACCCGGGCAGCAGCCGCCGCGCCGCGCCGCACCTCCGGCCTCTCTCGATGCTCTCGGCGCCAGGGCAGCCGTCGATCAGTACTGCGTCGCCTGCCACAACCAGGCAGCGCTGGACGCCGGGACAGCGCCCGGGGGCCTCGCGCTCGACGTAATGGACGTCGGGGCGCCGGCCACGGATCCAGAGGCGTGGGAGAGGGTGATCCGGAAGGTTCGGACGGGCATGATGCCCCCGGCCGGGATGCCGCGCCCCGATCCCGAGACCTACGCCGCCCTCGTGCGCTGGCTCGAGCGGGGGATCGACGAGACCGCGGAGATCGACCCGGGACACATCGCTCCCGTGCACCGCATGAACCGGGCGGAGTACGGCAATGCGATCCGGGATCTCCTCGCGGTCGACGTGGACGTGAGGGATCTCCTCCCGGGTGACGAGGTGACGGACGGGAGCTTCGACAACCTTGCGGCGAGCCTCTCCCTCACGACGGCGCATGTGGAGCGCTACATGTCAGTGGCCCGCATGGTCACGCGCCTGGCGGTGGGGCTGCCTCCCCGGGCCCCCGAGGGCCGGACGGTCGAGGTCGACAGGTACATGGAGCAGGAAAGCCGGATGGGCGAGGACCTGCCGCTCGGCTCCCGCGGCGGTCTCGCCGTCTCCCACTACTTCCCCGTCGACGGCGAGTATGCGCTCGGCGTAGACTTCTGGCGCCAGTACGTGGACTACATCATCGGGCTCGGGTGGCCGCAGACCCTCGAGTTCCGCATTGACGGCGAACTCGTTGGGAGTGCCACGATCGGAGGCCCCCCCGGCCATCCCGCGCCCACCGGCGGTTTCGCCGGGAGAGCCACCGGCTTCGGCGATCCCGAGTGGGAAGCCTACATGCACGACGCCGTCGCGGACGTGGGAGCGCGCTTCCATGTCGAGGCGGGCTCCCACGTCGTCAGCGTCTCGTTCGTCCGGCAACAGTGGGCGCCGGAGACCCTGCCGCAGATGCCCTTCAGGGGAAGGGGAATCAACAACGACGAGCGCTACATGGGCTATCAGCTCCTGCGGTCCGTCGACATCACAGGCCCCTATGAGGTCACGGCCAGCGGAGAGGAGCTGGACACGCCCAGCCGCCGGGAGATCTTCGTCTGCCACCCGGCGCGCGGCGCGGAAGAGGAGGTGTGCGCGGCCGAGATCCTCTCCCGGATGGCCCGCCGCGGGTATCGCCGCCCGGCCACCGGGGACGAAGTTCAGACGCTGCTTGAGTTCTTCGACATGGGTCGCCGGGAGGGCGGAAGCTTCGACGACGGGATCCAGTATGCGCTCGAGCGGCTCCTGGTCAGTCCCGCCTTCCTCCTTCGTGTCTACGAGCACCCGGCCGGGACGGAGCCGGGCGAGGCCTATCGACTGAGCGATCTTGAACTCGCCTCGCGCCTCTCGTTCTTCCTCTGGAGCAGCATCCCCGACGAGCGCCTTCTCGACCTAGCCGAGCGGGGAGAGCTCACCGAGCCTGTGACCTTGGAGCGGGAAGTCCGGCGAATGCTCGCCGACCCGCGTGCGATCGAGGCGCTCACGACCGATTTCGCGGCCCAGTGGCTCGAGCTCCGTCGCCTCGACGAAGTGGTGGTCGAGGACCGCCGGTATCCGCACTTCGACCAGAACCTGGTGGAGGCGTTCCGGGAGGAGACGGAGCTGTTCATCGCCGGCACGATCCGCGACGACAGGAGTGTGCTGGAGCTGATCGGGGCGGACTACACGCACGTCAACGAGCGCCTGGCGCGGCACTACGGGATAGCCGGCGTCTCCGGATCCAAGTTCCGGCGGGTCGACCTCCCGGACCCGGAGCAGCGCGGAGGGCTTCTCGGCCACGGATCGATACTCTCGATCACCTCCTATCCCGACCGCACCTCGCCGGTGATCCGCGGCAAGTACCTCTTGACCAACTTCCTCGGGTCGCCTCCGCCCCCGCCTCCCGACAACCTCGTCACCGACTTGGCCGAGGCGGGAGAGTCGGTGCCTCCCTCGATACGCGAGCGTCTCGCGCAGCACCGGGAGAATCCGGCGTGCTACAGCTGTCACGCCACGATAGATCCTCCGGGCTTCGCGCTGGAGAACTTTGACGCTCTCGGGGGATGGCGCCTCCGCGACGAGTCCGGCAATCCGATCGATGTCGGGGGCACGATGCCGAACGGCACGGAGGTTCGGGGGCTGGCAGACCTGCGGTCGTACCTCCTGGACAACACCGAGTCATTCGTGGGCGTCGTGACGGAGAAGCTCATGGTCTACGCGCTCGGCCGTACCGTGGACTACTACGACGCGCCGGCAGTGCGCGGGATCGTCCGCGACGCAGCGGCCGACGGCTACACCTGGTCTTCGATTGTCCTCGGGGTCGTCGAGAGTCCCGCGTTCCTCATGCGGACGGCGGGCCAGGAGGTCGCAGCAAATTGAGACCGGCGGCGCTTGAGGCCCGACGCGAGGAAGAGCAGGAGGCGGCTGCGGCCGCACCAAGAATGGGTGGGCAGACCGACGCCCGTGGTTCCTAGTTCCGAAAGGAGAAGCCGATGAGGATCCTCACCGCGAAGGCGATGTCGCGACGAACACTGCTGCGCGGTCTTGGCGCGACGGTGGCGCTCCCGTTCCTGGACGCGATGGCCCCCCTTTCGGCTGCGGGTAGTAGCCGCCTCCAGCGGCCGCACCGGTTCCAGGCCTTCTACGTCCCCAACGGGATGGCGATGCAGTACTGGACCCCGTCGGGACAGGCGGGCAACTTCCACGCCGAGGAGTCCTTCGAGGAGCCTCTTCGGCTCATGCCCATTCTGGAACCGCTGGCGCCGTTCCGGGATCGGGTCACCCAGTTCTCCGGGCTCCGCTCGAGCTGGGTCAACGTGCACGCGGGTGCCTCGGGCTCCTGGCTCACGGGGACGGACCGCGGCGGCGAGACCGAGGTGGATATCTTCGCCGACGTGTCGATGGACCAGCTGCTGGCCAGGGAGCTGGGTCAGGAGACGCAGCTGGCCTCGCTCCAGGTATCGCTGGACGCGCCGGCCCTCGCCGGATCCTGCAGCATCGGCCAGAGCTGCGTGTACACCCACACGATCTCCTGGATCAGCCCGACGCAGGCGCTCCCGATGGAGTACAACCCGCGCTCCCTCTTCGAGCGCCTCTTCGGGGATGCCGGCTCCACGGAGCGTGCGGCGAGGGAAGCCCGGCTGCGCCAGCAGAAGAGCATCCTGGATTCCGTGCTCGACGACCTGGCGGCGCTCAACAGGGCGGTGGGGCCGCAGGACAACATCAGGATCGAGCAGTTCGCCTCATCGATCCGCGATGTGGAGCGGCGGATCCAGAGGGCCGAGGAACAGATCGACATGGAGTTGCCGGTCATGGATCAGCCGCAGGGCGCGCCCGCCGACTTCGAGGAGCACGCGAGGCTCATGATGGACCTCCAGCTCCTGGCGCTGCAGACGGACCTGACGCGTGTCATCACCTTCATGGTGGGCAAGGAGCTGAGCGGCCGTCAGTACCCGCAGACCGGGGTGTCGGAGGCGCACCACCCGCTGTCGCACCACAACAACACGCCGGAACTCGTCGAGAAGATGTCCAGGATCAACCTCTACCACATGCAGCTGTTCGCCGAGTACCTGGAGAAGCTCGATGCGACCCCTGACATCGACGGGACGCTCCTCGACAACATGACGATCATGTACGGATCGGGCATTTCGAACAGCAGCGGCCATGCGGGCGACAACCTGCCGGTGCTGCTCGTCGGCGGCGGAGCCGGACGGCTCCGGGGCGGACGCCATATCACGTACCGCGACCACCCGCCGCTTCCCAACATGCTCGTGTCCCTGATGGACAAGTTCGATGTGCCGGTCGAGAGGATCGGATCCAGCACGGGCAAGCTGCCGATCGACGCACTCTCCGGGGTGTAGGGGCGGATGAGCTCGTCGGCGGAAGCGGCCGGGCGAGAGCACGGGGCCGGGGTGCACGGATGACGAGGGCGGCGGGCGCGCGGAGCCTCTTCGTGCTCGGTCTGGCCGGAGTCCTCTGCGCGGCGCGCGTGCAGGAACCCGGGCTCGCCGGCGCCGCCAAGGCGGCGGACTGGGATCTGGTGCGCGCACTCCTTCAGGAGTCGCCGGACACAGACGATGTCCTCGGGGACGGCACGACAGCCCTCATATGGGCGAGTTACTGGGACAATCCCGAGATCGTCGAGCTGCTGATCGCCGCCGACACCGATCTGAACGCGGCCAGCGACCTCGGCGTCACGGCGCTCTGGCCGGCGGCGGAACACGGAAGCCTGGCCATTGCCGGGATCCTGCTGGACGCCGGCGCGGACCCGGATGCCGCGCTTCTCTCGGGGGAGACGCCCGTGATGACCGCGGCCCGCGGAGGGCATGCGGAAGTCGTCGAGCTCCTCCTGGCCAGGGGCGCCGACCCGAACGCGCGTGCGACGCGCGAACACACGGCGCTCATGTGGGCCGCCGCCGGACGCCACCCGGAGGTCGTCGAGGCTCTCCTCGCCGGCGGGGCCGATGTCCACGCCCGGTCGGGCTCCTGGGCCCAGTACTACCAGAAGGGCGGTGGTTCGAGCCCCCACCCCGACGATGAGTTCTGGGTGCAGGAAGGGGGCTTCACGCCCCTACTGTTCGCCGTGCGGGCGGGAGATCTCGCGTCGGCTAGGCTGCTCGTGGCCGCCGGAGCCGATGTGAACGACCGGACGGCGGGAGGGATGAGCGCCACGACGCTGGCCGTCCACGCCGTGGCCCCGCGCGCCGGGCTCGTCCCGGTCCCGGGGGAATTCCAGGGAGGCGGCGCCGTGCTCCCCGCGGGCGCGGCGTTCGCGTCGCCGCATGCGCTGCCGCCGAGCGATGCGGAGGAGCTGGTCGAATTCCTGCTCGAGGAGGGCGCGGACCCGAACACGTCCGAATACGGCCACGCGGCGATCCACGCGGCGATTCTCCGGCGGAGCGAGAGGGCCGTCCGGGCCCTCCTCGCCCACGGGGCGGACCCGAATGCCCCGCTCCGGTCCGCCATGAACTACCAGCGTGATTCCTACGACTTCTACTTCGACCTCCCGCTGGAGGGAGCGTCCGGGGGGGCGAGGCCGTTCTGGCTGGCGGCCCGCTTCGGGCAGCCGAACGTGATGCGGCTTCTGGCCGATGCCGGCGCCGATCCCCTCTGGTCGCTCTCCGTGGAATACTGGGGCACCGGAAACAGGACGGCGGGCTGGACGCGGAGGACCGAGGGCGCCACGACGGCACTGATGGCGGCGCTGGGGATGCCCCGCGTCGTGGGTTTCGCGGCGCCCAACGACCCGGCGGAACGGGAAGCCGATACGCTCGAGGCCGCGAGGATAGCGCTTGCGCTCGGAGTCGATGTGAATGCGGCGAATGCCGATGGCGTGACGGCCCTCGACGCGGCGAGACGCCTCGGCTACACGTCAGTCACCGATTTCCTGATCGAGAACGGGGCCCTCGGCGGCGAGGAGGCGGCGAGCCGCTGACGCGGCCTTCTTCCGGCCCGCCGTTCCGAGCGGAGCGCGGGTCGGGGCTCGTCTCGATCCCGCCCGGACGACGGGCCCGCCCGCCGAGACGTTCTTTCCGCAGGCCGGACCGTCTCGCCTACCCGTTCCAGTCCGGCCACGAGATCTGGACCCGGATTCCTTCCGGATCCCGGAGTGACACATTGTCGCTCCCGACCCGGAGGTCGTTGTCGAGCCCGGCCTCGCGGATGGCGGTGGCCACGCGATCGGGCTCGAAGTCCTCCACGCCGATACAGAAGTGATCGATATCGCCGGCCGGCTCGCGTTGCGGCACGCTCAGGAAGGAGAGCCCGTCGGCGAGATCCAGCGCGTAGGGCCGACCCGGGACCTCCCGCCTCGGAGGCAGGCTGAAGAGCCGTCGGTAGAAGTCGACGGAACGGTCCAGGTCCGAGTTCTGGAGGTTGACGTGGTTGATGTTGATCCCCCGGAGGACACCCTCCTGACCGCCGGTGGCGCGACCGGGCCGGCCGTGCCGCCGGCCGCGCACCATTCCGGCCGGGACTATCCCGAGAGCGAGGGCTTTGACCCCGGATCCTGCAGCTGGGATATAGAAAAGCACCGCCCAAGGTCTTAAGTTTCAA
>CAZHGS010000042.1:0-22424 GCA_964532325.1 uncultured Gemmatimonadaceae bacterium | reverse complement strand
ACTTAGGGGCTTGGACGGTGCTTTGCTATATCCTGACTGCAGGATCCGGGTTTAACCCCCTCGTAACCCCACCTCCACGACCAATGGACTTTTTCCACGGACTGCTAGGAGGCGGGGCCACACTCTCACGTCGAGCACGCTCTAGCCACGGCACCCCATTACCGACTGTCGTATCGGTGTACCGTATTACTGCCGTCGAGATACGGCCGCTCCGCCAAGAGCCCCACGGTGGAACGCAGAATGAGGTATTGGCACCAACGACGGGAGGTTAAGGCGATATACCCGCGGTGAACCGGAAGGTGCGCCCCGATGGTATGCCGGATCCGCGCCGAGTGGGGCCCCTCGCCAGGCCATCCTGTCATCGCCGTGGGTCCGTCGAACACGCGGGGTGCCTTCGGGGCTATCTTCCGCGGTCCAAGTACGCACCTGCGTTCGCCCCTTTTCCGCTGACGCGCCCGTTCCCGGGCCGCCCGATGCTCATGGTCACGATCACTCCGGTCCGCCGCGCCCTCGTTCCCGTCGACTCTACGGCCGCCGTGCGGGTGAGCGCCCCCAACTACGACGAGTTCCAGGGCGACACCGAGATCTGGGAGCTCCTGCAGGAGAACCCCGACAGCGTCCTCCGCGTGACGATGGCGCACTGCGACGCGGGCTCGCCGGAGGAGATCGCGCCCGGCGATTCGCCCGAGGCGCTGGCCAAGGCGGCAGCCAACATGGAGGAGCTCACGGCAAGCGCGCTTACGCGGGAAGTGCGTGACATCCTCTGGGTCTACGAGATAGGGGACCCCAGGCGCCCCGGGGTCCGCCAGATCGGTCTCGGGGGGATGGCCCGTACGGACGAGATCCGCACCGTCGCGACGCCGGACGGCACGATCATCCGGAACGAGGGCATCAGGGAGCCCAAGGCGCGCGGGCGGGCCGAGCTCTTCGACGCCACCCGCTCGATCATCGGCGTGGTGAACAACGGGGTCGACGATGTCTCGGGCAGACTCCAGGCCGACCTCGAGGCGCACGCGGACGCTGCCCCGCCGGACGTCGAGGTGACCGATCCGGCGGGGAACCGGCATCGCGTATGGATCGTCGGCGAGGCAGGGGCCATCCGCCGGTTCAGGGACCGTCTCGCCGGAGAGCCGCACGCCTATGTCGCGGACGGGAACCACCGGAGCGCCGCCGCCGCCATGCTCGGACGCGAGCACTTCCTGAGCGTCTTCTTTCCTGCCCGCACGATGGGCATCCGGCCGTACAACCGGCTCGTCCGCGTCCCGCCGCTTCCGCCGGATGAGCTGGCGGCCGCCGCCGGAGAGAAGTTCCGGCTCGACACGCCTGGCGCGGGAGCTCCCTACCAGCCCCGAGCGACCCACCACATCGGGCTCTACGCCTCCGGGGCTGGCTGGACCCGGCTTCGGCCGATCCCGGGAACGTTCGATCCCGGCGACGCGGCGGAGGCAATCGACGCCGGGATCGTCCAGATGAATCTCTTCGCCCACGTCTTCGGGATCGCCGACGCGGGTGACGACCGGCTCGTCTTCGTCGGGAGCAACCGGGGCGCGGCGTGGCTCGAGCGCGAGGTCGACGAGCAGCGGGCCACCTACGCCGTGACGCTCCCCGCCGTGACGATGGAGGAGTTCATCGAGGTATGCCGCCAGGGCCGGCAGATGCCGCCCAAGTCGACGTGGTTCGAGCCGAAGGTCCGCACCGGACTGGTGATGGCCCTGCTCGACCCCGTGTAGGCCACCCCGAAGCGGGCACGCGCGGCGCACGGCACCCCGGGCGGGCGGTGCCAGCGGGAAGCAAATCGTGCTAGAATCATCCGGGCGGACACGGTCTCCGCTCTCGGCCGGATCGCCCTCCGTCCGGGCGCTTCGGCGCACGTATTGCGCACAGCTGCAGCCAGGAGGACTGGCACGATGACACGACGCCGCAGTTCACACGCATTCGTCTGCACTCTCACCCTGCTACTCGCGAGTGCGTGGCCCGGCCTCGCCCAGATGGAACCGCCGTTCTACGTGGGCGGGGAGTTCGGAGCGGTCTTCTCGCACGGCGTGACCGTTGTGGGCGACAGCAACGACCGCGCCAGCATCTGCGACGAATTCATCAACCCGGCCTATGCGTCCGTCCCCGGCTGCACCGACGTCGCGCGGGGCGTGGGCGACAGCTGGAGCGTGCCCTTCGGCGGTACTCTCGGACGCCAGTCCAGCGCGGTCTTCGGAGTCCGCCTGCTCCCCATGGCGCGGGTGGAAGCCGAGTACGTGGCGAGGACCTCGGACTACTCCGAGAACTCCCCGATCCTCGCCGCCGCAGGGGTCAACGCCGACAAGCTCAGCAACGAGCTTTTCCTGGCCGAGGAATGGCTCGGCATCGTCTCCTCGGCGAGCCTGATGGGCAATGTCTACCTCGATCTGCCCGACATCGTCCCGGGCGCCACGCCGTTCGTCGGGTTCGGCGTCGGGATCGGGACGACAAAGGCGGACTACGCGAGCGTGTGGTCCAGGAGCACCGACCCCGCGGACATCGCCACCGGGCGCGATCAGCCGAACGCGGACGAGATCGCGCGCAACCTGGCCGGCACCTCGAGTTCGGCGCGGACGACGATGAAGGACACGCATTTCAGCTACCAGATTCTCGCCGGGTTCGACTACCCGCTCGACGACCAGGTGTCGATGGTCGTCCGCGGCCGCTGGATGGCAATCGGAGAATTCGCCGGCACACTCGTGTGGGATCCGCTTCGGAGCCATGTGCCGAACCTGCGCACTGACCGGAGCGAGCCGGTGGACGGCACGATGACCACGGATGACTTCTCCTATGCGAGTCTCAGCGTTGGGCTGAAGTACCACTTCTGATCCAGAGAGGTGACGCCGCCGGGAAGCGCCGGACGACCACGACAAGGCGGCGTCTGCAGCGTGGCGACCAACTCCCTGCGGACGATCCGCCTGGCCCCCCGGAGCCGTGATGCCGCCGTTGTGCTCGCCTCCTGCCACTCGCCCGCCGGGAGGCCTCACCGACGGGCCCGGAGCCTGGTGCAACGCATGAGGCCGCGCCTTGCCCTTCTCGTCCCGGTCCTCTTCTCGGCTGGTGCGGCAGTGCCGGTCGCCGGGCAGACGACGGCCGTGCTGCACGCCGGCGTCACGTCAGCCAGGGTGGGAGGGGCAGGAGAGGACGACAGCTCCGACGGGTCGCGGATCGGCGTGTCACTGGGCGGCGCGGTGACCGTCGGGATACTGCCCAGCCTGGGGATACAGCTCGGCGGCAACTATCTCCAGAAAGGTGCAAGCATCGGCGTGCTCGCCGACGACATCGTCAACGCCTTCTACGCCGATCTGAAGCTCGACTACATCGAATTGTCGGCGCTGGCGAAGGCGAGGCTCCCCGTCGGTGCCGCCTCCCTCCATCTGCTCGCCGGCCCCACCCTCGCCGTTGAAGTGCGGTGTACGACCGATCTGACCTACTCGCTCGGAGGGGAGAAGGTCGAATCCGACCCCGGTGGCGATTATTCGGATGTGGCCTGTGCCGAGAGGGACTACGGCATCGGAGTCGCCGACACCGAACCCATCGAGTTCGGTGTAGCGGGCGGGATCGGCACCGAGTTCCCGGTCGGCGTATCGACCCGGGTCTCGTTGGACCTGCTCTACAGGCTCGGTTTGTCCAAGGCGTTCGCCAGCGCCAAGAACCGCGCGATCACCCTCCAGGCCGGAGTCTCGATCCCCATAGGGTAGTCCCGGCGCACCCGGCGCCGTATATCAGGGCATAAATTATTGGTATGACATTTTTTATAGGATACTATCCGGCGCTTCCACAGCGTACCCGGTAGCCACTCTCATGTATTGACATGACACTCGATGTCTCTCGGTCCCTCCTGCCACGCCAAGACGGTCAGACGCGGCCCACGGAGCCACCTTCCAGTTGCGGACCAAGCCGACCCCCCTCCAGCAACGGTGCTTCGAGCTCCCGAGGGTCGATCTCAAGACGCAGTCGGTAAACGGTAAACCGCATCCCGTAGAGAGCCCCATGTCCTTGGGATTACGTCAACTATACGCCCACGGACCCGGAGCCTCGGTCTAGTCGAACAGGTAGCGCACGCGCATGCCCGCACGGCGTGGCGCGAGCACATTGGCGAAGTAACGGCGCGAAAGGAAACCGTCCTCCGTGCGCCCGATCTGGCCGGCCGTCTGGCGCACGCCGGTCACTGCATACTCGTCCAGCAGATTCTCGGCATAGAGCGTGAGCTCCCAGTCGTCCCTGGAGACCGATACAGACACGTTGTGGAGCTCGTAGGCCGGCAGCGTCTCGCCGCCGGCGCGGAGCCCGACGCGTGTCAGGACGTCGCCGAGGTAGGTGTAGCCATACAGGACCTCCAGCGCGGTGCTGCCGCCGAGCGACCAGCCGTACGACGCGAGTGCGTTGCCCTGATGCTTCGGCGCACCAGGGAGGCGGTCGCCCTCGAACGCATCGGCACCCCCCTCGAGGAGACCGGGCGAGTCCTGGTTCAGCTCGGCCCGCGTATAGGACCACGATCCGCGAAGCCGAAACGCGCTCGTCACCCCCGCTGCCCCGGCGAACTCGATCCCCCGGCTCACGGCCCCGGCGCCGTTCAGCGTGATGGGCTGCGCGCTGAAGGGCGTGAGCCCCGCCACCTGAATGTCCGTCCAGTCGACCTGGAAGAGGGTGGCGCTCACGCTGAACCGTCCTCCGCTCCACGCACGTCGGATTCCGACTTCGTAGTTGACGGTAACGTCGGGCCGGACCAGCACCTGGTCCTCGTAGATGCATCCGGACTGCGGGGGGTCGTTGGCGGGATCCTCGTCGGTGAGTAGGGCGACCTCCTCGTCGGTGCAGATGCGGAAGTTGTTGCTGCCCCCGATGCGGTAGCCTTCCGAGCGAGTGAAGTAGGCATTCGTCTCGTCGTCGACGCGGTAGCTTGCGCTCGCCTTGAAGAGCACACCACGGTCGTCGGACCCGTAGTCGGTGAAGGGCGAGTTGTAGCCGGGCGTGTAGGGGAATTCGGTCAGGCTCCCGGTCTCGATGCGGTAGCCGAACCAGCGGCCGCCAGCTGTCAGCCGCCAGCGCTGGCCCAGGCTGCGCGAAATCTCCCCGAAGAGCGCCCGCTCCTCCACCAGCCCGTTCGAGAGATTGTAGTACTCGACCGGTTCGGACGCCGGGGTCCCGCCGAGAACGGGCGTGACGCCGGAGAATTCGGTGAGCCCGGGAACGAACTCGTGGCTCGTACCGTCGTTCTCGAAGCGGTTGAGGAAGACGCCGCCAACCCATCGCCACAGCCCGTCGCCGGTGGAGGCCACGCGCGTCTCCCAGTTGAGGCGCTCCTCGCGCGAGTCCTCGCGCGTAAAGGCCGAGAATGCGCGAAACCGGGAGGTCACGTCGGTGGCCGAGACGCCCGGATCGACGGCCCGCGCCCTCGCAAGGGCGGGAAATTCACTCGGAAGCAGGCCGGCGATGCCGAACTCCTGGATCAGCAGGTCCGTCTGGTCGCGCTGGCCTTCGGCGGCGAACCGTGCATAGCCGACTGCCGTGGTCACCTCTGCGCCCCCTGGTGCCCAGGCCAGCTCGAGACTCCACAGCTGGTTCGTGCGATCGTTCGGTTCGAGATACCGGTGGGCGGCGACGTAGCGGCCGGTGTCAAACGAACGGACGTGGTTGACCTGCCGCGCACCGACGCGCTGATCCTGCAGGTGGTAGGCAAGAAGGGCCGACAGCGCCGGCGTCGCCTGCCATAGGAGAGACAACCGCGCCGCGGCCGTCTCCTCGGTGTTGGCGTCCGGGTTCCGGCGGAGGTTCGCGGCCACCGCAGCCGGATCGGCAAGGTCGGGCTCCGGTTCGGAGACGCCGGGCGTCACGAGCAGGTAGTCGTAGTCGATGAACCCCGGATTCGAGTAGCGGTCCACCGCACCGCGGAGAGCCAGACGGCCGGAGACGACCGGGAGGTTGAAGGTGAGCCCGGCGTCCGAACCCGGTGCGCCGCCGTGCGCGAGTGCGAAGAGATCGCCCCGGAACTCAAGCGTGCGCCGCCCCGTTTCCGGCCTGCGCGGGAGATACCGCACCGCGCCCGCCAGCGTTCCGGCACCGTAGAGCGTGCCCTGGGGTCCAAGGAGCACCTCGACCCGCTCGATGTCACGGAGCCGGAGATCTATCGCGAGGGGAATGTCGCCGATGTAGGTGGCGACGCCGTTGTTGTAGTTGTTGCCAGCCTGCTCGGAGCCGGTCAGCGCATCCGTGTGGAGTCCGCGTGCGATGACGACGTTGCTCCCGCGCGCACCCTGGTCCACCACCGTGAGCCCCGGCGTCCAGCGCGAGAGCGCCGTGAGGTTCTCGATCGCCCGGCGCTCGATGTCGGCGCCGGCCACCGCAGTGATGCTCATCGGCACCTGGAGGACCGGCTCCGCGAAGCGCGTGGCCGTCACCACGAGGGGATCGGCGAAGAAGAGCGGCCGGAGGGTGATCCCCGGGAGTTGGACCGGCTCGGCGGCGACGACGACTCCGTCCACAGCCGCAGCGCCGAAGCCACCGAGGGAGACGCTCAACGCATAGGTGCCGGGGACGAGCCCCGTGAAGGAGAACCGGCCGTCCCCATCCGTCCGTACTTCCTGGGGGCTCCCCGGCCCGCCGCTCAGCCTGACGGACGCGGCGTGGAGCCGCCCGCCCGCCGTATCGACGACCACACCTTCGATCCCGCCCTCCTGGGCCGAGGCGGCACCGGTCGGAACGATTGTGCAGAAGGCGAAGAGGGCCAGACCGAGCGCCGTCCTGCAGGCGACCGCCATGCCGAATTGCGCTCGCGGAAAACCAGCGCAACCGGGAGAAGCGCGGCCGACTCGCAACGACGGTGTTACGGGTGCAAGGCCGCGGGGCACAGAGGCACGGTGTTTCGGTCGGCCGGCGGGAGCCGGGCCCGGCTCATCGGGCCGATCGACGACCTCGCCTTCTTCCGGGAACTCCCGCTTCCGCATCGTCGCGTGGTCCGTGGGGCTGGGGTTCACAATCCGAGGCGCTGTTTGCGGTGGAACGGATGGCGGAATCATCGCCCGCGACACATCGGATCCAGATATAGCCGATACCGACGGCGGGCAAGGCCGGAGGCGTCCGGGGACTCCGGGGGATCCCGGTGCAGCGCGAATCTCGCGGAGCCGGACCCGGTGAGAGGGCATCCAGACCGCGTGGAGCGGAGGTCGGTGCCTCTCGGGGCGCGTGGGGAACGACCGCCAGGGCAAGGTGCATGGCCCAGGCGCCGATTCGTCATGGCAGGACCCATGTCTGGAGGGCACGAGCGTCGGCGTGCTCGCCGACCGGGATGGTCCGGGTTGTCCGGTCAGCCCCAGGAGTCGATCCAATGGTCCGGGAGGAGCTCGCTCAGCAGTGAGACCCTGCCGCCCGGCAGCGCGACCCGCGCATTGAAGTTCCTGGGATCCACCTGCACCATCAGTTCCCGGCAGCGGCCACAGGGCGCGAGAACGCCATCCTTGCCTACGGCCACGATCGTGTCGATCTCGGTTTCCCGCCCCTTCAGCATCTCGGCCACGGCCGCGTGCTCGGCGCAGAACCCGATACCGCAGCTCAGGTCGATGCAGACGCCGGTGTACGTCTTACCGGAGCCGGAGAGGATCGCGGCGGCCACGGTGGCCGCCGATGTGTGCGCGCGACCGAGAGTCAGTTTCCCGAGGAGGGGTGCTGCGACGTCGATGAGAGACTGCACCTTGTCGCGCATGGCTTGGAGCCCGGCCACGGGGGCGTCTGCTGGAGAACGTGCCATCGATACCTTCTCGTGGCGGCGGGAGCCCTTCACACCTGGAACACGCCCAGCTTGAATTCCTCCTCCGGGTCGTGGCGGCACGCGACCGCCAGGAGGAGATCGAGCGTCTCCCGGGTGCGGCGTGGATCGATGACCGCATCCACCCAGAGATTCGCGGCCGCATGGTACGGAGAGAGCGTGCGCTCGTACCTGCTTCGGACCCGGGCCAGGATCCCGGCCTGCTCTTCTTCGGTCACGTCTGCACCGGCCTTCGACTTCTCGATGGCGAGCATTGTCTCGGCCGCGTGGTCCCCGGCCATCACCGCGATCGAGGCCGTGGGCCAGGCGAGAAGGAAACGCGGGCCGTAGGCGCGGCCGCAGAGCGCGTAGTTGCCGGCGCCATAGCTGTTTCCGACGACGACGGTGATCTTCGGCACCCGGGAGTTGGCCACCGCATTCACGAGCTTCGCCCCCTCCCGGATGATCCCGCCCTGCTCCGCCCGCTTCCCGATCATGAATCCGGTCACGTCCTGGAAGAAGAGGAGCGGGATCCCCTTCTGGTTGCAGTTCACCACGAAGCGGGCGGCCTTGGCGGCGGCATCGCCGTAGATCACCCCTCCGATGTGCATCTCTCCGCGCGCCGTGCGGGAGACGGACCGCTGGCTGGCCACGATCCCGACGACACGGCCGTTCAGTCGAGCGGTGCCCGTGAGCAACGAGCGGCCGTAGCGTGCCTTGTACTCCTCCCAGCTGTCCGCATCGATGATCGAACGGAGGAGCGCCCGCATCTCGTACGCCTCCGTGCGGTCCGCCGGGAGGAGGGAGAGGAGTGCGTCGGGGGCGCTCTCGGGGTCCCCGGGCGGGTGAACCGGATAGCGCGTGGCGGGCGGTTCGGGCCAGGTCCCGGCGAGCCGTCGCACACGGGCGAGGCATTCCTCCTCGCCGCCATCCACGTAGTCCGCCATCCCGCTCCACTCCGCGTGCGTGTCGGCACCGCCCAGCTCCTCGATCTCCGACACCTCGCCGATGGCCGCCTTCACGAGGTGCGGGGCTGCGAGGAAGACGCCTCCGGTCCCCTTCACGATGAGGAGTTCGTCGCAGAGCGCGGGGATGTAGGCGCCGCCCGCCACGCACGGTCCCATGACGGCCGCGATCTGTGGAACCCCCGCCGCGGAGAGCCGAGCGTTGTTGTAGAAGATGCGTCCGGCGTGATCGCGGTCCGGGAAGCTCCCGTCCTGGAGCGGGAGGAAGAGCCCGCCCGAATCGACGAGGTAGATGACGGGAAGCCGGTTCTCGAGAGCGATCTCCTGCGCCCTGAGGATCTTCTTGATTGTCAGGGGAAACCACGTGCCGCTCTTGACCATCGAGTCGTTTGCGACAACGAGGGAGAGCCGTCCGCTCACGCTCCCGATCACGACGCGCACCCCGGCGGAACGGATCTCCCCATGCTCCCCGTAGCAGCCCCTGGCCGCGAAGGTGGCTACCTCGAAGCGCGGCGCGCCGGGATCGAGGAGGAGATCGAGGCGTTCGTGGACCGTCAGCTTGTTGCGCGCGTGCTGCCTGGCGACCGCCGCGGAGGGGCCGGGGCTCGCGTACTCGGCGTAGAGCCCTTCGAGCCGGCGGACCGCATCGCGGACCGTAGTCATATCTCGTTCCATCGGACGCGCTCCTTCCTGCGGAACGCGGCCAGGCCCCGGCGTACGTCCTCGGTGGCCGCTGCCGCCCGGAATGCTGCTCTCGCCGCCGCGAGTTCCGCGTCCAGCCCGGCCGCGAGACGCCGGTCCAGGAATGCCTTCGTGCGCCGGAGGGCAACGGCGGAACGGTCCCGCGCGAGATCGCCGGCAAACCGCACGATCTCCGTATCGGCGGCGCCCCCGGCGAGGATGTCGACGAGGCCCGCCGCCAGGGCGTCGGCGGGTCCGAGGACCACGCCTCCGAGGGCCATCGCGGACACCCTCTTCGGAGCGAGACGCCGCCTCAGCACGACGGAGACCATCGCCGGGACGAGGCCGATCCGGGCCTCGGGGAGCTGGAAGCGGGCCTTCGGACCCGCCCACACGATGTCGGCGGCCGCAGCCAGGCCAACCCCGCCTCCGGCCGCGGCGCCCCCGACGGAAGAGAGGACCGGGACCGGGAAGGCCAGGAGCGTCCGGTAGACGCCGGAGAGTCGGTCCGCCAGCTCGCGCGCCTGCGCGGGCCGGCTCAGGTCCACCTCCTTCAGGTCGATGCCTGCGCAGAAGGCGGGGCCCGTCGCGCCAAGGCAGAGCACACGCGTCCGCGGATCCGCGCCGGCCTCGTCCAGCGCGGACTGGAGCGCGTCGAGCAGGCGCGGGGAGAGGGCGTTCCTCCGCTCCGGACGGTCCAGGGTGAGCCGCACGACTCCTCCGGCGGCCCGGTATCGGAGCAGGCCCTTCACCGGCCGGGGAGCACGCAGTCGTCCGGGAGCCGGCTCCCCCAGTGTTGCCGGGCAGCGCGGACGATCTCGTCGGAGAGCTCCAGGGGCATGCGAAGGAGCGCCTGGGCGTAGGTCTTGCCCTGGGCGTCGAGTCGGAGCCCGAGAGCTCCTCCGCCGCCGAGAGCCCGCCTGATCACGAAGTTCAGCGCCCAGAGGTTCGGGAGCTCGAAGCGCTCGACGGGGCCGGTCCCGAGGGGCCGGAAGTACTCGGCGACGCGGGCCGCCGGGAGCTCGGCCGCGAGAGTCGGATACCACTCCGGCCGCCGCGCGATGACGCCGATGTTCACCGTGTCCCCCTTGTCGCCCGAGCGACCGTGGGCGAGGACGAAGAGGCGGTGGCGTGCACGGGCCGCCACGGGACGGGCCTCCCCCACCTCAGTCCAGGACCTCCACCCGGGGCCGCACCCGGGCACTCGGGAGCAGGCACGACCAGATCCCGCTCACCTCTCTCGCGCGGGGCCTGCCGGCGGCGTATCCGGTGGCTCCGGGCGGACCTGTGAGGACGAGGCCGACGAGCTCACGCCCGAGCCACTCGCAGGCCGACCGGTCCCGGGAGCGCGCGGAGACCCGGAGCACCACCTCGTCGGGCCCGGTGGCGTCGTCGCCGGCCTCGCACCCGTCCAGCGCGCCGAAGAGTGCCCCCGCGCCGATTTGCTCGACCACGCACTCGTCGAACGCTCCTCCCACCCTGGCCTCGGCCCGGTCCAGGACGAGCCGGCCCGCGGCCCGCGCTTTCTCGCGCGCCTCCGGCCATGCGTACGTCAGCTCACCGGTCACCTTCCATCCCGCAGCGTAGACGCAGGTGACCTTGAGCGCCGCCGGCGGCGGCTTTCCGCGGACGCCCCCGATCCCGACCCGGTCGGGCCCCTCGTCGGTGAGCCGGATCGTCGTGAAATCGGTGATGCAGTCGGCCGTCGCGTAGGACCGCGGATCGGCGATCTCGTAGACGAGCTGCTCCTTCACGGTGGCGGCGTTGACCAGGCCACCCAGCGACTCGTGCTTCGTGATCACCGCCCGTCCGGGGCCGGAGAGCTCCGCGATCGGAAGGCCGATCCGCACCGGATCGGGGACGCTCCGCCAATCTCCCAGGAAGTTGCCGCCCGACGCCTGCGCACCGCACTCGAGGAGGTGGCCGACCACGGTGCCGAGAGCCCGCGCGTCCCAGTCGTCCGGGGCGACCCCGAATTCGTGGAGGATCGGGGCCAGCGCGAGGGAGGCGTCCGTCGTGCGGCCCGTCACGACCACCTGTGCCCCGAGTTCGAGCGCCTCCACGATCGGGTCGGCTCCCAGGTACGCATGCGCGCTTGTGAGGCGCGGGGAGATCTCCGCGAGAGCGGGTCCGTCCGGGTCGAGCGGGACGATCCCGCCACTCTCCCCGACACCCCTTCGCGCCCCCTCGCGGACCAGGTCCAGCACGTCCGAGCCCTCCACCACCCCGACGCCGATGCCGGACACGCCGACCTCCCCCGCCTTCCGGAGCAGCGCCTGGGCACACCCCCGCGGATTCACCCCTCCCGCGCTCGCGATCACGCGGATCCCCCGGTCGGCGATTTCCGGGAGGAGCTCGCCCACGTCTGTCACGAAGTCGCGGGCGTACCCCGCCGCGTCGTCGCGCCGGTGGAGCCTGTCGAGGATCGCCGTCGTCACCTCGGCCAGGTAGTCGAGGACGAGGTAGTCGATCGGCCCCGACCGTACCTGGAGCGCCGGCGCCTGGGGCCAGTCCCCCCAGAAGCCCGAGCCGGCCGCGATGCGGATCACCCGCTCGTGGCCCGGCCCGCCCGGCCCGGAGGGTCCCGGAGGGTCTTCGCGATCAGGACGCGGAGGATCTCGCTCGTGCCCTCGCCGATCTCGAGGAGCTTCGCGTCCCTGAAATAGCGCTCCACATCGCGGTCGGTCATATAGCCGTAGCCGCCGTGCACCTGTATGGCCTCCAGACAGACGCGTGTCGCGGTCTCCGAGGCGAAGAGCTTGGTGGCCGCCGAGTCGAAGTACGTCGCACGGCCCTCGTCCATGCGCGTGGCGCCGCGGCGGACGAGGGCCCGTGCCGCCTCGAGCTGCGTCGCCATATCGGCGAGCTTGGCCTGGATGAGCTGGTGCTCGATGATCGGCTTTCCGAAGGTCTCCCGGCGGTTCGCGTAGGCCACGGCCTTCTCGAACGCCGCGCGGGCGAGCCCGAGAGCGATCCCCGAGATCAGGACGCGCCCGGCCCCGAGGACGGTCTTCACGTCGCGCATCGCCTCTCCGGGCTCTCCGAGGAGCTGCGCGTCCGGAACGCGGACGCTGCTGAGCCGCAGGGTGACGGTGTCGGACGACCGCATCCCCATCTTTTCCAGCGGCGGGTCGGCCGAGAGGCCCGGGGTTCCCCGCTTCACGACGAACGCGCTGATCCCCCTCCGGCTTCCGTCCGCAGGCGTCCTCGCGAGGACCACGTAGGTGCCGGCCCGCGAACCATTGGTGATGAAGTGCTTCGTGCCGTCCAGAACCCACCCGCCGCCATCCCGGACGGCGGCCGTCCGGAGCGCCGTGGCATCCGTGCCCGCGCCCGGCTCCGTCAGGCACCAGGCCCCCATCTGCTCGCCCGACACCAGGCGGGGGAGGAACCGCCGGCGCTGTTCCTCGCTGCCGGCCACGAGGATGTGCTTGACGGCAAGGCCGTTGTGGGCCGAGAGGCCGAGCGCGAGCCCGCCGTCATGCCTGGAGATCTCTTCCAGTACGGCGACTCCGGCGCGGCACGAGCCCCCGGACCCGCCGTACTCCCCGGAAACCTCGACACCCAGAAACCCGAGCTCGCCGAGGCGCGGCACGATCGCGTCCGGGAACCTCCCCGCGCGCTCCCACTCCCGGGCGCGGGGAGCCACCTCTTCCTCGCCGAAGCGTGCCGCCCGCTCTCTCAGTCGGGCGAGATCTCTCGTCAGGTCCCCGTCCATGGATGCTGCCGCCTCGGGTCGGTCCACGAACCCGGCGCGGGTCCCAGGCGCGCCCGCACCGGCGCCGTCGGTTTCAGCGCGTTATACACCGGGAGAGCGGGTTGCGCCCCACCGGCGCCGGGCCAGCCGTCCCCGCCTCCGGCCGGGAGCCGGGGGAACCGGTCCCGGGCGCATGCGCGGGAGGGGGCGCGGCGCCCCCCTCCGGTGGCCTTGTGCGCCGGGTTCAGTCCTCCTCGTTCGCCTCGGCGATGATCCGGGCCTTCTCGAACTCGGGAACCGGCTCGTAGGCGACGAGCTCGCGGAGATGGTGGGCGCGCCCGTGCGTCATCGCGCGGAGCGCGGCGGCATACCTGTAGAGCTCGGCCTGCGGGATCCGGGCGCGGATCACCGTGCGCCCCCCCCTGCTGTCGATACCCTGGACCTTCCCGCGCCGCTGGCTCGCATCGGCCATGACATCGCCCATGTACGCCTCGGGGGTCGTCACCTCGACCTCCATGATCGGCTCGAGGATCGTCGGACGGGCCGCCTCGGCAGCCTTGCGGAAGGCGATGGCACCGGCGAGCTGGAAGGCGATGTCGGAAGAGTCGACGCTGTGGTAGGTCCCGTCGTAGCACTCCGCCCGGATGTCCACGACGGGGTAGCCGGCCAGGATCCCCTTGCCGGCCGCCTCCCGGATCCCCCGATCCACGGAGGGGATGAACCGCCCGGGGATCACGCCGCCCTTGATCGCATCGACGAACTCGTATCCGCCCCCCGGGGGCAGCGGCTCGAGCCGGATCCGGCAGTCTCCGAACTGTCCCCGGCCGCCGCTCTGCTTCTTGTGGCGTCCGTGGGCCTCCGCCCTCCGCGTGACTGTCTCGCGGTAGGCGATCCGCGGCCGCTCGGTATCGACCTGCACGCCGTGCTTGCGCGACATCCGCTCCATCTGGACGTCGAGATGGAGCTCTCCCATCCCGCGGATGATCGTCTGGCGCAGCTCGGGCTCGTAGCCCGACTTGAAACAGGGGTCCTCGCGCTGGAGGCTCGCGAGCGCCTCCCCCAGCTTGTCGTCGTCGCTCCGGGTCCTCCCCCGGACGGCCAGGCGGACATCGGGAAGGGGGAAGGTGATCGCGTCCACGGCGACGTCCCGCCCCTGCTCGGCGAGGGTGTCGTTCGTGAACGTGCCCCGGAGCTTTGCCACGACACCGATGTCCCCGGCGTGGAGCACGGCCACCTCGGGACGCTCCTTTCCGAGCGGGACGGAGAGGTGGTTCAGCTTCTCCTGGGAGCCGCGGCCGGCATTGACGACATGCGCCCCGTTCCGGACCGATCCGCTGCAGACCCGGAAGAGCGAGAGGTTCCCGACGTGGGGCTCGGAGACGGTCTTGAAGACGAGGGCGGTGAAGGGGTCGTCGTCGGACGCCCGGAGCTCGACGGGATCCTCCCCCTCGCGGGAAGCCGTCTGCGGGATGGCGTCGGCCGGGCCCGGGAGGAGGGCGATGATCCGGTCGAGGAGCGCGCGGGTGCCCGCACCGGTCGAGGCGGCGAGGGGAAGGACGGGGATGATCTCGTTCGTCCGCACCGCGAGCGCGAGCGCCCGGATCGCCTCGTCGAGGGGGAGCTCCCCCTCCTCGAGATAGAGGTCCAGGAGATCCTCATCGAGGGTGGCAAGCGTTTCCTGGAGCTCGGTGTGCCACTCCTCGAGCGCACCGGAGACGTCTGCGGAAACCTCCGCCTCCTCGACATCCCCCTTGCCGTCCCCTCCCCGGAACCGGTGCGCGCTCCCGTCGAGCGTGTCCACGGCCCCCGAGAGGCTCTCGCCCGCGCCTACCGGAAGCTGGATCGGCATCGCGTGCGGGGCGAGCCTCTCGCGGACGGCGTCGAGGACACCCGTGAAATCCGCATGCTCCTTGTCCATCATCGAGACGACGACGAGCCGGGGGAGTCCGCGCTTCTCGCAGTACTCCCACACCTTCTCGGTCCCGACCTCGATGCCCGAGGTCGCGCCGACCACCACGATCGCCGCGTCGGCCGCGTGCACCGCGGCCAGCGCCTCCCCGGTGAAGTCGAGGTATCCCGGCGTATCGAGGAGATTGATCTTGTGACCCTCCCACTCGGCGAATGCGCCAGTGAGCTGCATCGACACCCCCTGGGCGAGTTCCTCGGCGCTCGTGAGGGTGAGCGCGTGGCCCTCGGCCACATTCCCCTTCCTCGATGCCGTGCCCGCGGTGAAGCAGAGCGCGTCGACGAGCGTCGTCTTCCCCGAGCTCGCGTGCCCGAGCACGGCGACATTCCGGATCCGATCGGTAGGGTACTCCCTCGCTACGGTCATCTGCGCTCTCGGATATCGGCCGCGGGAGGCACCGCACGCACGGCCAGGTGAAGATCAGGGGCTACTCGAACACCCACTCCAGGTGGAGCTTCTTGCCCTCCCACCGGATCGACTCCCACCGCTCGAGCTTCCGGGGATCGCGGTAGTGGAAGGTGAGGGTCGGCTCGGCGATCCCGTCGGTCTCCAGATACTCCACCCCGTGGACGGTCCCCTCGAACTTCGGGGCATCCTCGTCGTCACCGAGGCCCGCCAGCATTCCGGTCTGGACCATCCCCTCCTCGATCACGCCCGAGAGGCCAAAAAGATACCGGTCCCTGAGGATCACGGCCCGATGCACTTCGAAGCGAGCGGTCATGCGGGACGGGCTTCCCGGACGGAGTCGGTGATGCGGCGCGGAGCCCCGGGGAGGGCTCCGCTTGACCTACGCGCAGCCGATTCCCCGCGCAAGTCCCGTCGGCGCAGCGGTGCGGGGACGCCACTGCGCTCCCGCTCCCGGGCCCCGGGTCAGGAGGGTGAGAGCACGCCGGCCGCCTCGCCCCACGCGCCCGAGAAGACGGACTCCCCGAGAGGCCTTCGCGACCGCGGCGCGAGATCCCGTTCGCGAAGCGGCGGCGCGAGCTCCTCGGGCGGGGCGGCATAGCCGATCGCAAGGGCGGTGACCACCTCGAATCCCGCGGGAACGCCGTAGACCTCGCGGGCCAGGTCCGGGAGGATCCCGCGCATCTGGTGCACGTGGAGGCCCCGGGCGGTCGCCTCGACCGAGAGGTTCCCGGACGCGAGCCCCAGGTCGTGGAGGGCGACCGCGTTGGGAGCGTCGTTGCGCGTGAAGTTCAGCCGCGCGGCGCCGAGCGCGAGGACAGGCGCAGACCCGGCCCACGACCTGTTCCCTTCCATCAGGCAGGAGAGCAGCCGCCCGAACTCCGCGGCGTCCTCCCGCACCGCGACGATATAGCGCCACGGCTGCTCGTTGAAGGAAGAAGCCGCCCACCGCGCCGCCTCGAAGAGGGCGCAGACATCCTCGCGCGCGACGGGCCGTCCGTCGAATCCGTACGGGCTCCAGCGCCGGACGATGAGGTCGTGCACCGGGTGGTCGGGCGTGGCATGCTTGATCATCTCGTCTCCTGGCTCGGCGGGAGGAAGCGGCCGCCTCCCGGCCTCTCCCGGGCACGCCGCCCCGCGCGCAGGGCTGATACAGACCGCGTGCGCATATCGTTTCGGGCGCGCCCCGCGGGGCCGTCCACGAAGAAGCGCGCAGCCGTCCCCTCCGGGGCCGGGGCCGGGACGGCCGGGACACCCAAGTCGGGACCGGGCACCGAGATGGCCAGACGGGCGCGCCATCCCGCTCCCGCACTTCCTTGCCGGGCCGCGTCCCGGTACGTTGGGAGGCCCCGTGGCCGCACTCCGGTGGCCGGCAGGAAATCCCGCCGCGAAGGCGCACCGCCCGATGCCAGAACGACTGAACCGGTACAGCTCGCGCATCACCGGGCCCCGCTCGCAGGGCGCCTCGCAGGCGATGCTCTACGGCACCGGGCTCTCCGAGCAGGACATGGCGAAGGCGCAGGTCGGGATCGCGAGCGTCTGGTGGGAGGGCAACACCTGCAACATGCATCTCAACGACCTCGCGGCCCGGGTGAAGGAGGGGGTCGCCGGTGCCGGCCTCGTGGGGATGCGTTTCAACACGGTCGGGGTCTCCGACGGGATCTCGATGGGGACGGAGGGGATGAGCTTCTCGCTCCAGTCGCGCGACCTCATCGCGGACTCGATCGAGACGGTCATGGCGGCGCAGTGGTACGACGCGAACGTCTCCATCCCCGGATGTGACAAGAACATGCCCGGATGCGTGATGGCGATGGGCCGGCTGGACCGCCCCTCGCTCATGGTCTACGGGGGAACGATCCGCGCGGGCCACACCCGGGGCCAGATGGTCGACGTCATCTCCGCCTTCCAGAGCTACGGCGAGTTCCTCGCGGAGCGGATCGATGACGGGCGGCGCCAAGAGATCGTCCAGCACGCCTGCCCCGGAGCCGGTGCCTGCGGGGGGATGTACACGGCGAACACGATGGCCTCGGCGATCGAGGCGCTCGGGATGTCGCTCCCGTACAGCTCCTCGACCCCCGCCGACGACCCCGCGAAGCTCGAGGAGTGCCTCGCCGCCGGGCCGGCGATCCGGCGCCTCCTCGAGCTCGACCTCAAGCCCAGCGACATCATGACCCGGGATGCGTTCGAGAACGCGATGACGGTCGTCATGGCCCTCGGGGGCTCCACGAACGCCGTCCTCCACCTCATCGCGATGGCGCGGGCCGTCGGGGTCCCGCTCGCGCTCGACGACTTCCAGACCGCGAGTGGCCGCGTGCCGTTCCTGGCGGACCTCAAGCCGTCGGGGCGTTTCGTGATGGAGGACCTCCACCGGGCCGGCGGGACGCCCGGCGTCATGAAGTACCTCCTCGGTGAAGGCCTCCTCGCGGGCGACTGCCTCACGGTGACGGGCCGGACGGTCGCCGAGAACCTGGACGCCCTTCCGGGGCTGGCCGATGGGCAGGAGGTCGTACGGACCGTCGGGGACCCGATCAAGGAGACGGGTCACATCACGATCCTCCGCGGCAACCTCGCTCCGGGCGGCGCCGTCGCGAAGATCACCGGGAAGGAGGGGCTCAGCTTCGCCGGTCCGGCCCGCGTCTTCGACTCCGAGGAGGCGATGCTCGGCGCGCTCGAGGGGGGCAGGATCCGCGGCGGGGACGCCGTCGTGATCCGCTACGAGGGTCCGAAGGGCGGGCCGGGGATGCCCGAGATGCTGACCCCGACCTCGGCGATCGTGGGAGCGGGGCTCGGCGCCGAGGTCGCGCTTCTCACCGACGGCCGCTTCTCGGGGGGCTCGCACGGCTTTCTCATCGGCCACATCGTGCCGGAGGCGCAGGAAGGCGGCCCCCTGGCGCTCGTGCGCGACGGCGACCGGATCGAGATCGACGCGCGGGCGAGACGACTCTCCCTCGGGGTCACGCAGGAGGAGCTCGAGGCGAGGCGGGACGCGTGGACGATGCCACCCTACAAGGCGCGGCGGGGCACGCTCGCGCGCTATATCCGCACCGTGCGGGACGCGGCGCTCGGCTGCGTCACGGACGAGTAGGCCGGCCCTTGCCGGTTCCGGCGGGCGGCGCGGACCCGGAGGCACGCCTTCCCTCCCACCGCATCGCGGCGATCGATGTCGGATCGAACGCCATCCGCTACCTCGCCGCGGAGATGCCGGCGTCGGGCCGCTGCGTCACGGTCAGCCAGGAGCGGCTCGCCGTCCGGCTCGGGCGGGACGTCTTCACCCGTGAGCGGAGGCTCTCGCCGGAGACGATGGACGCCGGCGTCTCCGCCCTCACCCACATCCGCAGGCGGCTCGACGATCTGGGGGTCACGCACTACCGGGCGGTCGCCACGAGCGCCGTGCGCGAGAGCCGCAACGGGGGCGCGTTCGTGGAGCGGGTCCGGCGCGAGTCGGGGATCCACCTTGAGACGATCTCGGGGAGCGAGGAGGCCCGGCTCGTCTGGGTCGCCGTCCGGGAGCGCCACGACTTCGGCGCCGGCCACTGGTTCATGGTGGATCTCGGGGGGGGAAGCGTGGAAGTCTCGGTCGCGGGGCCCGAGGGGATCGTCTGGACCGAGTCGCACACGCTCGGATCCGTCCGCCTCCTCCAGGCGGTCGAGGAGGACGGACCCGCCGAGGACGCGGCGCACTTCTACGAGATCCTGGAACGCTACGCGCATGCCCTCAAGGCCCCGCGGGCCGCTGCGGAGTGGGAGCCGGCGGCCATGATCGCCACGGGGGGCAACATCGAGAGCCTGGCCAGGCTCGCGAACGGGCCGCGGGGAGAGAACGGGATGTGCCGGCTGCACCCTGCGGACCTGGGGGCCGTGATAGGCGAGCTCGCGAAGCTGAGTGTCGCCGACCGCATCCAGCGCCTCGGCCTGCGTGAGGACCGCGCCGACGTGATCCTCCCGGCCGCCGTCGTCTACGAGAGGATCGCCGGGCTGGTCGGGGCCGAGGAGATCCTCGTCCCGCGGGTCGGGGTCAAGGAGGGTCTGCTTCTCGACCTGGCCGACGAGATCAGCGACCGGCGGGCGCACCGGGACCGCGTGCTCGAGGAGGTCCGGGCCGCGGCGGTCACACTCGGCCGGCGGTACCGGTTCGACGAGGTGCACGGCCGGCAGGTCGCGCGGCTCTCCCTCGCGCTCTTCGACCAGCTCCGGTCGCTTCACGGACTCGAGCCGGAGGACCGGGGGATCCTCCTCGCCGGCGCGATCCTTCACGATATCGGCCAGTTCATCTCGTACCGGGGCCATCACAAGCACTCGATGTACCTGATCCAGAACTCCGAGCTCCCGGAACTTTCCCCGGCCGACCTCCGCCTCGTGGCGCTCCTCGCCCGCTACCACCGCCGGGCCGAGCCCAGCGAGACCCATCCGGGGTATCGGGACCTCGGGCCGGAGGACCGGGAGCGCGTCCGGCGGCTGGCGGCGATCCTCCGCGTGGCCGACGCACTCGACCGCGAGCACGTCTGCCGGGTACAAGAGATCCGGGGACGGGTCGCTGCGGACGCCGTCACGCTCAGACTCCGGACACGCGGGCGCCTGACACTGGAGGAGTGGGCGCTCCGGAAGAAGGGCCGGCTCTTCGACGCGGTCTTCCGCCGACCGCTCCGCCTCGAGGTCGAGGCCGGCTGACCGATCCGCGCCGGTTCCCGGCCACCAGCCCCGCCAGGAGAGGACCACCCGAACCGACGAGACCCGGGATGACCGAACCCTTTCGCCAGGCCGTGCGCCCCCGCGAAGTGCCCGCAGACGCGCACCCCGGCCATCCCTCGCTCTTCTTCAACCAGGAGCTGAGCTGGCTGGACTTCAACCGGCGCGTCTTCGAACAGGCCCGCGATCCGGAGCTGCCCGTTCTCGAGCGCGTCCGGTTCCTCGGGATCACGGCGGGCAATCTGGATGAATTCGTCCAGAAGCGGATCGGCGGACTCAGGCGCCAGGAGGCGGCCGGCGTGACGCGGACGGGCTCGGACGGGCGGCTTCCGTCCGAGGTCCTGGCCCTGACGCGCAGCGCGACGCGGCGGATGGAGACCGAGCTCGACCGCTACTGGGAAGAGGAACTCAAGCCGCTGCTCGCTGAGGCGGCCGGTGTGCGGCTGATCGACTACGGGGCACTCACCCCGGCCCAGGAGCGCGAACTCACGCTCTACTTCCGCAAGCACCTCTATCCGATCCTCACCCCGCTGGCCGTCGACCCGGGTCACCCCTTCCCCTTCATCTCGAACCTGAGCCTCTCGCTCGCGATCGAGATGCGCCACCCCGATTCCTCCGCGCTTCACTTCGCCCGGCTCAAGGTGCCGGTCCACAGCGAACGCTGGCTCCCGGTGCGGGGCGCGGGAACGGAACTCCGGTTCGTCGCCATCGAGGAAGTCGTGCGCCACAACGTGGCCGAGCTCTTCCCCGGGATGGAGATCCTCCGCGTCCACGCCTTCCGCGTCACGAGGAATGCCGATATCCAGCGGGAGGAGGAGGAGGCCGAGGACCTCCTCGCCATGATCTCCGAGGAGCTGAGGGAGCGGAGGCTCGCCCCCGTGGTGCGCCTCGAGGTCGAGAAGGCGATGCCTCCCCACCTTCGGGCACTCCTCCTCAAGGAACTCGGACTCGGCGTCGAGGATCTCGTCGAGCTCGCCGGGGAACTCGCGCTTGCCGACTGCATCGCCCTCGGCAGCCTTCCCCTCCCCGAGCACCGGCCGGCTCCGTGGGAGCCCGTGGCGGCCGAGCGGCTCGGACTCGGAGAGCTCGAGGCCGCCGGCGACCGGGATATCTTCTCCGTCCTGAGGGAGGGCGACATCCTCGTCCACCACCCCTACGAGTCCTTCTCGAGCACCGCGCTCCGCCTCCTCCAGGAAGCGGCGCTTGATCCGGCCGTCCTCGCCATCAAGCAGACGCTCTACCGCACCTCCGACGACTCCCAGGTCATCGGTGCGCTCCTCCGGGCCGCCGACCAGGGAAAGCAGGTCGCCGTCATGGTGGAGGTGAAGGCCAGATTCGACGAGCAGAACAATATAGAATGGGCGCGGATGCTCGAGACCGTCGGGGCCCACGTCACCTACGGGATCGTCGGCCTCAAGACGCACGCCAAGGCGCTCCTCGTGATCCGCGAGGAGGACGGGCACCCGCGGACCTACTGCCACATCGGCACCGGGAACTACCACAAGGAGAACGCTGACGCCTACACCGACCTGGGCCTCCTCACCTCCGACCCCGAGATCGGCGCCGATCTCGTGAACCTCTTCCACTACCTGACCGGATACGCACCGGCGCAGTCCTACCGGCGGCTCGTCGTGGCACCCGGAACGATGCGGAGATCGTTCGGCGAGCTGATCGCCCGCGAGGCCGCGAACGCCCGCGAGGGGCGCCCCGCCCGTATCGTGGCGAAGATGAACGCGATCGATGATCCGCGGATCATCCGCCGCCTCTATGAGGCGTCCCGGGCGGGGGTCTCGATCGACCTCATCATCCGCGGGCACTGCTGCCTCCGTCCCGGGGTTCCCGGCCACAGCGAGAACATCCGGGTCGTGAGCATCATCGGCCGCTTTCTCGAGCACGACCGGATCTTCTACTTCGAGAACGGCGGACAACCCGTGTTCCTGATCGGAAGCGCCGACTGGCGGCGGCGGAACCTGGATTCGCGCGTCGAGGCCATCGCGCCCATCGACGACGGGGCGCTGAAGGCGCAGCTGGCACGCGTCCTCGAGCTCGCCCTGGCGGACAACCAGCTCGCGTGGGATCTCTCGGCAGACGGCCGCTACGAGCGCCGGAGCCCCGGGGCCGGCGAGAGGCCGGTGCAGCTCCACGAATCGCTGATGGAGGATGCGAGGCTCTGCCGGTGGTCCCGCGTTCCCGGTGGGGACGCGACGCGCGCCCGCACCGTCCGCGTGGCACCGGCGGCTTCCGCGCCGGGTGAGCCCGGCGGCGGGC
>CAZHGS010000041.1:0-22659 GCA_964532325.1 uncultured Gemmatimonadaceae bacterium | reverse complement strand
GTCAGGGATGTCGTACGCTACATGTACAGCAACGGCTACGACCTCCGCCACTTCGCCACCGCGGCAACCTCACCCGCCCTCGCGGAAGTCATCCTCTGGGCCTACCACGGAGTCCGGGGCCTCGCCTCCGGCACGGAGGCGGAGGCGGCCGGGATCCCCGAGCGGCTGAAGCGGAACCAGATGCTGGTCCTCGCCCACGGGCTCCTGACGTCCGCCAACATCCTGAAGACCGCGCTCTACGGATGGAACCCGATGGCGATCAACTACGCCCAGTTCCAGGCCCTCGCGATCCGGATGTTCTCACTGGCGAAACTCGCATCCGAACGGGACCGGGCGATCCAAGACCGGGTGGATGACGGTCTCAGAACCCTCCACCGCGACGCACACGGCTCGTTCCCGAACCCGTAGGGTCCCGGTGCGGGGTGCGGCCCGGCACTCCACGCGATCGGAAGACTATGCCGCCGGCGCGCTTCCGAGGCTGGCGGTCCGGAGCCGCTCCCCGGCGTACCGTGGTCCCGAGGGAGTCGGAGAATCCCGCACGGCAGCCGCTGCTCCCCGCAGCCCGTGTCCCGCTGCGCGCCGAAATCCCGCCGAGACCACGGAAAGCTCCGCCTCGTCGGGGGGGCAATTCCGTCCGGGCACGACGTCGCGTCCCGCTGCCTTGTCTGCCTCTATGCGATCCGAGTCCAGTGGCACCAACCGCTCGCTGATGCTCCGGGGGTCAGGATGCCTCCTGAGGCGTCGCCCGGTCTCCTCAACAGCTGCAACCGAGTCACCCCCGCTGGCCGGCTTGACGTCCGGGTGGAGATGGAGACCTGCGACTTCGCAAACGCCACCGGGGAACCTCGCGAAAGCTCGATCGCTCTTTCCTTCAACCCCGATGAACACGACCCGCCTTCGCTGAACCCGGCCCGGCCGACGCATCGCGCGTCAGCCGAATCTCGGAAGCCCGCCAAGCACGCCCGCTCGGTATTTCGGATAGAGACGGACGTCACGGCGCAGACCCTGTATCTCCTGGGCACCGTAGACCCGGGTGGCTCCGGCATCGTCTTTCTCGACAATGAACACTTCTTCCTTCTCCAGATCTTCCAGCAAGCCTACGTGATGCGAGGATACCAGCAGCTGAGCACGCCGAGGATTGCTTTCGCGGGATCGGAACCAGTTGAGGATCTCCCCCAGCATGTCGACATGCAGAGCACCGTCGATCTCGTCCAGAATCGCCATTCCAGTGACGTCCAGAGCATATCTGACAAGTGGAAGGAGATGAACCAGACGTCGAGTCCCTGTGGACTCGTAACCTAGGACCACCGGTGTATCTAGCCCGCTGTGGTTGAACCGGATGTACCTTCCGCCGACGCCGTCGGCAATCTCCATGTTCTCGATCCCTAGGTCGCTCCGTTGGATTTGGGCCTCGGCCCATCGCCTGGCGTCCGGACTGGCCTCGAGCCAATTGATGACGGTGGACGTATCGGGAGTAAACGTGTCATTGCCTGCGATGTTGCTTGCGCCAATCAGCGCATTACTCAAGAAGGTCGTGAACCGTTTTGCGACCGGCACGTTAACAAGCGCCAGCGTCGCGATCGCTGATCGATTGGGCTCAAACCCCTTCAGTCTGTCATCCC
This sequence comes from uncultured Gemmatimonadaceae bacterium, assembly GCA_964532325.1. Taxonomy (GTDB): domain Bacteria; phylum Gemmatimonadota; class Gemmatimonadetes; order Longimicrobiales; family Gaopeijiaceae; genus JAAXGI01. Next base: position 21,037 of record CAZHGS010000041.1, on the reverse strand, counting down.
GAGCCGAGAGGCCAAATTCACTTGACACATAGACGGATGTTCCAGGGGGTCCTCGCTCAAACAACCGGCGACGACGTCCTCTCGGAAAGTGCACCAATGCTTCATGGCTCACGAATAGAGACGCCGCGGTTCCGTCGTCCACCTCTCGGCGTTCGATCGTCAGCTCGTATCGGAACCGTTGCGGATTCTCGCCCGGCGCCAGGAAATCCGCCTCGCCTTCGAGAGCGAACACCGTCGGCTTGCATGTAGTCTGGTCCGACAGAAAGGGTGGAAGATGCACGGTCTCCGTAGGTGACGACACAGCCCGCCCCAGAACCACGAGCGCCCGGAGCAGCGTCGTCTTGCCCGAGCCGTTGGGCCCCATGAGCACAGCGACAGCAGGCAGTCGAACATCGGGTCTGGCAATGCTTCGTCTGAAGCAGGCCAAGTCCGGCGCGGTCCCTGGGATCCTCAGATCGAGGGTCACTGGTTCCCGTATCGATCCGTAGTTGGATACTGAGAATATGTGAATCATATAACTATGATAACGTATTTCCGTTACAATTGCAAATTAATACTGGAACCGCGCCAGCAATGACGCCCGAACCCGATGGCTCTCGAAAATAGGGGGGCAGATGTGGACCGGAGCCGCCACACCAGTGTGATCAGACACAGGTAAACGGAGGACAGCGGATCCGAGCGCCACGTCATGGTCAATCATGGCGATGTGGTCGGCGAGCGCCGCCACCGAGAGAGTCTCGACGGGCCGCAGACACATGTCCGGCGATACGACCGCTCTGGAGGTTGCATCCGTCCGCGTTGCGATCCCCCTCATCGAGGAGGAGACCGGCGCCGGGTGCGGAGCCGGGAGTTCGCCGGCTCGCCGAGATCCTCGAAGCGGAGGCGGACCACGAGGGGCGGGAGAGGTAGGAGGAGGGACGGACCGCACGGTGCGGATGGTTGGGCACGGGGCTCGTGCGGCGACCGAGTCGGGGGGCAGCGGCTGACGCCGCCCCTTCGGCGGCGGAGCATGCCACGGAGTCGGGGCGTCCGCATGTTGGAGATGGGAGCATCCGGCCGGACGGCGCGATGGCGGGCCAAGGCATGACCCCACTCCTCGACGCCCTCGGCACGCTCATCGAGTGGGCCTGCCAGGGGTTCCCCGTTTCCCATGTTGGAATTCATCGAACCAAGTCGATATTTATCGGGATAAACCCATATAACTTCAATATAATTGGATCGTCGAACCAACCCGTATGCGCCCGGCGCAGGCACGCCGCCACCCGAACTGGTGGGGCGCGACACGCTGATCGAGGATGCGGAGATCGCGCTCGACCGGCTTGGTAACGGTCTCGCCGCCAAGAGCCTTCTGATGGTCGGCCTGCGCGGAGTCGGGAAGACCGTCCTCCTGAACCGGATCCTCGTCGAAGCTGAGGCACGCGACCTCGCGGCCCTCCTCATCGAAGCCCCGGAGGAACATTCCCTTCCCGCAGCGCTTGCAGGTCCGCTGAACTCCATCCTTCTCCGACTAAGCCGCAGTGCCGCCGCCCGCGAACTGGCGAGGAAGGCGCGGAGATCGCTTGCAGGCTTCGTCCGTGCGATGAAGGTCAGCTACGAAGACATCACCGTCTCGATCGATCTGGACGGCGAGGAAGGCATCGCGGACAGCGGAGACCTGGACACTGATCTCACTGCGCTACTCCAGGTCGCGGGAGAGGCGGCCCGCGCCCGCCGCACGGTGCTCGTCCTCTTCATTGATGCGATTCAGCACGTGGACAGACGGGAGCTCGGCGCACTCATCACGGCCCTGCACCGCGTCGCGCAACGCCGGTTGCCGGTTGCACTGATCGGATCCGGACTGCCCCAGCTCGTGGCTCGCGTCGGCGCCGCAAGAACCTATGCCGAGCGGATGTTCTCCTTTCCCGAAATCGGTCCCCTGCCCCGCGACGCCGCCAGGCGGGCGCTCCAGGCGCCGGCCAACCGCCTCGGCGTGGCATATGAGCCAGACGCCCTGGAGGAAATCCTGCGGATCACGGAGGGGTATCCCTACTTCCTCCAGGAGTGGGGCAGCGCCTGCTGGTCGGTGGCCGACAGGCCGACCGTGACGCGAGGCGACGTGAACAAGGCCTCGGCCGTCGCGATCGCGGAACTCGACAGCACCTTCTTCCGGGTTCGCTTCGGGCGCACGACCCCCTTCGAGCGACGCTATCTGCGGGCCATGGCCGAACTCGGACCCGGGCCCCACCGCTCCGGGGAGATCGCGAACGCGATGGGCCGCCCCGTCCAACGGGTCGCTCCCACACGCCCGCAACTGATCAGGACAGGGATGATCTACAGCCCGGCCCACGGTGACACGGCATTCACCGTACCGCTGTTCGACCAGTACCTGAAGCGGACGATGCCCACCACCTAGCTCCCGAGGACCGCTTCCCGGCATCGCGAGCGATATGAACTCAATGGGGCCGCGGATTCCCGTTTCTGTCGCGGCCGTCGACCGGTACCCGTCAACGAGGATGGGACACCTGCGAGCATGAGTTGCTGACCCTCCTCCCGTGACGAGGTCATCCTCCGGGCCTACCACAGCATCCGGGCACTCGCCTCCGGCGGAGCTCGTGTCCGAACGCGACCGGAGGATCCGAAAACGACTCGAGGACGGACTCAGAACCCTCCACCGCGACGCACGCGGCTCGTTTCCGGACCGGTAGGGTCCCAGCCCGGGGTGCGGCCCGGCTCTCCGCGGGATCGGGACACCACCTCGCCGGCGCGCTCCGGAAGCTGCGTGTCTGGAGCCGCCGGCCGGCAGACCGTGGTCCTGCCGCGTCAGAGGATCCGGCAGGGCGGCCGATGCTCCCTGCAGCCCACGTCCCACTGCGTGCGAATGGTCTGCCGAAGACGGACATTTCCGCCTGGCCAAGGGGGAACACTTCGATCCGGGCACGATACCGCATCCTGAGCCACGCTTGATGGACCCGCGTGCGGGATGGTAGTTTTCGGAGAGCCCCGTTCAACCGGAATCGTGTGGAGCGAAACGATGAAGCGCACGGCCCTTAGCCTCCCCCTCCTCCTCCTGGCCATCGCCGCTTGCGGCCCCGCAGAGCTGATCGTCACCGCGGAGGTGGAAGTCATGGACCCCGAGACGGGCAGTCCCGTCTCGCGCCCTGTCGATGAGCTGGACATCCAGCTCCTCCCCTTCGACAGGGACCAGATCTTCGAGACCCTCATCGCCGACGCTCCGCCCGAGCCGCAGATGCCGGCGGAACTCCAGGTCGCGCGCGACTCCATCGCCGCGGCTGCGCAGGAGTGGCAGGAGTTCCAGAGCCGGGAACAGGCGCTCAGGGACCAGCTGCAGCAGCTCTCCGAGGAGCTGGACCAGTACAATCCGGCCGAAGCGCAGTACAGGGTGCTCTTCAACGAATTCAACGATCTCGAGTCGGAGTACGAGGCCGTCGGTGCGACCAGGGCCGCCGCCTTCGACCTCCGCAGCCGGCTGGAGAACGAGAACTTCTCCAGCATCCAGGAATACTGCGCGATCCTCGTCGGCTGGGAGGAGCAGGCCTTCGCCCCCTACGTGGAGACCGTGGCGACGCAGCTCCAGCTCTCCGGGCGGGAGATCCTCGCCGACACGACGGACGCCACCGGGCGGGGCACCTTCGAGGCGGACCCGGGGACCTGGTGGATCTACGCGCGCTATCCGCTCGCCACCGAGGAGCTCTACTGGAACGAGCCGGTCAGTCTCGAGCGGGGGGATCCGATCGAGGTCCCGCTGACCCGGGCCAACGCCGAGGTCAGGGACATCGTCTGCACCGGCGGATAGCTTCCCCGGCCCCGGGGAACGCCCGCACTGACGGCCCCTCTCCTCCCGGGCGCGCTCCGCGACGCGCCCGTGCACCGGGGATCTCCCTGATCCCCGGGCCGCCCCTCTTTCCGTGACGCGGGCCGCGGGCGTGGAAGACGCAGGGGCGAGCCCGCTCCTCTCCCTCGAGGACGGGGGGCTCGCCCACCTCGTCTTCGATGCGCCGGACCGGTCGGCGAACATCCTCACGAGCGGGACGATGCAGCGCCTCGCGGGGATCCTGCGCGGGCTGCGCGAGGCGTGCGCCGGGGGGGAGGTCCGCGGGGTTCTCGTCTCGAGCCGGAAGCCGACCTTCATCGTAGGCGCCGACATCGGCGAGCTCGCGGCGGTGCGGGGCGGGGACGCGGCCGAGGCGGTCGCCCGGGTCGGGCACGAGATCTTTCTCGAGCTGGAGGAGCTCCCGGTCCCCACCGTCGCCGCGATCCACGGGGCGTGCATGGGGGGCGGGACCGAACTCGCCCTCGCGTGCGACTACCGGGTCGCCTCCGACCACCCGAAGACGCGGATCGGGCTCCCGGAGGTCCGGCTCGGGATCCTCCCGGCGTGGGGCGGAACGACGAGGCTCCCCCGGCTCGTGGGGCTCCGGAGCGCCCTCGAGCCGCTCCTCTCGGCCAGGCCGCTCCGCGGAAGCGAGGCGAGGCGCATCGGGCTTGTCGACGATCTCCTCCCCCACCCGGGCTTCCCCGAACACGCCGCCCGCTTCCTCCGGGAGAGGATCCCGCGCCCTCCACCCCGCCCCCGCCGGCGGGCCACCCTCGCCGACCGCCTCCTCGACGGCACGCCGCCCGCGCGCCGGCTCGTCCTCCGGGCGGCCCGGCGGCGGGTCATCCGGAAGACGGGCGGACACTACCCCGCCCCGCTCCGGATCCTGGATGTCCTCGGGCGCTCCGTGGGACGCCCCCCCGCGAGGGGGTTCGAGGCGGAGCGGAGGGCGGCCCGGGATCTCATCGGCTCGCCGGTCTCGCGGAACCTGATCCACCTCTTCCACCTGCAGCAGCGGGCGAGGAAGGGGCTTCGCCGGGTCTCGGAGGAGACGCCGGCCCGGATCGGCGGGATCGGGGTGGTGGGCGCGGGCACGATGGGCGGAGGGATCGCGCAGCTCGCGGCCTCGCGCGGCCACCCGGTGCACCTGGTGGACATCAGGCGCGAGGCCGTCTCCGGCGGTCTCGCCCGCGCCCGCTCTCTCTTCGATTCCGCCGTCCGGACCCGCCGCATGACCCCGCGTCAGGCGGCCCGGGGGATGGAGCGGATCCGCGGAAGCCTCGACTACGCGGGGTTTGGCGCGCTCGATCTGGTGATCGAGGCCGTCGCGGAGCGGATGCCGGTCAAGCGGGAGGTGCTCGGGAAGCTCGAGGCCGCCGTGGACGGAACGTGCCTCCTCGCGACGAACACCTCGAGCCTCTCCGTCTCGGCGATGGCGCGCGGCCTCACCCGCCCGGAGCGCTTCCTCGGGATGCACTTCTTCAATCCCGTCCACCGGATGCCCCTCGTCGAGATCGTCCGCGGCCCGCGGACGGACGTTTCCGCCGTCGCCGCCGCCTACGCCCTCTCGCTAGCGATGGGGAAGCTCCCCGTGGTCGTCGGCGACAGCCCCGGATTCCTCGTGAACCGGATCCTCGCCCCCTACCTGAACGAGGCGGGCCACCTCCTCGGAGAGGGAGCATCCATCGAGGCGGTCGACGGCGCGGCCACGGCCTTCGGAATGCCGATGGGGCCGCTACGCCTCATCGACGAGGTGGGGATCGAGGTGGCGGCCCGCGCCGGCGAGAACCTGCACGCGGCCCATGGGGAGCGGCTGGCCCAGGCCGACGCCCTCACGCGGCTCGGCCCGGCGGGCCGGACTGGGAGGAAGGGCGGGAGCGGGTTCTACCGGTACCGCCGGGGACGGGAGGCGCGCCCGGACCCGGGAGCGTACGAGGCGATCGGAGCGGCGGGCGGATCCGGACCCGGACCTCCGTCCGAGGTGGTGCGCGACCGTCTCCTCCTCCCGATGGTCAACGAGGCCGCCCGGGTGCTCTCGGAAGGGGTTACCGCCTCGGCCCGCGATCTCGACCTCGCGATGATCACCGGCGCCGGGTTCCCCGCCTTCCGGGGCGGGCTTCTCCGCCACGCGGACGGGGCGGGGCTCCCGGCGGTGGTCCGGCGGCTTCACGACCTCGAGCGGTCGTCCGGCTCCCGGTTCGCGCCCGCCACCCTCCTCTCCCGGCTCGCGGAGGAGGGACGCGGGTTCCACGACGCCTTCCCGGAGTGACCCGCGCGCCGCCCCCGGGCGACCCCGGCGTCCGCATCCACTACCACCGGCCGCCGGACCGCACCCAGCTCTTCGTGCAGCGCCTGATCCACGACGGTCCCGGGGTCAAGATCAGCTTCGCCGAGGAGATCGACCTCGACGCCCCGATGCTGATCGGCGGAGAGGTCGTCCTCGAGCGGGGCTCGGACGTGGTCTGGTTCACCTTCCCCGGCGAGTGGCACGACATCGGCCGGTTCCACCGGCAGGACGGCACGCTGACGGGGATCTACGCGAACATCCTGACCCCCTGCGTCTTCGAGCCCGGGGGCGAGTGGCACACGACGGACCTCTTCCTCGATCTCTGGATCCCCGCGACGGCGGCCGGCGGGGCGGCGGCGGTCCCCACGCTGCTGGATGCGGAAGAGCTCGCGGAGGCGGTGGACCGCGGATGGATCTCTCCGGCGACCGGCGCGCGGGCGCGCCGGGAGGCGGAGCGCCTCCTCGAAGGGGCCCAGGCGGGTGTGTGGCCGCCCCCGGCCGTCGCCGAGTGGACCCGCGAACGCGTCCGTTCCGGACTCACCCCGCCGGCGGCACCGTAGCGCGGGCGGATCCGGCCGGGCGCCGGGTGGCTATCCCCCGCCCGTCTCGGCCGGTGCGGCCTCCCCGGTCGCCTCGGCGAGCGCGGCTTCGAGCACCGGGCGCAGGTTCGTCGTCCAGTTGTCGATCCAGGTGGCCCTGCCGTCCCCCGCATTCAGCATCACCGTCGGTGTCGACTGCGCGCCGAGCTGGATCCCGAGCATCTGGTTCGCCACCACGACCTCCGCGTGGCGGTCACTCCGGAGACAGGAGCGGAACTCACCCCCGTCGAGTCCGAGATCGTCGGCGTATCCGTTGAACGCTCCGGCCGCATCGGGCTCCACGGACCAGGCGATCTGGTTCTGGAAGAGGCGGTCGTGGTAGTCCCAGTACCGGTCCTGGTCGCCCGCGCAGCGCGCGGCCCGCGCGGCCAGGAAGGCGTTCGGGTGGGTCGCCTCGAGGGGGAAGTCGTAGAACTCGAACCGGACCCGCCCGGGTTCGATGTAGGAGACGTCCAGGATCGGCTTCGCCTGGCGGTAGAAGTTCTGGCACGCCGGGCACTGGTAGTCGCCGAACTCCATGACCGTCACCGGGGCGTCGGGGTTGCCGAGCGAGACAGGCACCGCCGCCGCGATGAGCTCCTGCGGCGTCGAGAACTCGAACTCGACCTCCGCCGAACTGCGCACCGTCGCATCGAAGAGCGAGGTGACGACGTTCCACCCGACGATGGCCAACGCGAGGGCACCCGCAGCCGCGAGCGCGTAGGTCATCCCCTTCGAGGAGGACTGCTCCTCGCGTTGCTCTCTCCTCTCGGCCCTTCTCTTCTCAGCACGACTCGCCACTCGCTCCTCCTCCGTCTCAGCTGCCCCGGGATGCGAGGCTCCCCGCCGCCGCCCGGGAACCGGAACCCAGGATCGCGCGGAACGCCCGACCGGTCTCCCCAAGGCTCTCGAGCACCACATCCGCCCCGGTCCCGTCCAGCGCGTCGACGCCGAAGCGGCCCGTGGCCACCGCTACTGTGCGAGTACCGTGGGCCCGGCCGCAAGCCACGTCCCGGGGGGTGTCGCCCACGACCACCACCTCTCCCGGCGCGAACCGCGTGCCCCAGTGCGTCTCCGCCCGGCGGACCGCGACGGCCGGAAGCTCGTTTCGGACCTCGTGATCCGAGCCGAACGCGCCCACCGGGAACCAGTGGCCGAGGCCGGCGGACCCGAGCTTGAGCCGCGCGCCGCCGGCCAGGTTGCCCGTCAGGAGCGCCATCGCCACGCCCGGCTCCCCGTCGAGCCGGGCGAGAAGGTCCGTGACTCCCGGAAGCGCCCGCGTCGGGAACGCCGGGAGCCGCGCCTCCAGCTCCCCCAGGTACCGGTCCCAGAGCGCGGGGAGCATCCTCCCGATCCGGCGCCGGCCGATCCCCGCCGCGGTCAGGAGCTCCCGGGCGATCTGGGGGTCCGTCTTCCCCGAGAACTCCCACCGGTCGATCGGGCCGGCCGTCCCGAACACCTCGACGAGCGCCACGAGGAACGCGTCCTTCGCCGGCCCGCCGGAGAGGATCGTGCCATCGATGTCGAAGAGGACGAGCCGCCTCACGCCCCCGCCCCGCCGGCTCCGTCCCCGGGCCCGTTGTCGGCCACGACCCGGGCCACATCCATGATCTCGTCCTTCTCGTCCAGCGCGACGAGCCGGACCCCCTTCGTCAACCGGCCGATGATGCGGATCTCCTCGGTCCGCTGGCGGTTGATCACCCCGCGCCGGGTGATGAGCATCACCTCCTCGTCGGGCGAGACGGCCTTGATCGAGACGACCTTGCCGGCGCGCTCGGAGAGCTTCATGCTGATGACGCCCTTTCCGCCCCGCCGCTGCAGCCGGTAATCGCCGACCTCCGTCCGCTTCCCCATCCCCCCGTCCGTCACCACGAGGAGGCTCGAGTCCGGCCGCACGACGACCATCCCGACGACGCGGTCGCCCTCCGCGAGCCAGATCCCCTTCACACCGCCGGCGACCCGCCCCATCACCCGGCAGTCGGATTCCCGGAAGCGGATCGCCTTGCCCGCCTCGGTCGCGAGGATCACCTCGTCGTCGCCGCCCGTGATCCGCACATCGATCAGCTCGTCCCCCTCGCGGATGTTGATCGCCCGGAGGCCGACGGTCCGGACATTCCCGTACGCCGCGAGCGGGGTCCTCTTCACCATCCCGTCCCGGGTGGCGAAGAGGAGCCAGCGGTCGTCGCTGAATTCCCGCACCGGGACGATCGAGGCGATCTTCGACCCCCTGCCGATGTTCAGGAGGTTGACGATCGGCTTCCCGCGCGCCTGGCGCGACCCCTGGGGGATCTGCCAGACCCTGAGCCAGTGGCAGGTGCCGTCCCGGGTGAAGATCATGAGCACGTCGTGGGTCGAGGCCACGAAGAGGTGCTCGACCCAGTCGGACTCCTTCGTGCCCATCCCCTGGAGCCCGCGCCCGCCCCGCTTCTGGGAGCGGTAGGTGTCGATCGGGATCCGCTTCACGTACCCCTGGTGGCTCACGGTGAGGACGACCTCCTCGTCCACGATGAGATCGCCCATCTCGAGCCGGAAGGACTCGCCGATGATCCTCGTGCGGCGGTCGTCCCCGTAGCGCTCCGAGAGCCCGCGGAGCTCGCCGACGATCACCTGCATCCGCCGGTCCCGGCTCGCGAGGAGCGCCTCGAGCTCCCCGATCCGGCCGCGGACCTCGGCCAGCTCCTCCTCGAGCTTCCGCATCTCGAGGCCCGTGAGCCGGGCGAGGCGCATGTTGAGGATCGCCTCCGCCTGCGCCTCCGAGAGGCCGAAGCCCGCGCGGAGCTCCGCCGCGGCGGCCGTCCGGTCGGCCGAGGCGCGGATGATCCGGATCACCTCGTCCACGTTGTCGACGGCGACCTTGAGCCCCTCGAGGATGTGCTCGCGCTCCCTCGCCTTCCGCAGATCGAACTCGCTGCGCCGGACCACGACCTCGTGGCGGTGCCCGATGAACTTGAGGAGGAGCTCGCGGAGCGTGAGGACCCGGGGCACGCCGTCGACGAGGGCGAGGAGGATCGCCCCGAAGGTCGACTGCATCTGGGTGTGCTTGTAGAGCCGGTTCAGCACGACCTGCGAGATCGCGTCCCGCTTGAGCTCGACGACGATCCGCATCCCCTCGCGGTCCGACTCGTCGCGGAGCGCCTGGATGCCGACGACCCGCTTCTCGCGCACGAGGCCCGCGATCTGCTCGATGAGGCGGGCCTTGTTGACCATGAAGGGGATCTCGCGGACGACGATCCGCTCGCCCCCCTGCCGCGTCTCCTCGATCTCCGTGCGCGCGCGCATGACGATGCGCCCGCGGCCCGTGCGGTACGCGTCCCGGATCCCGTCCCGGCCGCAGATCGAGGCGCCCGTCGGGAAGTCCGGGCCCCGGACGAGCTTCTCGAGCTCCTCCTGCGGGAGGTCGGGGTCGCGGATCAGCGCCGAGGCCGCCTCGACGATCTCGCGCAGGTTGTGCGGCGGGACGTTCGTCGCCATCCCGACGGCGATCCCCGAGGAGCCGTTGACGAGGAGGTTCGGGAAGTTCGCCGGGAGCACGACGGGCTCGTCGAGGCGGCCGTCGAAGTTCGGGACGAATCCGACCGTCTCCTTCTCGATGTCGCCGAGCATCTCTGCGGCGATCGGCGCCATCCGGGCTTCCGTGTACCGGTAGGCCGCCGCCGCATCCCCGTCGACGGAACCGAAGTTGCCCTGGCCGCCCACGAGCGGGTAGCGGAGCGAGAAGCCCTGGGCCATCCGGACCATCGAGTCGTAGATCGCCGTATCCCCGTGGGGGTGGTACTTCCCGAGCACCTCCCCGACGACCGTCGCGCTCTTCTTGTACGGCCGCCCCGGGCCGAGACCCAGCCCGTTCATCGCATAGAGGATGCGCCTGTGCACCGGCTTCAGGCCGTCGCGCACATCCGGGAGGGCCCGCTGCACGATCACGCTCATCGAATAGTCGATGAACGACTCCCGCATCTCGTCTTCCAGGAGTCGGGACAGAACCTGCTGTCCGTTGTCCGGTTCCATGAGCAGCCTGTAGGGGATGACGGCCCAAGCCGACCGGCCTCCGGAAGGAGAGCGCGGAGGTCCGGTCCTGGCGCTGGAAAAGTGAGGGACGGGCGCGGCGGAGCGCACGGTTTCCTGCCCGGAAAACTAGCGGAAACGGGCCTTTCCCGCTATGCGGAGCACCCCCCCGCGGGACCGGTCCGCGGCTCCCCCGCATCATTAGCTCACCTAATGTGTTCGGGAGTTGACATTACAATTTATTATTCTATCTTGGTCGGCCATGTCGCTAGCTTCCATCCGACTCTTCTGCGATGTCGTCCGGGAGGGGAATTTCTCCCGGGGGGCGGCGCGGAACGGGATCACGCAGTCGGCCGCCTCGCAGCGGATCCGGAGCCTCGAGCAGGAGCTCGGGGTCGAGCTCATCGACCGCTCGACCCGGCCGTGCGGCCTCACTCCCTCGGGGCAGCTCTACTACGAGGGCTGCCGCGACATCCTGGAGCGCTACGAGCGGCTCGAGGATGTCGTGCTGAGGAAGACCTCGGTGCTGCGCGGCCGGGTGGTCGTCGCCTCGATCTACTCCGCCGACGTCCCGCACCTGAACGATGTCCGCGAGGGCTTCACCACCGAGCACCCGAGGGTCTCGGTCGAGATCCGCTACCTCCAGCCTGCGGCCGTCCACGAGTGGGTCGAGAGCCGGCGGTCGGACATCGGGATCCTCTCCTACGCGGAGCGGTGGCCGGATCTCGCGAGGATCCCGCTCAGGGAGGAGACGATGGTGGCCGTCTTCCGGGTGGGGCACCGGCTCTCGGCCCGGCGGCGGGTGCATCCCCGCGACCTGGCCGGGGAGCGGCTGATCGGCTTCGACGCCGGGCTCCGGATCTCGCAGGAGATCCGCTCCTACCTCCGCCGCCACCGCGGGCAGCCCACGGTCGAGAGCACCTTCGACAACATCGATTCGATCAAGGCGGCCGTCGCCGAGACGGACGGCGTCGGGATCCTCCCGCAGCGGACCGTCCGGGTCGAGGTCGCGCGCGGCGTCCTCACGACCGCCGAGCTCGAGCCGACGCTGATCAGGCCGCTCGCGCTCGTCCACCGCCGCGACCGGCCGCTTCCGCCGCTGGTGGCCGCGTGGGCGAAGTACCTGCGCGCCCACGACACGCCGGGCCCCGTCCGCCCGTACCGGGCCGACGGGGGGAGGGAGGGACGATGATCCCGCCCGGCGCGCCTCCGGCCCACGGCCTCTTCGATCCCGCCGACGAGAGGGACAGCTGCGGGATCGCGATCATCGCGCAGGTCAAGGGGGTCGCGTCGCGCTCGATCGTGGCGGACGCCCTCGAGGCCCTCTACCGGATGTCCCACCGCTCGGCCTGCGGCCCCGAGCCGAACACCGGGGACGGGTCGGGCATCCTCCTCGGCCTCCCCCACGCCTTCTTCCGCGAGGTCGCGCCCGGGGCGCTCGGATTCGAGCTCCCCCCGGCGGGGCGCTACGGGGTCGGGATGATCCTCCTCCCGCGGGACCGCTCGGAGCGGACCCGCTGCAAGTCGGTGATCGAGCGCTCCATCGCCGCCCAGGGCCAGGGGTTCCTCGGGTGGCGGCGCGTGCCGGGCGACAACGGCGATCTCGGCACCGGCGCGCGGGCGGGGGAGCCCGTCGTGCAGCAGGTCTTCGTCCGGGCGGCCCGGGGCCTCGGGCGCGACGCCTTCGAGCGCAGGCTCTACCTGATCCGCCAGCGGGCGGACCACCGCATCCGCCGGCTCGGGCTCAGGGAAGCGGAGCTCTACGCCTCGTGCAGCTTCTCCTCGAGGACGATCGTCTACAAGGGGCAGCTCACCCCCGGGCAGCTGCCGGGCTACTACGCCGATCTGAGGGACCCCCGGCTCGAGAGCCACGTCGCCCTCGTCCACACCCGCTTCAGCACGAACACCTTCCCGAGCTGGTCGCGCGCCCAGCCGATGCGGCTGCTCTGCCACAACGGGGAGATCAACACCCTCCAGGGCAATGTGAACTGGATGCGCGCGCGGCAGTCCCTCCTCGAGTCCGACCTCTACGGGCCGGACTTCGCCGATCTCCTCCCCATCGTCGACGCCGAGACCTCCGACTCCGGGATGTTCGACAACGTCCTCGAGCTGCTCGCGTCCTCCGGCCGGACCCTCCCCGACGCCGTCAACATGATGATCCCGGAGGCGTGGGAGAATCACGAGTCGATGTCCGGGAGCAGGCGGGCGATGTACCGCTACAACGCCTCGCTCATGGAGCCGTGGGACGGCCCCGCGGCCATCCTCTTCAGCGACGGCCGGTGGGCGGGCGCGGTTCTCGACAGGAACGGCCTCAGGCCGTGCCGCTACTGGGTGACGCACGACGACCGGGTCGTGCTCGCGAGCGAGGTCGGCGTCCTCGACGTGCCGCCCGCGAGGATCCGCTCGAAGGGGCGGCTCGAGCCGGGACGGATGTTCCTCGTCGACTTCGAGGAGGGGCGGATCGTCAGGGACGAGGAGATCAAGGAGCGCGCGGCGGCGGCCCACCCCTACGGGGAGTGGCTCGCCCGCCGGGCGCTCGACCTCGGGAACCTCCCCCGGAAGGCGCCGCCCACCCCCGACCCGGCCTCGCGGATCGCGCGGCTCCGGATGTTCGGCTATACGTCGGAGCACCTCAGGTTCGTTCTCAGGCCGATGGTCGAGGATGCGAAGGACCCCCTCGGCTCGATGGGCAACGACGAGCCGCTGGCCGTCCTCTCCGAGCGTCCGCGTCTCCTCTACGACTACTTCAAGCAGCTCTTCGCGCAGGTCACGAACCCCCCGATCGACTCGACGAGGGAGTCGTCCGTCATGGCACTCGGCCTCCCCGTCGGGCCGGAGGGCAACCTCCTCGAGACGACCGAGGCCCAGGCCGAGCGCCTCTGGATCCCCCACCCGGTCCTGACCGACGGCGAGATGGCCTCGCTCTCGGGCCTGGACCGGGGGCGCTGGCAGTCGGCCGTGATCGACATCACCTGGCCGAGGGCCGAGGGGCCGGACGGGCTCGAGCGGACGCTCGACCGGATCTGCCACGAGGCGTCGCGCTGGATCCAGGAGGGGGTGCCGCTCCTCCTCCTCTCCGACCGGCGCGCCGGGCCGGACCGCGTGCCGCTGAGCGCGCTTCTCGCCGTCGGGGCCGTCCACCAGCACCTCGTCCGCTCCGCGGAGCGCACGATGGCGGGCCTTCTCGTCGAGACGGGAGAGCCGCGGTCGGTCCACCACTACTGCACGCTTCTCGGCTACGGGGCGGACGGGATCAACCCCTACCTCGCCTTCGAGGCGCTCGACGAGCTGGACGAGGAGGGGCTGCTCGCCGGAGGCTGGTCGGAGCGGGAGCGGATCGCCCGCTACCGGGCGGCCGTCGGGGGAGGGATCCTCAAGGTCATGGCGAAGATGGGGATCTCGGCGCTCTCGAGTTACCGGGGGGCGCAGATCTTCGAGGCGGTGGGTCTCGCTCCGGAGGTGATGGAGCGGTGCTTCAGGGGGAGCGCGAGCCGGCTCAAGGGAGCCGGATTCGAGGCGCTGGCCCGGGAGGCGATCCGGAGGCACGACCTCGCCTGGGCGCCCCGCTCCGACCTCCGCTTCCCCTCGCTTCCGAATCCCGGCGAATACCACTGGCGCCCGGAGGGCGAGCGCCGGATGTGGAATCCCGACACGGTCGCGGCGGCGCGGCGCGTGGCTACGACGGCCGACCACGGGAGCTACCGCGAGTTCGCGCGGCTCGCCGACGAGGACGCCCGGAGCCGGTGCACGATCCGGAGCCTCCTCGACTTCCGGGACGCCGAGCCGGTTCCGCCGGAGGAGGTCGAGCCGGCCTCGGAGATCGTCAAGCACTTCACGACGGGAGCGATGAGCTTCGGCGCCCTCTCGAAGGAGGCCCACGAGACGCTCGCGATCGCGATGAACCGGATCGGCGCGAAGTCGAACAGCGGGGAGGGGGGCGAGGACCCGGCGCGCTACGAGCCGCTCGAGAACGGGGACTCGCGGATCTCGGCGATCAAGCAGGTGGCTTCGGGCCGGTTCGGGGTGACGATGGACTACCTCGTCCACGCCGACCAGCTCCAGATCAAGATGGCCCAGGGCGCGAAGCCCGGGGAGGGGGGCGAGCTTCCGGGACGGAAGGTCTCGGGTCCGATCGCCCGGGTCCGGCACACCACCCCGGGCGTGATGCTCATCTCGCCCCCGCCCCACCACGACATCTACTCGATCGAGGACCTGGCGCAGCTCATCTTCGACCTGAAGAACGCCAACCCGGACGCGGCCGTGAGCGTGAAGCTCGTCTCGGCGGTGGGCGTCGGAACGGTCGCCGCCGGGGTGGCGAAGGCGAAATCCGACCACATCCTGATCTCCGGCCACGACGGGGGGACGGGGGCATCGCCGCTCACGAGCATCAAGCACGCGGGCCTCCCCTGGGAGCTCGGGATCTCCGAGGTGCACCAGACGCTCGTCGCCAACGGGCTCCGCGACCGGGTGCGCCTCGAGACGGACGGGCAGATCAAGACGGGGAGGGACGTCGTGATCGGCGCGCTGCTCGGGGCCGAGGAGTTCGGCTTCTCCACCGCGCCCCTGATCGCGATGGGGTGCATCATGATGCGGAAGTGCCACCTGAACACCTGCCCGGTCGGCATCTGCACCCAGGACCCCGTGCTCAGGCAACGCTTCGAGGGCACGCCGGAGCATGTGGTCAACTACCTCTTCCAGGTCGCCGAGGAGGCGCGCGCGATTCTCGCGCGCCTCGGCTTCCGGACGCTGAACGACGCCGTCGGCCGCGCCGACATGCTCCGCCCGGCGGACGGCGCCGGCAGGGGGGAGGCGCCCCCCCTCGACCTCGCCCCGATCCTCGTGCGCGCCGTCCCGCCCGAGCCCGGAAGCCGGGTCATCAAGGCGCAGGAGCAGGATCACGCGCTCGGGGAGATCCTCGACCGGGAGCTGATCCGGCGCGCGCGACCGGCCCTCGAGCACCGGCGCCCCGTCACGATCGACCTCCCGGTCCAGAATTCGAACCGCGCGACCGGCACGCTCCTCAGCAACCGCATCGTCCGCCGGCACGGGCCGGCGGGCCTTCCCGACGGCACGGTGCGCCTGAACCTCGCCGGCTCGGCCGGCCAGAGCCTCGGCGCGTGGCTCGCCCGCGGCGTCACGATCGATCTCACCGGGGACGCGAACGACTACGTCGGAAAGGGGCTTTCCGGGGGCCGGGTCATCGTCCGGCCGCCCGCCGACGCCGCCTTCCGGGCCGAGGAGAACGTGATCATCGGGAATGTGGCCCTCTACGGGGCGACGGGCGGCGAGGCCTTCTTCCGGGGGATCGCGGGCGAGCGGTTCTGCGTGCGCAACTCCGGCGCCTTCGCCGTCGTCGAGGGGGTGGGTGCCCACGGGTGCGAGTACATGACGGGCGGGCGGGCCGTGATCCTGGGCCCGACGGGGCGCAACTTCGCCGCCGGTATGAGCGGAGGGATCGCCTACGTCTGGGATCCCGCCGGCGAGCTCGACGGACGGTGCAACCACGAGCTCGTCGAGCTCGACCGCTTCGGGCGGTTCGCGGCGCGGATGGAGACCGAGGAGCACGAGATGAGGAGCCTGATCGAGGCCCACGTCCGCTTCACCGGATCGGTCGTCGGCCAGCTGATCCTCGAGGCGTGGGACGCCCGGCTTCCCGAGTTCGTCCGCGTGATCCCCACCGACTACCGGAAGGTGTGGGAGGAGAGCCGGCGGCAGGTGGCGGCCGAACGGTCCCGCGTGGGCCGGAGCGCTCCGGCCCACGCCCCGGTCGCCTGAGGCCCGCACCCTGATGGGAAAGACGACGGGGTTCATCGAGTATCCGCGCGAGCCCGTGCCGTACCGGGACGCAGCCGAGCGGCTCTCCGACTACGCCGAGGTCTACACCGAGCACGACACCGCGCACCTGCGCACGCAGGGGGCGCGGTGCATGGACTGCGGCGTGCCGTTCTGCATGGCGGAACCCGGGTGTCCGATCGACAACCTCATCCCCGAGTGGAACGACCTCGTCTACCGGGACCGGTGGGAGGAGGCGCTCGAGCGCCTGCACCAGACGAACAACTTCCCGGAGTTCACCGGCCGCACCTGCCCGGCTCCCTGCGAGGGATCGTGCGTGCTCGGGATCAACGCGCCGGCCGTCACGATCAAGAACATCGAGAACGCGATCATCGACCGCGGCTTCGCGGAGGGATGGGTCCGCGCCCTGCGACCGCCGGAGCGGACGGGCCGGAGCGTCGCGGTCGTCGGATCCGGGCCGGCCGGGCTCGCCGCCGCCGACCAGCTGAACCGGGCCGGCCACCGGGTCACGGTCTACGAGCGCGAGGACAGGATCGGCGGCCTCCTCATGTACGGGATCCCGAACATGAAGCTCGACAAGGGGATCGTGGACCGCCGGGTCGACCTCCTGCGCGAGGGGGGGATCCGGTTCGTGACGGGCGCGGATGTGGGGAGGACGGTCGACGCGCGCTCGCTCGCCGCCGGCAACGACGCGCTCCTTCTCGCGACGGGCGCGGTGGTCCCGAGGGATCTCCGGATCCCGGGGCGGGACCTCGCCGGCATCCACTTCGCGATGGAGTTCCTGACCGAGACGACCCGGAGCCTCCTCTCGAGCGGCCTCGCCGACGGCGACTACATCGACGCCCGCGGGCGGCGCGTGACCGTCATCGGCGGGGGGGACACCGGCACCGACTGCATCGCCACGGCACTCCGGCACGGGTGCCGGAGCATGCTGAACCTCGAGCTGCTCGGGGAGCCGCCCGCCGAGCGGGCCGCCGACAACCCCTGGCCCGAGTGGCCGCTCATCATGCGCACGGACTACGGCCACGAGGAGAGCGCGGCGGAGTTCGGGCGCGATCCGCGCGAATACAGCGTCGTCACCAAGGAGTTCATCGACGACGGCCGGGGCCGCGTCGGGGCCCTCCGCATCGTCGGCGCCGAGTGGGGGGAGGAGGGCGGGCGGCGGGTGATGTCCGAGATCGAGGGGAGCGAACGGATCCTCGAGACCGACCTCGTCCTCCTCGCGATGGGCTTTCTCGGCCCCGAGGCGCACCTCGGAGAGGCGCTCGGCGTCGACTTCGACGCCCGCTCGAACTTCCTCGCCCGGCACGGGGAGTTCGCCACCTCCGTTCCGGGCGTCTTCGCGGCGGGAGACTGCCGGCGCGGCCAGTCGCTCGTCGTATGGGGGATCAACGAGGGGCGCGGCGCGGCCCGCGCGATCGACGCCTTCCTCATGGGCTCGAGCACGCTCCCGGCCCCCGGCGTCTCGCCGGGCATCGCCGCCTCCGGATAGGGGCACCATCCGGGACGGGCCCGGGACGGGGCCTCAGCCGGCCGCTCCCCCGCCCGGCGGGATCCCGAGCGCTTCGCGGAGGAAGGCGGCCGTCGGCGCCTCCGGATGGCGGGCCACCTCCTCGGGGGTTCCCTCCGCCACGATCCGCCCGCCGCGCGCGCCCGCGCCCGGCCCCATCTCGATGACGTGGTCCGCCGAGCCGATGAGCTCCAGGTTGTGCTCGATCACGACCACGGTGTTGCCCGCCTCGACGAGCCGGTCGAGAACGCCGAGGAGGCGGTTGACATCCGGGCCGGAGAGCCCCGTGGTCGGCTCGTCGAGGAGATAGAGCTTCCGCCCGGGACGTCCGGCCGAGCCGATGAGCTCACGGGCGATCTTGAGCCGCTGCGCCTCCCCGCCCGAGAGCGTCGTCGCCGACTGGCCGAGCCGGAGGTAGCCGAGGCCGACCTGCTGCAGGTGCCAGAGCGCCTGCCCGAGACGGCGCTCCCGGATGAAGAACCGCATCGCCTCGTCGACCGTCATCCCGAGCACGTCGGCGATCGAGCGGCCCCGCACCCGCACGTCGAGCACCTCGCGCCGGTAGCGGCGCCCGCGGCAGACGTCGCACGGGACGTAGACGTCGGCCATGAACACCATCTCGACCCGGATCCGGCCGACCCCCTTGCACGCCTCGCAGCGTCCGCCGGAGACGTTGAAGGAGAAGTCCCGCGGCCGGTAGCCCCTTTCACGCGCGAGCGGGGACTTCGCGAAGAGGCGCCGCGCATCGTCCCACGCCCTGACGTAGGTGACGGGATTCGAGCGGGGGGTGCGCCCGATCGGCGACTGGTCGACGAGCACGGCGGCGGTGACGGCCTCGAGCCCCTCGATCTCCTCGAAGGTCCCGACCGGCTCGCCCAGGTGCTCCCTGGCGGAGGTCCCGCCGCCGGCGAGCTCCGCCTCGAGCGCGCGGTAGAGGATGTCGTGGACGAGCGTGGACTTCCCCGATCCCGAGACGCCCGTGACGGCGGTGAGAAGCCCGAGCGGGAGATCGAGGTCCACGCCCCGGACGTTGTGGAGCGAGGCGCCGCGGACCACGAGCCGCGACCCGGTCCGCCTCCGCCGCCGCTCCGGAAGCCCGACGGCGGTGCGCCCGGCGAGGTAGTCGCCCGTCGCCGTCGCGGCACGGGCGAGATCCGAGGGCGGGCCCTCGAAGACCACCTCCCCTCCCTTCTCCCCCGACCCGGGCCCGAGCTCGATGACGTGGTCGGCGGCGCGGATCGCGACCGGGTCGTGCTCGACGACGATCACCGTGTTCCCCCGGTCGCGAAGGCGGGCCAGCAGACCCAGGAGCGCGCGCGTGTCCCGCGGATGGAGCCCGATCGAGGGCTCGTCCAGGACGTAGACGGTGTCGACGAGCTTCGCGCCGACGGAATTCGCGAGGCTGATCCGCTGCGCCTCCCCCCCGGAGAGCGTCCGCGTCTGCCGGCCGAGCGAGAGGTAGCCGAGGCCGACCTCCACGAGGAAGCGCACCCGGGCCCGGATCTCCCCGAGGAGCACGTCGGCGACCTGTGCCTCCTCCGGGGAGAGCTCGAGGTCCGCGACCCAGACGGCGAGCTCCTCGAGCGGGATCTCGCTCACCCCGGCGATGGTCCGGCCGGCGATCCGGACGTTGAGCGCGGCGTCCCTAAGCCGTTTCCCGCCGCAGGCCGGGCAGACGCGCGGGCGCTGGTACTGCCGGAGGAAGATCCTGATGTACTGCTTGTAGCGCTTCTTCTCCCGCGAGCGGAGGAAGGGGATCACTCCGCCGAAGCCGGTGCGCCGGAGCCGCCCCCGGCCCCCCGGAGCCCCGTGGAGCACGGCATCGCGGAACTCCGCGGGGAGCTCGATCCAGGGAGCCCGGCAGGAGACGCCGCGGGCCTCGGCGAACGCCCGCAGCCGGGCGCGCTCGCGCCTGTACCTGGGCTTCGTCCACGGGTCGACCGCCCCCTCGTCGATCGAGCGGAGGGGCGCGGGCACGATGAGCCCGGGATCGTACTCGAGGACCGCCCCGAAGCCGGTGCACTCCGGGCAGGATCCGTAGGGGGAGTTGAAGGAGAAGAGCTGCGGGGTGGGTTCGGGGAAGTCGATCCCGGGGTGGTCCGGGCAGCGGAACCGCTCGGTGAAGGCGAGGGGCGGCCGCGCCGCGTCCGCGAAGAGGATCCGGACCTCCCCCTCCCCCTCCGCGAAGGCGGTTCCCACCGAGTCGGCGAGCCGTTCCCCGATACCCTCCCGGACGACGAGCCGGTCGACCACCACGACCGTCCCCTCCGGCGCCCCGGAGAGGTCCGCACCCAGCCGTTCGGGATCGTCCGCGCCCGGCCCGCCCAGATCCAGCATCCGGCCCTCGAGGGAGAGACGGACGAACCCGAGGCCGCGAAGCGCGGCGACCAGGTCCCGGTGCGCCGCGCCGGCGCCCCGCGGGAGCGGGAAGCCGACCATGAGCCGGGTCCCTTCGGGGAGCGAGAGGACCCGGTCCACCGTCCCGCTCACCGTGTCCGGCCGCACGCGGCGGGCGCATTCCGGGCACGACGTCCGGCCCACCCGCGCGAAGAGGAGGCGGAGGTGGTCGTAGACCTCCGTCGCGGTTCCCACCGTCGAGCGGCTCGTCTTCGTCGGGTTCTTCTGCTCGATCGCCACGGACGGCGAGATCCCCTCGACCAGGTCGACGGCCGGCTTCTCCATCCGGTCGAGGAACTGCTTGGCGTAGGCGGAGAGGGACTCGACGTAGCGGCGCTGCCCCTCGGCGAAGAGGGTGTCGAGCGCGAGCGACGACTTCCCCGATCCCGACGGCCCGGTGATGACGGAGATCTCCGCCCTCGGGATGTCGAGGTCGATGTTCTTCAGGTTGTGCTGGCGGGCACCACGGACTCGGATGCAGTCATCCATCGGCGTCGAGCGGGCGAGGCTCGCACTTCGGTGCGCGATCCCGAGGGGGAGGGCGAGACCCGGGGGGTACCCGACGGCCGCGGCCGGGATCCGCCGGGAGGCGGCGGTTGTACCGCACCCGGATGTGGGGCGAGATTCAACCATGCATGCCCGGAGCGACAGCCCCC
>CAZHGS010000040.1:7604-22890 GCA_964532325.1 uncultured Gemmatimonadaceae bacterium | reverse complement strand
TACGGCGGGGGGTGATTTCCGGTTGGGTACGCGTTCGATGTACATGGGTATGAAGGTAACACAAACATATTGTTATATCAAGGATAAGAGTGTACCCAGACATGGGTACGCCGGACAGGCACAAGAGTTCCCATATCTTATTCTGAGACAACAGGTTACGGCGTCCTAACAGCCCGAATGCCGCTGGAACTTCGGCCTAGCGTGGTCGACGTATCTCTACGCGCGCTTCCTACGCTGGGGCACGGGGTTCGCCGCGGTCGAGCGGTGGCAGGTGTCCTACCTGCCGGTCTACTCTGCGTGGGCTGCGCTCGTGGTCATCGCCTTCCCGCTGATTTTCGGATTCGGCTGACCGTCCGCCGGACGGCAGCTCTCACCCGGAGGGCGAACTCTCTGCGGGACCGTCGCCGCTTGCGGACCCCGGGGAAGCATCCGCCGTCCACGGATCCTTCGCGGGCTGCGTCCACACCGGGGCGCGCGGCAGAAGGAGATGCGAACTCAGGATGTGCCAGACGGCGGCGAGCCCGTCCCGCCAGCCGATCTTCTTTCCTTCCGCGTACGAACGGCCGTGGTAGCTGATCGGCACCTCGTAGACCCTCGCGCGCGCCTGGGCGAGTCTCGCGGTGATTTCCGGCTCGATCCCGAAGCGCTCGCGGGTCAGCGGCAGCGTCTTGAGGAGGTCCCGCCGGATCATCTTGTAGCACGTCTCCATGTCGGTCAGATTCAGGTTTGTGAACACATTCGACAGGAGCGTCACGGCCCGGTTGCCGACGGCGTGCCAGAAGAGGTGCACTCGCCGCGGACCGCCGAGGAAACGCGATCCGTAGACGGCGTCCGCCCACCCACCCAGGATCGGCTCGAGCAGCACGAGATACTCCCGCGGATCGTACTCGAGATCAGCGTCCTGGACGACGACCACGTCGCCCGTGGCCTCCCGGAATCCCCAGCGGAGCGCCGCGCCCTTCCCCCTGTTCCGGACGTGGAAGAGGAGGCGGTCGAGGAGGCCCTCCTCCTCGAGTTCAAGAAGGAGATCCGAGCTGCCGTCCGTCGAGGCGTCGTCGACGACGATCACCTCGAGCGAGAGAGGGACCTCGCGAACCCGTTCGAGGACCCGCCTGAGGGTCCGGACCTCGTTGTAGACCGGGATCACGACCGAGATCCGGACGCGGTCCCAGGGAAGAGGCGGACCGGAGACGGCGGGAACGGCTCCGGGGCTCACACGCCGGCCCGGAAGGCGGAGGGCGGGCGGCCCACCGCCGGCCGGCTGTCAGGGAAGGGGCGCACGGGCGGCCCTTCGGAGGGAAGGCGGGCGCTCTCCGAGGCGATCCGGGAGAATCCGGCGGAGCACCGTCAGGAGTCCGCGGGGACGCTGAGCGTCTGCCCGGGATAGATCCGGGTCGTCCCGATCCCGTTCGCACGGCGGAGATCCTCGACGGTCGTCCCGTGCCGGTTGGCGATCGTCCAGAGGGACTCGCCGCGGCGCACGGTGTGGGCGACGACCGCGCTGCCACCCGCACCCCCGGGAATCGTCAGCGTCTGCCCGACGAGAAGACGGCTTCCGCGCACGCCGCTCGCGGCGCGGATCGCGTCCACGCTCGTCCGGTAGTCCCGGGCGATCGTCCAGAGGGACTCGCCTGAGCGGACGACATGCTCGAAGGACGCCTGGGCGCCCTCTCCGGGGCTCGACGGAATCGAGAGCTCCTGGCCGGGATAGATGCGACTCCCGGTGATCGAGTTCACCCGCCTGAGGGACAGCTGGTCGATCCCGTAGTCCCGGGCGATCGTCCAGAGGGATTCGCCGCGGCGCACGAGGTGCGTGCGCCCGATCTCCGGTGTCTCCTCCGCGGTCATGACGTCCGTTTCGGCGGCGGCAACGACCGGTTCCGGAGCGACCGGCGGCGCCTCGGCCGCAGGCTCCGTCGCTGACGCGACGGCCGGTACCGCCCGTTCCACGGGGATCCGGAGCCGCTGACCTATGAGGATCCGGTCCCCCCGCAGTCCGTTCTCGGCACGGATCCGGCCGACGCCCACCCCGTAGTCGCTCGCGATCCGGCTGAGGCTCTCACCGCGCCGGACCACATGCGTGACCCGCTCCTCAGCAGGCGCGGGCCCGGCGGAGGACTCCGACGCGAGACGGACCTCACCTCCGGTAATGCGGCTCACATAGGCCCGGTACGGGTCCGGGTAGATCACCACGTGATAGTGGGGCGGGCGCCGCTCCCGCGTCACCTCGAGCACGCCCCGCCCCTCGAGTGTCAGCGTCGTCGACTCGAGCCAGCTTCGGCACGCGGTCCGGTTGCTCCGGCGAAAATCGATCGCCATCCCGGTCGGATGGACCGACCTGTCGGACGCATTCACCGGCTGGTCGGAGAGGGGCCGTGTCAGGCTCGTGACGACGAGCTTCTCGCCGCACGCCGACCGGTACTGGGCCGCGAGTCTTTCGATGAAGAGCCGAGCTTCGGGACGGGCATAGGGAAAGGAGACATCGTGAAGCTCGAAGTCGCGGTTCGGAACCACGCGCACCAGGTAGCCCAGCTCCACGAACCGCCGGACTTGGTCGGGCGTGCGGAGGTAGGTGAAGTCGTGGGCCCGGGCCTGGGCGTTCTGGCGGTCAAGCGAAGCGGCCGACCCGCCGAGGGCCTGTCCCGCGGCGGGACCCGCCCACGCGAGGACCATCATCACCCCGGCGGCCGCGACAGCCGCCACCCCCGCCCTCTCAGATTTGGACCGCGCCCGACCCCGACGGCACCGCACTCCGCTCCCCGTTCCGTTCACCGGACCACCCCCCATCCACCCTGGAGCTCGACACCCCGCCCACCCCCACCGACTCTATCTCCTTCCGGAACTCAATGCAACACCCGAGGTTCGCCTCGGTAAAACCCTGCGGGACACCCGGAAACGCCTTCAAGCGCCGCGGATCCAGCCCCCCGCCGCGGCCGCGTAGTTTGCCCCGACGACGTCCCAGTTCACCACATTCCAGAAGGCCGCTAGGTAGTCGGGCCGACGGTTCTGGTACCTGAGGTAGTAGGCGTGCTCCCAGACATCCACACCCAGTATGGGGGTGGATCCGCTCGAGAGGGGCGAATCCTGGTTCGCGGTGGAGCTCACGACGAGGCTGCCGAAGGCGTCGACGGAGAGCCACGCCCAGCCCGAACCGAACCTGGTTGCGCCGGCCGCATTGATCGCCGACTTGAGCGCGTCGACCCCGCCGAACGTCCCGTCGATCGCGGAGGCCAGATCGCCGGCCGGGGCACCACTCCCGCCGGGAGCGAGGGTCCTCCAGAAGAGAGAGTGGTTCTCGAACCCGCCGCCATTGTTCCGGACGGCCGTGCGCACCTCCGCGGGGAGCGCGGCGAGACCCCGGAGCAGCTGCTCGCCCGAATACCCGTGGAGCCCGGGATGGCTCTCGAGCGCGTTGTTGAGATTGGCCGTGTAGGCGTTGTGGTGCTTCGTGTGGTGGATCTCCATCGTGCGCGCATCGATGTGCGGCTCTAGCGCATCGTAGGGGTAGCCCAGATCCGGGAGGACGTGCGGATAGCCCATCGAAGAGACCTCCGTCGTTGTCGGGTTGAGTTATTGTCGCGAGAGCGACGGGAGCCCGGTGCAAGACCCCGGACCGGGGCAACCGTTCCACCCCGCGGGTGGCCCGTAACCGGTGGCCGGAAAGCGCGTTCCCGTCCCCGGGCCATGACCGCGCAGGGTGACCGAAGACCCGGGGGCTCGGTGGCCACGGCTCCCGACCGGCGCGCCGCAGGGCGGCCTCAGCCCCGGCGCCGCCGGCGCTCCTCTCGCTGGCGTCGGCGCTCCTCCATCAGGCGGCGCCGTACTTCGGCGTTCTCGATCCACGGCTCCCGCTCGAAGTAGGAGTCCGTCATCTCCTTCACCTTCCCCGTGAGCAGCACCATCGCGATCAGATTCGGAGCGGCGGCCACGAAGAGGACGACATCGGCGAGCACCCAGGCGACGGTCAGGGGCGCGACCGCGCCGAGGAAATGCATGACGACGAAGATCAACTTGTAGGGGAGGATCGCCCTGTCCCCGAAGAGGTACATCGCGCACCGGTCCCCATAGTAGCTCCACGCGATCGCGGTCGAGATCGCGAAGAGGAGAACCGTCAGCACGACGATGTAGTGGCCCCAGTTCCCGGGCAGCCCCCGGCGGAAGGCGTCCATCGTGAGAGGTGCACCGTTCTGGACCGCCTGGCCGTAGAGCACGCCAAGCGACGCGCCCGCGGCCGCGACGGCCTCATCCCGATCCGGGTAGATGACGCCGGTGAACGGTTCGCTGAGACCGGGATCCGCATAGAGGGTGTCCACCGCCACCTGGTGCCATGCGAGCCTCGGGACCCCGATCCCGGCCTCGGCGGGCACCCCGTCCACGACCCGGATCTCTGCCGGCGCGCCCGCAAAGACGGTGATCCGGCCATCGGCCCGCTCCTCGACGAACCCCATGTCGCCGCTCGCGAGATCGATCTCGGTCAGGGACCGGTTGTCCCATGCGCCGGTCATGATGATGACGAGAGCCGTCATCGTGCAGATTACGATCGTGTCGATGAAGGGACCGAGAAGCGCGACCACCCCCTCGGAGACGGGCTCGTCGGTCTGTGCCGCCGCATGCGCGATCGGGGCGGAACCGAGCCCGGCCTCATTCGAGAAGAGCCCCCGCCGCACCCCCCAGAGCGCCGTCACGAGGAAGACCCCCACGCCGGTCCCGGCGATGCCCGCCGACGGGTTGAAGGCCTCGGTCACGATGAGGGCGAGGGAGGGGAGAAGGAGATCGAGGTTCAGGACGATGATGACGAGCGCGCCCGCGACGTAGACGGAGGCCATGGCCGGCGCCAGGACCCCGGCGACGCGACCGATACGGGTAATCCCGCCGATGATCACCGCGCCCACGATGAGCGCGCCCGCGAGCCCCGTCATCCAGGGGGAGACGCCAAACTGCGTCTGCATCACGTCGGCGATCGTGTTGGACTGGACGCCGTTTCCCGAAAGGAAGGAGCTCAGCCCCAGGCAGACGGCGAAGAAGATGGCCATCGGCTTCCAGGCCTTCCCGAGGCCGAGTTCCATGTAGTACATGGGGCCGCCCGATACGGTACCCTTCCAGCTCGGTCCGGCATCATCCCGGTCCCGGACCTCGCGGTACTCCATGGACGCCGTGACCTCGGCGTATTTCGTCGCCATCCCGATGAAGCCGGTCACCCACATCCAGAAGAGGGCACCCGGCCCACCCCAGTGGAGAGCCACCGCGACGCCCGCGATGTTCCCGACGCCGACTGTCGCGGAGAGGGCCGTCGAGAGCGCCTGGAAGTGCGAGACGTCCCCCGGCTCGTTCGGGTCGTCGTAGCGCCCGGTCGCGATCGCGATTCCGTGGCTGAACCTGTGGATCTGGACGAGCCCGAGGCGGATCGTGAAGTAGAAGCCCGCCCCGATCAGGATGATCACGACGAGGGGGATCGTCTCCTCTCCGGCCGGGATCCCGAACTCGAACACCAGGAATTCCAGCGTGTCAACGATCCCCTGGATGGCCGCCATCTGACCGTGCCTCCGTACGTGTCACTGCCACCGGCCGGCAGCCCCTCCGCAAGGGACCGACGGACAACTGTCTCAGGGCGGTTGTCTCAGGGCGGCGCCCCGGGGGGCCGGGCCGGGGCGGCGGGTGCCGCTAGGCCGGCGCCGGAACCGCCTCCGGCCCGAGCATGAGGAAAACCCTGTCGAGGATGAGCTCACTCGCCCGCTCCGCGATCTCGTCCAGCGAGGGCGAATCCGCGTACTGCGCGGTGATCCGCCCCTTGAGCTCCTCCGCCGAGGGAAACTCCGGGAGGTGGAGCTCCCTGAGGGCGGCCTTCACCTCCTCGCGTCCGCGCCTGAGCTGCGCCGAGGCGCCGCCGCGCGCCCGGTCCCACCGGGCACGGAGTTCCGCGAGCCCCGGCCGCTGGTGCCAGACGGCGCGGAGTTCCGACGCAATCACCTCCGCAGAGAATGTGTCGGCCACCTCCGCCGCGAGCTTCTCGACCACCTTCCGGCCCAGACGGCCCTCTCCCGCGAGGACCGACCGCGGCGGAGCCCGGAGGTCCCAGACGAGCCCGGTCCACGAGAGCGCCTTCAGCACGTAGTAGGTGATGTCGACCTCCCACCAGAAGAACCCCTGCCGCGTCGAGCTCTGGTAGTGGTGGTGGTTGTTGTGCCATCCCTCGCCGAGGGCGATCAGGGCGAGCCACCAGTTGTTCTTCGAGTCGTCCGCGGTGACGTAGCGCTGGCTGCCGACGACATGCGCGACCGAGTTGATCGCGAAGGTGCAGTGGTAGAGGATGACCGTGCTCAGGAAGAACCCCACGAAGAGGCCCGGCGCCCCATCGACGAGGAAGCACGCGACACCGAGGAGAAAGGCGGGGAAATAGGGCCGGCGGTCGAGAAAGCGCAGCTCGGGATACTTCGCCAGGTCCGCGACGGTCGAGTAGTCCGCCTGCGACTTCTGTTTCGAGAAGATCCACCCGAGGTGGGAGAACCAGAATCCCGTGTGCCTCGGGGAGTGGACATCGAGCGGGGAATCGGAGTGGAGGTGGTGGTGGCGGTGGATCGCCGACCACCAGAGCACCCCGCGCTGCGCGGATGTCTGGGCAAGGAAGGCGAGGAGGAACTGGAAGATCCTGCTCGTCTTGTATGTGCGGTGGGAGAAGTACCTGTGGAACCCGGCCGTGAGCCCCCACATCCGGACGACGTAGAGGGTGATGCAGAGGAGGACCGAGGTCGTCGTGAAACCGCTCCAGAAGACCCCGAGCGCCGCGAGATGGGCCAGCGCGAAGGGGATCGCGGCGGGATAGACGATGTCATTGTGCGGTTCGCCCTCAGCATTCTGCGCAACGGGCTCGGCGTTCGTCTGAGGGATCAGGGACACTGGCCGACCTCCGGATCGGGCGGGGCGGAGCGAGTGGCTCGGCGGGGAGGCTGCTACTTGTAACGGTAGGTGATCCGGCCCCGGCTCAGGTCGTAGGGCGACATCTCCACCTTCACTCGGTCTCCCTCGAGCACCCGGATGTAGAACTTCCTCATCTTGCCGGAGAGGTAGGCGAGGATCCTATGACCATTCTCCAATTCCACGCGGAAGTTGGCATTCGGCAGGACCTCGGCGACGGTCCCCTCGACTTCTATCGCGTCACTCGCCACACGGTTCTCCTCGCTCGCGCTCGTTCGGGCGACTCCGCTCGCTGGTGGAGCCGGAACCTGACAGCGGATGAAGGTAATGAAGTCCGGGGATTAAGGAAAACGCCACTGGGCGTTGCCCTTCGGACCGGAGAGGGGAATGAGACCGTTAGTTATCGGGGCGATCGTCGTGGCAGGACTCGCCTTCATGGGCGTGGTGGTGTGGGGGACGCTCCAAGGCGCCGAGGTGGAATGCGAGGTGTGCCTCGTGTTCGACGGCGAGGAGGTGTGCCGCCTCGGACGGGGCGAGTCGGAGGTCGCCGCGCTCGCCGCCGCGCACTCGAGCGCATGCGGGGGGAACACCTCGGGGATGGCAGAGTCGATCGCCTGCGTGAACCGCATCCCCGAGCGCTCGAGCTGTCCGGCCAACTGACCCGGCGCTCCCCCGTCGGCGCCGGGGAGCACGCGCGCGACCGCGGCCCAGCCGCTCAACGGAAGCCATCGCGCGGACGGAGCTCCACGACCGGCTCGCCGGCCCGGAGCTCCGTTCCCCGGGCCAGCCCTTCGCGGAACGCCGGCGTCGAGCCGTCCTTCGGGCTCACGAGGAGAACGACGGTCGAGCCCAGCCGGAAGGTCATGAGGGGGTCTCCGGCCACGAGTGCGAGCGGGGGATCGTAGCGGAGCGTCCCCTCACCCGCTCCTCCGCGGGCGCGGGCATCCAGGGCGGTATCGAAATCCGCCCGGATGCTGCCGACATTGAGCGCCCCCACGGCGACCACGGCCAGATGTGCGGCCCCGGTCTCCAGGAAGACGGCAAGCCGCTCGTTTCCCACATACAGGCGGGGTGTCCGCGCGGCGGTCTCCGGACGCACGGGGAGACGCCGGCCCCCGATCCGCCGGGCGGCCCTGAGCCGGGCCGGGCAGGGGCCGTGCACCCGGTGGTAGTGCCTCGGGCCCAGGTAGACGGTGAGGAAGGCACCCGTCCTGTGGTGCCCGGCTTCCTCCGGATCACCCAGAAGCTCGGCGACGGTGTAGGCAATGCCCTTCGCCTGGAGCGCCATGCCCCCGGCCAGCGGGCCGAACTCCCGGAGAATCCCGTCCGCCGGAGATCCCACCCGCCCCGGGCGGCCACTCCACTTGCGGGCCCCATCCCGGAGGCGGCGGCTGAAGAGCGCCGAGAGGGTTGGATAGGCCTCCGGCGGCTTTTCCGACTCACTCGTATCGATGGAGATGCGCCGTGCGAAGGCGCGGTTCACACGGGCCTGGACCGGCCCGGGAAACGGGCGACGGGCCGCCCATCCGACGAGGCCGGAGAACAGGCGGAGCGGGACGAACCGGAAGACGGCATGGCACGCCCTCTGGCAACGGGTCCGGTCATCCAACCGGTCCGAGTGTCCGGAACGGCCCCCGGCCGACACCGGGCGGGAGATCCCGCCTAGCTGGCCGTGTAGCCCGCCGCCACGATCGCCTCCACGACAGCCTCCCGGCGCCCTCCACCGGCAGGCATCGACACAACGGCCTCCCCGATCTCGACGGCTTCCACTTCGACGCCGTCAACCGATTCGAGAGCCCGCCGGACGTGCGACACGCAGTGCCCGCAGCTCATCCCGCCGATCTCGATACGTTGTGTCACCGTTCCCGCCTCGCGCGATCGTGTCCGTACCGGGCCATACCCGCCGGCCGCCGAGCGCGTTCAGGAACCCGGCTCGGGAGCAAAGGGTCCGGCGGGATGCCCGCACCAGGGCGGCGTTCCGGCCCCCTCCGAGGAGCCTTGGGCGGCACGGGGTGTACCGGGAGACCCGGGGCGGGACATGCCCGTCCAGCAAGCCATGGAGGGAGCGACAGACGCATGACGGAGGCCACCGGAACCCCACGCGGACCCCGGGGCGTATTCGCCGTCGCGGGAGCGTGCGCCCTCGCCGGGCTCACGCTCCCGCCGGCCGGCGTCGCCTCCCAGGCGGCTGCACCCGCGATCGCGTCCTCGATCGAGTCGATCACGGAGGCGTCGGTCCGGGCCCATCTCGCCGTCCTCTCCCACGACCAGCTCCGCGGCCGAGACTCGCCGAGCGAGGGTCTTGAGACGGCCGCCACCTACATCGCGGAACTCCAGAGGAGCTACGGTCTCGAGCCCGGCGGCCCGGACGGGAGCTTCATGCAGCGGTATCCCCTGGGCCTCATGGGCCCCGACCCCGCGAACGCGACCGTTCGCTTCCATGGCCCCGATGGAACGGTCGAGCCGCGCCTCGGCCGCGACGTCTTCTTCGACGGAGGGTCCGGGGAGCGGGTCGAGGGGCCGCTCACCTTCGTCGGCACGGACCGACCCGCCACCGCCGAGCCCGGATCGCTCGCCGGAGCCGTCGCCGTATTCCGGCTTCCCGGCCGGTGGGACCCCGCCCTCTGGTCCACCTCTCTCCGGCAGACCACGTATGCGCGCGAGGCCGGCGCTTCGGCGGTCGTCCACATCCTGGACGCGGGATTCCCCACCTCGGTCATCGGCCAGCTCGGGTCGGGCCTCGCCCAGCCCAGGTGGCGACTCGGAGGCGACGCCTACCTCCCCCGCGTCTTCATCCGGCGGCGGGCACTCGAGGAGGTGATCCCCGAAGGGTCGCGGCCGTGGAGCGCGGCCGGGCAGGAGATCCACGCATCCGTTGCCGGGACGCGGCTCGATGCCGAGCTCCCCCTCAATATCGTGAGCCTGGGAGATCCGCCGAATGTGGTAGCGGAGCTCCGCGGCCGGGACCCGGAACTCCGGGAAGAGTACATCGTGCTCAGCGCCCACTTCGATCATGTCGGCGTCGGACGCCCGGTGGATGGGGACTCGATCTACAACGGCGCAGACGACAACGGCTCCGGCACGGCGGTGCTCCTCGAGGTGGGCCGAGTGCTCGGAAGCCTCCCGCCCGCGCTCCGCCCGCGGCGTTCCGTCCTCTTCCTCCATGTGAGCGGGGAGGAGAAGGGCCTTCTCGGCTCGGAGTGGTGGGTCGATCACCCGACGCGGCCGATCGGCAGCGTCGTGGCGAACATCAATATGGACATGGTCGGCGGGAACACCCACCCCGACACGATCGCGGTGCTCGGCAGGGATTATTCCTCCCTCGGCCCCACGATCACGGCAGTCAATCGCCAGCGGCCCGAAATCGGGCTCACGACGATGCCGAACATGTGGCCGGACGAGGCGCTCTTCTTCCGCTCGGACCAGTTCAATTTCATGCGGGAGGAGATTCCCTCGCTCTTTCTCTTCGCCGGGTTCCACGAATGCTACCACCGCCCGTGCGACGAGCTCGACTTCGTGAGCCACCGGAAGGTCTCCCGGGTGGCGCGTCTCGTCGCATACACGGTCCTCGAGATCGGGAACCGCGACGAACGGCCGGCGTGGGTGCCGGAGGGGCTGGCCGAGGTCCGGCGGATGACGTCCGGGGGCAGATGACGACGCGGCCCGGCCGGCCCTCGAGCATCGCGCCGCAGTCCAAGACGACATTGGGAGCCACCCGCTCGACACCGGGGCCCTCCGGACAGGGTGCACGGGAGAGCAACCGGCGCGTGACGCGGAGACGCTGCGTTCGCTCAAGCCCCCGTCACACGGGCGCTCAGAGAGCCTGAGGAGGCGCTCCCGCAGCTGGGGGGAGAAGCGGCGCGTTCCAGCCGAGAACGTGGCGTGCGGGCAGGCGCCCTTCGACCGCCCCGCCTCCGATAGTAGATTGCCTGGGCCGACCCGGGACGGTGGGTGGACGGCCCGGGTCGCGCCCGTCTGGATCCCCCACCCCGGTACCCGTCAACGCAAGGAATCGCGAGAGACCATGGTCCTCCGCATCTTCGTCAACGCGGTCGCGCTCTGGGCGGCCGCCGGCCTTGTCCCGGGGATCGAACTCGACGGGAGCTTCACCGGGGTGTTCACCGTCGCGATCATCTTCGGCCTCGTGAACGCAGTGATCCGCCCGCTCGTCCTCCTCCTCTCGCTTCCCCTCATCCTGATCACGCTCGGCCTATTCACACTGGTCGCGAACGCGTTCATGCTCATGCTCACCGACCTGCTCTCCGGTGCCCTCTCGGTCACCGGATTTCCGGCGGCATTCTTGGGCGCCCTCCTCATCTCGATCACAAGCCTCTTCCTCTCGATCCTCCTCCCGGGCCGGCGGTAGCGATCCCCGTTGCCCGGAGGGGGCTCCGGCGCGGCGTCCACCGGGTTTCGGACCTCACGCCTCCTGGCCGTAGCGCCGGTACCTGACCCCGAGCCAGAGCGCGAGCAGGAGCCAGACGGCGGAGACGGGAACCATCGTGAGGGCAAGCGCCGAGAGGCCGAGGCCGAAGAATGCCATCCCCGTGTAGGACCATGCGCCGAGCTGGTCGGCGGCGCGGTAGACGAAGGTGTCGTTGAAGTTCTTCGCCTTGTACTTGTCGGTCCGATCGACCACGGTGTAGAGGACTTCGCGGGCGGGGCGCTGGATCGCGAAGTTCGCCGCGCGCCTCAAGACCTGGAAGAGGGCCACGACGAGCAGGACCGGGGAGAGGGCCAGGATTCCGAAGCCGACGATGCTCACGAGCGGTAGAATCGCGAGCGAGAGGCCGAGGCCGAGCCACCTGAGGATGCGCCCCGTGAGGAAGATCTGCGTGACCAGGGTGAGTGACTGTACGGCGATCTCCATCATCGCGAAGAGGCGGGTCTGGCCCTCGTCGTCGCCCGCCATCACATCCTCGACGATGGCGAGCAGGTGGAAGTAGAGGAAGGTCGAGACCACGGCGAAGAGGAGGATCAGCGCGGCAAGGCCGAGGAGGTACCGAGAGCGGGCCACACGGCGTATCCCGTCGAAGATCCCGCCGCCGATCACCTCCTCCTGCTTCTCCTCCGCCGTATCCGCCGCCGCGTCCCCGGCTCCGTCTTCCGGATCCGGCTCCAGTGCCGCGGCGCGCACCAGCTTCGCCTCGTGGCGCTCGAAGGCGCGGGCGGAACGCCCGGCGAGCTCCAGCAGGAGCGCGGAAACGAGCAGCAGGTTGATCGGGCCCATGATCCCCACGAGACTCGCGGTGATCGAGGAACCGAGGAGGGCCCCGACCGTTCCCCCCACTGCAATGAACCCGAAGAGCCGCCTGCCCTGCGAGGGGTGGTAGGTGTCGGTCATGAACGACCAGAAGACCGAGACGACGAAGAGGTTGAAGACGCTCGTCCAGATGAAGAACGCCCGGCCGATCCAGATGTTCTGCGTCTGGTCGCCCACCGTGAAGAGGAGGTAGAAGGTGAGGAGCATCCCGATGAAGACGCGGTAGATCCAGGCGATGAAGACGCGTCTCGGATAGCGGGCCACGAGCGCCGAGAAGATCGGGTGGAGGAGGAGCATCCCGACGAGGGTCCCGGTGAAGAGCCAGGCGAGGTTCTCGACCCCGCCCGCGACGCCCATCTGGTCCCGGATCGGGCGGATGACGAAGTAGGACGCGAGGACGAGGAAGAAGTAGGCGAAGGACCACCCGACCGCGTGGACCTCGTCTTCGCGGATATCGACCGCCTTTCCGATGAGCCGTCCGATCATCTCCAAGCCTCCGTCAGTCGGTCCTCAGCCCCCCGGGAGGGGCGGCCCGCCCCATGCGGCGGAAAACGTGATGAGCGTCGCGCCCCGCGGATGGGGCTCAGTATCTGGGGAGGCTCGGATCCACCTCTTTCTGCCACGCCAGGATGCCGCCCTGGAGGTTCCAGAGCTTCCGGAAGCCCGCGTCGCGGAGCTGCCGGAGGGCTTTCGCGCTGCGGACCCCCCCCTGGCAGTGGAGGACGATTTCCTCGGCGGAGTCGAGCTCCGAGATCCGCTCGAGGAGCGAGTCGAGCGGGATCAGGGTGGCCCCCCGGTCGCCGAGGTTCACGATCTCCCACTCGTGCTCCTGGCGGACATCCACGATCCGCAGCCGGTCCCCCCGCTCGAGCCGGTCCCTGAGCTCCCCGGGGGAGATCTCCGGGACCTCCTCACCGCCGCCCGCGGCGTCGGCGCCCTCCTCGTAGTCGGAGACCCCGCAGAACTCGAGGTAGTCGATGAGCTCCGTGACGGTGGGCTCGGGTCCGCAGACCGGACAGTCGGGGTTTTTCCGGAGCCGCAGGATGCGCCATTCCATCGCGAGCGCGTCGAAGAGGAGAAGCCGGCCGATAAGCGGTTCGCCCTCGCCGATGACGAGCTTGATCGTCTCGAGGGCCTGGAGGGTCCCGATGATCCCGGGAAGTACGCCGAGGACCCCACCCTCGGCGCAACTCGGCACCATCCCCGGCGGGGGCGGCTGGCGGAAGAGGCAGCGGTAGCAGGGCCCGTGCCTCGCGTCGAAGACCGAGACCTGT
Organism: uncultured Gemmatimonadaceae bacterium; assembly: GCA_964532325.1. GTDB lineage: Bacteria > Gemmatimonadota > Gemmatimonadetes > Longimicrobiales > Gaopeijiaceae > JAAXGI01. The sequence continues at coordinate 9,441 of CAZHGS010000040.1, read as the reverse complement.
CCCTCGAAGCGGAAGATCGACCCGTAGACATTCGGCTTGCCGAGGATCACGCAGGCGTCGTTCGTGAGGTAGCGCGTCGGGAAGTTGTCGGTCCCGTCCACAACGACGTCGTAGCCCTCGATCACCTCCATCGCGTTGTCGCTCGTGAGCCGGAGCTGGTGGGTCTCCACACGGACGTTCGGGTTCACGTCCCGGATCCGGTCACGCGCCGAGTCCAGCTTCGGCCGCCCCACATCCTTCGTCCCGTGGAGCAGCTGCCGGTGGAGGTTCGTGTGGTCGACGACGTCGAAGTCCACGATCCCGATCCGGCCGATCCCCGCCGCCGCAAGGTAGAGCCCGAGGGGCGAGCCGAGCCCGCCCGCGCCGACGAGGAGCACGCTCGCGTCCTTGAGCTTCCGCTGGCCCGTCATCCCGACCTCGGGCATGATCAGGTGGCGGGAGTAGCGCTCGATCTCCTCCCGGCTGAGTGTCGGGAGCACACCGGCGGGGATCGCCCAAGGGGGCGCCTCGCCGGCCCCCGACGCGGGCCGCTCTCCGTTGTCGCTCATCTCTGGCTCTCCGTGTCACGCGCCGGGGACCGGCGGCGGGCAGATCCGTACTGTGAAGGTGGACGCCGCCGGGCGGACGTCAACTCTCCGCGGTACTACCCCCGGGCCGCGTGGAGTCGCACGAAGAGGGCCAGCCGGTCCCGGGGGTCGTTGTCGATCTTCTCGACAGCGGGCTCCCCGGCCCCGACGGCCGTGGCGATCGCCGCGCGGACGAGCGCGGCGAAGTCCCGGTACCCCTCGCTCGAGTTCGGGGCGAGAAGCCGGTCGTTCGCCTCGATCCGGAGCCGGGTCGGATCGAAGCGGAGCTTGCCCATGACGCGGGGATCCGCCTCGAGGCGGGCGGCGACGTCAAGCGTCTGCCGGACCGTCTCGGCGATCCCCTCCGAAGCGGTTCCGTCGAAGGGCAGGCGGCGCTGGCAGAGGAGGCCGAGGCGGCCGTCCGAGCGGTCGAGGGCAAAGCTCGCCTCGTGGCAGACGAGCACGATCCCCGGGCTGTCGGGGGCGTGGGCGTAGTCCGCGACATCGAGCATCACGAGGTCGAGGGTGCGGTCGCGGATCCAGTCGTGGAAGATCGGAACGAAGAGCTCCGCGTCGTTCTCGACGGTGTACTCGGCCGCGTAGCACTTCACGCAGACCCTGTACAGACCGGCGAGCCGGGTGCCGTTCACCGGGCCGCCCGCGCGCCGCGGGACCGCATGGAGGCACGGGCCTCGAGAAGCCGTGCGTAGCAGGCGTGCGCCGCCTCGATGAAGAGCTGCGACTCCTCGACGCGCCGGCGCGCCCCGTCCCGGTCCCGCACCCGGCCGCGCTCCGCGTGCGCGCTCCGGTAATAGCCCCACTCCCGCGCGCCGACGAAGCGTTCGAAGAAGCGGCCGGTCTCGACGAATTCCGTCTCGAAGCGGGCGTACACGACGTCGGGGTCGTCGCCGACGTCCGGATCCTCGTGCTTGAGAAGTCCCTGGGCGGCCAGCACCATCGCCTCGTATGCCATCGCGGCCGCGACTTCCGCCTCCGCCGCCCCGGGATCGTCGACGATGATCGAGGCGTCGAACGCCCGGCTCTCCGCGCCGGCGAGGCTGAACTGCGTAAGCGTCACGACCTCGCCCGCGCACTCGCCGACCCCGATGTCGCCGATCGAGTACTCGCGGGCGTCGTGCCAGTCGACGTAGAAGCCCGGGTTCTCCTCGTAGGAGGGAACGACGAGGAGGTCGCCGATCCGCGCCTTGATCTCCTTCTTCCCCACCCGCATGACCCAGCTGCGGAAGCGCTCCCCCGGGGTCCGCTCACCG
>CAZHGS010000040.1:0-7594 GCA_964532325.1 uncultured Gemmatimonadaceae bacterium | reverse complement strand
GAAGAGCCGGTCGGCCGCCTCGGGCACCCGCTTCGAGGGGACGGCGCCGATCGCGAGGCCGTAGTTCCCCGCGTTCTCCTCGAGCGAGCCGCCGAGGAGGAGGAGGAAGTGCGGCACCTTGTAGGAGCCGACGTTCCGGCTCGAGCCGTAGAACCCGATGTCGGCGACGTGGTGCATCCCGCACGAGTTGGGGCATCCGCTCACCTTCACCTGGACATCGCGGAGCACGGGGTCGAGATGCAGGCCCCGGTCCTCGAACCGCTCCCTGAGCTCTGCGCCGAGGCCCCGCGAACTCGCGATCCCGAGCTTGCAGGTGTCCGTCCCGGGACACGCCGTCACGTCCGAGATCGTGGCCGCACCGGGAAGTGCGAGCTTCGCCGCGCGGAGCTCGCCGTGGAGCGCGGCCAGGTCCTGCCGGTGGATCCAGCGGAGGAAGAAGTTCTGGTCGACGGTCGTCCGGAGCGCGTCGGGCGCGTACTTCCGCACGATGTCGGCGAGCCGGCGCGACTGGCGTGATGTGATGTCACCGAGAGGGAGGTTCACCGTCACCGAGACGAAGCCCTCCTGCCTCTGCTCGTAGACATTCGTCTCCGACCACTCCCCGAATCCCGGCTCCGGCTCGCCGTCCCCGGCGGTGGCGGGGCCGGCGAGGCCTTCGATCACCGGGAGGTGGGCATCCGCGAGCCACTCCGACCAGCGCGGGTCCTTCTCCATCGCCGCCCGCTCCTCGTCCACGAGGCGCCGGAACTCCTCGATGCCGAGGCGGGCAACGAGGAACTTGATGCGCGCCTTGTTCCTGTTCCGTTTCTCGCCGAGCCGGGCGTAGACCCGGGAGACCGCCTGGGAGACCGGGAGCATCTCGGCCTCCGGCATGAATCCGTAGAGCTCCTTCGCCACATGGGGAATAGCCCCGAGCCCGCCTCCGACGACGACCCGGAAGCCGCGCTCCTCGACACCGTTCGAGCGTCGGACCGCAGCCACGAAGCCCAGGTCGTGCATCATCACGCGGGCGCATCCGTCCGCTCCGCAGCCCGAGTATGCGATCTTGAACTTGCGGCCGAAGTCCTGCACGTCGCGATGGCCGAGGAGAAACCAGGTCTCGGCCCTCGCGTAGGGGGAGATATCGAACGCCTCGTCGCGGCAGATCCCCGCCTTCGGGCACCCCGTCACGTTCCGCACGGAGTTGCCGCACGCCTCGCGGGTCGTGATCCCCACCGCGGCGAGCCTGCGGTGCATGTCCGGCGTGTCCTCGATGTCGGTGAAGTGGAGCTGCACATCCTGGCGCGTCGTGATGTGGAGCACGCCGTTCGAGTACTCCTCCGCGCAGTCGGCAAGGACCTCGAGCTGCTCGGCCGAGACCTTTCCGAAGGGGATCTTGATACGCTGCATCCCGGGGGCGTCGAACTCCGTCTCCGGGCCCTTCGTCAGCCCCCTCCGGGGAAAGGGGATGTCCCGTGTCCTGGTCCCGTCGTAGCGCTGGCCGTTGTCGTAGCGCTGGCCGTACGCCCCGCGGCGGAGCCTGAGCTCGGCGAAGACCTTCTCGTCCAGCTTCTCCTCCTTCCTGAGCTGGATCTGGTTCTCGTAGGCGTCGATCTCCTCGGCCATCGCGGCCGGGATCCTGTCACCCAGAAGCTCCTTCCAGCTGTCGGCGTCTGCGCCCATGGGTCTGTATCCGGCTCGGGTTCGGTGGTCAGATTCCGTGCAAACCACATTCAAGACGCGCACTACCCCGCCACCGCCCCGCGCGTTCATGCTCTCCGGGCCGCACCGGGGTCGTGAGAGGCGCGTCGCCGATGCTCGCGTAGCCGAGGTCGTGGAGCGGGTGGTAGGGAATGTTCTCGGCGCGGATGAAGCTCCACACATTGTCCAGGGTCCAGCGGGCGAGAGGATTGATCTTCACCCGGCTGGCGAGCTCCAGATGCGGCATGGCGGCCCGCGTCGGCGACTGGTCGCGCCGGCGGCCCGTGACCCAGCCGAGAACGCCCGTGAGCGCGTCCCGCATCGGGGCCACCTTCGTCCGCTCGTGGAACGCCTCCGCGTCCCGCTCCCAGAGGCGCCCGCCGTGCTCCGCCTCGAAGAACTTCCGCGAGGGGGCCGGCCGGTAGGTGCGGAGCTCGAAGCCGTAGCGGTCCCGCATGGCCTCGGCATGCTCGACCGTCTCGGGAAAGTGGTAGAGCGTATCGATGAAGACGACGGGGAGCCGGATCCCCTCCCGGGCGAGGATGTGGATCAGCGCCATCCCGCCGACGCCGAATGTGGAAGTGAGGATGAGCCGCCCTTCAGGGAACGCGCCGTGCGCCCAGCGGAGGATCTCGGCCGGCGGCGCCCTCTCGAATGCGTCGTTCAGCTCGGCCGCCTCGGCCTCACCCAGCGGCAAGCCGGGCGAGGCCTCCTTCAGTGCGAGTCCCGGTTCCATTCCCTCGTCTCCCCGCGCGGTTCGACGCCGGATCCGGTCGCGCCCCGACGTTGTCACGAATACGAAAACGGCCCCGGCCTCTCCGAGAGGCCGGGGCCGTGGATCGAGCGCAGCGTGTTGCGTTAGGCGCAGCGCCCCCCGGACCCGCCCCCCGGAAGGGCGGCCCGACAGCAACACATTGCGGTCATATCAGTCAAGATCGCTCCTCCGAATCCGGTCCCGAGGGCCAGTCCCCTGCCCGCGGCGCACCCGATAGACCGCGCAGTCTAGCGCGAACGCGGGAACGGGTCAAGGAAACACAGACGGATGCAGGGCGGAAAACCGCTCTACGGCTTCCGGCCCGCAAGGAGGGTGAACGGCGCGTCCCGCCAGATGCACTCGGCACGGAAGCCGGCCCCCTCCATCGCCGCGAGCTCGTCATCCACCGGGAAGTAGGTGTCTTCGGCCGCCCACTCATCGAAGTGCTCCCAGGCGCGCCGCTCGTCGATCCCGGAGGAGACGAGGTGGGCCGCCCACTTCCGGTAGCAGGCACTCCGCCTGGCCGGGTCGTCGCTCATGGCCACATCGGCGTTGACGAAAACCCCGCCGGGCCCGAGCGCGGTGAAGATCCGCCCGTAGAGGGCCGACTTGCGCCCGAGCGCCGGGATGTGATGGAGGGAGAGGGAGGCGGCGACGGCATCGCACCCGGGGAGGGGATCGTCGAACGAACCGCACTCGAAGGAGACGCGGCTCCCGAACCGCCGGAGCCGGGCGCGGGCCCGGGCGAGCATCTCGGGATCTATGTCGAGCGCAATGAGCGCACCGACCCCTTCCTCGCTCAGGACGGCCTCGGAGAGAGCCCCCGTTCCCGCCCCGAGATCGAGGACCAGGGAAGGGCGGCCCCTCGCGACTTCGCGCGCGGCCCGGCCGATCCCGTCCTCGTAGCCCGGGATGAACCGCCGGATCGCCGCGTCGTACCGATCGGCCTCGATCCCGAGATGGCCACGGACGGAATGCGTCATATCCGGAAGAAGCGGGGCCCGGCCCGGAGTCCCGGGCGGGGGGTGACCTCAGGTTGCATCCGATTACCTTCCATCCTCGGGGAATGTAACGGGAAGCGGACGGGCAGGCGGCCTCTCCGGCGCCTCCGGAGAGTTTCGCCCCGACTCCAGCGTCAAACGCCGCAATGGAGCTTCGAGATGCGGGAGAGACCGAATGTGCGGCCGGGAGGCAGACACCTCCCGTCCGTTGCCGGGCCATACATCGGGCTTCTCGAACGGACGCTCCCGATCAGGCCGGGCTGCCGGCCCGATGCGCGCCGGTGGCGGGACGGGTCTCTGGGTTAGGGAGGGGGCGCCGATGGCGGTCCGAGCGGTCCTCCGGATGGGTCATCCGCAACTCAGGCGGAGGGCGAACGAGGTTGCGAGGCCCGGTGACGACACCCTCAACGCCCTGGTCGGGGACATGCTCGAGACGATGGAGGCGGCCGGGGGCGTCGGCCTGGCCGCCCCCCAAATCGGCGTCCCGCTCCGCGTGATCGTCTTCGGTGTCCAGAGCGACAATCCCCGCTATCCGGATGCCCCACCGGTCCCCCGGACCATCCTGGTGAATCCGGAGATCACAGCCCGGGGCCGCGATGTGCGGCCGGAGTGGGAGGGATGCCTGAGCATTCCCGGGATGCGCGGTCTGGTACCGCGATCGGAGCGCATCCGCTACCGGGGACTTGATGCGAACGGGCAGGAGGTCGAGGGCGAGGCGAGAGGGTTCCACGCACGCATCATCCAGCATGAATGCGACCACCTGGACGGAATCCTCTATCCGGACCGGATCGTGAACCCGGAGATGTTCGGGTTCATCGAGGAGCTGAAGGCCGCGGGCCTTATCGCCGGCGACCTCCCGCCGGAGCCGGCCCAGCCGGCAACCGGACCCGGATAGAGCCGGCCGGCGTGCCTTCCCCCCCTCCCGCGCCGGCAACCGGCATGGGTGGCGGCCGGTGAGGAGCCGGCCTGTCCCGGCCATGCACTCTCCGCCTCTACGGTCTGCCCACACTGCCGGTCGGGCGCGCGCCGGCGACCGGGGCGGACCTCCCGTGTCTTCTCCAGACGGGTCCCGTGAGCCCGCCGTGACCTCAGCCCGCTCCCGTCATCCGGATGATTCGTCCGTCCCGGCCAGGCGCGGGCGCAGTACCAGGTGCAGACCCAGGACGGCGACGATGAGAATGGCGGCGATGATCGGCGCCCGGATGTCACCGGCCGTAGCCCGCGCAATGAACATCACGATGCAGACGAGCGCGCCGAGCGCGGGCACCGCGATCGGCAACTCGAAAGCACCCTCCGGCTCGCCCGGCCTGAGCTTCAGGATCACGAGCGCGGCGTTGACGGCTGAGAAGACGAGGAGGAGGAGGAGGACCGTAGCGGAGGCGAGCTGCGAGATGTCGCCCGACAGGATCAGCAGGACGATCACCGCAAAGATGAGCGCCACCGCGACGTGGGGTGTGCGCCGCTCCGGGTGGACCTTCGCGAGCGCACGCGGGAGTTGCCCGTCGCGCGCCATCCCGTAGAGGAGGCGCGAGGCCGTCACGTAGTTGATCAGGCCGGTGTTGGCCACGGCGAAGATCGTGATCGCGATGAACATCCCGGCCGGCACCCACGGCGCGGCACGTTCCACGACAGCGGCCAGAGGCGCGTCGGCCTGGGCAAGCTCCTGCCACGGCATGACCGAGACGGCGCTCACCGAGACGCCCATATAGAGGAGGACGGTCAGGGCGAGAGCCAGGACCAGGCCGAGAGGCATGTCGCGGCGCGGATTTTTCAGTTCTTCGGCGACGTTGATCGCGTCCTCGAACCCGAGGAAGGAGTAGAAGGTGAGGACGATTCCATTGATAAGGAAGACCAGCGGGAGGCCGGATTCGGTTCCCGGGGCGGATGGGAACTCAAGGAGGTTCGCCGATCCCCAGAAGCGCATGCAGACCGCGACCACGAAGACCAGGCCCGCCGCCTCCACTAGGGTGAACACGACGTTGGCCCAGATGGACTCCCGGATCCCGCGATAGACGACGACGCCCACGAGGACGAGATAGATGAAGGCGAGCGTGCCCGGAGCCAATCCCGAGAAGAGGGGCAGGGCCTGGAGGTTCTGGCCCACGACACGGGCGCCGGCGGCAATCGAGGTGAACCCCGAACATGCCACGCTGAGGCCCACCACATGGGTCAGCAGGGTCCGGCGGTAAGCACGGTGCGTGATGTAGGCGGCGCCGCCGGCGCGAGGGTAGCGGGATCCCAGCGAGGCGTACGAGAGCCCCGTGAGCCCCGCCGCAACCATCGAGAGCGCGAAGGCCAGCCAGATGGCTGAACCCATCTCGCTCGCGACCACCCCGAGGAGGCCATAGATACCGGCGCCGAGCATGCTCCCTGCCCCGTAGAGCATCATCTGCCATAATCCGATGCTCCTCCGGAGCGTCGGTTCGCCGCTTCCCGCCCCCTGCGGCGTGCTAGGCTGTGCCATGGATTCCCCCTCCTGTGCGTACGATTACCGATCCCATATCACCGCCGGTCGGGCTGGTGACCGACCGTACGTAACGGGGCCCCATCCGTCATGCAAGTTGCGGGACGCGGCTGCGGAGGCCGGTGGGGCACCACGGAGCCGCACGCGCGCGGCTCCGATGTCCTCGGACCCGGCACGGCACAGATGGACGGACTGGGAGATGGCACCCGCGCACGTCCCGGGTAGCCTCAGCCCTGCATGGCGGGACGTGATGTGGTGCGGGGTGTCCAGTCCGGCGACAGTCCTATGGGCGCTGCTGGATTCGAACCAGCGACCTCCTGCTTGTAAGGCAGGCGCTCTAAACCAACTGAGCTAAGCGCCCGTCTGCCCAAGAAGGTAGCACTCTCCAGAATATCTTCAATTCTCCCGTTCCCATAATCGCGGTGGCGCATGTCATTCTGGCCAATATCGGTCAGGTGAACCCGTCCTCGACCCTGATGCGCACTGTTCGGGGAACAGGGGGGCACTGCTCCGACTATGCGAAGGCAGGTTCCGCATGCGAGCGCCCGGGAGGCCCATGCAGCAACAGTCCCCTACATGAGTAAGCCCGACCCGAGCAACCGGGTTGCTTCGGGGCTGTGGGCGATGCCGTTTCTCGTGCTTCCGGCTGCGTGCGATTCGTCGCCACAGGCGATCGCCCCCGCTCCGCCCCCACCCGCGTTCGGCTGCGCGATCCCGGAGGACCAGATCTTCGCGGGTGGACCGGGACGGGACGGGATCCCGGCACTGACCGACCCGGCTATGGCAACCCCGGACACCGACGGAGGTGACTATCTCGCCCCCGATGAGCGCGTCGTCGGGATCCTGCTGGACGGCGAGGCGATTGCGATTCCTCACCGGGTCCTCTGGCTCCACGAGATCGTGAACCTCAACGTGCACGAGTGGCGCGTCGCGGTGACCTATTGTCCGCTGACCGGATCGAGCATGGCCTTCGACCGCTCGCCTGTCGGCGGCGCGGAGTTCGGTGTCTCCGGCCTACTCTACCTCAACAACCTGATCATGTACGACCGGGGCGCGGACAGCTCGCTCTGGCCGCAGATGGCGCGTGGGGCCCGCTGCGGCAACTCCACCGGGATCGAGCTGCCCATGCTCCCCGCGGCCGACATGACGTGGGAAGGATGGACGGGTCTCCATCCGGACACGAAGGTGCCCGCCCACAACCCCGCGATCGGCCAGAGCTACGCTTCCTACCGCTACCCCTATGGCAACTACGAGGTCGAGGACAACCCCGGAACCCTCTTCCCGATGCCGTCGGCCGACACTCGACGGCCTCCGAAGGAACGGGTCTTCGGGATTCCCGGTGGCGGCGGGAGCGAGGCGGGCGGGATCGCCTTCCCCCTGGGCGAACTCCGGAGACTCGGCGCCATGGGCGTGGCTTCGGCCACGGTCGGGGGACGGCCTGTCGCGGTCTTCTGGAATGGCACCGGCGACGGGGCGCTCGCCTTCCACCCGCGGGCCGGAGGCCGGGAGCTGAACTTCACGGTGCGCGACGGCGCGATCGTGGACCGAGAGACCGGAAGCCGGTGGACGGTGGAGGGAAAGGCCGTGGCGGGCATGCTCGCCGGTGCCGCGCTCGACCCGATCCCCGAAGGATACGTGGCCTTCTGGTTTGCGTGGGCCGCGTTCCACCCGGGAGGCCGGATCTGGGAGTTCTAA
>CAZHGS010000039.1:0-23016 GCA_964532325.1 uncultured Gemmatimonadaceae bacterium | reverse complement strand
GACGGAGATGGCGACGGAGATGGCGACGGCGACGGCGATGGAGACGGGGACGGCGATGGAGACGGGGACGGCGATGGAGACGGGGACGGGGACAATTGATGCGAAACCCGCGAATGGATTTCTGGCGGAGACACCGAGGTGGGGGATGCCTGTTGTCCGGAGCGTACAGCGGGTGGCAGTTGGTAACGGAGATTCCGGGGCAGCCAGGGCTCGAAACTAACGCCCCCGATCTGCCAGCTGATTACCCGGACGAGGAGGTCGGTGATGGACCCTGTGATCACGGAAAGCACCACACCTGAGACCGCCATCAGACTGCCGGAACCGGCCACGACCGATGGGGGACGGCTATTCCTCCGAATCGCCACGGGAATCGATGTCTCGCCGTTCATCGAAGAGCTCGAGGCGACCCGGGAAATGTGGCTTGTCGACACGAGTCGCCAGACCAAAGTGCGCTGCCAACGTGACACCCAGAACATTTTCCTCCGGGTCGCGAAAAAGCCGCTACCGCCCGGGGCACGCAACGCCAACGACGTGCATGAGAGTGTCGTGGGACGCCACGCCCGGAACTTCCCGCACTCGCTGGCGTTCTGCCAGCGGATCGCGGACCTCCAGGGTGGCGAGCTGGGGCGGGCCACCCTGGTCTCCTTGCTGCCGCAGGGATGGGTCCGGCCGCATATTGACGCAGGTGAGTACTACCGAATCCGGGACCGTTTCCACTTGGTCCTGCAGAGCCCCGGCGGCAGCCCGTTGACCGCGCGCGGCGAGAGCGTCGTTATGCGGGAAGGCGAGCTCTGGGCGTTCGACAACAAGGTCCGGCACGACGCACGGAACCCGACGGACGAGCCCCGCTATCACCTGATCTTTGACGTACTGCCCCCGCCGGGGCGCGGGTACTACGTCCTACCGCCGAGCCGCTAGAGAGTCAGGAGCTTCACGGAGGCGGCCAGCGCATGAGCCGCCGAATCGATCCGGACTGCGTTGTCGTAGGCTTCTGTACGAAGCGCACCCATCACCCGTGCCGCCTTCGACACGTAGTACGCGTCATTCCGGTCCCGGAACTGTAGCTGCCGGAGTGAGCGCAGTCCACGCGCGACCGCGCGTCGATAGGCAGCTGCACGGGTCGCGTCACCGACCTCGCGGGCAATCGCGATGGCATCCGCCAGTCCTTCCAGATATACGCCCGTCGAAGAGGCGTGAGGGGGTCCAAAATCCGGTCGGCGCGGATTGTAGAAGCGGCCCCGAAGATCCAGCGGCAAGTCGGGCCGCTCATCCCACTGTTGCATCGGCAGGAGCCAGTCGTTCATCTCGATCGCGAAGTCCGCATACTCGCGCCGCCCCGTCTGCCTGAACAGGACCGCGCATGCCTGCGTGTGCCACGGCACGAAGGCGGGATTCCGGGCGTGGCGGTGGCGTTCGGAGCAGCGCGCGAAGACCTCAGCGACGCGCTCCGGCGACGGCGCGAACGGCGCATTGCGCCGCATGGCCTCAGCCCAGAACAGCAGGGCTTCTCCCGAATAGAAGTTCCAGTTCGAGCCGTTGCGTTCGGGGGGGAAGAAGAACGTCCGGAAACCGTCTTCGCCCCCGGCGAGTGAATCGACACCGGCCGCGAGCATCCCGAGCTCGGGCTGGAACTCGTCCGCCGCCGGACTCTCCAGAATAGCAAGCCCGGCGAGTGCGGCGGCACCGAGTTTCGCGCCGGTGCGTTCGACGATCGCACCGCGGCCGTCGCCGAGATCGCGAAAGTAGCGTCTGAGATTGAACCGCAAGTTGCGCCGGGCAGCTTCACGGAGTTCGACGCTTCCCCGGAACTCGCCAAACCGAGCAAGCGCCACGCACGCCAGGAACCGCCGGATCGCATTGTCGGCGGGCGACTCGGTACCCCGGCTCGGCCAGTACTTGTAGGGAAGCCCGCCGTCGGCGGACTGATTCCGGATCATCCAGGAGCCGATCCCGGTGGCGAGGTCCTCCGCGCGTTCACGGTTGCTCCGGCCTCCCACGAGGACGAGCGGACTGCCACGGTAGAGCTCCGTCGCCGACAGGCCGTCCGACCGGACACGGAGCAGGAGCTGCCTTGAGGAGAACGCACGGAAACGGCCGTTCTGCATGACGTCCCCGATGCTCACGCCGCGAGCACTGACAAACAGCTCTAGGACGCGCCGAAACCTGAGATTCGACGTGAGCATCCGCGTGGGGGCGTAGCGCACGGTCTCGCCCCGAAATGCCACTTCGAGGCCGAGCAACCCGCGGTTCCGGTTGATGAACACGCGCCGGAACCTTCCTGGTGGCACGACGCGGTAGTCGGTTGTGAGGCAGACCTCGATGACGCTGTCCTTCTCTGCACCGACCATGGCAGGCAGTTCGGACAGCTGACCGGTGCGGACCCAGCCGGCATGATCCGCCGTTCCCCGCTCGCGGACGCAGTACCAGGTTGCATGTTCGGGCTGCGACGTGGATGGCACCGGTCAGCACCCCCTATCAGGTCCTGTCGCCTCCCGGCGTAGCCGCAAACCGGAACCCCACATCCCGCCAGTCCCGCATGTCCACTCCCCATCCTCCCGAGCGAACCGGAGCACGACCGCCTGCCGAGCCGTTGTGCCGACTCCCGCATGCGACAGGGTCAGGGAAACGCACAATTTCCCCGGGATTGCCCGGTCACCGACATCGTTTCCGGACCGGCGCACAGGGGTGTCGCGCGGAGCCTCATGCCGAGGGGCGACGAATCGGGCAGGCCGGACGTCTCCTCAGCCGCTCTCCGTCCCCGGACTGCCCGCCGCCCACCGGATCGCGGGGAACGCCGACCCGCCGAATACGCCGAAGGCGGCGATCTGGGCTTACATCGTCCCGTCGAAGCTCTGGCCCACCAGGGTGCCGAGCGGGAGTGTGACGAAGATGGAGACCGAGCCGACCACGGTGGCCCCCGCCTCGGCGACGTGCCCGAGCGGCTCCTTCGCGAGCGCGCCCACGTTCCCGAAAAGGAGGCCGACGCAGGAGAAGATGACGACGAGGTAGACCATGAACAGCCAGAAGCCGAAGGCAAGCGCAAGCAATCATGCGGGAACCGAGGCAAGGGCGATGGTCACTGCCGCCCCCGTCGCGAGCCGCCGCATTCCATACTTCATCACGAGGCGTCCGTTGGCGAGGAGGCTGCACCCGACCGCGAGGGCCGTGACCGCGCACCAGAGCGGAAGTTCGGTGACGTTCTGCTGATGCGCGAACCCCTGATCGACCGTAACGAGGGCGGCGAATTCACCATCTGCGGCGAGGCGGAGCAACTCCCCGATCCCCTGCCTGCCCAACCCATCTGCTGGACCGTGCGCGTTCCGAACGAGTCTGGAAAGGACGCCGCCAGCCGCCTTGGCGTGGATTCGTCAAGCAGCACTCGCATCAGGCTCCCCAACCAGTATCGTCGTTGCACGGCCGATCGCCTCGACCGCCTGCTCTCTCGATATGGTGGGGTAGTTGTCCAGGAACTCGTCCAGTCGGTCGCCCGCTTCGAGATGCTCCATCAGTATCCGCACAGGCACCCTCGTGCCCGTGAACACGGGTGCCCCGCCCAAGATGTCGGGGTTCCTCTCGATCACCGTGTCGGTCATTGTTCTATCCCGGTCCTGTCTCTGGCATCTGACGTCCCTGATCTCATGCTTCCTACCCTACGCCAGGATCTGGAGACCGCGTGTTGGTGATGGTCGGCTCGCTCACCAACCTGCCGCGCCACGACGGCTTTTTCGGCACCGATCACCAGTGCCGCAGCTTCGTCGACGATGCGATGTGCATGGCACTCGTTCGCCTGCCACAAAGGCAGCAGTGGTGTCTGCTTGGTACGGTCCCAAGCCTCCGCGAGTGCCGTGCAGCCGGACGACTGGTTCGCTGTTCTCAGTGGCTCAGAAGTGCCTTGATGATCCGCTTCACCCGATCTCCTTCCTGAGGCGGGCAATCAGCTCCTATGGCCGGGCCCTTGGCCCGACACCCATCGCTCGCCGCCAGGCCGCGAGCTGGCCGATGTGATTTGCCTCGTGCGCGGACGCCAGGTAGTTGGCGAAGTCGCCGATCGTCGGGAACCGCTTCCGCATCTTCTCGTTCGGATGTGCCCGCGCCAGGAACGGCGGGTCCGCCACCCCGAGGGCTTCGGCGACACGCTCGTGCTGCGCTGTCAGCTCTGCGAGGAGGCGGTCCTTCGAGGGAAACGCGGTGGCGTCGCCGCCGGGCGGCACCTGCTTCGCCGGCCTGAACAACTCCCTCCAGGCTTCCGGAACGGTCGATTCCAACCCGAGCACCACGGCGATAGCATTCGACACGAGCGCGAGATGACCCAGCGTCCAGGCGGGATGGTTCACGAGGCCGCGCGGCTGGTGGACCATCTGGTCGTCGGTGAGGTCGCTGACCAGGGCCGCGATGTGTTCGAGGTTGGCCCGGTAGGTGAAGAGCAGATGGCGCATGGATCCCTCCCGTGATCGACCGCCGGCGAGAGCGTTTCTTCCTTCGATGTCCCTCGCCTCGGCGGCCGGACTCAGCCCGGCCGCCGATAGTAGCCGCGGGCACCGACCGTCGCACGTCGACGGACGAAGCCCGCCGGGCCGCCGATAGTCCCGATCGAGGCCGCTGAGTCCGGCCAGCCGGGTAGCCAGGAAGGACAAATGGCTGCTCGGGTGTGCGCGTCGGCGCCCTTCACCGTGACTCGCTCTCGGGATCGGGGCACCGGTCGTCGGCCAGATCCGAGACGGCGGGATACCCCGGGATTCCGGCTGCCGCCCTGACTCCCTGCACGATGGCCTCGGCCATGACGTCGGCCGCGAGGGCTCCAACCACAGCCAGGGAGGCCTCGCCCTCGAAGGCCCCGGTGGCCAGCGAGAAGACCGTGTCGCCGTCTCTCGGCGTGTGCGAGGGATAGATCGCGCGGGCAAGACCGTCCTGCGCCATCTGCGCCAGCTTTGTCGCCTCGGCCGGTGTGAGCGCGGCGTTGGTCGCCACGACGCCGATGGTCGTGTTCGCCCCGCCCTCGGACTCCGCCGGCGCCGGGGACTCGCGCACGAGCACTCGGGCGTCGGCAAGGCTCCGACCGTCGGGCGTCCGGACGCCCGCGACCACTCTTCCCGTGGCCGGATCCACCACGTCGCCCAGCGCGTTGACAACCGCGAGGGCTCCGACGGTGACACCGCCCGACAGCGAGGCGGCAGCCGTTCCCGCTCCGCCCTACATGGCGCGGCCCAGGCCCCGGATCTTGCCCACCGTGGCACCGGCTCCCGCACCCACGTTCCCTTCGGCGGGCATCGCTCCGGACGCGGTGGCCGCGGCACGGTAGCCGCAGTCACTTCCGGGACGAACCCCGGGCAGGTCTCCGACGGACAGGTCGTAGATCACCGCCCCGGCGACGATCGGAACGTGCAGCCCGCCAACCCGGTGGCCGACGCCCCTCTCGTCGAGATAGCGCATGACCCCGTCACGCGCGGCCAGTCCGAAGGCGCTTCCACCGGTGAGCACGACGGCGTGAACTTTCTGAACGGTCGCTACAGGATCCAGAAGATCGGTCTCGACCGTGCCGGGCGCCCCCCCGCGGACGTCCACGCCCGCGACCGCGCCGTCGCCCGTGAGGACCACGGTGCAGCCGGTGGGCCGCTCGTCCATCGTGTGATGCCCGACCGTTATGCCTTCGACGGCCGTGAGGCCGCGAGCGCGGCCCTGCCCCGGCCGATCGGAAGTCAGGCGCACGGAGCCGACTCGACGATTTCCTCCAGCTCCCGTGACGGGGTCAGACGGGCCAGGAACGCATCCGCAGGGAGGCAGAGCACTCCCTTTCGCACCAACCGATGCTCGCCGAGGTAGAGCAGGATCCGGCGGGACTCGGGATACTCGTCGCCAAAGGCACGTAGGCCCCGGAGATAGGCGGGACGGACGCGTGAGGCGTTCATGACGTCGATTCCCCAGATGCCGGGCGCCCCGTAGAGAACGAAATCGACCTCGGCACCTGTCCTGGTGCGCCAGTAGTGCAGCCTCCCCTCCGTTCCCGAGTAGGCCAGCCACGCGCGCAGGTGCTGCGCGACCAGCCCCTCAAGAGCCGGACCGGCGATCTCGTCGGGTCGGTCGAGAGGGCCAGAGGGACGCAAGCTCCTGAATACGCCGCAGTCAAAGTAGAAGAACCGGGGATGTGCCACGAGGCGCCGCTTCGCCCTCCGTGTGAAGACAGGGAGGCGGAATGCCAGCAGCAGATCCTCGAGCAACTCGAGGTAGCCCGAGACGGTGGACCGGCTCGTCTCACATTCGCGTGCAACTTCGCTCACGTTGAGCGTCGCCGCGTGGGAGAATGCGACGGCCTCGAGGAACCGCGAAAATCTGCCCACATCCCGGGCCAGGCCCTCGGCGCGAACTTCCTGCTCGACGTAGAGGGCCGCGTATGCGGCCAGCGCCGACGCCGGATCGTCGGAAAACAGAACCGTCGGGACGGTTCCGAGCGCGAGAGCGGTCGCAAGGTCGAACGCGGAACCCAGCTCCCCGGCCATGAAGGGGTGCATCGCGCGTACGATCGCGCGGCCCGCCAGAAGGTTGACCCCTCCTCTGCGCAGCGTCCGGGCACTCGATCCGGTGAGCACGAAGCGGTGGCCTGACCTCATCGTCATGAGTCCGTGCACCACATCGAGGAGTTCGGGAACGCGCTGAATCCCGTGGACCACGACATCCCGACGGGCCGGGGCGGCGCGGACCATCGCCCGCAGCCGCTCCGGACGAGCCGCAAACCGGCGAAACTCCTCCGCACGCAGAAGGTCCACCTCGAGGGCGTCAGGGAAGACTTCGCGCAGCCAGGTGGTCTTGCCGGTTCCACGCGGGCCGAAAAGGAAGAAGCTTCCACGGGGAACTGTGAGAAATCGCGGGAGAGTCGTCATATTGCCCAGCAAAATGACGACAGAGACGTGATTCTACAACGAATATGCGTCGAGCCTACACCTCCGGCCGCTCCGGCGCCCGCGTGTTCCTCACCGACCCCATGGTCCGCGCGCGTTCCCTCTGCCGCACGCAGCCATCCGGTGGCCTTGGCTAGGGCCGCGCCATCGGCGCGAGTCCCATCGCCCGGCGCCAGGCAGCGATCTGGCCGATGTGATTGGCCTCGTGCGCGGAGAGCACATGACCGACGAGGTCGCCCGTCGTCGGAAATCGCTCCCTCAGCCCTTCCACGGGATGCTCCCCCGCCAGGAACGCGGGGTCGGCATCCGCCACCGAGTCGGCCACACGCGCGTGCTGCGCCGCCAGTTCGGCGAGGAGACGCTCCCCGGGGGGATAGGCCGAGGCGTCCCCGCCGGGCGGGATCCGCTGACCCGCCCTGAACAGCTCCCGCCACTCCTCCGGAAATGTCGACTCCAGCCCCATGACCGTGGCGACAAAATCCGACACCTGCGCGAGATGACCCAGTGTCCAGGCGGGGTGGTTCACGAGACCGTGGGGCTGCTGCACCATCTGCTCGTCGGTCAGGTCGCCGACCAGGCGCGTGATGTGCGCGAGGTTGGCTTGATAGGTGAAGAGCAGATACCGCATCGGTTTCTCTCCCGCACAGTGGGTTCCGACGGCCTCACTTCGTTCCGTGCCTCTCCGGTCTTTGGCGGACCGCAGTGGTCGGGTTCGGCTCAGCCGCCGCGCCGCTCCCGGACGTGCGGGACCGGACCGCGGAGGACGAGATCGCGAAGGCACCCTGCGGTCGCAGTCCGCTCGCCGTCCTCCACCCGGTTGCTTGCCGCCGGGAACACGGTCGCGGCGGGTCCGCGCTCACGCAACCGCCTATCCGCCAGCAGCTTGTGCGACGTCGGCCGGACGACGGTCCCGGTTTCGCGATGTCAGGAGTCGGTGGCAGTCCCGGTTCCGGAACCGCGGGAAGGATCCGGCCACTGCATGTAGCCGGCGGAACGCCCACATATGGTCCGCCAGACCGTCGGAGCGGCGGGTGGAGTACGCGCGACCGTAAGTGATGGCGGGAAGGTCCGGCCTGGAATCGCGCCTGGATCCGAACTACTCGAGCAGCCGGACGCGGCGATGATCCCGCAGGAGGAGGAGCCGCTGCCATTCCGCCCCGCGCGGAAGGCCGTCGGCGTTCAGGAGGAGAGGCCCTTCCCTCCGGGGTCCCGCGCCGCCCAGTGTCCCCCACGTCGCCATGGCCGCCGCAGTTGCCTCCAGCCTGTGTTCCGTCGACCCGAGGAAGTCGTAGGAGAAGTCGGTGAAACCGGGCAGAGACCCGAGCGAGCGGCCGGCGATGAACCTCACCGCGTCGTAGGGGTCATCGAGCCCCAGCGCCAGATACGGCAACATCCAGCTCGTCCCCGACGCATCCTGTGCCGGGGCCCAGCCCATGCTCCACGCGGTCAGAGCCCTGTTCCCGGCATCGCCGGAGAGCGACCAGAGCACCGACGCCGCGATCTGCTGCTGGTCCGGATCCAGCGGCGGCAGCGGTGTCCCGTACCACTCTTCCAGGTACTGGGACGTCCATTCCAGCGTCCTGTCGAGGTGGCAGAGGTTGCAGGCGTTCGGCCGTCCCGTCTCGAGCGTGGCGGCCACGGTGGGGCTGCTGATCTCGTGGCTCCGCTGCGCCCGCAGGAGCCCGTAGGAGGTGTAGGGCATGTGGCAGTTGTAGCAGGAGCTGCCGCTCGACTCCGCCTCGTGTCTCGTATGTGTCGTCAGCGTCTGCCCGAGCGTCGCGTGGCACTGGAGGCAGGCCCCGTTGCCGTCCATCCCGCTGGCCACCTGGTGCGTGTCCGCCCACTCCTCGATCGAACGCGGATCGTCCGCGGTCTTGTGCATCGTGTGGCAGGAAAGGCAGGAAAGGCGCTCGTTCTCCTCGGCGGCGTTCACATAGCAGGGCGAGTCGATCAGCCCGTTGTACTCCCGTCCCGACACGCGGACCATCCCGTCCGGCCAGAAATGATCCTCGACGAACGTTGGAGCCTGTGCGAGGATCTCCTGCATGCGGGGGGTGCCCATCTCCCGTGACGGCTGGACCAGGTCGCGCGTATCGGTCAGGTCGTCGCCCGGGCGGTACGCAAGGCCCTCGCTCGGCGTCTGGCCCAGCCAGATCGAATGACACTGACCGCACACCTGCGACGAGAGCCTCGATTCCAGGCCGAGCGGAAACACCGTCGTGGGATCGGGCCGGCCGGTCAGGTGCAGCCAGTACCGGCGCAGCGGGTTCGTGTTGACCTCCCGGTGCAGTTCGCTCGGCCCGTGGCACGCCTCGCACGCGATTCCGAACTCGGCGACGGTCGTGCTGGCCCGCCACTCGCGGGGCGGCCTCTCGAGATTCGCCTCGAGTTCGCCCGTCCCGTGCGTCGCGTGGCAGTTGACGCACGCGAGGTTCCAGCGTCCGGTTTCC
The DNA here is from genome assembly GCA_964532325.1 of uncultured Gemmatimonadaceae bacterium. GTDB lineage: Bacteria > Gemmatimonadota > Gemmatimonadetes > Longimicrobiales > Gaopeijiaceae > JAAXGI01. The sequence continues at coordinate 13,673 of CAZHGS010000039.1, read as the reverse complement.
GACTCGGCGTATTCCGGCGGGCGCAGGAATGCGGCCGGGCGCGAGATCCAGCGCTGCTCACGGATCAGATACATCGCCGGCAACTGTCCCAGGAGCCGGTCGCGGCCCGTCGGATACCAGTAGACCTGCTGATGGTGCGAGCCAGTGATCATCACCACCTGCCGGGCGATGCGGGGAGGCGCCGCGCCCGTCGAGTCCCAGTCCGGATCGTCGAACTCGGCCCAGAACTCGTCGCCCCTCCGCTCGAGTGTCATGGGGCCTCCGTGCTCGGCGCTGACCCTGACGCCGTCGAAGTCCGCGAGCACGGTCTCGGGAGTCGCGACCTGGGTCATCGAGCGATGGTAGGATCCGAACCAGGTCTCGTACTGCGCGGGGTGGCAGGTCGCACACGTCCCTGAAGAGAGGTACCCGTCGGATCGAACCTCGATGGGCCGGTTGGTGACCGCCGCCTCTGGCAGGGCGCGCTCCCGACCGGTCATGACGGCCCAGCCGAGCGCGGTCGAAACCACCGCCAGACCCGCCACGAACCGGGCGCGGCCGGACGACGACGGCATGCCATCCTGCCCCCGGTCCTTCCCCTTCGGCGCTCTCTTCCTCACGCAGCCTCGCTCATCATCGGGGGCCCGCCGGCTCCCGAGATCCGAAAGACAGTCGGCTCCGTCCGGCACGGCAGAGGTACAGATCCATCATCCGAAACCTGCATCCCCCGCACAACAAGGAAAGGCCCCCCCTCCAACCGCTTGGAGGGGGGGCCGGTGGCGCCGCCGCCCGTGTGCCGCGAGTCACCTCACCGCACGACGTCAGCCGCCCTGCTGCACCACCTGCTCTTCCTGCTGCTTCATCCTTCTCTGCTCCACCATCCAATCGAAGTCTTCCTGCTCCATCTCCACATACCCGATGTGCATGTGTGACATGTCGTCGGCGCTCCGGCGCCCATAGATCACCCACTGGTCGGGGTCGGGATTGCCCGGCCGCTCGGTATTGTCATACCACGCCGTGATCAGGATGACCGTGCCGGCGGGAAGGAGCGGCGCCGCATCATCCTCGTAGGTGTAGGTGATGTGCCAACCGAACTGCCACCCGACTCTGTTGAGGACTTCCCGGCGGCCATCCGGATAGATCGCTTCGATCAGCTGCCCGGCGCCATGCGTATGCTGATGCCCCCGGACGCTGTAGATCATCCCCGGCTTGTCGAGAACCGTCACGCCCTGGGTCACCTGTGTTCCGTGCGGCGGGATGAGGATCGTCTGGGCCTCGGGTCCGTCTGTATCCGAGAGCGACGAGAACGACGCCGTGGCACGACTCCAGGGGACCACGATCCGAGGCTCTTCATCCTGCGGATAGAACCACATCCCGATCTCTAGCTGCGCGTCCTTCACTTCCTCCCCATTCGGGAAGTAGTGGATGTTGAACGAGACCTCATGCCCCGGCTCGATGAGAAGCCCCACATTCGCCGGCATCTTGTCGTAGGGCTTGCCCACGGCGTACTTCGACACATTCGAATTGGCGTGATGCGTCACCGCGTAGCTGCCGATCGAAGGCCTCGACTCGGTCGCCATGACAGCGCGCGGCTCGTCGATCCCCTCCACCGGGACCACGGGGTACCACCACTTGTCCAGGCCGCTCGCCGGCACGGTGTACGGATCGGAGAAGATGATCAGATCCGGAGGACGCCCGTACTCGGCCTCGAGCTGCCACTCGCCGCGATCCGGAAAATCGGGCGCGGACGGCATCTGATCGGGGTCTCCCTGCGGCGCCCCGGCATCGACCCATCGTGCGATGGTCTCGATCTCGGCGTCAGTCAGGGAGATGTCGTCCTTGAACTCCTGGATCCCCACCGTGCGATCGACGTGCCAGGGAGGCATGAAACGGCTCTCGACCCGATCCTTGATCACGGGCGCCCACGGTGCCACCTCGTCGTACGTGATGAGCGACATCGGGCCCATCCCGTTCTCCTGGTGGCAGGAGACGCAGTTCTCGTAGAAGATCGGGGCCACATCCGTGGCGAAGGTGACCTCGCCGGCACCCGTGGCCTGCTGAGAGGCGGCTGCGTCAGGCAAGACCAGAAGCGCTGCAGCCACCGCAACCGACAGCAGGGCGGCTGTCCCTCTCTCACTTCTCCGGCGCATCGTGCTCACGATGTCCCCCCCTTTCCGAGGTAGGTGTTAAGGGGTAACGGTCACCCCCACGTAACCATTGGTCCAGCAGCAGTGCTGCACCAGTCCTGCAAGATTCTCTATCGCCGTAACCCGAAGAAGATACTCCCCCGGTTCGCTGAAGGTCGCGGTCGTGGAAACCTCGACCGGCTCGCCTCCCCGGACGGCCGCTTCCCCGAGCATCGTCTCACGCTCACCGAAGGTCACGTCACCGGGACCCTGATGATGGTACCACGTCACTCTCATGTCCGCGGGCTCGACCGGCGCGTTCCCCTGCGGCGGACGGGCGGACGGCCCCAACCCCTCGGGCGTCGCATCGACCCATACGCTCAGCGGCAGCGGCTCACCGACCTGCACGGTGAGGGGCCCCGTCGTGGGGCCGATGCGGCCCATCAACGGGGGTGCCGACGGATCGAAACTCATGGCCGACGCGACGGGGGCGTTGGTGAGGCTGACGGTGTTGTCAATCGCATACGCCTCGACGGTGGCGCGCCCCGGCACGGCAAACGTCTGGTCCCTGTTCCGAAGCGTCCACACCACGTCTCCGGTATAGCCTCGAGGCACCGTGATGGTGAAGACACTCTGATGCCGGTAGTACCGGCCCGGATCCTGCGGCGCCGGATAGAAATGGGTCGGCTGCGACCCGTTGAACTCGCTCGGCTCGATGAAGTTGTCGGGGCCGATCGGGATATCCAGCGTCTCCGCGTAGTTCAGGTTGATGTAGCTGAAACTGAGCATGATGGAGTCGTTGACCGTCGCCGCCCACCCCTCGAAGATCGGCACGACCGGCTGCCCGGTCGCCAGCACGTTGATGCGCGGAAAGGTCGAGTAGAACGGGGAATCGCCGACGACCGTCAACCCGGTCCCCGGATCCACCGCCCTCTGTGGCTGGCGTGCCGGCGGCAGGGGCGCCTGGCCCGGCTGCTGCAGAGCGTGCAGAGGCGCCCAGCTCAATACGAGAAGAGAGGCGATGACAGCCCCGGAGGACGCAACGATTGGCCTTTTGCTCATAGCCTCGTGGGCGCTAAACCGACGTGGTCTCGATGTCCAGCAGCGTCTCGTGGTGCCCAAGTCCTAGGTGACCCTCTCGTTGACGGAACCAGCGGCCTTTGCACGGGAGCCGGTCTTCCGTCCGTCCACTACCCGCCGTGGGCGGGGGCTGGCCAGGGACCCACGCACCATAGAGAGTGTTCGCGGATCCCGCGGTTGGCAAGCCCCACTGGTTCCCGGGCACCGGCCCGATGAACACGCATTTATGCTATAACGTGTTGTTGGATATACTCTTATGGATCAGGATCGCAGCTGGCGCCGCCGGCGCGGGCAGGGAGCGGCTCTGCCCGTCGTCCCGCCCCGGCGAGCGGTGGAACGGACGGGTCGCCGCTCCGCGCCGCGGCGCTGGCCCGCGGACGGCGGACGGAAGGCGGGAAACGCGCCGTCTGCGCGCTCGCTCCGACCGGCCTTCCGGGAGCGGAGGGACGGGCCGTTCGCCGCCGGTGCCGCGGGGGGAGGATGCCCGAGGCTCCGGGACGCCCACTGCGTGCCGGCGGGCGGTCGGGCCCGGTGCGGCGAGTGTGCCGTGGCCGAGATCCGGCGGCACTGCCGCGCCCCGGGCCCGCTGGCTCCGGGCGCGGACCGTGCGGACCGGAGGCGGGAGCGCACGGGCGGGGCGCGCCGCAACCTCCCCTCCACGGCAATGGTCGAGGCATGCCGGTCCCCGGGCATGCTCACCCGCGCGCCTCGAGGTAGGCACGGAGGGAGACCGGCGGGTGGCCGGTGATGCGTTCGACGGCATCGCTCGCGACCGCGAGCTCGCCGGCGGCGATCGCGCTGTAGCTTGTCACCCAGCCCTCGATCTCGTAGGCCGGCACATCGAATCCGGCGCGCGACTCGTAGGCTTCGGCGAGCGTCTCATTGACGAAGGCGACCGGTGAGCCGGCCGCCGCACCGAGGAGGTCCGCCACCTCGGCCATCGAGAGCAGCTCGGGGCCCGTGACGTCGATCCGCGCCGTCGGCCGCTCATCGTCGAGCAGCAGCGCGACGGCGACATCGGCGATGTCGGTCCGGCTCACCGGAGCGAAGCGGCCGGCGCCGGCCGGGCCCCGGATGACACCGTCGGCCACGAGGTCCGGGAGCATGTCCTGGTAGAGGCTGCTCCGCAGCGCGCTGAACCGGAAGCCGGCGGACTCGAGGTACCGCTCCGTGTGGAAGTGGTCGCGGGCCAGGGTGAATACGGCGTCCGGCGCCGCGCCGAGGAACGAGGTGTAGACGACCCGCCTCACCCCCGCCGTGACGAAGGCATCCACGGCCGCCCGGTGATGGAGCATCCTCTCGTCGGAAGCCCCCCCGGAAACGAAGAACACCGTCTGGATTCCCTCGAGCGCGGAGATCATCGCGGACGTATCGAGATAGCTCGCCACAGCCACCCCGGAGCGGTCCAGCCGCGGGGCGCGCGCGCTGTCACGGACGACCAGGCGCTGCGGCACACCGCGGGCGGCCAGCCGCGCGGCCACCATCCCGCCGAGCGATCCCGTGGACCCGAAGACCGCGATCGTTGTGTGGACCATCGCATCCGGCTCGCCGTGGGGAGGCCCGGTGGCCGCGGTTGGAGGGAAGATGGAATATAACGGCTGCGGGAAGACCCGGGGGCGTACCCCTGCGGTCCCGCCGCCGTGGCCGGCCAGCCGCGGACTTGTGGCCCGGCGACATCCGGCGGCAGGTTGACGGCCTGATGTCCACACGCCTCGAGACCGCGCATGCCGAGTCCATCGCCGATCCGGCGCGCTTCTGGGCCCGGGCGGCAGAGGACGTGCACTGGTACCGCCGCTGGGACCGTGTCCTCGACGAATCCCGCGCCCCCTTCTACCGCTGGTTCGCCGGTGGCCTGATAAACACCTGCTACAACGCCCTCGACCGGCATGTGCTCTCCGGCCGGGGAGAGCGGACCGCCCTGATCTACGACAGCCCTCTCACGGGCCGGGTCCGGCGCTACACCTACGGCGAGCTCCTCGGGGAGGTGGCGCGATGCGCCGGCGCGCTCCGGAGCCTCGGGGTCGAGCCCGGGGACCGCGTGGTCCTCTACATGCCGATGGTTCCCGAGGCCGTCGTCGCGATGCTCGCCTGCGCCCGGATTGGCGCGGTCCACGCGGTCGTCTTCGGCGGATTCGGGGCCGAAGAGCTCGCGGCGCGCATCGACGCGGCGAGCCCCAGGGTGATCGTCGCCGCCTCCTGCGGGATCGAGCCCGGCCGGGTCGTCCCGTACAAGCCGCTCCTCGACCGGGCGATCGGGATCGCCCGGCACAGGCCGGCCCGCTGCGTGATCCTCCAGCGGCCCCGACTTCGCTGTTCGATGGTGGAGGGCCGGGATCTCGACTGGCAGGAGCTGGTCTCCGCCGCCGCGCCGGCCGACTGCGTCCCCCTCGCCGCCACGGACCCGCTCTACATCCTCTATACATCCGGAACGACCGGGAGGCCGAAGGGCGTGGTCCGCGACAACGGGGGGCATCTCGTCGCCCTCAAGTGGAGCATGCGCGCGGTCTACGGGATGGAGGAGGGCGGCGTGTTCTGGGCCGCCTCCGACGTGGGCTGGGTCGTGGGCCACTCGTATATCGTCTACGGCCCGCTTTTCCACGGGTGCGCGACGGTCCTCTACGAAGGCAAGCCCGTCGGCACCCCCGATCCCGGCGCGTTCTGGCGGGTGGTGTCCGAACACGGGGTGAGCGTCCTCTTCACCGCCCCGACCGTCTTCCGGGCGCTCAAGCGGGAGGATCCCGAGGGCGCCTACATCCGGCCCTACGACCTCTCCGGTTTCCGCGCCCTCTTCCTCGCCGGCGAGCGGTGCGATCCGGATACGCTCCGCTGGGCGGAGAAGCGGCTGGGCGTGCCCGTGATCGACCACTGGTGGCAGACGGAGACGGGGTGGGCGATCAGCGCGAACTGCGTCGGTCTGGGAGGGCTTCCGGTCAAGCCCGGGTCGTGCACGAAGGCCGTGCCGGGCTATGACGTGAGGATTCTCCGGCCCGACGGGTCGGAGGCGCGGCCGAACGAGTTCGGAGACATCTGCATCCGGCTGCCCCTCCCCCCCGGATGCATGCCGACGCTCTGGAACCAGGACGACCGGTACATCGAGTCCTACCTGAGCGCCCACCCGGGCCACTACAAGACCGCGGACGCCGGATTCATCGACGAGGACGGCTACCTCTTCGTCATGGGCCGGACCGACGACATCATCAACGTCGCCGGCCACCGGCTCTCCACGGGCGGGATGGAGGAGGTGCTGGCGTCCCACGACGATGTCGCCGAGTGCGCGGTCATCGGGGCGAGCGACGCGCTCAAGGGCGAGGTTCCCGTGGGCCTCGTCGTGCTGAAGGCCCGGGTCACGCGAAGCGAGGACGAGATCGTCGGCGACCTCGTGCGGATGGTGCGGGAGCGGATCGGGCCGGTGGCCTCCTTCAAGGTGGCCGCCGTCACGCCCAGGCTCCCGAAGACGCGTTCGGGCAAGATCCTGCGGGGGACGATCAAGAAGATTGCCGACGGCACCGGATACGAGGTGCCCGCCACGATCGACGACCCCTCGATCCTCGGCGAGATCGCCGCATGCCTCGAGCGGCTGGGCTACCCCGCTAATGCCCCCGGACCGGCGGCGCGCGCTAGCGGGAGATGAGCTCCCGGATCTGGCGGAGGGCCGCATCCACCTTCAACTGGATCCCGACGCGGCCGTACGCGACCGAGGCCTTCGTCGGATCGCCGCGCACCCCGGCTCCGTCGAAGCCGCCGAAGGGTGCGAGCTCCTCGGTGCGGATGTGCCGGGCGTTCACGTAGAGCAGCTGCGAAGTGTCCATGATCCCCGCATGCGTACCAATCTCCTCCCGCGAGTGCCCCTGCTCCCCGAGCCAGTCGGCGAAGCCGTGGCCGGAGTAGTAGTCGCCCACGAAGTGGACCCGCGCCTCCCGCCCCGACCACTCCCCGTTCAGCATCGCCGCGACGGTCTCCATCCCCCTCTGGTTCCCGCCGCTGTCGCCGATGAAGACGATGTCGGTGAAGCCCCCGGCCGCTAGGCTCCGCGCCGCATACTCGAGCAGCTTCATGTAGTGCTCGTTCGGCAGCGTGATCGTGCCGGCGCGCTGCCGGTTCCCCTCGGTCTCCTCGACCGTGCCCTCCGGCACGTAGGTCACGATCGGGGCGACGAGGGCGTTGCCGAGTGCCCGCGCGATCCGCCCGGCCGTCTCGGTCACGATGAACTTGTGCTTGCCGAGCACCATGTGCGGGCCGTTCTGCTCGGTTCCCGCCGTGGCGACGATGACGGTGGTCGTCCCGGCGTCGATCTTGTCGGCCACCTCCATCCAGGTCAGCTCGTCCAGGAACACCGTATTGGGGACCTGGGCCGCGGCGGGCGCAGCCAGGAGGAGGGCGGCCGCGAGGGAGAGCGTTCGGGTCGTCATCTGTGCCTCCGGGTGTTGCGCGTCGTGCCGGCGGGATCGAGGGCGTGAAGATACGCCGCCGCGACCGGAGCGACGAGACGCGGCGGCCGCAGGGCCACGCCACGGCCCCGGTCACTGGCCAGACGGGCTACGCCCGACTAGAGTATTGGGGTTCGATCCGCCACTCTCCACGGTTGCGCAGCCGTCGGGGAAGCGCTCACAACGAAGCGGGTTCCGGTCGTCATGCCCTACCTCTTATCGGCGGTCTTGGTGGGCCTCCTCGTCGCCGCCCTCGGCCCGGATTCCGGCCCGGTGAGCGAGCCCCATGGACACGAACACGGACACACCGCAACCCTCCCCTCCGCGACCGCCTCGTCCGAGGGGGGGTCGCGCGCCGATCCCGACGAGGTGGTGCAGACGTACTGCGTGGCGTGCCACAACGACGCGATGCTCACGGGGAACCTCTCGCTCGCGCGCTTCACCCTCGACTCGGCCCACGAGACCGGCGAGGTCGCCGAGAACATGATCCGGAAGCTCCGCGCGGGGATGATGCCCCCCCCCGGCGCGGCAAGTCCCTCCGGCGACGCGCTCCTCGCCCTCGCCGAGTCCCTCGAGGCGCGGATGGACGAGGCCGCGGCCGCGGACCCGAACCCCGGCGGGCGGACGTTCCAGCGGCTGAACCGCGCCGAGTACGAGCGCACGATCCACGATCTCCTCGGCCTCGGCATCGATGCCGGGGACTACCTCCCCCTCGACACCCGGAGCGCGAACTTCGACAACATCGCGGACGTGCAGATGGTCTCGCCCACGCTCCTCTCCTCCTACCTCAACGCGGCGGCGGCGATCAGCCGCCTCGCCGTGGGTGACGAGGCGGCGAGCGCGAGCGAGACGCAGTACCGCGTCGCGCGCACGGTGTCCCAGACCGAACGCGTCGAGGGTGCGCCGTTCGGCACACGCGGCGGCACGTCGGTCGTGCACAACTTCCCCGCCCGCGGCGAATACGTCTTCCGCATCTCGTTCCACCACGAGACCACCGGCGCGGTCGTCGGAAACGGCCGCTCAGCGCTCCAGACCGCCGACGCGCAGGAGCTGATCGAGATTTCGATCGACGGGGAGCGGGTGGCGCTCCTCGAGATGGACCGGTGGATGCAGGTCCCCGACCCGACGGGCGTCGAGATGACCACCGGACCCATCATGGTGGAATCGGGGCCCCACCGGGTGAGCGCCGCATTCATCAGGCACGCCGAGGGACCGGTCCAGGACCTGATCTCACCCCACGACTGGTCGCTCGCGAGCACCGCGATCGCGGGCTACTACGGAGTGAATTCCCTCCCGCACCTGCGCGATCTGGTGATCCGGGGGCCGCTCGCGACGGCGGGCATCTCCGACACCCCCGTCCGGAGGAGGATCTTCACCTGCACGCCGGCCTCGCCGGCAGCGGAGAGGCCCTGCGCCGGGGAGATCATCTCGAGGCTGGCCGAACAGGCGTTCCGCCGGCCGCTCGGCGCGGAGGACCGGGCGGCGCTGATGGCCTTCTACGACGACGGGGCCGCTGCAGGCGGGTTCGAGATCGGGGTGCGCACCGCGCTCGAGGGGATCCTCGCGAGCCCCCGCTTCGTCTTCCGGTTCGAGCCGCCTCCGCCGGACGCCGCGCCGGGGGAAGCATACCCCATCGACGGGTTCGCCCTCGCCTCGCGCCTCTCCTACTTCCTCTGGGGCGGGCCTCCGGACGCCGAGCTGAGGGAGGCGGCCGCGGACGGGTCGCTCGTCGAGGACGGCGTTCTCGAGGCGCAGGTGGTGCGGATGCTCGCCGATCCGAAGGCCGATGCGCTCGGATCGCGCTTCGCCGGCCAGTGGCTCCGCCTCCAGGATCTCGAGAGGATGGCGCCCGACGTGCGCCTGGAGCCGGACTTCCACCGGCAGCTCGCCGACGCGATGCGGCTCGAGACCGAGTTCTTCTTCAACAACCTGGTCCGGGAGGACCGGAGCGTGCTCGACCTCTTCACGGCGGACTACACCTTCGTCAACGAGCGCCTGGCGAGGCACTACGGGATCCCCGGCGTGAACGGCGAGGCGTTCCGGCGCGTCACCTACCCCGACGACACCAGGCGGGGCGTTCTCGGGCACGCGAGCATCCTCACCCTGACCTCCCACGCGGGGCGCACCTCTCCCGTGCTCCGCGGCAAGTGGGTGATGGAGGTGCTCCTCGGCACGCCGCCGCCCCCGCCGCCCCCGAGCGTTCCCGAGCTCGAGGAGACCGCGGCGGTCGCGGAGGGCCGCGTCCTCACGACGCGCGAGCTCCTCGAACAGCACAGCTCCAACCCGGCGTGCAACTCCTGCCACCGGGTCATCGACCCGATCGGCCTCGCCCTCGACAACTTCGGGGTCACGGGCAAGTGGCGGATCCGGGAGAGCGGGAACGCGCTCGATGTGCGCGGCGAGCTCTACGACGGAACACCCCTCGAGGGCCCCGCCGACCTCAGGCGCGCCCTCCTCAGCCGTCCGGTCCCGCTCATCCGGACGTTCACCGAGAACCTTCTCGCCTACGCCCTCGGACGCCGCGTCGAACACTTCGACCAGCCCACGGTACGGGAGATCACGAGGGCCGCGGAGACCGAGGGGTACCGGATCTCCTCCTTCATCATGGGGGTCGCAAGGAGCGACGCCTTCCGGATGCAGCGCGCGGCCGCGCCCGGCGAGCAGGACGCGCAGATCCAGTAGGCATGAACGCGAACGGAGACGGATAACATGCGGATCATCACGGGCAGGCACATTCCGCGGCGCACCTTCATCCGCGCCGCGGGAGCGTCGGTCGCGCTCCCCTTCCTCGATGCGATGGAGCCCGCCGGACGGGTGTGGTCACGGGCGTCGCGCGCCGAGGATCCGACCCGGCTCATCGCGATCGAGATCGTCCACGGCGCGGCCGGCTCGAACGAGTGGGGCGCTTCGCAGCACCTCTGGTCGCCGGTCGAGGCGGGGCGGGAGTTCGATCTCTCCCCGAGCTCGCTCCTCCCGCTCGAGGAGTACCGGGACTACCTCACCATCATCAGCGACACCGATGTGCTCGAGGCCGAGGCGGCGACGCCCGAGGAGATCGGGGGGGACCACTTCCGCTCGAGCGCGGTCTACCTGACCCAGGCGCATCCGAAGCAGACGGAGAGCTCGGACGTCTACGTCGGCACTTCGATGGACCAGATCTACGCGGAGCGCATCGGCCGGGACACGCCGATCCGGTCCATGCAGCTCTGCATCGAGAACGTCGACCAGGCGGGCGGCTGCGCCTACGGGTACGCCTGCGTCTACACCGACACGATCAGCTGGGCCTCCCCCACCGAGCCGCTCCCGATGATCCGCGACCCCCGGGTCGCCTTCGACCAGCTCTTCGGGGCGGGCGGAACCGCGGAGGAGCGCGCCGCACGGCGGCGCACGAGCCGGAGCATCCTCGACTGGATCACCGAGGACCTGGCGGACCTCAAGCGGTCGCTGGGCCCGAACGACACGCTGCGCCTCGACCGCTACCTCGCCAACGTCCGCGAGCTCGAGCGACGGATCCAGAACGTCGAGGCCCGGAACCGCTCCGGGGAGGCCCGTGAGCTTCCGGAGGCCCCGGCCGGCGTGCCCGACTCCTTCACCGAGCATGTGGAGCTGATGTTCGACCTGCAGGCGCTCGCCTTCGCCTCGGACATGACGCGCGTCTTCTCCTTCAAGCTCGGCCGCGACGCCTCCTCGCGCGTCTATCCCGAGAGCGGGACGGACGCGCCCTTCCACCCCGCGTCGCACCATGGGGGCCAGGCCGAGCGGGTGCAGACCTTCGCCGAGATCAACAAGTACCACGTCGGGCACCTCCCCTACCTGATGGACCGGCTCCGGGAGATCCACGAGGGCGACACGCACCTCCTCGACAAGACGATGATCCTCTACGGCTCCCCCATGGCCGACTCGAACCTCCACAACCACCGGCGCTGCCCGCTCATCGTGCTCGGCGGCGCGAACGGGCAACTCGAGGGGAACCTGCACGTACGGGCGCCCGGCGGGACGCCGATGGCCAACGCGATGCTCACCCTGATGCACAAGCTGGGGCTCGAGGACGTCACCGAGTTCGGCGACAGCAGCGGCACGCTCGCCCTCACGGCGTAGGAGGAAGGAGCTGATCATGCACCATCGCCACAGGCTCGCCGCCGTCTGGCTCTGCGCGCTCGCCACCTGGGCGGCGGTCCCCGCCGACGCACCCGTCGCCGAGGCGGCGATGCGGGGGGACACCGAGGGGGTCCGGGCCCTGATCGAGGGGGGAGCGGACATCGACGCGGCCCTCGGGGACGGGATGACCGCGCTCCACTGGGCCGCCGAGCGCGGAGACGAAGGCCTCGCCGCCCTCCTCCTCGCGGCCGGCGCGGAGGCGGAGCCGACCACCCGGCTCGGCGCCTACCGCCCGCTGCACCTCGCGGCGAGGGGCGGACACGCTCCGGTGCTCCGCGCGCTCCTCGAGGCCGGGGCGGACGCCGGCGCGGCCACCGCGACCGGCGGGGTCACCCCGCTCCATCTGGCGGCGGCGTCCGGGAGCGCGGCCTCCGTGGCACTCCTCGTCGAGCACGGCGCCGAGGTGGACGGGCGCGAGACGGCGTGGGGCCAGACGGCGCTGATGTTCGCCGCGGCCGAGGGGCGGGTCGAGGCGATCGGCGCGCTTCTGGACGGCGGCGCCGATCCCGACCTCGTGGCGCACGTTGTCGACATGCCGACGAGGGAATCCTACGACCGGGAGGACCTGGCCTTCCGGAGCGACCGGATCCAGGCCCTGACGCTCGGCGCGCCCGTCGAGCCGCGGGTGAGCCCCGATATGCCCTCCGGGGGACCGGCGGTGGGCCCCGCGGACGTCGGAGAGGCGGCGGAGGCGCGCGAGCGCGAACCCCGGCCGCTCTCGTACGCCGAGCTGATCGGAGGGTACGGGGGGCTGAGCGCGCTCCACCTCGCAGTCCGCGAGGGTCACGGCGCGGCCGCGATGGCGCTTCTCGACGGCGGGAGCGACATCGACCGGGCGAGCGGCGGCGATCACACGACTCCGCTCCTCATGGCGCTGATCAACGGTCACTTCGACCTCGCCATGGCGCTCTTCGAGCGGGGGGCCGATCCCACGATCGCGAGCGACGCGGGAGCCACGCCGCTCTACGCGGCGGTCAACACCGAGTGGATCCCTAAGTCCAGGCACCCCCAGCCCACGCACCGGCTGCAGCAGGAGACCACCTACCTCGAGCTGATGCGGGCCTTCCTGGAAGCTGGGGCGGATCCCGACGCCCGGCTCACCAAGAAGCTCTGGTTCACGACCTTCGGCAACGACTACCTGGGGGTCGACCGCACCGGTGCGACGCCGTTCTGGCGAGCGGCGTACGCCCTCGACGTCGAAGCGATGCGGCTTCTCGTCTCCCACGGCGCCGATCCGCACATCCCGACCGCCAAGGCGCCCCCCCGCCGGTACGATCCGGAAGAGGACCCCTCCGGCCTGCCTCCCGTCCCCGTCGGCGGCCCGGCCGTCTGGCCGATCCACGCGGCGTCGGGCGCCGGGTACGGGGAAGGCTACGCGGCGAACATCCACCGCCACGCGCCGGAGGGCTGGATGCCGGCCGTCAGGTACCTCGTCGAGGAAGTCGGAGCGGACGTCAACGTGCGGGACCTGAACGGGTACAGCGCGGTCCACCACGCCGCCTCGCGCGGCGACGACGAGATGATCCTCTACCTCGTCGGGCATGGAGCGGAGGTGACCGGCGTGAGCCGGCGGGGCCAGACCACGGTGGACATGGCCAACAGTCCGGTGCAGCGGATCACCCCCTTCCCGAGCACGATCTCTCTGCTCGAGGGGCTCGGAGCGAAGAACAACCACAACTGCGTGATCTGCTAGGGAACCGGGCGCGGTCCCTGGCACTCCGGAGCCGCCTCCGTCCCTAGGGAGGCGCTCCGCACCGGGGCGGGACCGGGGGGCGGACCGGCCTCCGGCCCGCCCCCGTCCGTCCCCCATCCCTCCACCGCCCTACCCTTCCGCAGGCTCCAACCCAGGCAGGAGATCCGATGCCGCCGATCCGCGTTCCTCGCGCGCTGGTCCTCGGCGCCG
>CAZHGS010000038.1:0-23292 GCA_964532325.1 uncultured Gemmatimonadaceae bacterium | reverse complement strand
ATGAGCGCGCAGCAGATGTTGCAGCGGGCGGAACCCGTTGCAGGAAGGTCGATCAATTCGCACTATCATCGTGCATCACCGGGCCTTGACCGGCCATGGTTTCCAGATGACCAACCTCGCTCCCGGACGGAGGGTGCCGCATATGGCCGCAAGGCTCTCAAGGTTCCCGCATGTGATGGTCTCGCTGGCGTTGCTCGCCGCACTCTCTGCAGATCCCGCGTCGGGCCAGTCCACCGGAACCATCGACGGCACTGTGGTCGATACGGCCGACGGTCAGCCCATTGCGGCCGCCCAGGTCTTCATCGAGGGGCTGGGCCTCGGGGTCGTCACGGACGCCGACGGGCGGTACTCGATTCCGGACGTGCCCGCCGGCTCGCACGAGCTCTCCGCCCAGATCGTCGGCTACCTGATAGTGACCGAAGATGTCACCGTATCCGCCGGACAGGTGACGACCGCCGACCTGCAGCTGAGCTTCACTGCCCTCGAGCTCGACGAGCTGGTCGTGACCGGGACCAGCGCGGAGGCATCGGCCGCGGAACTGCCCTATTCGGTGGAGGTCGTGGCCCGGAGAGAGCTCGAACAGCAGGGCTCTCCGCTGGTCGTGGAACTCGTCAAGGCGTTGAGCTTGAGCCACGGCGTGGTCGGTGAACGGCAGAGCTGGTACAACGCGAACGAGGTAGCCGCGGTTCCGGAGACCGTGGCCAACGTGAACCTGCGCGGCCTCGGCGCCTCGCGAACCCTCGTGCTGCTCAACGGCCGGCGCCAGGTCTACCTTCCCGCACGCCTGATCGGCGGGCGCTATGTCGACGTCAATGCCTTCCCGTCGATCGCCGTCGACCGCATCGAGATCCTGAAGGAGGGCGCGTCGGCCATCTACGGATCGGATGCAGTGGCGGGGGTCGCCAACTTCCTCACCCGCGGCGACTTCGAGGGGCTGGAGATGACCGGCTCCCACGAGTACTTCGCGGGCGGAGGCGACACGAACGTCGGTGGTATCTGGGGGCGACGCTTGGGAAGCAGCACGAACTTGGTCGTATCCGCCGAATACCTGACCCGCGAGCAGCTGACTCCGGAGGAGCGGGACTGGGCGCTGCATCCCTACATTCCAGGTGCCGGCGCCTGGTCATGGACGGGCAATCCGGGGGCGTTTCTACTGCCATCCGCGATGGGTAGCGGGAGCTCGGCGGACCTCGTCTCCAGGCTGGCGGACGCCCACTTCTCGGACGACGGCATCTTCATCGACCCGCGCTGCCAGGAGTTCGGCGGCCACCTCGAGAGCTTCACCTGCAGGTTCCGCTACCAGCCCTGGGACAACCTGCTGGAGCAATCCAACCATTTACGCGCCTTCGCCGAACTCAACGGGGAGCTGGGCGACGACTCCCGCTACCATATCGAAGGCCTCTGGGCCGAGGCAGGAACGCCGGCCTGGGTGACGACACCCTCCTTCCCGCCCATCAAGCCCTACGACGGCCTGCAGATCGTGCCCGCGAACAACCCGGGCCGGCAGGCCTTCTGCCAGCAGTACGCTTCCAGCGTGGGCTTCACCTCCGGCGCCGACTGCCTGCAAGACGACTGGTACTTCTTCGGACGGCTGGTGGGACACTCCGGGCCCGGTCGGACCCTGGAGAGAAATTCCCGGACCCAGCGGCTCTCCGGCTCCTGGGACGGGGGCGTCGGTCTCCTCGAGGGGCACTCCAACCGGTTGAATCTCGCTCTCAGCTATTCCCGCTCGTCGGGCAACGTGAACCAGCCGGCCGAGTATGCCTATCGGAAGTACCTCGCCTTCCGGGGCTACGGCGGTCCCGGCTGCGGGGTGGATGTGGTGGCGGACCCCAACTCGCCTTCGGGTATGTCGCTGGGTCCGACGGGCGGGCAGATTGCGGGACAGGGCAGCTGCAGGTTCTACAACCCCTTCAGCAATGCCCTGCAGTATTCGCAGCAGCCCGGTGCACACTTCTCCACCGCGGCGAATCCCGACTATTCCGCGGAGTTGGCGAACGACCCCGAGCTGCTCGCCTGGATCAACGAGCAGGTCGATGTCGAGAGCTTCGCCGACATGCTGGTCGCGGATGCGACCCTGACGGGCAGCGCGGGACCGGTGGAGAACTACGCGTTGGGATACCAGTTCCGCCGGTTCGACGTCTCGTCGACACCGAACGATCCGGGCAACCTGAACCTGAACCCTTGCTCGGTTCTCGGCAGCGACGCCTGTCTCGAGCAGGCGGGCCCGTTCACCTTCACGACCGGGACCTACCCCTACTCTGCTACCCAGACGGTGCACCGGCTCTTCACGGAACTTCCGCTGCAGGGCATGGGCGAACGCCTCAACATGCAGCTGGCGGCGAACTACGAGTTCCACAGCGTCGCGAGCAGCTTCAATCCGAAGGCTGCGGTCCGACTGGACCTGACGGACCGGTTCGCCCTGCGCGGCTCGCTCCAGACGACCTTCCGCACCCCGTCGGTGGACGACCTGAACGAGAGCCGGACGACCGCGCTCGCATACGTGAACGAGGCGGGCGTCTACAAGGCGGTCGACACCCGTGGAAACAAGCAGCTCGAGTCCGAGCAGGCCCTCACCTACAACGCCGGTTTCGTCGTGACAATCGCGGACGAATCCGGTT
The DNA here is from genome assembly GCA_964532325.1 of uncultured Gemmatimonadaceae bacterium. Lineage (GTDB taxonomy): Bacteria > Gemmatimonadota > Gemmatimonadetes > Longimicrobiales > Gaopeijiaceae > JAAXGI01. The sequence goes on along the minus strand of CAZHGS010000038.1, from coordinate 20,671 downwards.
TCGTCCCGGTCCAGCTGACCGCCGACTACTGGAGCTACGACTTCGAGAACGTGATCGCGGTCGTGCCCTACAATGCGGTCACGAGGCTCTATCACGAGGGGGGGAGTGCCCGAGACGCCGTCAAGGGCTATGTGACCTGCTCGGACGGACGGGGCACGGGCACCTGCGACGTCACCGGCATCGAGCGCATCGATGTCGATCTCATCAACTGGCCGGGCGTCAAGACCTCAGGCTTCGATGTTCAGATGACCGCTCGCTCCCAAGCCGGCGCGGGTATCGTGAACGCCGGTCTGCAGGCCACCTACACGAACAAGTACTCCATTCAAGCGCTGCATGTCGAGGGCGTCGAACTCATGCCCGATACGGAGGGTGCCGGGGGCCTAAACAAGTACAACCCCATCGCTCCGCCCCTGCCCAGCCTGAAGGGCCGGCTCTTCGGGAGCTACAGCTGGTCGGACTACAACGTGGCCGGATACCTGAACTACATCTCGTCCTATACCGACCATGACGAGGCAGGAACGGAGTACGAGGACATCGGCAGCTTCGTGACCCTGGACGCGACCGCGCAGTGGAGTCCCTCGAGAGGGATCGGCATCTCGCTCTCCCTTCTCAACCTGACCGGCCTCGAGCCGCCCTTCGTGAAATGGGAGCAGTCCTTCGACGGATTCACCCACAGCGCCAAGGGCCAGCGCATCAAGCTGGCGGCAACCTACCGCTGGTTCTGAAGGGCGGGCGAGGGGTCGTCCCGAGGTCCTGACTCCTGTCGGGCTCGGGGGCTCCCGGCCGGTTTCGATGACGGCGCGGTCTCGTTCTGAGGTCAGCGCGACGGGCGGCCGGTCGAAGTGGAATTCCGGGGACAGCGTCATGCGGCCGCCGAGCACCGGGACCTCCACGACTTCCACAGGTCCTGAGCCCACCGGACATCCGCGCGTCGCCCCGTTCTCCCTGCCGCGGGAGATCGACGAGAGCCCCAGAGCGATCCTTGCCGGACTCATAGGCGCGGAACAAGGCGAGCTAGCCGCCGGGTGGGCGGTCATGCGGATCCGGACAGCGGAAGCGGGGAACGCGCGCCCCGCGCGTGGGTGAGCAGCTGCAGCAGCGGCTCGGCGGGGGCAGGTCAACTCGGGAGAGCGAGCCGTGCGGCGCTCCAATGGAGCGATGCACCATGATCGAGGCGAGAGCGGCACGCTGTCGGCAGCCAGCCGGCAGCGAAGGTGTTCGCCCCTCGTGAGAACCCGCACTGCACACCGGCCGTGGGATCTGGATCGCTGTCACCGCCGTGGGGGTGGGGCGAGACCTCTGTCGCGCAGCTCCATGGTGACGCCGACCCTGTTTTCGCAGGGCGGCACCTTCCGACGGAGCCGGTTCTTCGGGCCACACCGCGTTCAGCCCTGTCGGCGAGACCGGGTGACAGGGGCCAAGCCGCACCGGCGAGCCTGATTTCGCCCGAGCCGGGAGACCGGGCCAAGGCAGGTGTCGCCGTGGCCTTGAGAACAACCGCGTTCTCGCGGCGTAGAATGCGGACATCGGCCGCCGTGTTCGAGAGGCCTCCCGCTTCCGCAGGATGGCTGCCCGATCCCCATGCCCGGACCTGCCAGGCCCCAGACGATGCCCCACGCACTCAAGCTCGGAGGCCGGGCATCGCGCATCGCCCTTCTGGCCATCGCTCTCGGGATCTGCTCACCGTCCCGGCCCGCCTCGGCACAGGTCGCTCGCGCAGACTCGGCAGCCGTCCTTCTCGGAGTCGCCGCCGACTTCGACCGCGAGGGCGAGACCGACACGGCGGAAACCCTCTACCGGCACATTAGCGGCCGCTTCCCGGACACGCCCGCCGCCGAGACCGCACGCACGCGGCTGGAGGCGGCCGGTGCGGTACGGTCGCAGGCGGGTGGCGAGACGGAACTCAAGGTCTGGTCGACGATCTACGGGACCTGGCTGGGGATCATGGTTCCACTCGCATTCGACGTCGACCGTCCGGAGCCCTACGGAGCCGGGCTCATGCTCGGAGCTCCCGGGGGGTTTTTCGGCAGCCGCGCGTTCGCGGCGTCGCGACCCCTCTCGCTCGGCCAGGCGCGTGCCATCACGTGGGGCGGGACGTGGGGCGCACTGCAGGGCATGGCCCTTGCCCGCGCGATGGATCTCGGGGACAGCGAGCGGGAGAGTGGCCAGGCCGTCGTCGCTTCCATGATCGCGGGGAGCGCGGTGGGTATCGCGGGCGGCATGCTGGCCGCGCGACAGGAGATCAGGCCGGGGACCGCCACCGCCGCCAACCTGGGGAGCCTCTGGGGAGCCTGGCTCGGACTTGCGTCCTCGATCCTGCTCGACCTGGACGAGAACCCGACCTATGCGACCGTGGCCGTTGCGGGCAACGCCGGGCTGGTGGCCGGCGCCCTCGCCGGGAGTCGTTGGCCCCTCAGCCGCTCCCGGGCCCGTCTCATCAGCGTCGGGGGGCTGATCGGCACGGTCGCGGGCTTCGGCCTGCTTCTGCTGGCCGACACCGACCACGGGGATGTGTCGATCGCCGTTCCATTGACGGGCAGCATCGCCGGTCTCGTGGTGGGCACGGCACTCACCGGCGGCAATGATGCCCGCCAGGAGACGGGTGGCGATGCGGCGGCAGACGACACCCCGCCCGCGACCGGAGCGCTGCTGAGCTGGTCGGGCGGCGACTGGTCCCTCTCGGTTCCGCTGCCGTCCCCGGTTCTGGATCCCGGGCGATGGGACAGTGGCCGTGACGGCGTGGCGTGGAGTGTCCGGCTGTTGAACGCGCGGTTCTAGCCGTCGCTCAGAGGGTTGGCGTCGGGGGGTCCGTAGGGCAAGCGTGGGGTGGGGTTTCCGGCGGGGCATCCCGGTGGAGCGCTGACGGCCAGGCCGGCGCCAGTGTCCGGGACAACTCGGAACGAGCGCATCGGCATTCTGTTCGACCTCCGGCAGCGGCCCGGATCGCGCCGCCCGGGCGTGCATTCCGGGGCCGGTTCGGGATCCTCGTGTTCGGGCAGCGCGCACAGTCCGTGGGACGTCCGTCGAGCCTTCCGGAGAGAGACGCCAGAAGAGGATCATGCACAGCCCGTCGTGGCCGGCGAGATCCTCGGCCATCTCGGTGGGCCGCTGGGCAAGAGCACCCGACCGGCCGCTCCGTCCGATGACGATCCCTGCGACCGCTCCGCGGAGGGCCCGGCCGAGGTGCTGGACCACGCGGCAAGAGATGGCATCCACCGCCGCAGCCGGCGTCGACGCGAAGAAGCAGCCGGAAGGGTCGCGGGACCTCCGGGGAAGGGTGGTTTCCGGTGGCGGCCCGGCCCGGCCCCGGTCAGGCGAACGGAGAAACTGGCGACCCGGCAGCGGGAGCGAGATTGAGCGGCCGCTCGCGACCCCGTCCTTCACGCCTCCCCGATCCGCGATGTGCACGGCTGGCGTCTCATCCACTCCGAGACGGACATCCTTTCGCGGCTACCTCGGGACGACGGCGGTCTTTCGGTGTCAGAGAGTCTGACTTCGGCCAACGGAAGAGGTGGAGATTGTGCTGTTGCGGACAAGCCTGACGGAGAAGGGGCGAGTTCCAGAGGTGGGGAATGGCAGCGATACCGGGAGCGTCGAAGCCCCCGGCGATGGTTGACACCGCGTGGAGCGGCCTCCCCAGTACAACGGGAGGGGAGAGTTGTACCACCATCGACGAGAGGCGGGCGGGCGCTGTGCGGAACCGGTACAAGCTACGGGAAGGGCTCCTCCTGGAGACGCTGCACTTCGGTCCATCTGCCCGGTATGTGCGGTGGACGCCCCCAAAATGCCGATAGCGGTCATTCGAAGGTTCGCAAGCCGGGTCTTCGCAGCAGCCGTGCTCTTTTCTTGCCCCGGTCTTCGGGCCCAGGCCTCCGGCGGGCAGGAGCCTGGAGCTTCCCTTCTCCCCCACTCGGCGGCGCCGGCGGTTCATGCGGCAAGGGTGCGAAGCGAGATCCGGGTCGATGGGCGTCCGGATGAGGCCGCGTGGGCCGGCGCCGCGCCCATCGCACAGCTGAGCCAGATCGATCCGGCGGAGGGCGACGCCGTGACGGAGCGAACGGAGGTTCGCTTTCTCTACGACGATGATGCCCTGTACGTGGGCGGGGCGCTCTTCGACTCGTGGCCCGTGTCCACGAGACTGGCTCGTCGTGATTCGGCCATCCCCGACTCGGACTTCTTCGTCGTGCTGATCGACAGCTACCACGACCACCAGACCTCCTACCGGTTCGCGACCAACCCGTCAGGAATGAAGCAGGACGGGATCGTCGCGGATCAGCGCGACGGACGGGGGGGAGGGGGCGGGCAGAGAGCCGGGGGTGACCAGGGTGACACCTCATGGGACCCCGTCTGGGATGTAGCCACCACCGTCACAGACGAGGGATGGTTCGTGGAGATGCGGATCCCGTTCAGCCAGCTCCGATTCAGTCCTGACGCAGATCAGACCTGGGGGATACAGGTCGAGCGGTGGATCAACCGGAACCAGGAGCAGGCGGTCTTCTCGTTCACCCCGAAACTCGAGCGGGGCGGTGTGCCCCGCTTCGGACACCTCGTGGGCATCCGCGGCATCGGGTCCGGACGGAGACTCGAAGTCCTGCCATACGTGGGGATCAGCGGCGAACACATCCAGCAGGGCTCCAGCTCGGACGTCGACTTCTCCAATCCGTTCCGTTCGGGCTCGGATTACTTCGGGCGCGTAGGCCTCGACCTCAAGTACCACCTCGGCTCGAACCTCACCCTGGATGCCACGGTCAACCCGGACTTCGGTCAGGTGGAGGTGGATCCCGCGGTGATCAACCTCACCGCGTTCGAGACTCGGTTCGAGGAACGCCGCCCGTTCTTTGTGGAGGGCGCCGACATCTTCCAGTTTGCCAGAGGTGGCAGCTCCGGGACCACGGGTCCGCCTCCCCAGGTCCTCTACTCCCGAAGAATCGGACGCGGCCCCCAGGGCATCGTGTCCCCGGCAGCCGTGTTCTCCGATGTTCCCCCGTCCACGACGATCCTGGGAGCCGCGAAGGTCACGGGAAGGGTGGGCGATGGGTGGTCTGTCGGCGTCCTCGAGGCCGTGACGGGTCGCGAGTCCGCACGGTGGGTCGACGGCGAAGGCGCGGAGGGAGAAACGGTCGTCGAACCGTTGAGCAACTACTTCTCGGGCCGCCTCCGTCGGGACCTCCGCTCGGGAGAGACTCAGGTCGGGGTGATGGCGACCGCCGTCAACCGTGACGTTGGCGGCTCCATCCTCGCCGGGCGCCTGCCGGCCTCCGCCTACGTGGGAGGGGTGGACCTGGTCCACGAGTGGTCCAACCGGACCTGGCGTGTGAATGCCGCCCTCGTGTCGAGCCACATCGAGGGCAACGAGGAGGCGATCATCGGGAGGCAGCGCTCCTCGACTCGTTACTTCCAGCGGCCTGACGCGACGCACATCAGCTTGGACTCGACCGCCACCTCGCTGTCCGGTCACTATGCGATGGTGGACCTCGGCAAGCAGGCGGGGTCCGTGCAGGGGAAGCTCGCCGTGGTCTCCGAGGGGCCGGGGTACGAGGTGAATGACATCGGATTCCACTCGCAAGCCGACCGGCTCATCGTCTCTACGGATCTGGCCTACGTTCAGCCTCTTCCCGGCGAGAATCTGCGACGGTGGCGGGTCGGAGCCAGCCCCGACGCCGTATGGAACTCCGCGGGAGAGCGGCTCCTGACCAGCTTCAACACGACCTACAGCTGGCAGTGGCTGAGCTACTGGGGAGGTTCGGTCCGATTCCAGTATCACTTCCCGGCGTGGGACGATCGTCTCACACGCGGCGGCCCGCTGGCGCGCGCACCCGGTTTTCTCTCCGGAAACGCCGGTTTGAATTCGGACTCACGGCGGGATCTGAGTGCGAGAGCGCGGTACCGCTGGCAGGCGGCCGAGAGCGGATCCCGGCTGAATGCCGCATCGATTGACTTGACCTACAGCTCGGGGGAGATGCTCCAGCTGGGCCTGGCGCCTTCTCTCACATGGAGCTATTCGGAGGCGCAGTACGTGACGACCGTCCGCGACGAACACGCGGTGGACACATACGGTCACCGTTACATCTTCGCACCGATCAACCAGACGACCTTCTCGCTGGAAACGCGCCTGAACCTGACGGTCTCTCCCACTCTGACGTTCGAGCTCTACATGCAGCCGTTCATCTCGAGTGGGCAGTACGGCGGGCTGAAGGAATTCCGTGCGCCGCGCACCTTCGAGTTCCTGCGATACGGCGAGGACACCGGAACGATACACCGCCAGCACGACGGCACGTATCTCGTGGAACCCGATGGAGCTTCTTCTGCCGGCGCCTTCTCGGTGAATGATCTGGACTTCAACGTGCGGAGCCTTCTGGGGAATGCGGTCCTTCGATGGGAATGGAGGCCCGGGTCCACCGTATTCTTCGTCTGGCAGCAGACCCGGTCCCTACGGCTCGAAGGTTCCCAATTCGACGCCGCGGGCTTCGGCGGCGTGGGAGACTTCGACTTGGCCCACGACTCGACCGAGCTGTTCAAGCTCCCTCCGGACAACGTTTTTCTGATTAAAGCCAACTTCTGGTTGAGCCTCTGAACGGCGGAAACACAGCGTCCGCTGTCCCCGTGAGGGCTGCTGCGCCCAACGTGCGCCAGACACACCGGAGTCCGGGTGGCTACCGGTCGCGGCGGTCCTGTCCGGCGTAACCAAAAGGCCTCTCGGCGTCGCGGGAGGGTCGGTCGCGGCCACCGGGCCATTCACGCGGGTCTGGAACGGGCTGTTGCGGGAACTGCGTGCCCCCGGAGCCCGCCGCCCGGGGAAGCGGACTGCCCGGCGGCAGACAAGGCCGGTCCGCAGATCCGGCTTCACCGCTGCCGCAGACCGTCCAGAGAAGCGCGTCCGCAGTCATCCGTTTCTGTCTTGCCAATTCGGGGCCATGCGCTCTCCGCCGAAATCTGTTCCTGAAATCTATGAAAATCTGTCTCCATTTTCATAGAAATCATGTTTGTGTCGGCGTTGAAAACGTGTCTATATCCTGCTACCGTCCTTCCATGACAGGAGGAATCGAGCGCTATGCCCGCCGCGTGGCCGACCGGGAACTGACCCGGTGCCTGGCAGCGGCCGGAGCCGTCCTGATCGAGGGCCCGAGGGCCTGCGGCAAGACGGTGACGGCCGGGCAGAAGGCTGCGAGCCGGGTCTTTCTGGACGTGGACCGAAGAGCCCACGACATGATCGCGGTCGATCCCGACTTGGTGCTCGAAGGGGCGACTCCCCGCCTGATCGACGAGTGGCAGACCGTCCCCGTGATCTGGAACCACGTCCGGCACGCGGTCGACGCGCGTCCCGGAAGGGGCCATTTCATCCTCACCGGGTCGGCTGTTCCAGCCGATGACTTCACGCGCCACACAGGAGCTGGCCGGATCCTCCGGCTTCGCCTGCGCCCCATGTCGCTCTTCGAACTGGGTTGCAGCACCGGCCAGGTGTCGCTGGAGAACGTGCTTGCCGGCGCGCCTGTGCGCCATCTGTCGGTCGACCTCTCGGTGCGCGACCTCGCCCGACTCATCTGCGTCGGCGGTTGGCCGGGGCATCTCGGCTCCCCGGTCGAGGAGGCCCTGCGTGTGAACCGGGGCTACGTCGACGACATCGGGCGAGCCGACCTCCGGCGGGTCGACGGCGTCCGGCGAGACCCGGAGAGGGTCCGCCGCTTCCTTCAGTCACTCGCCCGACACGTTGCGACCTGCGCATCCCTGGCGACGATCGCGCGCGGCGTTGCCGGTCCGGATCAGGCATCGATGACGGGCCACACCGCCCGCTCGTACCTTGGAGGCCTCGAACGCCTCATGGTTGTCGAAGGCCAGCCGCCGTGGGCGCCCCATCTGCGGTCCCGGTCCCGGCTGCATGCGTCTCCGAAGCGGCACTTCGTGGATCCATCCCTGGCGGCGGCGGCCCTCGGTGCGGGACCGGAACACCTGCTCCGCGACTTCTCCTGGTTCGGTCTTCTCTTCGAGTCGATGGTGATCCGGGATCTGCGCGTCTACGCCCAGGCCATGGACGCAAGGGTTTACCACTACCGTGACCACGCCGGCCTTGAGGTGGATGCCGTTGTCGACGCCGGCCCGGGCCGGTGGGCGGCTTTCGAGGCAAAGCTCGGCCTGGCCCGGGTCGACGATGCGGCGCGCTCGCTTCTGAAGTTTGCGGACCGGGTCGATACAGACCGGTGCGGTGAACCCGCGGCACTCGCCGTCGTGGTGGACCGCGGCTTCGGGTACGTCCGGCCCGATGGGGTGAGCGTGATCCCGCTGGGAGCGCTCGGACCGTAGGTGCTGGCCCTGACCGCTCTCGGCGACGGGCGCCGGCGACCGTCGCGCCACCGCCCCCGTGCCGGTTCCGGGCCATATTTTTCCGGCTGCAGGTGACCGGGGTGCACCCGGGCGGAAACGGGGCCGCCGGTTGGCCGGGCGCTATCTGATCACTGCGGGACGATCCGGATCGTAGCGGGCCCGCGCCCGGGAGGGGTCGCCCTCCGTCTCCGAGGGGACGCACCAGAGGCCCGCCTTCCGGGCGAGGCGTCCGAGCCGCCGGCTCCCCGTCCAGCGGACCAGGGGCAGCGCGAGGAGCAGACCGGCGAAGATCGGGATGAGCCAGAGAAAGAACCCCGTGCTCGCGCTGATCGTCACGGCCGCCCAGGCCACACCCGCTCCGGTGATCCACCACGCCTCCCGGGCCGCCCGCCGCCACGCAACTTCGCCTCCTCCTCGGGTGCGGCCGTCCCACCGGACGTCGTGTCCGAGGAGGATGCTTCCGATGAAGCGGGTGTGGTAGAGCATCATGATCGGAGCGAGGATCACCGAGAAGAGCACCTCGAGGAGCCAGCTCGCGCCGAGTCGCCAACTCCCCCCATGGCGCTGCCGCGCCCGGGGGAGCGCGACGACGAGTGCGAGGGTCTTCGGCAGGAAGAGGAGGACCGCCGTGACGGCGAGGAGCGAGAACGGCGGCCCCGCGAGCGAGCCTGCCCAGCTGGAGAAGAGGGGGTCGGGCCCGGTGAGGGCACCCCCGCGGCCCGCCTCGGCGAGCGCCACATACCCTGTCGCTGCGAGAAGCATGAGGAGCCAGAGGACCGACGCCAGGTGTCCCATCGCACCCAGGAGGAAGTGGAGGCGGCTCAGTGGATGGAGCCCTCTCATGCCGAGGAGCCGGAGGTGCTGCAGGCTTCCCTGCGTCCAGCGCCTGTCACGGGCGGCGAAATCGGGGATGTTCCCCGGGAGCTCCTCATGGCTCCCCCGGATCCCGGGGACGAGATAGCAAGCCCACCCGGCGCGCCGGAGGAGGGCCGCCTCCACGAAGTCGTGGCTCAGCACGGCGCCCCCGAGGGGAGGGCTCCCGGGCAGTACGGGGAGGCGTCCGTGCTCGATGAAGGGGCCGAGCCTCAGGATCGCGTTGTGGCCCCAGTAGTTGCCGGCGTCGCCATGCCAGAAGCTCTGCCCGGCCGCCTGGAGCGGCGCGTGCAGTGCGGCCGCGAACTGCAGCACGCGTCCGAAGAGCGTCTCCTGGCGTGCTGGGGTGGGGACGGTCTGCACCAGGCCCGCCTCCGGGTTCGCCTCCATGATCGCGACGAGCTCCACGATGGCCCTCCCCGTCATCACGCTGTCGGCGTCGAGCACGATCATGAACTCGTAGAGGTGGCCCCACCGCTCGCAGAAATCCGCGATGTTGCCGGGCTTCCGTCCCGCATTCGACACGCGCCGGCGGTAGCGGAGCCCCTCCGGGCGGCTGGCGCGCGCCAGGAGCCGGGTCCACGCCTCCTCCTCGGCCCGGATCGTCTCGGCGTCCGTCGAGTCACTGAGCAGGTAGAGGTCGAACCGCTCGGCCTGGCCCGTCCGCTCGAGCGAGAGGAGTGTCGCGGCAAGCCCGCCGAAGACCGTCTCCGGGTCCTCGTTTCGCGCGGGCATGACGAGGGCGGTCCGGCTCCGGATCCCGGGTGCCTCCTCCCCGGGTCTTCGCGCCGGGGCGAGCGTCAGCGGATCGCGCGCCGCGAGGTCCAGGGCGAACCCGATCACGGCGTTCCAGAAGGGGACCGAGATCCACCCGAAGGTGGGGAGGAAGAGGAGGAGGATCAGGAGCTCGAGCGGGCTCACACCTCCTGCCCCGAGGATCCCGGACATGAGCCATCCCCCGGCTCCCGTCGTTCCCGCCGTGAGCCCGAGGAAGAGCCAGCGCCTGAAGCGCTTGAGGGGCACCCGGATCCGGTACGCCGGCCGGCCGTGCGGTGTCTCCCCCTCTCCGGGCGCTCTCGGCGGCGCCGGCTCCCCCGCCCGCCGGTCCCGCCCCGCCCCTCTCACGGCGGAGGCACCCAGAGGTAGCTCCACCGCTCGGTGATCAGCTCACCATCCGCCTCGAGGTGGACCATCATGTCGGCGGGCGAGCCGGCTGCGGGTGCGAGGACGAAGGTGGTCCTGAGCCCGGCGCCGCCGGGAAGCGGCTGCACGCGGACGTCCGAGAGCTCGCCCGACGAGGTGAACACGACCGGCTCCGCCTCTCCCGGGACAACCCCGTCGCCGACCGGGGCCCGTCCGAAGTCGATCACGAACCTCCGCGCCGCCCCCCCCGCGGGCGGATCCCCGCCGGGTAACCCGGCGAGCCCGCTCCGGCTCCTCTCGACCGGCATGAGCACCTGCCCATCGATTCTCTCGTCGAAGGTGATGAGCCGGTACCGGTAGGTCCGCTCGTTCCCCGCCCCGAACGGCCCTTCCGGGAGCCAGTAGGCCACGATGTTGTCGTTGAACTCAGAGGGGCTCGGCAGCTCGACGAGCTCTACGCCGCCCGCGCCCCAGTCGCCGGCGATCTCGACCCACTCGCTCGGCCGCCGGTCGTAGCGGGCCTCGAGGTCGAGGTAGCTCCCGAAGGCGCGCTCGCGCTGGACGAGGCCGTAGCCCCGGGGTCCTGCGTCGCGGAGCGAGGTGACCTGGACACCGCGGCGGTTGGTGAGCGGCCGCCAGATCCACTCGTCGCGCGATGTCCACATGAGGAGCCCGTCCGAGTCGTGCACCTGCGGGCGGTAGTCGTCGAACTCGGCTGCCCGGTCCGGGCCGTAGAGGTACATGCTCGTGAGGGGAGCGACGCCGAGTTTCCGGACATCCTCCCGGCCGAAGAGCCGCGCTTCCACATCGAGCACGGTCTGCTCCGCCGGCTCGAGGCGGAACCGGTAGGCACCGGTCACCGACGGGCCCTCGAGCAGCGCGAAGAAGGTCAGGCTCTCCGCCTCCGCCTCCGGACGCACGAGCCAGAACGCCGTAAAGTCGGGGAATTCCTCCCCGGTCGGTTCGGCGACGTCCACGGCGAGCCCCCGGGATGAGAGCCCGTGCACCTGTCCCGGGCCGAGGAGGCGGAAGTAGGAGGCCCCGAGAAAGACGGCGACCTCGTCCTTGCTGGCCTCGCTGTTGATCGGGTAGTGTATGCGAAAGCCCGCATAACCGGGAGCCGGAGACGACGGGCGGGCGGCCTCTGCCGCCGCCCGTTCGGCCTCTGCCGCGGGCCCGCGGTACTCGAAGAGCGCCGGGTCGAACGGAAGGGAAGTGACCGCCCCGTCCTCGATCAGGTGGAGGCGGACCGGGTCGGGGTAGAGGAACCCCGGGTGGAAGAGCTGGATCTCGAACCGTGCCGCGCCGCGCCAGACCGCGGCATCGGGGCGGTAGGCGATCGCCCGGTACTCGTCGTAGGAGAGCGCCGCGAGTGTGGCCGGGAGGCCCGAGGCAGCAGGCGCATGGGCGGAGCGGGCGAGGCCGCGTGCGTAGAGGGTGAGCTCGGCGTGGAAGCTGTCGGGTGAGACGCTTCCCCCGAGCCCGGGCCAGGGAGTGCCGTCCGGAGCGGGGCCGGGGAGGGCGCTCGCCGCGGGGGCGCCCTCCCCGGCGGCCGTGCGGAGTTCCCCGTCCGGTCCGCTCCCCGGGCCGCAGGAGGCGGGCCCGAGGAGGGCGGCAAGGGCAAGGGTGCGAGGGAGCCGGTTCCGCATGGTGCCCGTGGGTCGTCGGTCGTCGCTGCTCTCGGGGAGCGCTCCCCGCCCGCCGCCGGTGCGGCCGGACCGGAGAAGTCAGGTGACACACGATGCGGAGGCGGACGACGGTGGGAAAGTGGACCGTGAGCCTGGCGGCGGGTGTCCTCGCCCTGAACGGCCTCCTCCTCGCCGCCCACTGGATCTTCCCGCCCCCCGGCGGCGCGCCCTGGATCGCCCTCGAGGCAGGCCTCTTCGCCGGACTGGCCTGGCTCGTGCCGCCGGGCCGTCGCGCTCTCCGCCTCGCTGTCGCGGTCTCCGCTGCCACGGTCGCCGTCGCGCTCTCCCTCCTCGCCTTCGCGGACGCGGCGACGTGGGTGATCTTCGCGCGGCCGGTGAACCTCTACCTGGATCTCCCCCTCGCGTTCTCGGCGCGCGATCTCCTCGCCGGGATGCTCGGCGGCCCACTCGCGCTCCTTGCCATCCTCCTCGCCGTCCTCGCCGTCCTTGCCGTCACGGTGGTTCTCGCCACGCTCCTCCGGTGGGCCTGCCCACCCCGCGCGCCCGACGCCGGCGTCCGCTTCCTCGCCGGTCCGCGGGACCGCCGCCGGTGGGTAGAGATCCTCGGGGGACCGGCGCTCGTTCTCCCGACGCTCGCCGCGCTCCTTCTCCCGCGCGCTCCGCTCTCGGGCTCGCTCACCGCCGTCCCGCGCATCGGCGTGCCGGCCGTCCAGCTCGTCCTGGCCCAGTCGGTCCGCCTCGCGGAGACGGTCCGCGAGGAGGAGGTGTTCGCCGAGCTCCTCGCCTCCTCGCCCTCCGGATACGGGGAGCTGCCCGGGCTCTTCGAGCGGCTCGGAGACCGCGATGTCGTCCTCGCCTTCATCGAATCCTACGGCGTCTCGGCGATCGACGATCCCCGCTACGCTCCCGTGATCGCACCCCGCCTCGAGTCCTTCGGCCGCCGGATGGAGGCGGCCGGGCTCGCGCTCGCCTCGGGGACGCTCGTCGCCCCGACGCAGGGGGGACAGTCGTGGTTCTCCCACGGCTCGCTCTTGAGCGGCCTCTGGCTCGACAACCAGCTCCGCTACGACCTCATGCTCGGGAGCGGGCGCGAGACGCTCATCGACGACTTCCGGCGCGCCGGCTACGAGACGGTGGCCCTCGTGCCGGCGATCACCTTCCCCTGGCCCGAGGGCGGACGGCTCCGCTACGACCGGATCTTCGCCCGCGCCGACATCCCGTACGCCGGCCCGCCGCTCAACTGGGTCACGATGCCCGACCAGTTCTCATGGCACTTCCTCGAGCGGAGGATCCGGGGCGGCGGAGGGGATGGCGGGTCCGGGCGCCGGCCCGTTTTCGTCGAGGCGAGCCTCATCAGCAGCCATGCGCCATGGACTCCGATCCTCCCCGTGCTTGAGGACTGGGAGAGCATCGGCGACGGCCGGGTATTCGACCGGTGGGCGGGCGCGGGCGAGCGTCCCGAGGAGCTCTGGCTGGACCAGGAGCGGGTGCGCGAGCACTTTGCCCTCTCGGTCGACTACGCACTCGCCGCGATGGCTGCCTACGCGGAGCGCTACGCGGATGAACAGCTCCTGCTGATCGTGCTCGGGGATCACCAGCCGGCTACCCTGATCACGGGCGAGGGAGCGAGCTGGGAGGTGCCAGTGCATGTGATCAGCGGGGACGCGGCCCTCGTCGAGCCGTTCGTCGCGTGGGGGTTCGAGCGGGGGGCCGTCCCGGGCCGCCTGCATCCGGAGCGCGGGATGGACCGGTTCCGGGACTGGTTCGTGCGCGCCTACAGCCGATGAACCGCGCGGGCGCAGGCGGGGCGGGGGGCAAGCCGGCGCCGGGCTACGGGACCGGCGCGCGGATCTTCCACTGGCTCGTGGCGCTCCTCGTCGCGGTCCAGATCCCGGCGGGGATCGCGATGACGAGCGAGCCACTCCTCGGCGTCGCCGACCCTCTCTACATCCTCCACAAGGGCGCGGGAAGCGTGCTTCTCGTGCTGGTGCTCGCGCGGATCGCGTGGCGCCTCACACACCGTCCGCCCCCGTTCGAGGAGTGGATGCACCCCGGGGAGAAGCGGACCGCCGCGGCCGCGCACGCCGCGATCTACGCGCTCCTCCTCGTCATGACGGTGAGCGGCTACGTCCGCACGGTCGGCGACGGGTTCCCGATCGAGTTCCTGGACGCGCTCGGCATCCCGCCGCTCATCCCGTTCATGCCCCGGGCGGCGCGCGTGATGCTGGTCGTCCATCAGTTCGCGGTGATCGCGCTCATCATCCTCGTCTCCGCGCATGTGAGCCAGGTGCTCAGGCACCAGCTGATCGAGCGGAACCCCGTCCTCGCGCGGATGTGGCCGCCCTTCGGGAGCCGGCGGAGCGCGCGGGCGGAGACGCCCGGGGCGGGGGAGGATGCGTGAGTGGTGGGGGATCGCGCGCTCGATCGTGATCTACTGGCGCCCGGGGCGGCAGCGGGGCCTCCGGAGGCTCTACCGTCCGTTCGTCCGTCCCGGGGACCTCGCCTTCGACGTGGGCGCGCATCTCGGGGACCGCGCGGTCGCCTTCCGCTCGCTCGGGGCGCGGGTCGTCGCCCTCGAGCCGCAGCGCCGCCTCTTCTCCCTCCTCGGGCGGATCGCCGGCCGCGACGCGGGGATCATGCTGAGGCGGGAGGCGGTGGGGGCCGCCCCCGGGCGGGCGGAGCTCGCCGTGAGCAGCCGCACACCCACCGTCTCGACCCTCGCACGCGCGTGGCGGGAAGGGGTCGCCGACCGGAATCCCGGATTCAGCCGGGTGCGCTGGGACCGGACCGAGGAGGTGGCCGTGACGACCCTCGACCGGCTCATCGGCGAGTTCGGGGTCCCGCGGTTCGTCAAGCTCGACGTGGAGGGGCATGAGGCGGAGGCGCTCGCAGGGCTCACCGTCCCGGTCGAGTCGCTCTCCTTCGAGTTCGTCTCGGGAGGCCTCGAGGTCGCCGGGGCCTGCATCCGGCGCCTCGGGCGCCTGGCCGACTACGAGTACAACGCCGTCGAGGGCGAGGGCCGCACCTTCCTCTTCGAGGCATGGAAGGAGCCCGACGCGATGATACGGTGGCTCGAGCGCGCAGCCCCGGGGCTCTCGTCCGGAGATGTGTACGCGCGCCGCCGCCGGGGACGGGCTGGGCGGCGGCCCGGCGGCGCGTAGGGCGACGACGCCCTCGCGGGGAGAGCTGACGGGCGGAGAGCGGAGGCCCGGAGGTAGGGCTGGGAGAGTGGCGAGAGCCCGGTCGGGGACATGCACACCCCGCGGGCGCGCCATGGCCTGCCG
Source organism: uncultured Gemmatimonadaceae bacterium (assembly GCA_964532325.1). Classification (GTDB taxonomy): domain Bacteria; phylum Gemmatimonadota; class Gemmatimonadetes; order Longimicrobiales; family Gaopeijiaceae; genus JAAXGI01. The sequence continues at coordinate 5,403 of CAZHGS010000038.1, read as the reverse complement.
ACGGCGCCGTCCGACTCTGCGGCCGCCCCGGCGCGGGCCGCCGAACATCGAAACCCGCCCCGGGTACGCTGGCCGGGCTTGCCGGGGTTGGGGTTCCCCGTATCCCGATGCGCTGCCGTTCGAGGAGAATGCCACGCCGATGACCCACGTCAGCGGTCCGCCGGAGTTCGCGCTCACGCTCGATCGCCTGCTCGATGCCCCCGTCCGCGGGGTCTGGCGGTGCTGGACCGAGCCGGCGCTGCTCGAGCAGTGGTTCTGCCCGAAGCCGTGGTACGTGACTGATGCGCGCATCGAGCTCCGGCCGGGCGGGGAGTTCTCGTCGGTGATGCACGGCCCGGACGGCGAGGAGTTCGAGGCGGCCGGGGTGGTGCTCGAAGCCGTGCCCGGGAAACGGCTCGTTACGACGGACGCGTTCCTCCCCGGATGGATCCCCAGCGGGCGGGCGTTCATGGTCACCGAGATCCTCCTCGAGGCGGCCGGCGCCGGGAGGACGCGCTACACGGCCCGGGTCAGGCACTGGGACGAGGCGGCGCGCGCCGAGCACGAGGCGATGGGTTTCCACGAGGGATGGGGTCAGGCAGCGGACCAGCTCGAGGTCCTGGCCCGGTCGCTATGAGCCGCGAGCCGGGGAGAGGGAAGGTGGAGAAGCGCCCGCGGGTCCGTACCTGCCTCTGGTTCGACGACCAGGCGCTCCCGGCCGCGGAGTTCTACTGCGGGATCCTCCCGGGGAGCCGGATCGAGGAGGTGGCACGGTATCCGGAGGGATCGGAGCACCCGCCGGGAGTCGAGCCGGGCGGGGTCATGGTCGTGGATTTCACGCTGGCGGGAACGCCGTACGAGGCATTGAACGGCGGGCCGCACTTCCGGCTCGACGAGGCGGTGTCGATCACGGTCCGGACGGACGACCAGGCGGAGACGGATCGGCTCTGGGAGGCCCTCACCTCGGGCGGAGGGGCGGAAGGCCAGTGCGGGTGGCTGAAGGACCGTTTCGGCCTCTCCTGGCAGATCGTGCCCAGGCAGCTCGGAGCCCTCCTCGGGCGACCCGGGGTCTGGCCTGCGCTCATGAGGATGCGGAAGATCGACATTGCCGCGCTCGAGGCCGCTGCGGAGTAGCGGGAACGTGTACGTAGGGTCGCTTACGTGTGGGGGAGAGGCGTTCGCCGAGCCCGCGCCTTCGGGTATGGCGCCGGTTGCCGTCCGGACCGAAGGGGCTGCGGGCAGGCATCCGGGGACGGACCCGTCTGGCCAGCGGTGCGTCCGCGATATCGGAACGCTGAAGGTCGGGCTCCGGGCACGCCTTCGGGGGAGGGCGTCGCTCCCGCGCCGGGACGGAACATCCCTCGCCCGCCCGGGCGGGGACGTCTGGCGCGAAGTCCTGGTCCGGATGGGCGCGGGGGACCCATACCGCGCTCCCCGTCGAGGTCCCGGCGATGGCTCGCCGGACCGGACTCGACGCGCGGCCCCGGAGCTCCTGCCCGACGATGTCAGCACGGACCGCACCGGGAGGTCCGGTCGGGGCGGGAGTGCGTGAGGTGCGGCTTCCCATCTGGGAGGAGCTGACGAGCGCGGAAGTGGATGCCCTCGTCCGGGAGGACCCCGTCGCCGTCCTCCCGCTCGCCGCTGTCGAGCAGCACGGACCCCATCTTCCCCTCTCGACCGACATCGAGATCGGGCGCGGGATCCTCGAGGCCGCCTTCACGCGGCTCCCGGACGGATTCCCTGCGCGGGTGCTCCCCACCCAATCCATCGGGGCGAGTGCCGAGCACATGAGCTATCCCGGGACGCTCAGCCTGGGCCCAGAACACCTGATCCGGACGATCTGCCGAATCGGGGGCGCGGTGCGGTGCGCGGGGGTTCGGCGGCTCGTCATCTTCAACTCGCACGGCGGGAACCGGGCCGCGATGGATATCGCGGGCCTCCGGCTCCGGCGCCAGTGCGGCCTCCTCGTGGTCCGAACGAGCTACTCCGACGTGGCTCCCCCGGACGCGGCGGGGATCGACCCCGACGAGCTCCGCCACGGGCTGCACGGGGGAATGCTCGAGACGTCGATGATGATCCACTTGCGCCCCGAGCTCGTCCGCACGCCGCCCAGCGGCCGCAGACCGTCGTTGGGGGAGGATCTTGAGCGCGCTGGGAGCCCGATCGCACCCACCGGTCCGGCGGCATTCTCCTGGCTGGCGGAAGACCTGGATCCATCGGGCGTAACGGGCGAGGCCGAGTGTGCGCTTGCGGAGACGGGCCGGGTACTCGTGGACCACTACGGCGCGGCGCTCGCACGGGTGATCGAGGCGGCCCGCGCGTTCCCTCTCGAGCGCCTGGGGGAGGGCTGACCCGCGCACGGGTGTGCCTGTATTGGTGCGCACCGGTGTAGTCCGACGGGTGCACACGGGCGGCGTGAGCCGTGCCATTTCCCATCGATTTCACGGGGTCGCGCCGAAGAGTCCGGGATCCGTCGTGCGCAGTTACAGAGCTCCCGATCCCCGATCCCGTTCCGCCGGGAAGATTGACAATTTTTGTCAAATCTGTGACCCTCATCTCATGGCTACGATGAATGTGTCCTTGCCGGCAGCGCTCAAGTCTTTCGTCGACGAGCAGGTCGCCGACCGGGGTTACGGTAGCTGCAGCGCCTACGTCCGCGAGCTCATCCGGCGCGACCGGGATTACCAGACGCTTCGGGGTATGCTGCTGGAGGGAGCCCAGTCGCCGCCGTCTGTCGTTGCGGATGAGGCTTACTTCGAGTCACTTCGCGCCGACATTCGGCGCCGCAATGCTGTGACGTGACTCCCGTCCCTGTCGTCCTTCGGGCGGCAGCCGAACGGGACATGCATGCGGTGGCCGAACACTATCTGGACGAACGAGGAGCGCACGAGGCGGAGGGGTTCGTCGACGCGGTCGAGAGAGCCATTCGGCATATCGCGATGCATCCAGCCTCGGGATCGCCCCGCTACGGAAAGGAACTCGGGCTGCCGGGACTGCGTTCGTGGCCGGTGGCTGGCCCGTATCCGTACTTGGTCTTCTACCGCGAGATCGGGGCACGGGTTGACGTGTGGCGCATCCTTCACGGTCGGCGAGACATCCCCGCCTCGCTCCGGGACGTCCAGCCAGACCTCTGAACTGTCGGGTGGCCGCTGTCGAAGGGCGCACCACCCCGAGTCGGGATGGCGCGGATCGGATTGTCGGATCGCGACGGGTGGGCTGTTGCGGTCGGTTCCGGGATCCCCGGAGATGTATTAGCCGGACCCGTCCGGTCCGACGTACCCCGCGAGCATCTCCTCAAGCCAGTGCCCGGCTTGGTCCGCCTTGGCCTGGACGTAGGGGAGGTTGTGCCGGTTCACCGTGCCGTAGAGCGGCTCCCGGCGGGTCACCTCGATCCCCCCGGCCTCGACCGCCGCGACCTTCTCGGGGTTGTTCGTGAGCAGCTCGACGCGCCGGATCCCGAACTCCCTGAGCATCGAATTCGCGGCCTCGTAGGTGCGCTCGTCGGGGCCGAAACCGAGCGTGCAGTCCGCCTCGATCGTGTCGAGTCCCTCGTCCTGGAGCGCATATGCGCGAAACTTGTTGGCGAGGCCGATCCCTCTCCCCTCCTGCGTGAGGTAGAGGAGCACGCCGCCGCCCTTCGCGACGAAGGCGCGGAGACTACCCCGCAGCTGCTCGCCGCAGTCGCAGCGGAGGCTCCCGTACATATCGCCCGTGAGGCAGGCGGAATGGAGCCGGACGGGGACCGGATCCGGCCAGCTCTCCGGACGCCCGACCAGGATCGCGACGTGCTCGTAGAGGCCGCCCGCCTCCCGGAAGAGGACGAAGTGCGCGTTCTCGGCGTCCTCGAGCGGCACCGAGGCCTCTGTGATCCGGCGGACACCGAGCGCGCCCGCACCGGCCACGCGCTCGATCTCCCCGGTGCGGATCTCCATCACGCCTCGCTGCCGGACGCGGTCCTCCCCGTCGGGGGCGATTTCCGAGGAGACGAGGGCCGGGAGGAGCTGTCCGAGCCGGGCCAGCGTGAGCGCTGCCGCCTCGGGCGAAGAGGCGGGCCGCAGCTCCCCGCGGCCGGGAAGATGCTTGCCCAAAGCCGCCGCGAGGCGCAGGATCTCCCCGGCGGTAGCCCCGGTGGGGAGGGCGAGGGAGAGCGCGCCCGGCGTCCAGTTGTACGGCTGCCGGCCGTTTGCAAGTACGCCCGCGGCGATGCCCGAGACCCATTCGGCCGGAATCCCCATCGCCCGCGCCCGCGACGGAGTGACGACGAGGCGGAGCGGAGAGGTCGCGACCTCCCTGAGCCAGGCGAGGGTCGGCGCCTCGAGGCTCTCGACGGCGGCGATGAGGAGCGGAGGCGCCGGCGTTCCCGGGAGGGGGGGCGTCACGCAAATGGTCTCGCCACGAGTCAGCTCGAAGAGTGCGCGCTGGGCAGCCCGCCCGCTCGCCCGGACCTTGCGAGGAGCTTCATTGGCGAAACGGATCGATGAGGACATCGCGTGGGATCTCGTTCGTAGGCTCAGGCCCGCTGCCCTCGGCGGCGGGGAGTCATGCCGGGTCCGCCATGAAGCCTTCCCAGACATCGGGCTTCATGTGGATCCGTCCGGCAGTTGGAATGTTGTCGGTACACTGACCAAGGCCGCAAGTGGCGTCCTTGCGCTATTTGTCCCGCTTCAGCTGTCGCGTCGACTGGCGGTGGCGCAGATCGGCCAGAGCCTGGACGGCCGGATCGCGACGGCGAGCGGCGACTCCCACTACGTCACGGGGCCGGAGGACATCCGCCGTCTCCACCGGCTCCGCGCGCTCGTCGATGCCGTGCTGGTTGGGGCCGGAACGGTCGCCTCCGATGATCCTCAGCTCACCGTCCGCAGGGTTCCCGGGGAGAACCCCGTGCGGGTCGTCCTTGATCCATGGGGGCGGCTCGATCCGGGGCGGAGGGTGTTCACCGACGGCGTTGCCCGGACGATCCGCATCCGGGCGATCCACGGGGGTTCCGTGCCGGAGGAGGGAGCCGGAGATGCGGAGCTCTTCCTCCCGGCTTCCGGCGAAGGGTGGATCGACCCCGGTCTCATCCTTGCGCGGCTCTCCGGCCTCGGCCTCGGCCGTGTCCTGGTCGAGGGGGGTGGGAAGACCGTCTCGGGATTCCTTGGGGCGGGGGTGCTCGACCGGCTGCACCTGACGGTGGCCCCCCTCCTGATCGGAAGCGGCCTCCCGTCCATCGAGCTCCCGCCCATCGACCGGCTCTCCGATGCGCTGAGGCCCCGGGCGCGAAGCTTCCCGCTTGGGAGCGATATCCTCTTCGATCTGGATCTCCGGTAACGGGACGCGCGGCCGGGGTGGATGAACGGATCCGGCATCCGGCGGGCCGCCACGTGCGCTAGCCCAAGTTTAACATTTTCGGCCCGGGATTCGCTGATTTTGGCGGATTTCGGG
>CAZHGS010000037.1:0-25732 GCA_964532325.1 uncultured Gemmatimonadaceae bacterium | reverse complement strand
GCCATACAGACCCCCCGCTTCAACCACGATGCCAGGGGGTACCTGGGCAGTTACGCCCCAGCACGGACTGTCGAAACGGACGCTACGGCAAGGCTTGGAACGGAGCTGGCTAGTACCGGGGCTGAAATTGAGGGTACTGTGTCGCTCGTCCTGCCAGAGCACCTGCGGACCGGTGATCTCGAAACCCTCGAAAACGCCTCGTTCCGCTACGCAACCCACTATCTGGACGGCAACGATAACAAGACGCGCTGGCCATCAGCGGGTAATTGGCTCGAGGGTGACGTCGATGATCTCGCAGACGCAATCGAATTCCTCTCCCTCTCCGAACGTCGACTCACTCGAGGCACCGAAGAACTGGAGGCGGTGGTCCGGAATGCCGCGGGATTGCTTGCCGAACACGCCGGCGACGGCCCCTTGGCGCGCATCGCCAGCGACCTTCACCAGGAAGCGGGTGAGCAGACCCAGCGCATGGCCGCCGCCATCTGCGTCTCGGCCTTCATGTTTCATGCCGCGATCGAAGGCCACGAGGGTATTCCACAGGTTCCGCTTCCCGGATCGATCGACAGGGACACGCTTCTAGAAACCTGGAACGCGATTCTGGAGGTGAATTACTGGCCGATTTTCAGTATTGCCCGCGACTTGGTCCGAAGGCTGCCGCTCAGAGCGGTCCCCCCGGTCATGAACCGCATCGCGAGGGCTATCCCTCGCCTGGATCAGCTGGGCGCAACGAGCTACCACGACCTGACCGGTCGGATGTTCCAGACCCTGATTTCAGATCGGAAGTTCATCGCCAGCTTCTACACGCTTCCCGCCTCCGCCTGCCTACTGGCCGAGCTCGCTGTCGAACGGCTGAACGTGGATTGGTCGGACCGACCGGCCATCGAACAGCTGCGGATTGCGGATTTCGCCTGTGGCACCGGCGCCCTCCTCTCGGCTGCGCAAAGGGCCGTGTACCGGCGCTATCGGCGGACCGGCGGCAATGACGAGGACCTGCACCGGGCCCTCATGGAGCGCGTTCTGTTCGGGCTGGACATCATGCCCGCCGCGACCCATCTCACCTGCTCGATGCTGTCCAGCACGCATCCTCACCTCGAGTACGGGCGTTCGCAGATCCACACGATGCCCTACGGCACCGACGGGGGCAGTACGCACATCGGCGCACTCGACCTTCTCGACACCGACCAGTCCTACTCTCTCTTCGCCACCGGCCAGGTCCAGTTCGGAGGCACGGAATCGGACCGCCTTCTTCAGCACTCGGTCCCGCTCGAGGCCGGGTCGTGCGATCTGGTCATCATGAATCCTCCCTTCACACGGCCCACCAACCACGAGGCGGGCCACGCGGCTATTCCAGTCCCATCCTTCGCCGGCTTCAACACATCGCACGACGAGCAGCGGGCGATGCGCCGGAGGCTCAACAGGGCCCGAGGACTGTTCGGCAACGGGAATGCCGGGCTCGCCTCGAACTTCATGGACCTCGGCCACGTGAAGCTGAGAGCCGGGGGCGTTCTGGCCATGGTCCTCCCGTTCTCGTTCGCCCAGGGCCGGTCGTGGCGAGGAGCACGGGAAGCACTCCGCGCCCACTACGACGACATCCACATCACGTCGATCGCCACCGCCGGTTCGACCGCCAGGGCATTCTCCGCGGACACAGGGATGGCGGAGTGCCTCGTCGTAGCCACGAAACGGCGCGGGGGAAGTTCGCTGACGACATTCACGAACCTGGACGCAAGGCCCTCACTGCTCCTAGAGGCCGCCGACCGAGCAAAGAACGTGGGTCGCGACGCCGTCCGCGCGGACATTCGCGAAGCGGGTGCCGCGGGCGTCCGGTCGGGGAGCGTGATCGAGGCAGCCCGTGAACTCGAGGCGGGCCTCCTGCGACTGCCACGGCATCCGGAGGCGACCCCCCTTCCCTTGGCCGTGGTGACACTCGGTGCGGTGGCCGAGCGCGGCCTCGTCCATCGGGACATCAACGGCAGTCCGCCGGTTGGCGATCCGACAGGGCCGGCGCGGGGGCCGTTCGTTGTTCGCCCCATCCGCCCGGGAGAAATCCCCACATACCCGATGCTCTGGGCGCATGCTGCCGGACGTGAACGGAGGCTCGTGGTTCAGGTGGACCGCTGCGGGGATCCCCGTGAAGGAGACGATGTGCGGGCGGCTGAACGCTACAATAGCAACGCTTCCCGGCTGCATTCGAATCTGGATTTCCAATTGAATTCGCAAAGCCTCGCGATGTGCCTCACCCCGGAACCGTGTCTCGGCGGCACGGCATGGCCGAACATTCTCCCGGCCAACGAACGTGATGAGATCCCGCTCCTCCTCTGGTGCAATACGACGCTGGGGCTCCTCATGTACTGGTGGAAGGGCACCCGACAGCAACTGGGACGCGCACGTATCACCATCACGGCAGTCCTCGACCTTCCAGTGCTCGATCCTCGCGCACTGTCCACGGATCAGAGGACATCCTGCCACGCGATCTTCGAGCGCCTGAGAGATGAGAATTTCCTGCCCGCGAACGAGGCATACAGGGACGATACGCGCAGGAGGCTCGACCGGGCGTTCCTGTTCGGGGACGCGAGCGTTCTCGGGCTCGATCCCGACCTGAGCGGAGGCCTGGATTTGCTCCGGGAACAGTGGTGCGCCGAGCCATCTGTCCACGGCGGCAAGGCCACCCGCATCGAGGTTTGACCCCTCCGCTTTGCCCGGGCGGCTCCCGAAACAGACTCCCCGTTCGCCATCGGTCTGCCCGCCCGCTCCCGCGCATCCTCCCCAAACACCCGAAACACCGGCCCCGCGGTAACGCCCGCATGACCCGAACACTCCACGACCTCTCAGGCTTCTCCTGTACCGGCTGAGCAAGCGCGCGGTCGCGCAGTACATCCGCACCGGGTGCCGGCGCCGACTCCGGCTCGATCTCTACGACGGGGCCGCGAGCCGTCGCCTGGCCGATGCGCCGGAAAAGGACGTGGGCCGGCCAGGACTCACGCTTCTCGCCAGGCAGGGCCGCGAGTACCACGGGGAGAAATTCCGGGAGCTCGAGGACGTGTTCCGCGACCGGATCGTCCGGGGCGAACTCGTGCCCGAAGGCCCGCGCGACGCCCGCGCTCCCCAGCCGGTCGAGCTCGCTGACGTCATCGGCGGGCTCCAGCCCCACGACCTCGTCCTCGAGGCGGAGTACGGGGTCGGAAGCAGCTTCCGCCGCGCCCACGACCTCGCCCCGCTCGCGAGCGGGACGGACGTCGCCAGAGGCGCCGGCCTCGCGTTCACCACGCTCCGGCCCGACATCCTCCATGTGCTCCCAACGCCCGCGGAAGGCGGTCGACGGGTGATCACCTCATCCGGCACACTCCTCCGGCCGGGTCCGGGAGACAGGCGGCTCGGACTCCGGATCATCGACATCAAGCTCGCGGGCGAACCCTCGCCCTCACATTTCGCAGAACTCGCCTACTACGGGATGGCACTCGCGGGATGGCTGGAGGATACGGGGCGGGGAGACCGGTTCGCCGTGCTCGACGGGGCCGCGATCTGGCCCGGCACGCTCGACGGATCACACCTCGGGCGGATCCTCCGGGAACGGCAGGCGGCATCCCCGACGTGCCAAGACCATGAACGTGCCCTCCAGGCCTTCGAGGCGGACCTCGAGGCGATGCCGCCGGAGGTCGTCCTCGGGCGTGTCCAGCGCTTCTTCCGGGTGGACCTCCGGGAGGTCCTCGCCGAACCGGAGTGGCACGCGCTCGACTGGCATCTCGACCGCCGCTGCGTCGGGTGCGACTACCTGGGCTACCGGAGGACGCACCACGGACGTGACCGCGGGGCGGTAGCGGGCCGTGGCGATCCCCCCGACGGCCGCTACTACTGGCCAATGGCCGAAGCGACCCGGCACCTCTCCCGCGTTCCCGGATTGACGGAAGGAGCGGCCGCGAAGCTCCGGAGCGCCGGGGTCAGCGACGTCAGCCGGCTCGCCGACCTTCCGGAACCCCGCTCCGCGCTCGACCGCCACCAGACGCTCAGGGCCATGAGGACCCTCTTGCCCGTCCGCGCCCGTGCCCTCACCGGCCGGGGCACCGCCAACGTCCCCGACGCGGCGACCACCTCCGCTGATCTCCCGCGCTTCGCCGACATCCGGGTGGCGGTCTCCGCCGACTTCGACGTGGGAAGCGAGCTGACCTTCGCCTTCGGCTACCGGATCGAGTACGCCGTGCCGAAGGGGCGTGCGGGGTTGCCCGGCGGCGAGGCGCGCCTGCGCCGCAGGCGCGAGATGATCGAACTCGCCGCCGTCGTCCCAAGGCGGACCCGACGCTCGGAGGGCGAGACATTTCTCTCCTGGCTTCGCGGGCTCGCCGCCGGAATCCGGCGCGCGAGGGAGGAGATGCTTGGCGGCTACCATGAGCAGGGGCAAGGGCATCGCCAGGACGTCACCGTCCACTTCCTCGTCTGGGACCGGCTCACCTACCGGGACCTTAGGCGCGTCTTCGGGCGCCACCTTCAGCTGCTCGGAGACCGTCCGGATGAGGAGGCGCTCTCGCTGATCGGATGGTTGTTCCCGCCGGCAGAGCTCCTCGGGGAGCCGGCGTTCCTCGCCCAGACGCCGCCCCTAGCGATCCTCGCCGACGTGGCGACCACCCTCGTCGCGGCCCCCGTCCCGCACCACTACGGTCTCGTAGGTCTCGCAAACTCACTCGATCCGGAGAACCGCCGGCTCGCCGACGGGCGGACGTGAGGATTCCACATCCGCCGGCTCTACGGTGACCCGCTGAACGACCAGATCCCCTCCGAGCGCGGCCACGAGATCTGGAACCGCTCCTCGCCCTATCAGGGACTCGAAGCCACGGCACACCACGAGGAGGTCAGCCGGACAGTTCGCAGGAAGCTCCACGCCGTCCTCTATATCGCGGAACGGTTGACGCGGACCCTGCGGGACCGCCTCAAGGGGGGCGCGCCCCGGGTCGGCCACATCATCGGTCCCACAGCGCCACTCCGGTCGGCCGCGGCCGACATGCAGATCCTCCACCAGCACACCCGTCTCATGGGGGCCGCCGCGCAGCGCGAGAACGATCTCGTCATGGCGATGCCACCGCATGAACGCGAGGCCCGCTACCACTCGGCGCGGGTGGAGGCGGTCCTCGGAGGGAAGAACCGGTCGGAGGGGCTCAGGGAACTCGGCCTCTCCGACCGGATCACCGACCCAGCGGTTCTACTCTTCCGGCTCGCCAAGCGCTCCCGGGAGACGCGCATGAGGGAGGGCGAATTCACCTGGTCGTATCTCCCAGAATCGAGGCTAGCGGAGCTCCAGGAAATGCCCGTCGCCAACCTGACCCGGGACGAGCCCGAACTCGCCCGCGCCCTCCCACTCCGGCCCTGGCAGCGGAAGGAGACGCTCCGCAAGACGCTCAGGGTCCGGATCCTGAAGATCGACCGCCAGCACCGACTCCTCGCCATTAGGGCGAGCGCGATGCTGGTCGCCCTCATCCGCGAGCGCTACTTCCGGATGGACCTGGACGGGCATGCCTCCCGCTACGGGATCCTGGATCCCCTCCCGCTCGACATCCTCCCGAGGAGACTCGGCGACGCCCTTGCCGGTCCGAGCGGGATCGGAAACCCGCGCATCGCGGGGGAACGCCCACTCTTTCCGGACCGGCCTGTCGCCCGGATCGGCAGGCGCACACCCCCGGGCCACGACGTGGAGTCGGTGGCGGCGGAGTTCCTCTGGAGAGCCGATTCGATGGCCAGGTCCCCGTCCGGCGTGCCGCCGGAACCCGTCCTCGCCCTTGCCGACCGGGTCATGCCGGAGCTCACGCGGCGCCAGAGGGAGGCGATCGCCCGTGCGCTCACCCGGCGCCTCGCGCTCTGGTGGGGGCCGCCCGGCACGGGAAAGAGCTGGACCGCGCGGACCTACATCACCGCGCTCGCCGGCGAGGCGGTCCGGAGCCGGCGGCCGCTCCGGATCGCCGTCACCGCCCTCACCTGGGTCGAGATCGACAATATCGCGCGCCGCCTCCCGGCGCTCTTCGCGAGGGCCGGGATCGCGGACGGTGTGCATCTGAGCCGGCTCGCCTCGAGCCGGACCGTCCAAGGGCTTGACCCCGCCCTCGAACGGCATCTCACCGTCATGGGGGACACCACCGACCCCGGCCGCTGGACGCTTGAGAGCCGGCTTCGGCGCGCGGCCGGCGTGACGGTCGTGGCGGGCACGGTCCACCAGCTCCACCGGCTGGGCCATCCGGCCGGCTTGCGCGAGTACTTCGACGTGCTCCTGATCGACGAGGCGTCGCAGCTCGATGTGGCCCACGCCGCTATCGCCTTCAGCAAGCTTGCGCGCGGGGCACGCGTCACCGTGGTGGGCGATCCCAGGCAGATGCCGCCCATCCACCCGATCCCGCCGTCCAAGGGCCTCGAGCACCTGGTCGGTTCCGTCTACGACTTCTTCAGCCGCTACCGGTGCCACGAGGGTCCCGGATTCGCGCCAGAGCCCGTGATGCTCAACCGGAGCTTCCGGTCCAGCCGGGAGATCGTGGCCTTCGTCCGGGAGGCGGGCTACGGGGAGGATCTGAAGGCGGCCGGGGGAAACGCGGGGCTCCGGATCCGGACCGTGGGGTCGGTCGCGACCGGAAGGTCGGTGGGATGGCCGCCCGATCTCCCGTTCTCCCCCGCCTATGCCCGGATCCTCGACCCGGCCGATCCCCTCGTCGCGGTCCTCCACGACGACCGCTTCAGCAGCCAGCGGAACGATGCGGAGGCGGGTCTCGCGGCCGGTCTCGTCCTCGCTCTCTTCCACGCCGGCCTCGCGGACCCGGAGACCCGCCGGCCGTATTCGGCGACGGAGTCCTTCCGGCGCGGCGTCGGGATCGTCACCCCGCACCGGGCCCAGCAGGCGGCCATTTCCCTTGCTTGACGCGGCACTCCCTGCCGGGGTGGAGAGGAACGCCGTGTTCGGGAGCGTCGACACGGTGGAGCGCTTCCAGGGCCAGGAGCGGGCGCTCATGCTCGCCAGCTTCGGGCTCGGCGACACCGACCAGATCCGCGCCGAGGAAGAGTTCATCTACTCGTTCAACCGGTTCAATGTGACTGCCTCACGGGCACGGGCGAAATTCATTGCGCTCCTGAGCCGCCGGCTCGCCGACCACCTCCCCCGCGAACGCCGCGTGCTCGAGGGATCGCGGCTGCTCAAGCACTTCGTGCACGGATTCCTGGGACGGGCCGAGCCGATCCGCCTTCCGGGACTCGGTGCCGCGGAACTCAGGTTCCGGTGATGCACGGCGGCTGCCGGACGGCGGCGGGCCGAGCGGGACGCCCCGCTGCGCCGGCGGAACAATCGCCCCGGCGGACGCACTATATTCCCGCTCCACCGATCGCCGCCCGGCGACCGGTTCGCGCTCCGTTCCACCACGTTCCCCTCCATTGACCCACCTCCGGACAGTCCTCCCCTACTTCCGGCCCTACGCCGCCGGGCTCACGGTCGGGATCGTCCTCGTCGTGGTCTCGAACGGCTTCTCGGTGGCAGGACCTTGGGTGATGCGCCTCGCGATCGACGCAATCGAGTCTCCGGACGTCACCCGGGGGCGCATCCTGGGATATGCGGGCATCATCGTGGGCCTCGCCATCGCCGGTGGCGTGACGCGCTTCGGGATGCGCCAGCTCCTGAACGGCATCAGCCGCCGCGTTGAGTGCGATCTCCGCGCCGACTTCTTCCGTCACCTCCTCCGGCTAGATGCAGTCTTCTACGGGCGAGAGCGGACCGGCGACATCATGAGCCGCGCCACGAACGACACGCTTGCCGTGCGCCAGGCCGTCGGGCCCGCCGTGATGTACGCGGTGAACACGGCCGTCATGGCGACTCTCACTCTCGCGCTCATGGCGCTCACCTCGCCCCGCCTCACCGGGCTCGTCCTCATCCCGATGCTCCTACTCCCCCCGGTCGTCCGCGGATTCGGGAGGGTGATCCACCGGCGCTTCGAGCAGATCCAGGAGCAGTTCTCGACGATGTCCACCCAAGTCCAGGAGAACCTGACGGGGGTGCGGGTCGTGCGGGCCTACGTGCAGGAGGCGGACCAAGAACGCCGCTTCGGGACCATCAACCGGGAGTACATGGACCGCAACATCTTCCTCGTGAAGGTGCAGGGACTCTTCCATCCCGTGCTCGGACTCCTCACGGGCGCCGCGATGGCGCTCGTCGTCTGGGTCGGCGGAGGCCAGGTGATGACGGGGGCACTCTCGGCGGGCGATCTCGTCGCCTTCATATTCTGGCTGAACCAGCTCGCCTGGCCGATGATCGCGCTCGGATGGGTCGTGAACCTCTTCCAGCGCGGCGAGGCCTCGATGGGCCGGATCAACGCGATCCTCCGCGCCGACCCCGCCGTCGAGCCCGGGATCGGCCGCCCCATTCCGGCGCCGCGCGGGCGGATTGAGCTTCGCGACGTCGCGTTCCGGTACCCGGGCACCGGGAGGGATGTCCTGAGGGGCCTCTCTCTGACAATCCGTGAGGGGGAAGCGGTAGCGATCGTCGGCCCGACGGGTTCGGGAAAGAGCACCCTCGTCTCGCTCATCCCCCGGATCTACGACCCCACCCGCGGCCAGGTCCTCTTCGACGGGATCCCGGTCTCCCAATACGATCCCGTGCGCCTCAGGCGGACGATCGGGATGGTACCCCAGGACACTTTCCTCTTTTCCGAGACGATCGCCTCGAACCTCGGGATGGGGCTCGCCGGGAGGGCGGAGGCCCAGGCCGGGGGGGGACTGGACCCGCGGGTGAGGGAGGCCTCCGAGACGGCGCAGCTCCACGCGAGCGTCGCCGGGCTGCCACGCGGCTACAGCACCCGCCTCGGCGAAAGAGGGATCAACCTCTCCGGCGGGCAGAAGCAGCGCGCAGCCATCGCGCGCGCCCTCGCACGCGACCCATGCGTCCTCATCCTCGACGATGCGCTGAGCGCCGTCGACACGGAGACCGAGTCGCGGATCCTCTCCGGGCTCCGCGACTCGCTACGGGGCCGCACTTCGCTCGTGATCTCCCACCGGGTGACGGCGGTCATGCACGCCGACCGCATCCTCGTCATGGACGAAGGGGAGATCGTCGGGGAGGGCACACACGAGGAGCTCCTCACGGAGAGCGTGATCTACCGGACGCTCCTCGACCGGCAGATTCTCGAACATTCGCTCGTGCAGGAAGGCGTGGCCGTCGGCGCCGGAGCGGGGGCAGCGGAAGCGGTGCCCCTCGGCGGCTGACGTGGGAGCGCCTCAGATCCGCTCGAGGAGGAACTCCGGGGTGAGCGGGGCAAGCCACCCCGTGAGCGCCGTGAAGCTCCCCGTCACGAGGAGGAGCCCGAGGAGGAGAAGAAGAACGCCGGATCCCCGCTGGAGGAGCGGAAGCAGGTGCCGGAATCTCCGGAAGGCGATGAGGAAGCGGTCCACAGCGAGCGCCATGACGAGGAACGGGACCGCCAGCCCGGCCGAATAGACGGCAAGCAGGCCCACCCCCTCCCAGAAAGTCTCCCGGACACTCGCGAACGTCAGGATCGCCCCGAGGACGGGTCCGATGCAGGGCGTCCACCCCGCTCCGAACGCCATCCCGACACCGACGGCCCCGATGTGCCCCGAGGGCCGGTCAGAGACGTGAAAGCGCAGCTCGCGCATGAGCGGCGCGATGCGGAGCACCCCGGCGAGGTGGAGTCCGAGGATGAGGATCACGATCCCCCCGACCCGCGCGATCCAGACCTCGTAGAGCCGGAAGAACTGGCCCAGGAAGGAGGCGGAGGCCCCGAGCAGGAGAAAGATCAGGGAGAACCCTCCGACGAAGAGGAGCGCGAAGCGGAGCGTGCGGCCGCGGTCGGCGCCCGCCTCGAGATCCTCGAGGCTCATCCCGGTCACGAAGGAGAGATAGGAAGGGGCGAGGGGGAGGACGCAGGGCGAGAGGAAGGAGAGGACACCCGCGCCGAAGGCGATCGCGATGCCGACGGACTCGATCACCCGCCGCTCCCGGGCGGCGGCTCGGCCTCCCCGCCGGAGGGCCCGCGCCTCGCGCGCCAAGCCTGGATGCTCGTCCGCACGGCCAAGACGAGCCCCACCCACCCCGCCACGAATCCGACCGCCCAGCCGAGCAGCTCCGGCACGAGCACCGCACCGCCGGCCAGGAGCAGGAGGATGAGCGCAACGGTCCAGAGGGCGGCGCGGTCCTCGCGGCCCACGACGCGGTGTCCCGCGATCGCGTCGCCGAACGCCGACCCAGCCCGCGCGAGGTCGGCGAGCGTGAGCGCCTGCCCGCGCCTCGTCCGGCGGCCGCTGTCGCGCCGCTCGCCGGCGGGCTGCGGCTCCGGCTCAAGCCGCGCTCCCGCAGCAACGGATACCGGCCGCGTCCCGGGCCTCCAGCCGGGGAGGAGGATCTCCACCGAGGAGGCGAGATCGGCAAGAAAGAGCCCCTCGACCTGCGCCGCCAGCTGGGGATCGAGGACGCCGAGATCCAGTTCCCAGTTGCCGAGCAGCGAGGCCGCATTCAGGTTCGACGATCCGATCCGGCACCACCGCCCGTCGACCACCGCCGTCTTGGCGTGGATCATAGGCCCCTGCCACTCAAAGATCCGGACACCCGACTCGAGCAGGGGCCGGTAGCCCCCCCTCGAGAGGCTCCCCATCCACGGCCAGTTGTTGCGGGCGGGGACCAGGACCCGGACATCGACACCGTCATGGGCCGCCGCCATAAGCGCGGCCGAGACCGGACGCGGGGCGAGGAAATACGGATCGGTGATCCAGAGGCGCCTCTCGGCGACGGAGGCGATGAGCTGGGTGGCCCGGTAGACGCGCGACCGCTGCGGGATCCCCTCGATGAGCCAGGCGGCGGAGGTGCCGGCGGCGGGCACACGGGCGGGGTCGGAGCGGAGGTGGGAAGGCACCGGTGCACCCAGCTCCTCCCAGATCCGCTCGAAGGTCCGGGCCGCAGCTGCCACGGCAGGGCCCTGGACCATGACCCCGGTGTCGCGCCATGGGGCCACCGTCGCGGTGCCGGCCCACTCCTCGCCGATGCAGAAGCCCCCGAGGAAGGCGGTGTGCCCGTCGACGACGACGAGTTTCCGGTGGTCGCGCTGGAGGATGCCGAGGGGGTCGCCGAGCGACGGACGGTTGAAGACACGGACCTCGACCCCGGCCTCGCGGAAGGGCTTCCAGTAGCTCTTCGGCGTCGCCCAGCAGCCCATCCAGTCGTAGAGGACACGGACCCCGACCCCGGCGCGGGAGCGCTCCACAAGGGCGGCGCGAAACTGCCGGCCCACGGCGTCGTCCCTCAGGATGTAGTTCTCGAAGTGGACGAACGACTCCGCATCCTCGATCGCGGCGATCCAGCTCTGGAAGGCGGAGGGTCCGTCGAACTGGAGCGAGATCGCGTTGCCGTCGATCTTCGAGGAGGCCGTGGCCCGGCTCATCGCCCGCTCCGGGAAGGCGTCGTCCCCCGCCGGGAGGGATCCGGGGGCGCGAAGGGGAGCGAGGCGCGGACGCATCGTCCGGACGGGCTCGGCGCCCTGCTCGGCACGCACCCTCAGACGCTCTCGATCGGGCAGGTGAGCCCCCCCGCTGGGAGGACAGCGCCCGCGTCCCGGCAAGCCGCGCAGAGGCCGTAGATCTCGAGCCGGTGGCGCGCGGGCATGAACCCGCGCTCGGTTGCGATCCGGTCCTTGATTTCGCCGATCTCCGCGCTCTTGAACTCCGTCACCTCTCCGCACTCGAGGCAGATGAGGTGCTCATGCTCCGGCTGTCGTGAGAGGCGGTGCTCGTAGCGCTTGAACCCTTCGTTGAAGTCGTGCTCCTCTACGAGTTCGCTCCTGACGAGGAGATCGAGCGTCCGATAGATCGTCGCCTTCCCGATTCGCTCGCCCGCGCGCCGGAGCGACGCCTCGATCTCCTCGACCGAGAGATGCGCCTCGGAGGAGAAGACGATCCCGGCGACCGCCTCCCGCTGGTGCGTCACCGGGAGATTCTGCTCGCGGAGGTAGCGTCCGAAGAGGCGGACGAAGCGCGAGGCCCGGGACGTGACGGTCTCCCTCATCCCCTATCCACCGGCCTTCGCCGGTTCCGGCGCGACGGGCCGGCCGAAGACGCCCCGGCCAGAGCGGTGGGGGAGGTCGTCCGGAGTCCACTCGCCGACGAGCCGGTCGAACGCGCCGGGATCCCCGCCGAGCCGTGTGAGGCCCGGATCCCCGAAGCCCGCTCCCGCACGCCGGGCCACCCCCGCGATGACCCGCGGGAGGCTCTCGGCCGGGGCCGTGCCCTGTTCGGCGAAGACAGGTGTGAAGCTCACGCCCCGCCCGGTCTCGCGCGCCCGGTAGGAGACTGTGACGAGGTCCCGGCGACCGCCCTCCCCGAAGCAGCCGGCCGCGACAACGCCACTCTCGCTTCGCCCGTCGACCAGTGGGGGAAAGATCCATACCCGGTCGAGCCGCTCGGCGGGGATCCGCCGGCGAAGGAGTGCGAGAGCCTCAGCAAGCGCCCCTGGCACCCCGATGTCCCCCTCCGCCATCACCGTGCCCCTCCTCCCTCGACACTCACGGGACCGGACCGCCTGCCCGCGCGGCGCGGGTCGCCGCGGACACAAGCGCCAGTACCCGGTCCCGCACGGCGTCGAGTGCGCCCTCAGCGAAAACGCCGGAGGCCTTCACATGACCGCCGCCGCCGAGCGCGCTGGCCACCCGGTTCACATCCACCGCACCCGTCGAGCGGAGCGACACCTTGACCCTCCCGGGGCGGATCTCGCGGAAGAGGAGCGCGACCTCGACCCCGTCGAGCCCGCGGGGATATTCGACGAGCCCCTCCAGATCGTCGGTTGTACACCCGAGCCCGCGAAAAGCCTCCCGGGGGACCGTCATCCAGGCGACTGTCCCGTCGTCGGAGAGCTCAAGCGTCGGGAGGACCGCCTCAAGGAGGCGGATCCGCCGGAGCGGCATCCTCCCGTAGACGTTCCGCCAGAGCCGTGCGGGGTCAGCGCCCCTCTCGACGAGTTCGGCCGCGATCCGGTGGACGCGCGCGCTCGTGTTCGAGAAGCGGAACGACCCTGTATCGGTCATGACCGCGATGTAGAGCCCGTCCACGACGCCCGGGCTCCAGGGCCCACCGGCGTGCGTGACGAGGTCGAAGACGATCTCCCCGGTCGCCGCAGCCGACACGTCGGCGAGGAGCTGGCCGCCGAAACCGTCGCGTCCACCCGCAGGGTGGTGGTCGATCACGAGGGCCGGAAGATGGCCGACGAGCCTACCGACGCGCCCGATCCGCTGCCTCACGCCCGTGTCGACGACGACGAGGAGATCCGCCTCCCGGCACCGCTCCGCGGCCTCTGCGTCCCGGGCATCGAGCACGGCCGGGGCGTCGGCGAGAAGAAACCGGAGGCCGGCCGGAGGCTGGCCCGGGTTGACAACCGTCGCCCTCCCCCCCGCGGCCCCCACGAGTCCGAGGAGCGCCGCTTGGGTGCCGACCCCGTCCCCGTCCGGGTTCAGGTGGGTCGTCAGGATCACGCGCCGGGCTCCGGAGAGCCGCTCCCACGCGGCGGCCACCCCCTCGGCGCGGTGCGCCGGGACCGGCCCGGCGCTCAAGCGCCCCCCCTGCCCGGCGGCCAGCGCTTCCGGAGCTTGGCCCAGTTCGAGTGGAAGAAGACATGCGGACCCGCCTGCCTCCCATGGACGGTGGCCCGGCGGAGCGCATCGAGGAGCGCGGCCGGCCTGTTCGGGTGGGCCGGCACCCGGACGGAGGCGTTGCCGACCTCGGCGACGGAGTGCGCGTCGGATCCCGCTCCCTGGAGGAGACCGCGGCTCCTGGCGAACTCGAGCGCCGAGGCGTTTCTGCGCTCCGAGCGGAGCCGCGCATTGAAGACCTCGACGACGTCCACCATGGGCGCGAGCGCGCCGGCGAGCCGGCCCGACCCCCCCTTGCCGGGCGCGAACGGGTGGGGGAGGTAGACGATGCCGCCCTGGGCCCGGATCCGCCGGCACGTCTCACGGGCCGGCGTCCCCTCCGGGATCTCCTCTGTCAGGTACAGGCCGATCACGTCCACTCCCTCCCGGGTCTTCACTTCCTCGCCGGCGATCACCCGGTCAGGATACCGCCGGGCCATCTGCCGGGCCACGCCGAGACGGTTGTGGTCGGTGATGGCGATCCGCGTGATCCCCTGGCTCGCGGCCCGCTCGAGGACAGCCTCCGGATCCGCAAGGCAGTCCCAAGAGCCCCGGGTGTGGAGGTGCAGGTCGATCCGGATCCACTCATCCATCGCGGCCCTCCCGTGCGGGCCGGACGCCGAGGCGGTCGAGGAGCACGAGCGAAGCCACCTCGAGCGCCGCGAGTCCGCCGTCGTTGACGATCACATGGCCGGCCCTCCGGAGCTTCTCCTCCGGGTCACCCCCCTGGGCGATCAGCCGCCTCGCCTCCCCGGGGGCGAGCCCACGGCGTTCGACGAGACGGCGCTCCCGCTCCCGCTCCGGGGCGTGCACGACGACAACGACATCGAACTCGTCCTCGACGCCAGCCTCGAAGAGGAGAGGAACCTCGCTCACCACGGCGGTGCGTCCGAGCCGGCGCTCCCGCTCGACCCGCGCTTTCCGGAGCGCCCGGATCTTCGGGTGGAGGACCTCCTCGAGCCGCCGCTTCGCGGAGGGATCATCGAGGATCTTCCGCCGCATCGCGCCGCGGTCGAGGGAGCCGTCCGATCGGAACGGCCCGGGGCCGAAGATCTCCACGAGCCGCGCATGCTCCGCGCTCCCCGGGCGCACTGCCTCGCGCGCAAGATCGTCGGCGCTCACCACAGGGACCCCTGCCCCGGCCCAGACGGCCGCCACCGTGGACTTCCCCGAGCCGATGTTTCCCGTGAGGCCGATCTGGATCATCGCACGCCCCCCGGCGCCCCGGCGCGCCCGCTCTCCCATCGCCGGTCAGCGCCGCCGCCGCATGCGGCGCGCCCACCGGAGGAACCGCGCGAGATCCTCAAGTGGGGGCTCGGCATCCGGGTCCCCATAGGCGGTCTCCATCCGCCACCTGAGGTAGTCGTCCGGGGGAACCGGGAGGAAGGGAGGGCGGCGGTACCACCCTTGCGCGCGGCTCGCCCAAGCGAGCCCGACCAGATCGGGGATGAGCCAGGGACGCCGGAGGATCAGGCGAACCATCGCGCGCTTCAGTCCCATCCCGACCTCCGCGTCAGCAGGGGGCGTGAAGCCGGATGCCCCGGATCCGGCGATCCCCCGGGGGGTAGCTCGCGGGGTGAAGGTAGCACCGGGACCCCGCCCGTCAGAAGTGTCGCCGCCCGCCGGACCCGGCTGTCCACCCCCGCCTCCGGACGCCCGCCACATGATCAGGATACAGCGCTACTCCGAGGGCGCGAGGGTCACGGTCACCCCGGGACACTTCCCCCTCGATCTCGGACTCGTGGGGCGGAGCGGCACCGTTGTCTCGCACGACCGCTGGGCTCCGACCCGGTACGGCGTGCGGCTCGACGGAGAGGCGGAGGTGCGGATCTTCGACGAGGCAGAACTCGCCGGGGAAGCGGACCTTGAGGTGTCTGGCGCGTGAACCGGCTCGCCGACGCCTCGAGCCCGTACCTCCGCCAGCACGCCACGAATCCCGTCCACTGGTACCCGTGGGGGGAGGAGGCGCTCGGCGACGCCCGCGAGCGCGGCTGCCCGATCCTCCTCTCGATCGGCTACTCCGCCTGCCACTGGTGCCATGTGATGGAGCGCGAGTCCTTCGCCGACCCGGAGACGGCGCGGCTCATGAACCGGGAGTTCGTGAGCGTGAAGGTCGACCGCGAGGAACGCCCCGACCTCGACACGGTCTATATGCGCGCGGTCCAGGCGCTCACCGGCCACGGCGGGTGGCCGCTCACCGTCTTCCTCACCCCGGAGGGAGAGCCCTTCTTCGGTGGAACGTACTATCCGCCCGAGCGGCGCCACGGGATGCCGGCCTTTCGGGAGGTCCTTGCCGGAGCCGCGGAGGCGTGGAAACGCCGACGGGGCGACGTCCTCGCGGCCGCGGCCAGGATCCGCGGGTTCCTCGTCGCCACGAATGTGAGCGCCGACGGGAAGCCACCGCCGGAAGGGGGACCGCCGGACCCGGACCTCCCCGCGCGGGCGTCGCGCCGGCTCCTTGCCGCGGTCGATCCGGTGCACGGGGGCATCGGACGGGCTCCCAAGTTCCCGCAGCCCGAGGTCCTCGGATTCCTCCTCGACCGCCATGCACTCGCGGGGGAGGAGGATGCGCTCGCCGCGACGCTCCTCACCCTCCGGGCCATGGCGAGGGGCGGGATCCGCGACCAACTCGGGGGCGGCTTCCACCGCTACTCCGTGGACGAGCGGTGGCTCGTGCCCCACTTCGAGAAGATGCTCTACGACAACGCGCTCCTGGCCCAGGTCTACCTGAGGGCGTTCCAGCTCACTGGCGAGAAGTGGCTCGAGGAGGTCTGCCGCGGGATCCTCGACGATCTGCTGGACGACTTCCGCTCCCCGGAGGGCATGTTCTACACCGCCCGCGACGCGGATTCGGAGGGGGAGGAGGGGCGCTTCTACCTCTGGACGCCCGCGGAGGTAGCGGCACTCCTCCCTGAGGCGGAGGCCCGGCTCTTCTCGCGCTGCTACGATGTTTCTGAGGAGGGGAACTTCGAGGGACGGAACATCCTGCACCTCCCCCACGACCTCGCCGGCGTTGCTCGAAGCGAAGGAATCACCCCGGACGCCCTCGAGGCCCGGCTCCGTGCCTCCAGCGCCGTCCTGAAACAGGCGCGCACCAAGCGCGAGGCACCCTTCCGGGACGAGAAGATCCTCGCCTCGTGGAACGCGCTCGTGATCCGCGCCCTCGCCGAGACCGGCGCGGCACTCGGCGAGGAAAGCTATGTCAGGGCGGCGGAGCACGCAGCGGCGAGTCTTCTCGCCGGCCTTTCGGCCGTGGGGGCGCTCCGCCACCAGATCTCCGACGGGAAGGCGGAGGTGCCGGGGTTCCTCGACGACGTGGCCGGACTGGGAAACGCGCTCCTCTCGGTCCACGAGGCGACGCTCGGGGGACGCTGGCTCGAGGCTGCAGTCCGCCTGGACCTCGAGGTCGAGGCGCGCTTCCGGGACAGCGAGACGGAACTCCTCCACGACACGCCCTCCGACGGGGAGGCGCTTCTCATCCGCCCTCGCGAAGTCACTGACAACCCCGTCCCCTCGGGGACGGCGCTCGCCGCGGAGCTCCGGATGCGCCTCGGCCGGCTTCTCGGGGACCCCGGGCGGATCCAGGCCGCCGAGGCGATCATCGCCCGCGAGGCGCGCGCGATGGAGGCGGGCCCGTCCGCCTTCGGACGCCTTCTCTCGGTTGCTGGCCGGCTCGCCGCCCCACCCGTCGAGATCGCCGTGATCGGGCGGCGTGGCGACAGCGCCGCCGACGCTCTCCTCCGGGAGGCGCACCGGCGGTTCCTGCCGACACGGGTCGTCACCGGCCGCGATCCCGAGCATCCGGAGGGCGACCCCTACAAACCGATCCCGGATACCCCGCTTCTCGAGGGGCGCGGGCCCGTCGACGGCCGACCCGCCGGCTTCGTCTGCGTGAACTTCGCCTGCGGGCTCCCAGCCACCGATCCCGGGACGCTCAGGGAGCAACTCGACCGGATGCTCCCTGACGGATAACGGCACCCGAGCGCTAGGGGCGGGAGCCCCGTTCCGGGCCCGGGTTTGCCCGACCTTCCCGCCACCCTATCTTGTGTGGGCCCGCTTTCTGGGAGGGAGACCCTGCCGAGCCGCGCCCCTCCCCCCGCAGAAGAGGACGAGCACGCCGGACCGGAGGGGACGTCACCACCAGGATGGCACAACCTGAGACCACCTCGGTTCGGGACCTCCGCGGGCTCGAGCCCAGCGACCTCCTTGAGATGTACCGCCTCATGCTCGTCTCCCGGCTCATCGACGAGCGGGAGATGAGCCTCAAGCGCCAGAGCAAGGTCTTCTTCCAGCTCTCGGCCGCCGGGCACGAGGCAATCCAAGTGGCCATCACCCGGCACCTGCGCCCCGGATCCGACTGGATCTACCCCTACTACCGGGACCGCCCGTTCGCTGTCGCGATGGGCCAGACGCCCTACGAGCACTTTCTGCAGGGGGCCGGCGCGGCCGAGGACGCCGCCTCGAGGGGACGCCAGATGCCCGTCCACTTCAGCGACCCGGCGCTCCGCATCGTGAGCGTCTCCTCGCCGACGGGCTCGCAGTACCTCCAGGCGGTCGGGTCCGCGGAAGCCGCGTACCGGGCGAAGCGCCTGCCGGACCTCAGGCCCTGGATGGAGGAGTTCGACGACGATGAGATCGTGATAGTCTGCGGGGGGGACGGGACTACGTCGGAGGGCGAGTTCTGGGAGGCGCTGAACACGGCGTGCAACCTGCGGCTGCCCGTCGTCTTCCTCATCGAGGACAACGAATACGCGATCTCGGTGCCGGTCGAGGTGCAGACCCCCGGCGGAAGCATCTCCGATCTGGTGGAGAGCTTCCCGAACCTCGCCGTCTTCCGGTGCGACGGCACGGACCTGATCGACTCCTGGGATGTGAGCGGAGAGGCGATCGGGTACGCCCGCTCCGGGAACGGGCCGGCGCTCATCCACGCGCACACCGTGCGCCTCCGGTCGCATTCGGAATCCGACGACGACCGCGCCTACTGCCCGACACTCGAGCGAGTGGAGCGGGAGACCCGCGACCCGGTGCTTCGCGCACGCACGCTGATCGTCGAGGCGGGCATCGCCGATGAGGACGAACTCGACGGGCTCACCGAGACGCTCGCCGCCGAGATCTCCGGGGACGCCGACCGCGCCGTCGAGCGCCCCCAGCCGGAGCCAGAAACCGCGCTCCGCTGGCTCTACTCGGAGGAGGTGGATCCAACCTCGGTCCGGTTCGATACGGAACGGACCGGCCGGAGCGGAAGCGCGGAGGCCAGGCAGCAGACGATGGTCGACCTCCTGAACGCCTGCCTCCGCGACGAGATGGCGAGGGATCCGAGGATCGTCTGCTTCGGCCAGGACGTGGCCGACGCCTCCCGCGAGGAGGTGCTCGAGGAGGTACCCGGAAAGGGCGGCGTCTTCAAGGTGACCGCCGGACTCCAGCGCGCGTTCGGGGGCGACCGCGTCTTCAACTCCCCCCTCGCCGAAGCGAACATCGTGGGCCGCGCCTACGGGATGGCCGTCCGCGGGCTCAAGCCCGTCGTGGAGATCCAGTTCTTCGATTACATCTGGCCTGCCATGCACCAGATTCGCAACGAGGTGGCCACGGTCCGGTACCGGTCGGGAGGCGCCTGGTCAGCGCCCATGGTTATTCGCGCGCCGTACGGAGGCTACCTCAAGGGGGGCTCGATCTACCACTCACAGACGGGCGCGAGCATTTTCGCCCATACGCCCGGGGTGCGGGTCGTCCTCCCCTCGACGGCCCGCGACGCGAACGGACTTCTCCGCACGGCGATCCGCTGCGACGACCCGGTCCTCTTCCTTGAGCACAAGCACCTCTACCGGCAGGTCCACAACAAGGGGAGCTATCCGGGCCGGGAGTTCATGATCCCGTTCGGAAAGGCTCGGGTGGTGCGTCCCGGCGACGACGTGACGGTCGTGACCTGCGGCGCGCTAGTGAAGCGCTCGCTCGACGCCGCCCGTATCGCGTGGGAGGCCGACGAGATCGATGTGGAGGTGATCGATCTTCGCACGATCAGCCCTCTCGATATGGAACGCGTCGGCGAGTCGGTGCGGAAGACGAACCGGGTCATCGTTGCCCACGAGGACCCCCTCTCCTTCGGGATGGGCGCCGAGGTGGCCTCGAGGATCGCCGACGAGCTCTTCGGATGGCTTGACGCCCCGGTGCGGCGGGTCGCGTCACTCGACGTCTGGGTCGCCTATGCTCCTCGGCTCGAGGAGGCAATCCTGCCGCAGGCGCACGATGTGCTCGCCGCGGTGCGGGAAGTGGCGCAGTACTGAGCCGAATGGTCCGGGACGCCGGCGGTCGCAGCCGGTGGCCGGAGCCTGACCCGTAGCGTACGGGGCGTCTCGATCGGCCGCGGCCACCACTCCCCCATCTGCAGCCGGCCCTGATCCACCCTGCGCTACCGTTGCATTCGCGGTCTTCCCCGCGGTCTCCGCCAGCTGACGGCAGGCGGCTGGTCCGGGACCTGGGCCGGTGACGACGTCTCCGTATTCGCGCACATTCCCACCGTCGGGAGCGCCGCGGGGCTCGGTCTGGAGCCACCCTTCCCGGGCCGGCAGGACGCCGAAGCGATGCCACACGCGGCAGAATGCCGAGAAACCCTCCAGCGGATTCCCGCGACCGGCGGGAATCCAGCCTGCGCTCGCCCCCATACCGTCCGGCGGAGCGCCCGCCCGGGCCGGTCGACCCGGCGACCCGGTATTGCCGGAAGCCGGGAGATACGTCCCGGGAGAGGGGTGGGCCGGGGGCAACAGGAAATGCGGCCGGACGAACCGCAGACCCAATGGACCGCCGGGGCAGCCCTCCTCACCGCGGATGGACGCTGCCACTTCGCCAAGTGTCCGTTAGCGGACCAGGGTCTCGACCCGATAGCGGCACGCCGAGTGGTCCCGGTCCACTGCGGTCCCGGATCCCGGCAACCGCGCTGCGACCGGCCCGGTCCGGACACGATGCCCG
This sequence comes from uncultured Gemmatimonadaceae bacterium, assembly GCA_964532325.1. GTDB lineage: Bacteria > Gemmatimonadota > Gemmatimonadetes > Longimicrobiales > Gaopeijiaceae > JAAXGI01. The sequence continues at coordinate 5,132 of CAZHGS010000037.1, read as the reverse complement.
GCACCGTCGCAAGGATCACTTTTGCCGAGCCCTCCCGGCAACCCCGGACAGCATGGGCCGCTTCCCCGGCAATGCGAAAAGGCCCGGCGGCGCCCCTCGGGGCGGCACCGGGCCTCGAGCTCTCGCTGCCCTCCGTTCCCGCTACGCCCTTACGGCCGCCAGATCCGCCTGGTAGCCCTGCCAGACCCCGGGCCGGACCGGGACGTAGACCGTCTCGTACGGGCTCGACGCGCTCACATCCGCAAAGAGCGGGACCCCGTCATGGGTGCCGACCTGCATGATGTCCGCGCAGTCCAGCCCGACCTCGCCGCCCGACTGGACGTACTCCCGCCCGTCGAATTCGAACGGCTCGTCCGCCTCAAACCACCCCCGACCTTCGGCATACGCGCCCGCGAAGGTCACACCCGGCCCAAGCGAGCTGATCGTCACGCGGTTCGGCCCGACAAGCGTGTCTCCCTGTGGCGTCAGGTAGACAGTGACGTTCTCCCCCGTCGCGATGCAGATCTCCGTGGGCGTGCCCTGCGGGAGCGGCGGCGCCACCTCCCGGGTGACGATGACCGTGTCCGGCGGGGGGGCGGGGAGCTCGACAACGCGCTCCACCTCCCTCGTCCCGAATATGACGCTGAGACCGGCCTGAAGTCCGACGTTGAAGGTCGACGGCCGGGGCGCCACGTGCGTGTCCGGATCCTCGGAAACGAAGTGGCCAGTGCTTTCTACGCGCGCCGAGATATACTCGCTGAAGCGGTAGCGGACCCCGAGAAGGCCGGTGCCGCCCCACCCGCGCGCCCCGACGGTACGCGCCCTCGAATAGTTGTCGTGCTGGACGCCGGCGCCGAGCAGAAGACCTGTGCTCTCCGACAACCAGGCGGTGTAGACAAGACGCCCCTGAAGGAGGAGGTGGCTGATGTAGTTCCGGCCCCGCCACGCTGCTTCGTCGGAGAGCTGGGGCTCCCCGTATGTGACCTCACCCTCGACCGCCAGGTTGTCGGCGACGTACAGGCCCGCCCGGCCGCCACCGATACTCAATCCGTTGTCGACCCCGACGTCCGTATCGTAGATCGAGTAGCGGCCGACGGCCCCGAGCTCGAAGGACCACTGCTCCTGCGCGCTGATTCCCTCGGCGATGACCAGCCCAACACCAATGGCCACCCCGATAGTGACTCGTCTCATCGTCTGCGACCCCCTCCCCCCGACAGGCTCAATCTGCTACCAAGCTGCGTCCACCCCGCATCCCATGTCGCATCGTACCGGCAGACCCTCGGCCGGGCGCTAAAACGAGGACTCCGCGCCGCCGCCCAGCACCGCCCGGAATATATTCATCGGAAAAAACGGGCACAACGCCCCGTCGGTGTTCCAGCCGACGGACACGGGATGCTCACTCTCCCGGGTGGTCACGACCCGGCCGGCGGGCGCGCGATCGCCGCGCCCCCCTCGGCGGTGAGCAGGAACCGGTCGGCGCGATCGAGAAAACGCTCCATCCTCTCCTCTTCGGCGGCGCTCAGCTCCTCGCCCTCCCGCGCCCGGGCGACGGCGTCGGCCATCTGCAGGTAGAGGAAGTAGAAGTGCCAGGGGATGTTGAGCGTCGAGCGGTCCTCCCAGATCGGGCGGTCGATGAGCCCCCGGTAGCTGAACACCTCCTCGGCGAGCCGGATCGAACGGTCGAGGTCGATCCACTCCCCTCCGATGTTCTCGGAGACGCGGACAACGCCGGGCGCATCCTCGAGTCCCTCGAGCCGGAGCTTTCCGGCGATCCCCTGGCGGACGACGTAGGGGTCGAGTCCGAGGGATCGGGCGATCGTCCCTGTGCTGGCAAAGTGGACCGGGCGCTCGGCGATGGCGTCCTGGACGATCGCTAGGGCGAGCTGGTCGGCCCGTGTGAACTGGAACCCCTCGGGGTAGCGGACCGGCTGGGCACCCACCGTCACCGTGTATTCCCGGGGGAGAACCGCGAAGCCTACCGAATTCAGCTCCTCGTCGGTGAGTGTGGTGATCGGCCGCGTCGGCCGGCCGGCCGGCTCCCCGTAGACGCTCCGGGCGACGGGGTCGTTGAAGGGCCGCTGCCGTGCGGGGTCGGTGTGGTACCTGAGCTGGCGGGGATACCACTGCGTCATGAGGTACTGGACGACGATGACGGTGACATCCTGGCGGACGCCCTCGACCTCCTGGAGGTACCAGAGGGGGAAGGTGTCGTTGTCCCCGTTCGTGAAGACGATCCCGTAGGGCTCGACGCTCTGCAGGAGGTTGTAGGCCCAGTCACGGGCCGCGTAGTCCCCGTTCCGGCCCGCCCAGTTCCAGTTGAAGACGAGGGGGACGAGGGCGAGGAGAAGAACCGGCGAGCCGAGGGCGAGGCCGAGACGCGGAAGACGCGGCCCGGCGGCCCAGCGCCACGCCGCGACGAGACCCGCGCCGGCCAGGAAACCCCAGAGGTGGAAGGATGCGATGAAGAAGTAGTCCCTCTCGCGGACCTCACGCGGGACGCCGGGGGGGAGTCCGGGGTCGAGGGAGTACCCGTAGCGGAAGTTCAGGTAGACGACGAGCGCGGGGGTGAGCGTCAGTGTGAGCACCGCGAGGTAGACGAGCGCTCCGCGGCCCGCGCGACGGGCGAGGAGAACCCCCCAGATCCCGAGTCCGAGGAAGACGAGGCTGAAGGCGAGCCGAGTGTTGCCGGGGGTCTCCGACGCCGCGAGCCCCCGGCCCCACTGCCAGTCGAAGTACTGGAAGTAGTTCAGGAACTGGTGGGTGAGGATCCCGATGCCGCGGGGCTCCGGGGCGAGCGGATCGGAGGTCGGATCGTTGAAGATCGATGGCTTGCCGTACTGCTCCCGCGAGAGGTTGGCCGCGAGCGCCGGGCATCCCGCGCGCCCAAGCGAATAGACCGCGACCACGGCGCCGCCCGCGGAATCGCAGGTGGGCTCCCCCTCGTTGATCACGGGCTGGTCCGCGGCCCGGAGCGGGAGGACGAAGTTGAAGGAGAGCCCGACAACGGCCGCGAGGGAGGCCCGCGCCAGAAAGCGGCGGTCGCCAAGCAGGTGCCGGCGGACGGCGAGCACCGTAGCGAGGAGCGCCGGACCCGGGAGGAGCGACATGAGGTGGATCGTCGAGCCGAGGACCATGAGGTAGACGGCGAGGACGATGAGCCGGGCACTCCCGGGTTCCTCGCGGCGGTCCAGCCAGCGGACGGTGAGCCACGAGACGATCGCGATGATGAGCACGCTCGGGGTGTAGACCTTCTCGTTCACCGTGGACTGGCTCCAGACGGTGAAGGCGGTCGTGGCGAGGACCGATCCCGTCCACGCGCCGACCAGGGGAAGCCACCGGGCGGCGGGCGGCGCGGCAGCTCCCCCCTCCGGCAGGTCCGCCGCCGCCCACCGTTCGAGGATCCTGAACATCACGAGGAAGAAGAAGCCCGTCGCGGCCGCCGAGGTGAGCGCCGCCAAGAGGTTCATCCGGACGGCGATCGAGAACCCGGTCGGCGCGAGGAGGAGGGTCCACACCTTCCCCAGGACGACGAAGAGAGGGTTCCCGGGGGGGTGGGGAAGTCCCAGAATGTGTGCGGTGGCGATATACTCGCTCGCGTCCCAGAACGACGTGGTCGGAGCCAGCGTCAGGGCGTAGAGGACGAACGCCGCGAGAGCGGAAGCCCCGGCCCAGAGATAGGGCGGACCGGCGCGGCTCACGGCCTGCGGGAGCGGGCGGATGGTCGGGACGGGCATCGGGACGGAGGCGGGCAGCGCACGGCGGCGGCTCCGCACGCGGGCCGCGTGCGCCCGAGGGAGCGACGGATGAAGGACACTCGGTTTTCCTCCTGCCGGAGCGCGCTCCGCTTTGCCCTCGCGTGGCGCTCCCCGCCGACCGGACTCGCCGAAACCGAGGTCTCGATTCCCCTCGCAGACGGCAGCTCCATTCGGGGTACCGTCGTGCGGGCGAAGGGATCCCCCGCCCGCGGGTGGGTCATCCTGCACGGGTTGACGCCGCGCGGCCTCGCGCACGCCGAGCTCCGGCGGTTCAACCACGCGCTCGCCGCCGCCGGGATGACCGTCCTCGTGCCGGAGATCCGGGAATGGACAGAGCTCGACTTCGCCCCCGTCCGGGCGCAGGAAATCCTCCGGGCCGCCGTGGACTGGCTTGCCGCACAGCCGCGGATCGCCTCCGGCGGCGTGAGCCTCATGGGCGTCTCCTTCGGCGCGCCGCAGGCCCTCGCCGCCGCCGCAGACCCCGCCCTGGCGGCGAAGCTGCGGGCCGTCGTCGGCTGGGGGGGTTACGCCGACATTGAGCGGACATTCCGCTTCTCCTTCACCGGCGAGCACGAGTGGGACGGCGTCGCCTACCGGCAGCCCCCGGACCCGTACGTGCGCTGGATCGTCGGGGCGAACTGCCTCCCGCACGCACCCGGGCTCGATGACCGGGGCGCCGTCGCCCCGGCGCTTCGCCGCCTGGCGATCCGGGCGGGCAAGCAGGAGTTCGAGGCGTGGAATGCCACGTCCGACCCGGCGAAGGCCGAGATCCGCCGGGCGCTCCCGGCGGCCGACCGCGCTCTCTACGACCTCTTCGCGCCCCCTGCCGCCGACGCACCGGACCGCCGCGCCTCGGAGACGATCGTATCGGAGCTGGTCCGCGCCGCCCGCCGGTCGATCCCGCTCATCGAGCCGCTCCCCGGGATCGGGCGCCTCCCGCTCCCGGCCCGCCTCCTCCACGCCCGCGCCGACCAGGTCATCCCCTTCTCCGAAACGCTGAGGACCGCGAAGTGGCTCGGGTCACGGTGCGACAGCCTCTCGACGCGCCTCACCGGACTCTTCACGCACTCGGGCGAGGACATCGACGAGAGCCTCTGGAGGCGGGGACTCAGCAACCTCGATTTTCTCGGCGCTCTGACAGGCGTCTTCGAGGCTGCCGGCTGAGGCGGCCGCGCTCCATCGGACCGGCGACGCCGGCCCAGAAGAAGAACCGCCCGACGAAATCCCGGAGCGGGGAACCGGGTTCGGCGAGCGTGAGGAGCGCTCCCGCGAGAATGGCCACGAGCGCCGAGAGGGCGAGGGCACGCCGCCGGGTCCTGCTCCGGCGCACCGCGCGCATGCGGGCGACCTCCCGGCGGACGGCCTCGGCAAGCGGCAGCGCGGGCGCGGCGCCGGCAC
>CAZHGS010000036.1:0-26447 GCA_964532325.1 uncultured Gemmatimonadaceae bacterium | reverse complement strand
GGGACGCACTCGGTCCAGCGTCCGGGGGCCCGGGCGGGCTCGAGCGGCGGCAACCCGGAGCATATCCCGGCGCTCGTGCGGGGAGCCGTGGCTGCCGGCTGCGACCACCTCTTTCTCGAGACCCACCCGGAACCGGAGCACGCACCCTCGGACGGGTCGAACATGCTCCCGCTCGAGGCGCTCGAGGCGCTCGTTGCCGACGTGGCCGCGATCCGCACGCTCCTCGGCGGGGGTGGGCCGCGCCGAACCCCGGAAGGGGACGGGGGGGAAGGATGACGGCCGCCCCGGAGAGGCGGCCGAGAGCCGCGGAGCGCGCACCGGCCACATCCCCCCCGGCCAGTGGAAGCGCCTTCCGCGCGCGGGCAGGAGCCGTGCGGCTCGTGATCCTGGATGTGGACGGCGTGCTCACCGACGCGGGGATCTACCTCGGAGAGACTGCGAGCGGCGATCCCGTCGAGTTCAAGCGGTTCGACATCCAGGACGGGCTCGGGATCCGCCTCCTCAGGGACGCGGGGATCCGCGTGGCGCTGATCTCGGGTCGCGTCTCGGCGGCCACCGAGCTTCGAGCGCGCGAGCTCGGTATCGAGGAGTGCCACCAGGACGGGGGGGCGCGAAAGCTCCCGGCCGCCCGGGCGCTCAAGCGCCGTTACGACCTCGCCTGGCACGAGGTGGCGATGCTGGCCGACGACCTTCCCGACCTCCCGCTCTTCCGCCTGGTCGGCGTGCCCGCGGCCGTTGCGAACGCCGTCCGGGAGATCCGGCGCGAGGCCGTCTGGACGGGCCAGAGGAGCGGGGGCAGGGGAGCGGTCCGGGAGTTCGCCGAAGCGCTCCTGGGGGCACGCGGAGAGTGGGAAGCGGCAGTGGAGGCGTACTGCACGGCGAGGAGCAGTGGGTAGCGGCGCAGCAGCGCCGACGCTTGCACCGGCCGACGCAGGCGTCCTGACCGAGGGGGCGCGCCGGGTCCTCCGCGCGGAGGCCCGGGCCGTGGCCGCGCTCGCGGACCGGATCGACGGCCGTTTCGCGCGGGCTGTCGAGATCCTCTCGGACACGCGGGGGCGGGTCATCGTGACCGGGGTCGGAAAGAGCGGGATCATCGCCCGCAAGGTGGCCGCCACCCTCACCTCCACGGGCACGCCGGCGACCTTCCTCCACCCGGTGGACGGACTCCACGGGGATCTCGGCATCGTCTCGCGCAAGGATGTCGCCGTCGTGGTCTCCAAGAGCGGGAACACCTCGGAGCTCGCGGGGCTGATGGAATACATGATCCGGCTCGGGCTCCCGACGATCGTGCTCGCGGGCGATCCCGGTTCGCCGCTGGCGCGTGCCGCCACCGTCTGCCTTGACTGCCGGGTGAGCGCGGAAGCGTGTCCGATGGACCTCGCTCCCACCTCCTCGACGACGGCGGCGCTCGCGATGGGGGACGCGCTGGCGATGGTGCTGCTCGAGCGCCGGGGGTTCCGGCCGGAGGACTTCGCGGAGTTCCATCCCGGCGGCACGCTCGGCCGGCGTCTCACACTCCGGGTCCAGGACGTGATGGTCGCCGAGGGATACCCGGAGGTCACGGAGGCTGCGCGCATGCGGGAGTGCATCGTCCCGCTGGCGCACATGCGCGGCACCGTACCGATCGTCGATTCCTGCCGGCGGGTCGTGGGCGTCGTGACGGCGGGCGACCTCACCCGGATCATGGAGGGGCGTGAGGACTTTCTCGAGCTCCCGGTCGGCGAGGTGATGACGAGGACGCCGAGGACAACCCGGCCGGACACGCTCGCGGGCGTCGTCCTGCGGGAGATGGAGAGCTACGGGATCATGGCGCTGCCGGTCGTTGACGGGGCGGACGAACTTCGCGGCATCGTCCATCTCCACGACCTCCTCCGGGCAGACGTCGCATGAACGGCCGGCGCCTCGGGCGCATCGCGGCGATGCTCCTCCCCGCGCTCGCGGCCTGCGAGGTCGACGCCCCGGTCGCGACGGTCTCCGACCCGGACCGCTTCCTCGGGGCGGACGCCATCGTAATGGGCGGGGTCACCACGATCTCGAACGCCGACGGGATCCGGACCGCGCGCCTCCAGTTCGACACGGCCTACCAGTGGAACGACTCGACGCACCAGGCGCTCCGCGGCGTGAATCTCATCGTATTCGACGATGACGGCTCGGAACGGGCCACGGTCACCTCGCTCAGGGGCACCTTCGAGCCGCTGGCCGAGCGGCTTACGGCGAGGGGCGAGGTCGTCCTCGTCGTGCCCTTCCAGGAACGCCGGCTCGAGACCGAGGAGCTGCACTACGACCCCGAGCTGAACCAGCTCTGGAGCGATTCGGCCTTCGTCATGAACGAGGAGGGGCGCGAGCGGGCGGGGAGTTCCTTCCGCTCCGACCTGGAGTTCCGCGACTTCGTCGTGCAGGGAAGCGGGGGAACCGGACCGTGAGGCGCGTCCCGGTCCCCGCGCTCGCTGCACCCGCGCTGTTCGCCGCCACGGCACTCGCGGGACAGACAACCGCCGACGAGTGCGACATGGAGAGCTTCCGGACGCTGAGCTCCAGGGAGACCGTCATCGGCCAGCGCGTCACCTGGGTCGGGTCACCGGAGGTCGCCTGCACGGACGGCGTCAGGATCCGCGCCGACAGCGCCGTCGTATGGGAGGCCGACGAACGCACCGAGTTCTACGGCGGATTCCGCTACTCGGACTCGGAGCGCGAGCTCGAGGCCGACTCCGCAGACTACTTCCAGCGCGAGGGACGCCTCCTGGCACGGGGGAATGCCGAGCTCCGGACGCTCGACGGCGCAACGGTTGTCCGGGGCGACACCCTCGACTTCTACGAGCGAACCGGCGGGTCCGGGCAGGAACGGCTCGAAGCTTCCGGCAGGCGGGCGCTCGCACTCATGGCGCCCGACGACCCGGGCGCCGGCGCGGAAGCGGCACCCTACGAGGTCCTCGCGGATCGGCTCCGGTTCGAGGGGGAGCGCTTCCTCTTCGCCGAGGGCGATGTGGCGGTGGAGCGCGACTCGCTGCATGCAGCCGCCCGTTCGCTCTCCTTCGACCGGGAGCTCGGTACGCTCGTCCTCCTGGAGGAGGCCAGGGTGGAGTCGGGCGCGACGGAGACGGTCGGGCAGAGGATCACGCTCGAACTCCCGGAAGGCGCGATCACGATGATGGAGGCCGAGGAGAGGGCCGCCCTCCTCTCGGGCGACCTCGACCTCTCGGGCGGCTGGATCGAGGTCGAATTCGACTCGGGTTCCGTCAGCTACATCACTGTGACGGAGGGAGATCCATCGGACGACGAAGGGGTTGCAGAGCGGGCGGCGGCCTTCGCCCAGGGCCTCTTCCTCACGGGAAACTCGATCGAGGTGGACGCGCCGGGCGGCGTGCTCGCTTCCGTGCGTGCGGAGGGAGCCGCGAGGGGGGAGACCCTCGGTCCCGAGGAGGAGCGGCCGCCCGGCCCGGAGACTTCCCCAAGAGGTGACACGGGCGGCGATGCCCTACCCGAGGACGTGGAGGAGGCGGAGGCGGAGCCGGGGGCCGAGGGGGACGAACTGGGCGAGGCCCTGGATCGCGACTGGATCGAGGGCGACGCCGTCGTCGGATGGTTCGACGCGCTGGAGCCGCCTCCGGAGGCGGGAGAAGCCCCCCCCCCGGAGGAGCCGCAGTACGTGCTGACCGAGCTCCATGCCGAGGGGAACGCCCGCACTCTCTACCGCTCCCCGCCTGAGGCGGCAGGTGCGGAAGCGGCCGACAGTACCAGTATCCCCGACGAGCCTCCGCCGGAACGGAGCGAGTGGGGGATAAGCTACCTGCTCGCCAACGAGATCCGGCTCCTCTTCACCGGCGGCCAGGTCGAGGAGGTCATTGCGGTGGGCGGCGTATCCGGCGTCCAGCTCGAGCCGGAGGCGACCTTCGGCGGGGCCGGAGACGAGAGCGGCCCGGGAGACGCTGCCGAGGAGCCCGCACCTCCCCTGACGGAGCCAGGCCCATGACCGAAGAGCGTGCCGCGGCTCCGACGACACCGGTCGCCACCGAAACCGAGGCGGAAGCGCACGCGCCACGGTCGGCGATCACCCGTGTCGAGGGCAACAGCCGGCTCCGGGGCGCGGGACTCACAAAGGTCTACCAGCGGCGGCGCGTCGTGGACGAGGTGGATCTCGAGGTGAGCCAGGGAGAGATCGTCGGACTGCTGGGACCGAACGGGGCGGGGAAGACCACGACCTTCTACATGATCGTGGGACTCATATCTCCAAGTCGGGGCAACGTCTACCTGGACGGCGGGGAGCTCACCCGGGTCCCGATGTACAAGCGGGCGCGCCTCGGCGTCGGCTACCTCGCGCAGGAGCCCTCGATCTTCCGGAAGCTCTCGGTCGAGGACAACGTGATGGCGATCCTCGAGACCCGCAGGCTTCCGAAGGCGGAGCGGGCGCGCCGCCTCGAGGAGCTTCTCGAGGAGCTCTCGATCTCGCACCTGCGCAAGAACAGGGCCTACACCCTCTCGGGAGGGGAGCGGCGGAGACTCGAGATCACACGCGCGCTCGTCCGGGAGCCGAAGTTCATGCTCCTCGACGAACCCTTCGCCGGGATCGACCCGATCGCGGTCAACGACATCCAGCTCATCGTCCGCTCGCTCAAGCACCGGAACATCGGGGTGATCATCTCGGATCACAACGTCGAGCAGACGCTCGACATCGTGGACCGCGCCTACATCATGTACGAGGGTCAGATCCGCGTCTCCGGCAGCGTGTCCGACCTGGTGTGGAACGACGAGGTAGCGGACATCTACCTCGGCCCAACGCTCACGGCCCGAATGAGAGAACGCTACCGCCCGCCGGGCGACGGCGCGTCGCCGGAGCACTAGCCGGCCAGACGGATGACGAGCCTCAAGCCCAGCCTCGTTCAGACCGGCCAGCTGCGGCAGGAAATCCGCATCAATCCCCGCCTCTACCAGGCGATGGAGCTCCTGCACATGCCGCTGCTCGATCTGCAGCAGCGCCTGAAGGCGGAGATGGCGGAGAATCCCTTCCTGGAGCTGGCCGAGACCGAGGACTTCCTCGAGGTCTCCCTCGACGAGGTCGCGGCGTCCGAGGAGCAGGAGGGGAGGGAGGACGACGAGGTCGACTGGGAGGAGATTCTCCTTGACGGCTTCGAGCCGGGCGGATATCGCGGACAGGCCGAGGAGCTGAGCTTCCGGGAACGCCCGCAGGCCGAGGTGGCCGACTTGAGGACGAAGCTCCTCGAGCAGCTCTACCACCTCTCGATCCCGGAGCGGGAGATCCGGCTGGGCGAGGAGATCATCGGCAACGTCGGCGACTCCGGCCTCCTCACCTGCACGCTCGACGAGGTGGTGGACGGCGCGAACGCCTGGCTCGCCGACGTCCGGGGCGTGGCCGAGGAACGCGCCCTGGACAACGGGGACGAGACGGAGCGGGAGAAGGAGCTGGCCGAGGTGGGCGTGCTCTTTCGCGACTACTCGGCGCCCGAGGCCGAACGGATGCTCAAGGTGATCCAGACGCTGGATCCGCCGGGCGTGGGCGCGCGCGATATCCGCGAGTGCATCCTCCTCCAGCTCACGGCGCTCGGGGCGGAAGACTCTCTCGCCCATACGCTTGTCAGCGACCACTTCGACAACTTCCTGAACCGGAGGTGGAACGAGATCGCCCGTGAACTCGGGGTTACGCCGAAGGCGGTGCAGGACGCCGCGGACGCGGTCGCCAAGCTGGATCCGAAGCCCGGGCTCCGTCACGCTCCGGACGATGAGAGCTACATTCTCCCCGACCTGATCGTCGAGAAGATCGACGGTGAGTACCACGTCTTCCTGAACGACGGGAACCTTCCGAGGCTCCGGATCTCCCGGGCGTACCGCGAGGTCGCGCGCGACAGGCGGAAGTTCACCGGCGCCAACCGGGAGTTCATCACCACGAAGCTGCACGCGGCAAACTGGATGATCCAGGCGATCGAGCAGCGCCGCCAGACGATGCTCAGGGTCATGAACTTCATTGTGGAGCGCCAGCACGACTTTCTCGAGAAGGGGGTGCAGCACCTGCGGCCCCTTACGCTCCGTGAGGTCGCAGACCACATCGAGATGCACGAGTCGACGGTCTCTCGGGTCACGAACGCGAAATACGTGCAGACGCCGCGGGGGGTGCATCCGCTCAAGTACTTCTTCTCAAGCGGGCTGCAGACGAGTTCGGGCCAGGACATCTCGGCCCGCGGCGTCAAGGACAAGATCCGCACCCTCGTGAGCCAGGAAGACGCGAAGAAGCCGCTGACCGACCAGAGGATAGCCGAGCTGCTCGATCTCGACGGGGTCCGGATCGCGCGGCGGACTGTGGCCAAGTACAGGGGTCAGCTCGGGATCCTCTCGGCCCGGATGCGCCGCCGTGTCTAGCGCCGGGATCACAACCGGGGGCGGGGGCGCCGAGGCCCGGCCCCGGGACTTTGCCGTCGTCGTGCCGGCGTACAACGAGGCGCCGGTCGTCCCGGCGCTTCTCCGCGAGCTGAGGGAGACGTTCGAGAAACACCGCCTCGAGGGCGAGGTGCTCCTCGTCGACGACGGCTCCTCGGATGGGACGGCCGGACTTGCGCGCGCAGAGGCGGGGGAGTGGTCCGCCCTCCGCGTTCTCGAGCACCGCCGGAACCTGGGGAAGACCGAGGCGATCCTCACCGCCGCGCGCGAGACGGACCGCTCGGTGCTCGTCGTCTTCGACGCGGACCTTCAGCACTCCCCGGAGGAAATCCCGCGCTTCCTGGAGAAGATCTCGGCGGGGTGGGACATCGTCTGCGGACGCAAGGTCGGCGACTACGAGAAGCAGCGGATCTCGTCGGCCTACAACTGGCTGTCCAGGCGCCTCTTCCGCGTCCCTGCATCCGACCTGAACTCGATGAAGGCGTTCCGGGCTTCGGTACTGGACGACATCCGGCTCCGCCACGACTGGCACCGCTTCTTCGTCGTGCTGGCGCACATGAAGGGCTACTCGGTCACCGAGATCGAGATCACGCTCTATCCGCGCCGCGCGGGGATCTCCAAGTACCGGGGCGCGTGGCGGGTGATCGGCGGCGTGGTCGACCTCCTCTCGGTCTCCTTCCTCACCATCGTCTCGAGAAAGCCACTTTTCCTCTTCGGCACCGTCGGCGTCCTCCTCGTGCTCATGGGGATCGCCGTCGGCATCGTCTCCATCTACCTCCGCCTCGCGCACGGCCTGGGCTTCCGGCCGCTTCTCGACCTGGTGGTGCTTCTCGAGACGGTGGGCTTCACGGTCTTCGGCTTCGGCCTGCTTGCGGAGATGGTAGCCGAGCTTCGGGAAGAGGTGGAGGCACTCGGCGCGCGGATGCGCCGGTGACGGGGCAGGGGCCACCCGCCGGGCGCGTCCTCTGCGTGGTGGGAACCCGGCCGGAGGCGATCAAGATGGCGCCGGTGATCCGGGGGCTCCGGGAGCTGGGCCCCGGGATCGAGGTGGGGCTCGCGCTGACGGGCCAGCACGACGAACTCGTGGCCGAGGTGCTCGACGTCTTCGGCCTCAGGCCGGAATTCGACCTCGCCATCATGACGCAAGGCCAGTCGCCCGGGGAGGTTGGTGCCCTCTGCCTTACCCGCCTCGGATCCGTCTTCGAGGCCTGGCACCCCGGACTCGTGCTCGTGGAGGGCGACACCGCCACCGTCTTCTTCGGAGCGCTCGCCGCCTATCACCACCGTATCCCCGTCGGCCATGTGGAAGCGGGGCTCCGGACCGGAAATCTCCTGAGCCCGTTCCCCGAGGAGGGCTACCGCCGGATGGCGGCGGTCATCGCAGACCTTCACTTCGCCCCGACCGCGGACGCCAGGAAGAACCTTCTCCGCGAGGGAATCGACGACGGGAGGATCCATGTGACGGGAAACCCGGTCGTCGACGCGCTCCTTCAGGTTGCGGAGGAGATGGAGGCGCCGAAATCCCCATCGATACGTCACCTGTGCAGTGAGGGAGCGCCCCCGTTCGCGCTCCTCACCGCCCACCGGCGGGAGTCCTTCGGCCGTCCTCTCAAGCGGGTGTTCGCTGCGCTTCTCGATCTCCTCGACCGGCACCCGACCCTCGAGATCGTCTACCCCCTGCACCCGAATCCGGCGGTCGAGGCGCCAGCCCGCCGGATCCTCGCCGGCCATCCCCGGATCCACCTCCTCGCTCCCCTCGGCTATACCGAGCTGGTCTGGATGCTCGCGCACGCCACGCTCGTTCTCACCGATTCGGGCGGGATCCAGGAGGAAGCGCCGACATTCGGGACTCCCGTCCTCGTCCTTCGCGACGTGACGGAGCGGCCCGAGGGGGTGGATGCGGGCCTCGCCGAGCTTGTCGGCACGGACGCGGGGACGATCGTCCGCGCGGCGCTCGGTCTCCTCGGGCGCCCGCGCGAGGCCCGGGAGAAGGCGCTCGCCCGGAATCCCTACGGCGACGGGAGCGCAGGCCGGCGGATCGCCGAAATCGTGGGCGCCTTCCTGACGTCCGGGCGGGCAGGGCGGGGCAGGTGAGAATCCTGATCCACTGCGTCTACTACCCTCCGGAGGTGGGAGGGCTCGAGAGCCATGTGGCCGGTCTTGCCGAGGGGCTGGCCGAGCGCGGGGCAGAGGTCCGGGTGATCACCTCGCGGTCCCGCCCGGATCTTCCCCTCGAGGAGTCCGCGTCCGGGATCCGGATCCGGAGAATCCCTCTCCCGTCCCGGACGGCGGCCGGGTGGACCCGCTACGCCCTCGGGTCGATCCCGGCGACTCGCCGGTGGGCCCGCTCGGCGGACCTGGTCCATGCCCAGTCGTTCGCGTCCATCCTTCCGGCCGGCCTGGCCGCGCGTTCCGCGGGCCGGCCGTGGGTCGCATCCCTGCACACCTCCCACTTCCTCGTCCGGTCGACGCGGCCTGCGTGGATCCCGGTCCTCGCGGGCCTCGTTCGCTGGCCGGACCATGCGTTCGCGGCGTCGGAGGAGATCCGCGGGGTGGCCGAGAACCTCGGCGGAGGGCGCCGGGTAGAGGCGCTCACCAATGGGGTGGATACGGTGAGATTCCGCCCACCCGGGAACCGGCGGGGCAGCCGGCCCCCGACCCTCGTCGTCCCGCGCCGGCTCGTTCCGAAGAACGGCGTCGAGTATTTCGTGCGTGCCCTCCCCGGGATCCGGCGGCGCGTGCCCGGGGTGCGGGCGCGCCTGATCGGCGACGGGCCCGAGAGGGAGAGGCTCGAGATGCTGGCGAGAGAACTCCGGGTCGAGGAGAGCCTCGAGTTCGTCGGGGCGCGGCCCCACGCCGAGATGCCGGAGCTTCTCGGCTCGGGGGACCTCGCCATCCTTCCCTCCCTGATGGAGGCCACCTCGGTTGCCGCGCTCGAGGCGATGGCGTGCGGGCTGCCGGTCGTCGCGACCGCGGTGGGCGGGCTCGCCGAGATCGTGGACGAGGAAGTGGGGACGCTCGTCCCCCCCGCGGACCCCGATGCACTTGCACGCGCCGTGGCCACGCTGCTTGCGGACGCGGACCTCCGGAAGCGGGGAGCGGCCGCCCGCGCGCGCGTCACCGCGCGGTGGAGCAATGACCGCCTCGTCGAGCGGCATCTCGAAGTCTACGGGGACCTCCTCGCGGGACGCCGGGTCGGCGAGCCCTCCCGACCGGCCGGGGAAGGGTGATGCGGATCCGGGCCGAGACTGCGGCGGAGCGCCCGCTCGAGCGAGTACCGGCGTGGGGCATCGTACTCCTCTTTGCGGCCGCCGCCGTCCTTCTCTTCCGCGAGTTCGTGTTCTCCGACCGGATGCTGGTCGGGCAGGATACCTTCGCCCTCGGGTACGCCGCGCGCGCCTTTTTCTCGGAAGCGCTCCGGTCCACGGGATATCCCCTCTGGAATCCGCAGATCCTCGGGGGAACGCCCTTTCTCGAGTCTCTCGCCGGCGGCGACTCGCTCTACCCACCCTCGCTCCTCCTCCTGCAGCTCACCGAGACATACCGCGCCCTCGGATGGAAGCTCGTTCTGCATGTATTCCTCGCGGGCTGCTTCATGTACGGATGGGTCCGCGTATTGGGGGGATCGAAGGGTGCCGCCCTCGTGAGCGGAATCGCATACCTCCTTGCACCGTACATGGTTACGCTGGTCTACCCAGGGCACGACGGGAAGCTCTTCGTGACGGCGCTCACGCCCCTCCTCTTCGCCGTCGTCGAGCTCTTCCTGGCCCGCGGGCGCCTGGTCTGGGGTGCCGCCACCGGCGCCGTGGTCGCGCTCGTGATCCTCACGACCCACTTCCAGATGGCATACTTCCTCTTCGGAACCGTCGGACTCTATGCCGCGTTCCGGACCATCCAGAAGGGTCAGAAGGAGCAGGTCTGGTCGGGGGCAATCCGGCGCTTCGGCCTCTTTCTGGCATTCAGCACCGTCGGGGCCGGCGCCGCCGGACTCCAGCTTTTTCCCGCCGTAGGCTATGTGACCGAGCACTCGAGGCGGACCCTCACAACGACGGAGTCCGATCCGGCCGAGGCGCGCGCCTACTCGTCGTCCTGGTCGCTTCACCCCGAGGAAGTCGTCTCCCTGGTGGTCCCCGAGTTCGTCGGAAACAACGCAGGCGGCGCCCGATGGGCGACCGGCACCTACTGGGGCCGGAATCCGTTCAAGCTGAACCACGAATACCTGGGCCTCGCGGCCCTCCTCCTCGCACTCGTCGCCTTCCTGGGCGGACCCAACCAGGGGCTCCGCTGGTTCCTTGCGGCCACCGGCGGAGCGGCTCTCTTCTTCGCCCTCGGCGCACACACGCCCGTATGGCGCCTCCTATACGAGGTGCTCCCGGGGATCTCCCTCTTCCGGGCACCATCGATGGCCGTCTTCGTGACCGGATTCGCGGTCGCGACCACGGCGGGTCTCGGGGTGGACAGGGGACTCGAGCTCGTGCACAGGGGTAGCGGGCGCCGGATCCTCCGGCTGTTCGCACTCCCCCTCGCGCTCCTCGTCGCAGGCACGGTCCTCTCCCTCTCCGGGTTCCTCCCGGCCCTCTGGTCCGCGTTCACGGGGTGGGTGCCCACGGGACCGGCCGCGGAGGGGCTCGAGGCGGTGCGGCCGCACATGACACGGGGCTTCGCGCTTGCCGCCCTGACGGTCGCGGTGATCGCAGCGACGTGGTGGGCGGCGGGGCGGGGATTCCTCGGAGCCAACGGGGCCGTGGGGGTCTTGGTTCTCGCCGTCGCGGTCGACGAAGCGCGCGTGGACGACGCCTTCATCCAGACGCTCGAATTCGAGGCCTTCGCCGCCGCCGACCCGATCGCGGAGCTGCTCCGCGACCGGGCGCGCACCGAGCCGCCCTTCCGTGTGCTCTCCCTGGCCGGCGGCGGCCAGGACGTCTCGCTGGCCATGCACGGACTCGAGCTCGCCGCCGGGCACCACCCGAATGATCTCGCCCGGTACCGTGAGCTGATCGGGATGGCCGGAAGCGGGCTCCCCCTCAACCTCACGCCGCCATTCCACCCGAACGTCGCGAGGATCCTGAATGTCCGCTATCTCCTCTGGCCGGACCGGGACTATGGACCCCTCGAGGCGTTCGCCGGACCGGATCCACTCACGCTCGTCGAGCGGCTCCAGTTTGCCGACGGAAGCCCCTACAGCACGCTCTACGAGTATCCCGGACTGCCCCGCGCGCGACTCGTGGGCGAAGCGCTCGTGGTCGGCGAGGCGGAGGTACTGGATGTCGTCCTCGATCCGGCCCGCTACGACCCGGCCACCCAGGTGGTCCTGAGCGAAGCGCCACCTCTCGACCTCGAAGGCCCCGGGTTCACAGGCTCGGTCGAGTGGATCGAGAAGACGCCGAACCGCACCACCCTTGATGTCGAGGCCTCCGGAGCCGGGCTCCTGGTGATCGCCGACAACTGGTTTCCCGGGTGGACGGCGTATGTGGACGGCGTCGAGTCGCCTGTCCTCCGCGCGGATCACACGCTCCGCGCCGTCCCGGTCCGGGGAGGACGGCACCGGGTCGAATTTCGCTACGCGTCGGATCTCCTGCGGGCGAGTCTGGCCGTGAGCATCTTGTGCGGGCTCATCCTCGCCGCAGTCGCCGCCTCCCACCTTCGCCGGAACCCCGACCTGACTCCCGCCATCAGGGGACCGAAGGGAGCCCGGTGACGGCCGGCGCCGGCCGACGGCGGGAGTGGGGGAGACGGGCCGCCCACTGCCTGCTGACAGTGGCCGTGACCTGGATCGTCGTCGCCTCGGTGGGAGCCGGGCTCGAGGAGGCGCTGAGCCTCCGCCTCGCGGTCCCGGATGTCTCGGCTTCCCGGCTGACCGTGGCAACGCTCATCCTCCTGATTTCCCTGGGCATCTCAGCACTCCTCTGGGGCCGTCTGGCGAGCGAGTTCGCTGGGAGGGACGTTCCGGCCATCCCGGCGGTCCGGATCGTGTTCGCGGCCAGCCTCGGGCGCTATCTCCCCGGAAAGCTCTGGCAACTTGCCGCTCTCGGCGTTCTCTCTGGTCGGGCGGGCATCGACCGCCGGGTCGGGGCAGCTGCCGGCATCATCGCACAGGTGTTCGCCCTGAGCGCCGCCGCGGCAATCGGCGCTCCCGCACTCTTCGGACGGAGCGGGGACACGACGGGCGCGACCCTCGCTCTCGTCGGAGCACTGGCGGTCGTTCTCGTCCTCCTCAGCATTCCGGGGATCCGAAGCCGGGGGCTCGAACTCGCCTGTCGCAGCGCGGAGGCGACCCCGCGGCAGGCTCTCGGGGGGCACGGCTTCGCGCTTCGCTATTTCGGGATGTACGTATTCAACTGGCTGCTCTACTGCGGATCGTTCGTCTTCTTCGTTCAGGGCCTCGGATTCCTCACACCGGACATGTTGCCGCTCGCCAGCGCGTTCGCGGGTTCATACCTCCTCGGCTACGCGGCGTTTTTCGCACCTGCCGGCATCGGTGTCCGAGAGGGGTTCCTCATCGCGTTCCTGAGGCCGGAGGTCGGCGTCGGCGCAGTCGGCATCGCGATCCTGACGCGCCTCTGGATGACGGTCGTGGAGCTGATCCCGGCCGGAGGACTCGCGCTCTGGGAGATTCGGCGGAGGGGATCGGGTCAGAGACAGGATCCGACGGGGGACGGTCGGTGACCGGGAGCGCTGGTGGACAGCACCCCGGAGAGGTCCGGTCCGGGCGAGAGGGACGCACTCTTGTCATTGTCCCGACGTACAACGAACGCGAGAACCTCCCGAGACTCGTGCCCCGCATCTTGGCCCAGTCGGGCTCCCTCGACGTGCTCGTCGTGGATGACGCATCCCCCGACGGGACCGGGGAGGTGGCCGATTCGCTCGGGCGCGCATATCCGGACCGGGTCTACGTGATCCACCGGGAAGGGAAGGGGGGGCTCGGGCCCGCCTACCTCGAGGGGTTCAGGTGGGCGCTGGACAGGCCATACCGGCGGATCTGCGAGATGGACGCCGACCTCTCGCATCCGCCCGAGAAGCTGCCGGACCTCATTCGGGTGGTTTCCGGGCAGAAAGCCGACTTCGCGGTCGGCTCCCGGTACGTCGGCGGGAAGGCCACGGTCGTGAACTGGCCCGTGGGCCGCCTCCTCATCTCCCGTTTCGGCACGGTCTACGCGCGCATCATCACTGGCCTCCCGGTCTCGGACGCGACCGGGGGATTCAACGTCTTTGACCGGCGGGTGCTCGAGGCTCTCGACCTCGACCGTATCGAATCGACAGGCTACACCTTCCAGATCGAGCTCAAGTTGCGCATCTGGCGAATGGGATTTCGCCTCGCCGAAGTGCCGATCGTCTTCACCGAACGGGATTCCGGAACATCGAAGATGTCGAAGCGGATTGTGCTCGAGGCGGTCTGGAAGGTCTGGAAGCTGCGCGCCCTGGACGTTCTGGGAAGGCTCTAGTCCGGCTGGTCCACCTGGACGCGGGATGAGGGAGGCGCGTGATCGGTTTCCTCTCACCCGACTTCGACGGAGGCGCTTTCCGGCTGTGCGGCGTCTGGCACCTTCTTGCGGTCGGCGCCGTGATCGTGACGGCTTCCTCACTCATCTACGTGGCCCGCGCGGGAGATCCTGTAGGAAGACGGCGGATCGCGATTGCTCTCGCCCTCGTGCTCGTCCTGAATGAAATCGCCCGGCATCTGTGGAATCTTCTCGCGGGTTCGTGGACCATCCAGCGGATGCTCCCGCTGCACCTGTGCAGCGCAATGGTATGGATCACGGCGGGCGCACTCATGTTCAAGCAACGGACGCTGTATCCGCTCCTCTCCTTCCGCGGGATCGCGGGTGCCGCCCAGGCGCTGATCACGCCCGACCTCGGTGCGTTCGGCTTTTCTCACTACCGGTTCTTCCAGACGATGCTCGGCCACGGCCTCCTCGTGACCGCCGGTATCTCTACCTGACCGGCAGGCCGGAGAGCGCTTCTCTGCTGGACTTCCTTCCGGACTGGCCGTGGTATCTGGCCATCTCGGAGGGTATGGCGATCACCATCTTCACCCTGATGTATCTACCGTTTCGGGTCAGCCGAGACACGGCCTGAACGTGCCGCTCCAGGTCTTGCCCGGGGGCCGGGAGCCCTGAGGACTGCTCCGCGGGCGCAAGCGCCCGCTTCCGATACAGCTTGAACCGGACCCGCTGCTCCCGTAGACTGCAGCGGTCCAGCCGCGTGGGGCAGCCGTGGCACGGAGTTCGGATTCTCCCGGAAGTTCCCCTCCCGGTGCCGGCCCGGACGGGCCTCAGGTGATGTCACTCAGGGACCTCCTCTACCTCTGCCCCTACTGCGGCGACGACACCCGGATCGTGCGGGAGACGGTTCGCTGCGATAGTTGCGGTCGGACCTACGAGGTCCCCGCCGGAAGCAGGGGTGTCCGGGTAGTCGACCCCGACGGTACGGCGACGATGGCCAGCTACGGCGACCTCGCCGGCCGCATCGCATCAGCCACCGGAGCTTCGACGACACATCCAGTCGACACGGTCGCCCGGTTCGCAAGTGTTGAGCACCCGGTGCGCTACCTCGGCGAGTTGATCGGCTTCTTCGAGGAACGGGGTCCCGGCCTCTCCGGCTGCTTGACGCTCGGCGACACAACCCTGCGTCTCGACGCTGCGGACGGGAAAGTGCACGAGTGGCCGTTGCGCGACCTACGGGCCGTTCAGACCGCCTCTGGCGCAATCCAGGTTGCAACGCGGGACGGCGCCCTCATCTCGTTTCGCCTACTCTCCGATTCCCCGCGCCGCTGGGAACATGCCCTGAAGGACCGGTTGCGATGTGTTTGGCGAACGGAGGACCGGGGCGAGATCACGGAGTTCCAGCCACGAATCCGCTCAAGGTGACTCCACGTTGAGACGCACGCGAATGTCTGAAGCCGCCGATCCGATCACACTCTGGTACCGGATCATCAGACCCATCGCCCGGTGGGGTGTGGACAGGATCGTGCACACGGAATTTGAGGGATTGGAACGTCTGCCTCGGCATGGCCCCTGCATCCTTGTGCCCAACCACCTGAGCATCCTCGACCCCATCATCCTGCAGGGTACCATCCCCAGGCCCGTGTACTCGATGACAAAGAGCACACAGTTCCGTCACGGATTCTTTCGCTGGATTCTCCCTCGGCTCCACGCCTTCCCAGTTCGTCGGTACCGGGTGGATCCGCAGTCCGTGCGGGTGCTGCTCCGGCGCCTCCAGGAAGGACGCGTAGTGTGTGTATATCCCGAAGGCGAAAGGAGTTGGGATGGTCGCCTTCAATCCTTTCGACGTGGTACGCTCCGCGTGATTCTCCGCGCTGGGGTCCCGGTGATCCCCGTGGGGATCCGCGGAACGTATGACGCATGGCCGCGCTGGGCGTCACGGCCCAGGCGGGGATTGTCCGCACGTGTGCGGCTCGGCAAACCACTGCGACTCGGCGTCTACAAGGACCGGCTGTCACGCGACGCTGCCTTGCCAGCGCTCGAAAGACAACTCCGAGTCGCACTTCTCTCGCTCTCGGGTGAAGCGGACCTGACACCCGACGGGGCCGAAGCCGCGTGAGCGGGGGGATCCGCGCCGTAGGATACCCGGCCAACCGCGGGATGCGTGCCCGGCACGCGTCCGGTTCAATCGACCGTCATTATTACGAGCGGAGTGGGTACTTCGGTGGGGGTGGGGGACACCTGCAGGACCCGGAAAGCCGTTTCCACCGTTATCGCGTCCGGGAAGTGCTCAAACTCTGCGGGGACCCATCCGGGGTCCGCGCCGTCGACTTGGGGTGCGGATGGGGCACGATCTCGTTCGCGCTCTCCGGGCGCGCCGAGTTCATCGTGGGAGTCGACTTCGCACGTGCCAGCCTAAAGGTATGCGCTTCTCGGCATGACCCCGACGAATATCCCAATCTTGCGTTCGTGCAGACTGACGCACGCCTCACCGGACTGCGCGGTGAAGCCTGGGATCTCGTCGTCGCCGCGGACCTTGTCGAGCATCTCTATCCTCACGACACAGAAGCAGTGTACCGGGAAGTGTGGAGGCTCCTTCGCCCAAACGGACGATTCGTTGTATGGACGCCGTCACCGACGCACTTGATCGAGCGGCTTCGGCAAATGGGGATACTCGCACCCGATCCGACGCACGTTGACTACAAGACTCTCGATCGGCTCCGGACCGACCTCGTCCGATTTGGCTTCCGGATCGCCGATGCCCGGCATGTGCCGTCCCACCACCCGGCGCTCCGCACGGTCGAGCGAATTGGACAGCGTTGGATCCCATCATTGCGGCGACGGATCGCCGTCGCCGCCGAAAAGCCTGAACGAACCGTACCGCCCGCGAGCTCTCGTGGCGGCACCAGGTAGCCGAACTCCGAACAACAGCGACATTCCCAGAATCGGAAGCTCACCGGCGCAGGCGCGCCCGAACGGCCCAGAGGGGAAGGGGCGACGGACGTCCGCGACGGGTTCGACTGCCCGAGTCCGGTCCGGCTGCTTTACTTTACATAATACATATTATGCGACATGAACCTGCGGGGGTCCGACATCCCGAACGGAGCTGTCGGAAGTGGTAGCCAGAAGCCACATGCCACTCAAGTCATTGACATCGTGTATCTTACATGGAACACCCAGATCTGGGGACTAGGTGTGGTGCCGCCTTCCGGGCGACAAACCGGACCACGCCGGAAGAACTGCGCAGATGCGGAAACCAAGTCATGCTGACCCCTGGAGGGGCGCACGGGAGTGTCGGTCAAGATGGCGATCCGGCCGTCGAAGGCCTTCGGCTCGACGCGCGAGACCTGGCTGGGGATGCAGGTCGCGTACGATCTGTCGCAGGCACGCGGTCACACCGGCGGGATCACCGTGGAACACTTCGTCGCGGCTGGCCCGCCTTACGGTCGTGATTCCGGTGTGCGCGTCCGCCGCTCCAAGGCCGCTCGAAGCTGACAAGACGGCGAATCAACGCGTTGTAGCGGGAGTGTGGGCGTCCCCCGGGTGTTCGTCTGCGATGGCGAGACAGAGTGCGATTTCGGGGGTGTGCGCCAGTGGTGGCGGCGAAGGGATGTCGAGTCCCGCGGTCCGCATTCGGGGCGACCCCACGGACACGAGCAGAGCCTCCACGGTCGTCTCGCCCCGCTTCAGGGCTTCGATACCCGCAGCCACCAACACATCGCCGGGCAGATCGGCCGGGATGCTCACGGGCCGATCTCGTCCGCCGCTCGAAGCAGCCTGTCGCGGGAACCGGCAGGTTCGAGGGCCGGATAGCGGATCAACGCCGGCTCGATGGCGTCGAAGTATTCGAGGAGTCGCGATGCCCGGATGAGACCGCGCCTTCCCATCGCTCCGACATCGGCCGCGTCCTGCGTGTGACCCCGGTCGATCTTGGCGAGCGCCGGGCCGTAGTAGTCGTAGTGGTGGTAATCCACGGGTCCGTGCCGGTCGATGAACGGGCTGCGTCCATGCCATCCCGGCAGTTCCGGGATGAAATCATCGGGGGCGGCCAACTCGATGTCGATGTTCAGGGCCTCCTTGGTTCAGGCGATCGCCTCGAGGACTCCTGCCGGCTCCGGGTCGAGTCTTGGGTCAACGGCCACCGTGGTCTCTCGCCAGCCCAGGAGTACGGCGAAGCTGCCGACGACGAGGCAGATCCCTCCGTAGCTCCGAACCACGCCCCCCGGAAGGCGCATCAGTTCACGCACCTGATCGGCAGTGGACGGAGGGCGTATGGTATTGTTATCAGTCATTTTATCTACGTTACCTTGAAGGAATGGTCTCATACTCGAAGATGGGCTTCTCGCCGGGTGTGACCAAGACAAACGCGCCAACTCACGAGCACGGCGGAGTGGCTGCTACCCAGGCAGATCCCTCCGTGGCTCCGAACCGCGCAGGGCTAATCCCTCGCCATCTCGTGCACCACGACGCTCTCCGCATCCATTTCGTCTCGCTGCACGCCGCGCGCGAGGTTGTGGCCTGCGTCCAGGCTCCGGAGACCCGGAGGGGCTCTTACGGTCCCCAGCCACTGTCCGTCGCCGGAAATGACGGTGTAGTGCGACGTGCCTTCACGCGGAGCACCCGGGCGCCACGAAGGCAACCACACCCCACTCTTGAGACTGTAGGCGATTCCCTGCCGGGGTTCAGACCCCAGGTGCCCGGTGAGTCCAGATTGGTCAGCCGTTCCGGGCTGTCGGTCCGGGTCCGGTCAGGAAAACAGGCAGGTGACTCGCCTACCCGTCCTGCGCCGTCAGCTCCGCGACGCGCATCTCGAAGCGGCCGTGATCCGGATGATCCGCCTCGATCAGCTCAAGAGCGTCACGGTAGGCCTGCACCGCGCTCGCCGTGTCGCCGCTCGCAAGTAGGCTCCGACCAAGACCTTCCATGGCATCGACCTGCTGATAATCGAAGTCAACACCGGCGACGATCTCCCGGTAGACGTCGGAGGCCTCCTGCCACCGCCCCGCCTGCTCGAAGGCGGCGGCCAGCACAAACGTCGCGTCCACCTGGAGCGGCGATCCGAGATCCGGCACGACGGGGTCAAGGATGTCGATCGCGGCGGTCGGATCCGACTCCGCGAGGAGGTGCGCCCGGGCAAGGAGGAGCCGTGCCTCGACATCGTACGGCGTGCCACCGTGTCGCCCGAGGAACCCCTGGATGCTCGTCTCGACGGTGGCCAGGTCATCGAAGGCAATCGACTGCTGGATCTGCTCCAGTTCCCCGGCGGCCGCATTGAGCTGTTCGGACCGCGACCGCAACCAGTAGAGAGTGCCCACGATGAGAACGACTGCGACCGCGATCGACACGACCAGTGACTGCGTCCGCGTTTGTGCCCACGCCACCAGGCGATGGACTGCGACGGTCAGGGCATCGTCGCCGGTCGATGCGGGCGGTGAAGGCGCTCTCGGCTTAGGGGGGCTTCGCTTGGCCATGTGAACTCGTGTGACTCCGTACCGGAGCGAGGGATAGACCGAAAAAGTTATGAACGCCGTCTAGGGGGGTCAACGGACAGCGTTGTCCAATGGCAAGGCGTACGGACCCGGACGCTCGGGCCGTATGGCCAACACAGGCGTTCCCGCCCGGGCTACCCCAATATACGGTAGCCCGCCCTCGGTCCTCGATCAGCGCTGGACGGTGCGGCGCCCGGGTACGGCCTCCACGCCCCCTGCACCACCTCCCAACTCCCGAACCAAACCGTCGTCATGCCCGATCTCGGCCGATTCTTGGATTGCAACCGCCGTCACGTACCCCAGACCGTGATCCGCTTCCCATCATACATGTGTTCCTCCCGGAACACGCGCTCTTCCCAGCCTCTCCCCTCGCGCATGTCGAAGATGACCAGGTGCCCCATATCGGTTCCGGACAGATCCATATAGGCGGCGGTCTGTTCCAGACCCTTCCTCATAGTGTGAGCCCGACCGCTCCGGAGCAGCTTGCACTCCACGACGAACCGATCTTCCCGCCCCTGCCCTGCGGGCCAGATGACCAGCAGGTCGACCCGGCGGCTGCCCAGCGCATACTCCCTCTCTATGCGGCCGGTCGCGTTCACCACCCTGTGCAGAAACGCCTGCAGCACGAGCTGCGGCCCAGCCTCCGCGTACTGGGCCCGTTGGATCCAGTGCTCCGAGTTCTCGCGAAAGAACGTCTGGAACGCGGCGAGCAGCCTGTCCATATTCAGGCCGCCATCAGGCTCCACGTACCAGGCGGTCTCCTGCTGCATGTCGTGGTGCAGGACCCATGTCAGCACCCGGGGCAGCACTTCGGCGTAGATCGGATTGGCGACTCGGAGCGTGGGACCCGGCGCCACCAATCCCAGATCGCGGACGTACTCGTAGTCCCGGTCGCTGTAGCTACCGTCCCCACCGCTGAGCAACGGTTCGATCACCCGCCGGACACGAGGCTCACGCAGTTTGTCGGTCAGCTGATCCAAGTGCGTTTCGCGGCGCAGAATGAGCGCCTCCCGCGCCTCGAAGACGTCTTCCACCTCCAGAGGGCGGCCATGCAGGCGCGGCTCCCCGTACTCGAAGCACATCTCCCGAGCAAGGGCGTTGACGAGCCAGGGCTGGCCCCGCGTTTGCTCCCAGACGGCGTTCACCGCCTCGGCCGCGAACACCTGTCCGGTCGCCGCCGTATGCTGCCCAAGGAGCGCGCCAACCTCGACCTCGCTGAAGTCGCCGAGTCGTAACGACTTCGCCTTGATGTTGAAGGCGCTGCCGCCCGCGATGACCTGCTTCTCGGAGCTCGCGTGAATGCGGTAGTCGCGTACATCCCGGATGCCGCACAAGACGACGGTCTGCGGAAACCGCTCGGGGCGATCAACGTAGCCTGCACGCAACTGACGCAGCACTGAGACCAGCGAGTCCCCCACGAGCGCATCGATCTCGTCGATCAGCAGCACGAGTGGACGCGAGTCGGCGGCGGACCAACGGGCCAGGAACCTTCCGAAGACGCTGTCCGGCCGGGCCGCGGTATCCACGGTTTCCGCAAGGTCCGCGGTAACCGAGTCCCCGAGGACATGGCGTGCTTCTCCGCCGAGTCCGTCGAGAATGGCGCCGATCGCCCGACCGACATCTTCACGGGCCGTCTGCGCGGGCTCGACGTTCACATAGGCGCACCGATAGCTGCCTACAGACCCTCCATTGAGCAGGTCGCGCAGGGCCAGAAGCGCCGATGTCTTGCCGGTCTGTCGGGGAGCGTGTAGCACGAAGTACCGCTCACTGCGGATCAGCGCCAGGACCTGACGCAGATTCAGACGATCGAGCGGCGGGATACAGTAGTTCTTTTCGGGGCGAACCGGACCCGCAGTGTTGAAGTCGCGCATCGTGCCAAGGTCACCCGAGCGGCAGGCGACGGCAACCGGACCCGCTCCTCGCTTTCGGGCGCGCGAAGCTGTCGGCTGCCGCCCATTACACGAACCGCACCAACCTCACCTCCGGCAAACATCCCCTGGGGAGCCGACCTCGTCGACGCGAGCCTCGACCCTCCAGAGATCACGGTATCCCATGACCTTCCGGTGCCTCTTCTCAGCCCCCATGAAAGAGGTGGCGGCCCAGCGGACCACTATGTACCCGGCAACCAATCGTCGGAACCGGCCACAGCACCTCAGGCCGTACGAGTTCCAAGACGCCGGGAGACGTCCTGCGGTGGGCTGAAACCACTTGGATTGGAACATGAGGCTGGAATGGCTAAATACATTATGCCATTTCAAATAATGACCTATGATCACGACCGGAGAGCACTCGCCGGTACCCATCGAGGCGGTCGATCAGTGACATCTCCCCGACCGACCGCCCGTCGGCGCGCATGCTCGTTTCCGCGTTGGGAGGCACCGCGGTGGACCATTGCCCCGCTGGTGCGGTGTACTCAACGGATGACTGACGCCGACGGGTTCACAGGACTTCCCACGGAGACCGGCTCGGAGCATCACGGAAAGTAGCGAGAACTCTCGCTCGAACCGCAATCTGCCTGTCTCCCCAACACCGGATCGAGCTCAATATGCATCGCACCTTTCTCATGGCAGGAGGCCTGCTCGCCCTCCTCTCCGTCGGGCTAGGGGCGTTTGGCGCACATGCCCTCGCGAGTCGCCTTAGCCCTTCGGACCTCGACACATTCGAGGTTGCCGTCCGCTACCAGATGTACCATGCGCTCGCGCTCCTCGTCCTCGCGCTCGCACTCGAGCGATGGCCCGGAGCGCTGGGCACGTGGGCCGGCTGGATGTTCATCGCCGGAACGCTCATCTTCTCCGGCTCACTCTACGTGCTGGTTCTGACCGGTCCGCGGTGGCTGGGCGCCGTAACCCCGCTCGGCGGGCTCGCCCTGATCGGGGGCTGGCTTCTCTCAGTAATCCACTTCGCCAGCGCCGTGAACGATCCCCTTCCCTGATCGCTCCGGGGACCCGAGGTGAGGCGTCCATACGGAGGAACTGTGCTCGAGGAACTTGAGCGAGCCCGCAATCTGGTGCGTAGCAGCCGGCAGGTGGTAATCCTGACCGGCGCCGGGGTGAGCGCGGAGTCAGGTATCCCCACGTTCCGGTCCGCTGAGGGTCTCTGGAAAAACTACCGCCCGGAAGAACTCGCGACCCCGGAAGCCTTCGCCCGCGATCCCGAGACTGTCTGGGAATGGTACGCCTGGCGACGCCGGCTCATCCTCGAGTGCACGCCCAACGAGGGGCACCGCGCCATCGCAAGACTCCTCCTCTCCCGCGACGGGGTTACCCTCGTTACGCAGAATGTGGACGGTCTCCACGACCGCGCGCTTCGCGAGCTTCAGTCCGAGGGGGTCGGTCTGGACCCGGATGGAACAGCGCGCGAACCGGGCGCAACTCTCGAACTGCACGGAAACATCCTCCGGTTCCGTTGCTCGGAGTGCTCTTATTCCGACGACGACGGATCACACCCGGGTGGTGAGGAAAGCGACACTCCCCTGCCCCACTGCCCGTCCTGCAACGCGCCGATGCGTCCCGCCGTGGTCTGGTTCGGAGAGTCGCTTGACCCGGGCGTGCTCGACCGGGCGATGCATGCGGCCCGAGGCGCCGACATATGCATCTCGGCCGGCACGAGCGCGGTGGTCCATCCGGCCGCCGGAATCCCGCTGCTCACCCGCGAATCGGGGGGCAGCATGATCGAGGTAAATCCCGAGGTAACTCCGCTGAGCCCATTCGCGGATATTCACTTGCGGGGTACCGGCGCGGAGATCCTGCCCAGGATCCTCGAGCTCCCCGAGTGACTCCGTCTGGGGTCCCGCCGCGTGGTGGGACGGAGGTAAGCGTGACGCTGACACGCCAGACCACCAGGACGTACGGCACGTCAACCGCACTGGAGTAGCGGGGTCGGCCGACGTGCACATCGGGGACTCTCACAGGACGGACCGTATCTTCCGCGACGCCGAATCCAGGATCACAACCGTAACGCTTTCCACACACGCTGGTCGTGGTACGTCGAATCGGACAGAGCAGGGGTTCGGACTGCTGCCGGAGCAACCGGGCCGGGCATGAATTGACGCGCTCTCCGGTGCTGCGTCCGGGCCAGAGCGACCGGCCACCTGAGGCCACGACGGAGCCATACTGCCGCCGACCGCTAACGACATCGGCCGCTTGCGGCGGAACGAGCCCGACGACGGGCTCCGACCTCAGCCGGGCGCCGGCACTCCGGTTGGAGGTGGCTTCCTAGACTCCGTGCGCGATGCCTCGGGCCGGGAACGACCGCGCAGTCAGTTGCCCGACCCGGCAGCCTCGGAAGAGTCCGTCATCACATAGTTCCAGTGGCGTTCTGCCTGCTCGAGGATCGGCGCCAGATCCCCTGCGAGAAGGTAGCCGTCGTCGATCAGCCTGAGCCCGGCGGCGGACACCTGGCCGAGATAGTCGTCGAGTCCATGGTAGCGCTCCTCGATGGAGACGCGGGGATCGTCCGTGGCACTCCGTTCCGCGGCCGACCTCGGGAATGGGATGTAGGAACCCTGCATGCTCGAGAGCACATCCGGCGGTCCGGCTCCGGCGTGGAAGAGGTTCCAGCCCGTGTAGGTGGCGAGCGGCACGGCGACTTCCGGCATCTTGAGCCCACCGATCTCGTTGCCGTCCGAGTCGACGCTCGGCACGAGGATCGGATAGGCCGGGCCGACTTCGGGCGGCGCCAGGCTCACGATCCCCCTCGTCCGGAACTCCGATCCGTAGCTGACCCGGTAGGCCAGGTGGGGGGTCGCCGGCTGGCCCACACCCGGAATCTCGGGGAAATCCAGCGCCGCGAGCGAAGCCAGCTCTCCTGCGTCGACGCGCGGATACACGCTCGCCGGCGGGGCCGTCCCGTCCGTGGTCCAGCGGTTCATCGCTACCAGGAGGCTTCGCATGAACCAGGAATAGTCGTTGAAGTTGCTGGCCTGCTGTCCGATGCCCTGTCGGGGCGGGAAGCCTGCCGGGCCGTGCTGGGACCCCGCGAAGGAGTAGACGCGCACGTTGTCGGGCAGATCGGCGTCATCCTCCCCTTCGATGGATGTGTGGATGAGCGACGCCGCCCTGCCCCAGTACTCGTACGACGAGTTCGTGTAGAAGATGTTGGGGAGGTGCTCAGACTCGATGCCGGCGAGCAGGCCGTCCGTCTCGCGCGTGAGCGGGTCGGTCTGGAGAGCGTCGGTGAAGGGGAAGATGTCGGTCGGGTAGAGCTTGTTCAGGAATGGGTGGCCATCGCGAGACGCCTGCGCGAAGCGGTGGTTGAAGCTCCCGCGGCCGCCGCCCGCCACATGCGCCAGGATGCCGTCGAACGCCTTCCGGTCCCCCTCGTCTCGGTTGAACCCGTGGTAGAGGAAGGTGCGCAGGAACCGGCCGCTCTGCGAGACGCCCCAGGCCAGCGCGCGTTCGATCGACCCCTGCGGGATGCCGAGCTCGTCGGCGCCCTCGTACTTGAGCGCCGACACGGCGTCGCGTACGGCCGTCGGTCCGAGGCCCACCAGGGTCGGATTCTCGGCGAGGTAGATCACCTCGTAGATCATGTGGGGCTCGAATCCTCCCTCGAGCCAGACGTGACCCCGGTCCTCCATCACGCCGCCGTTCTCGACCCGCGCAAACCGCCACTGATCCCTGGGAATCTCGCTGCGCGGCCCCTCGACCGTCTCGCGCACCGTCATCCGGTTGACCGTGGCGTTCACGTCGGCGACCAGATAGGGGATGTGGTTCCGGTCCGCGAGCGAGGCGCTGGTGACACGGTCCCGCACGATGATCTCGCTTCGAACGACACCGCGGACGGGCTCTCCGTTCTCCATCGCGACCGGAGCCGAGAGGCGCATGAGACCCTCGCGGAGCGGCGGGTCGAACTGCCATCCGAGCCAGAGCAGCGTGAACCCTTCGCGGAGGAGGAATCCGTCTCCCATGTCGGCGAGCGTTGCCGGGTCATTGCTCCCGTCGGCCCTGTTGAAGTATCGGAGCATGCCCTTGCCGCCCCGGTTCGAGACCTCGTAGAGCACGGTCCCGTTACCGCGGGTGACGTCCTTGGGCTTGATGAGGAAGAAGTTCGAGGAGAACTCGACCAGCCCGTCGGCATTCCGGGGAGCAAGGTCGATGTCCGTGATGATCCGGTTCGCTGGGTTTGCCGGATCCACGGCGAAGAAGATCGTGCCGGTGATTCTCTCGTACGCGCCGGCGAGCCCCCACGCCGCCCCGCCCGCGATGTCGGCGCGCGACTCCACGCGGATGCGTACGACGTCGGCCCGGACGCTCGCAGCAAAGAGGACGGCAACCGCCGTGAACGCGACGACCCTGATCCATTCCGTTGCCCTGCGCATCATCTTCGCCTCCTCGCCAACGCGTGACTGGCCGCTCTCCCTATCGTATCGGTCGCACCATTCCCCATCGCACGCTACCACCGCAGGTGCACCATCGCCAGTGCCACCGCTGTTATGCACCCGCACACAATCGGGTCAAGTGTTTCCGCTCCGTTCCGGTCCTTTCAGGGGGTGTCGCCCTGTTCCTCGGGAGACACGGCGAACTGGTTGATCCAAGTGACGACTTCGGCCCTGCAAGTATCGGAGAGGTGGATGGCGCGGGCGACCTCGTAGACCGAAAGCCCGCCTCTGGAGAGAAGCCGTTTGAGATCCCAGATGCGGATACACGCGAAGACGTGCCACAGCTGCGACCATTCGCGTCCCTCGAGTCGGGCCGAGCGAAAGGTGCGCGCCAGCTGTGCGCCGCTGGGACGGTCCGGCATACCCGCCAAGTGATCGGCGGCGAGCGCGGTAAAGAAGTCGTGCGCCTCATCGGCGCTGCTCTTTGGGAGGGAGGCGGATCGCGCCTGGGGGTAGTCGAACCAGGCTAGCGGCAGGGGCTACAGGCGCCCGGCGCGCTCGGGCCGGACACCGAACGCCGTGAGCGGTTTGTCCGGACCACCGATCAGGGAGCCGTGTTCGCCGAGACCTTCCAGGCGGGGGTCCCCCCCGCGACGCAGACACCCCTCGACCCGAGTTTGACACCCATGGATACATGGATTTCTGTAACTGATTGCATGACGGATATTTACGGAGACACCCGAAAAACGCCCATGTAACTAGGTTTTTCGGCGGGGTCAGTCCACCCGGAGAATAGGTGGTGGAGGTGCT
>CAZHGS010000035.1:0-27500 GCA_964532325.1 uncultured Gemmatimonadaceae bacterium | reverse complement strand
GCACCATCTTGGCACATCGCGATGCCGCCGGGAGGGGGCGTCCACTCCATCGTACCACAGCACTTACGGAGTTTCCCCGCAGTTCTGGCCCGGTTCCGATTTTCGCAGTGATCGACCGGCTCGCCGGGACGCTACTGTGCTTCGAGGACGGCCCGAAAGGGCTGCGGCAGCTTGACCTCAGGGACGATGGTGTCCTCTACGAGATGGGGTACGACAGACTCGTCGTGCTCGTCGTTGGCATTCTCGGCGTCCGCGACGGCGACTGGCGACGTACTCCGGGCGCTCGGTCTTGATTGGCACGATGCGCTTCACGCGGGTTCCGACCCGCTGGAGTCATCGGCGATTTTCGCGAGGGGCCCGCGGACCCGTCGCTGCCAAGTAGCGGACAGTCGTTCCGCCTTCACGCTTGTGAACCGGCCGGCTCCGGGAACAGCCCTGTCATTACTTCCGGGTCCGCGTGCGAGAGGAGACGCTTGCGATTCACCCTTCCGCCCCGGCTTGCCGGGAGTCAGGTCAAGTACGACTTGTCCCCGTGCACGCCCCCGGCCCGGCCACCACTCTCGCCCGTCTACCAAGACGGAACAGGCCGAGAGAGGCGGAGCGCCGGGTTTGTGTGTAGACGACCAACGGCCCGGCCAGCTTCCTCTGGTGGATGGCCAGAGAGGCGGGGGATGAGCGTTCCGGAAGGGCCTGCCGACCAAACCGTCGGATTCGGCGCTATTGATCCCCGCTCACCCGGCAGAACTCCGCCCGGCTGGAGTCGGCAGCCTTGGGGCTTCGGGATCCGCTCCTACCGCTCGGCAAGCCTGAAGACGTACATCGCGTTGTGTCGCTCGCCGGACGGAATATGGAGATCGGGCGCGAGAAACGTGGGTATCCTCCAGGGACTCCCGCCCACCACTGAAGTCGGGACCGCGAGGTACTGCACGCCGTCCACGAGGTAGGTGATGGGAGTGCCCTGGACGGCGGTGCCCAGGCGGCTCTCCCAGACCTTCTCGCCGGTCCGCACGTTGTAGGCGCGGATCCAGCGGTCGTAGTCTCCGGCGAAGGCGAGTCCGCCGGCCGTGGTGAGGACGGAGGTAAGGAAGGACTCCCGCTGCTCGACGCTCCAGATCTCCTCCAGCGTCTCGGCGTCGAAGGCCCCGAGCTTCCCGAACAGACCGTCGGTCTCCGGCATCTCCATCCACACCCGACTCGACCCGGTCTCGCGGTGGACGATGTCCATGCAGCTCTGGGAGAGCGGGGCGACGATGAGGTTGGCACCGGGGTGGTAGCTCATGTTGTGCCAGTTCTTCCCGCCAGCCGTCGAGGGGCACACCGAGAGCCACTCCCCGAGCCGCGCGGCCCGGATGTCCGGCCGGTACCGGACTGCGCCGGTCTCGTATTCGATCTCCAGCTGGTTCTGGTAGACCATCTCCTTCAGGTCGAGGAACCGTCCGTCGCGGCGATCCAGCATCCAGAGGATGCCGTGCTTGCCGGCGGTCACGAGCGCGGGAATCCCGGCGATATTGACGAGGATCTGCTCCATCCCCTCGTCCATGTCCTGGGATTCGTTCGGCACGTGGGACCGGTACCAGACGATCTCACCGGTATTCTCGTCGAGCGCGAGCGTCGAACTGGTGTAGAGCACCGAGTCGGCCATCGCTACGCCCCGGGTCACGGCCGCCCACGGTTTCGCCTGCGCGACGCCGAAGTAGACGAGCCCGAGTTGCGGATCGTAGCTGCCGAGATTCCAGACGTCGCCGCCGTTGCGCTCCTCCGAGGGCGTGTCGCCCCAGGTGTCGCCGCCGGGCTCACCGGGCCGCGCAATCGTGTATCGCTTCCAGAGCTCCCGTCCCGTGCGGGCGTCATGCGCCGTGATGAAGCACGCCGACCGGCCGCACCCGTTGACGCCGTTGATCACCTTCCCGTTCGCGATGATCGGCCCGCTCGAGTTCTCGTGGCGGTTGCCCGGCTCGGCGAGCGCCGTCTCCCAGCGAACCACCCCTGTCCGGGCATCCAG
This sequence comes from uncultured Gemmatimonadaceae bacterium, assembly GCA_964532325.1. Classification (GTDB taxonomy): domain Bacteria; phylum Gemmatimonadota; class Gemmatimonadetes; order Longimicrobiales; family Gaopeijiaceae; genus JAAXGI01. The sequence continues at coordinate 25,498 of CAZHGS010000035.1, read as the reverse complement.
GGCGAGGAGGTAGGCGTCGCTGGTGGCCATGAAGATCATGTCCTCCCAGATCGCCAGGGTCCGCGAGCGCCCCCGGCCGTACGGCCCGTCCGGACCAAAGTCGCGGCGGTACTCCCAGAGCAGGTCGCCGTTGGCCGCGTCCAGGGCCTGCACCACGTTGCCCCAGTTGGGGAGATACATGATCCCGTCGCGGACGATCGGGGTCGGCTGGCCCCGGATGCCGTCCTCCATCCCCCACACCCAGGCCAGCTCGAGGAGGTGCGTGTTCTCCGTGTTGAGCTGGTCGAGCGGGCTGTAGCCCCACGACATGAGATTGTGCCGCGGGTTGATCCACTCGCCCGCGGCCGGGTTCTGCAGATCGGCGTCGGAGACGGGATTCAGGCGCTCGATCCGCGTGTAGGTGCGGGTCACGCCGGTGGCCGTCGAGGAGACCTCACCGACGTTCTCGGGCGGAGCGTCCCGGCCCCAGGGCGACGGAATCCTGGCGGGGCGTCCGGGGCGGGGCGGGATGTCGTCGGTAATCTCGGCGACCGGCCCGAGCAACCCGCCATCCGAGTCGAAGCTCAGGTCCGTGGCGCCGGGCTCGACCCCATTCCGACGCATGATGTAGGCGGTGATGGCGAGATACTCGCCCTCGGTCAGCGACCCCTCCAGGCCGGGGGGCATCGTCGTGCGGATGTACCCCGCGACCACCGCTGCCGGTCGGCTCCCGCGGCTGTTGCGGAAGCCGGAGCCGATCAGCGCCGGAGCGTTACCGTCGCCGCCGAGGTCCCCGAGGTGACAGGAAGCGCAGGCCGTCTCGTAGAGCCCCTCGCCCTGGTCCGCCTGCGACACGAGGTACGAGGCCTCCTGCGCCGAAGCAGAGGCCTGAGGGTGCGCCGATGCGGCCACGAGGAGGGCGAGGACGGCGCGGATGCGGGGCGAGCTTCCTCTCTGTCCGGCCTGGGTTTCCATGGGTACCCTCCGTTCCCTCGCGGGATGGTCACGCCGATCACCGATCGAACGATCGGCCTTGGGAACCCGTCGCAGGCGCGCCCGCCTCGGCATCCAACGCCATACTAGATTTGGCGGGAAGCACCCTGCAAGCTCGACCCGGGGCGCGGGCCCGCGCCCCGGTGGACGGACCGCTGCGCCTTCTCGCGCACGATCGCCTCGAGCAGTTTCCCCATCGGCCTGCCGGATACACGCCGGGGTCCCGCAGTATCCTCTGCCAGCTGCGTCGCCTCCCTTGTCACTGATCCTCTGATCCTGCCTCACTTCGGCACGCGCGATACGGTCGGGCCGAGTCCTCAGAAAACGCCACGCTGCCACGGTCCCGGATCCGCGATACGCCTCTGGCGCGACCCTGTTGCCCGACGACCTGGTCGACTCGCCGGGCGGACGGGGGAGTGATGCCGGCGGCAGGGGCAGAGCGCCGGTCCGGGAGTCGGCGCTCCGGTCGCTCCGACCGGGCGCCGGCCGTCCGACAGCTGCCGGAGGGGAACCGGCCTCCAGGTTCGCTTGCAGATCGCCGGACGCGAAGCCCATCTTGCGATGGGGAGACACCCTCCCTGCCGAGGTGTCGCTCGCCCGGGGGCTCATCTCCGCTAGAAGTGCACAGCCGTCCCTCCTTCACGCCGCGGTGGGCGACCGGATGGTCCACCTTCACTCGAAGCAGCTGGAGAACAGGGCGATGCCAGAATGGTCGAGGTCGGCACGGATGGTCTGTCTCACGTTCGCACTGGTAGGGCTTCTCTCCCCGGCAGGGGCGGAGGGGCAGCAGAGAGCCGGGCCGCCTGATCCCGACTGGCGGCCGCCCCGGACCGCCTGGGGCGACCCCGACTTCCAGGGGAACTGGAGCAACGCGACCCTCACCACCTTCGAGAGGCGACCGGGACTCGGCCCCGTCTACACGCCGGAGGAGGTCGATGCGATCGAGGGCCGGGAGCGGTCCCGACTCGAGACGGATCTCCTGCCGAGTGATCCGGATCGCGCTCCCCCGCCCGTGACCGGGTCGGTCGGGAGCTACAACGAGATCTACTACGAGCGTGGAGACCGCGTGGCGAGGGTGCGCGGTGAACCCCGGACCTCACTCATCACCTTTCCCGCCGACGGCCGGATACCCGCCCTCTCCCCGGAGGGCGCCCGTCGCAAGGAGGAATACGAGGAGTTCCGGCTCGGGTTCGGTGAGTACGATCACCCCGAACTCCGGCCGCTCGCCGAGCGGTGCGTCGTCTACTACGCGTCGAGTCCGGCCGGCGTGATGGGTCCTCCGATGATCCCCACGCGGGGATACAACAACAATCTCACGATCGTCCAGAACGCCGACCATGTGCTGATCCACGCCGAGATGATCCACGATGTCCGGATCATCCGACTGGGCGAGCCGGACCGGCTCCCGGCGCATGTGCGTCCCTGGTTCGGTGACTCGTGGGGCCGCTGGGAGGGGGACACGCTCGTGGTCGAGACCACGAACATCCATCCGGGCCAGCTGATGAACGAGCAGTCGGACTGGATCGTCCACTCGGAGGAGCTGCGGGTGATCGAGCGCTTCGCCCGCGTCGATGAAGACACGATCCTCTACGAGTTCGAGATCCACGACCCGGGAACCTACAGCGAGGTGTGGGGGGGAGAGGTGCCCTGGGAGAGGCTGGACCAGCAGATCTTCGAGTACGCCTGTCATGAGGGCAACTACGCGCTGTCGAACGTCCTGAGCGGCGCGCGTTATCAGGAACAGATGGAAGCCCGGGAACCGAGGTGAGGTAGTCGCTGAGAACGATGTCACCGGCATCCTTCAGGGACCGCCGGGGAGGGCCCTCGGTCTTGCCCACAAGCGGACCCATGCGGCGTGGGGTACCTCGAGCCATCAGCGAAAGAGGTGGCGAGCGCCGACGAGGGGCGTGGGTCGGAGCGTTGGCGGCTGCATGCCTCTGCATCGTGGCGAGCGATGCCGGTGCGCAGTCCCGCTTCTTCCTCCGCGCGGCTCCCGAGGCGGGCCGCGCCGCCGTCGAACACACCAAGACCGTGACCATCCGCGGCGGATGGAGTTCGAGTACATCCCCGTCCTCCGGCCCCGCGCTCGCCGGCACCCTCTCGGCCGGCATCCTCCTCCCCCTTCCGGGGAACTGGCTCGTCGGTGCCGAGATCGAGGGTGTCGCCTCCGACCGGCGGAGGCTCGAGGGCACGATCGCGCCGACCCCGGGCGGCAACCCGCACGATGTCTGGCCCGGCCGCTGGGAGCTGCGCGATCTGTACGGCGCGGGCGGCCATATCCTTCTCGGGCGCGGCCTGGGGGACGACCGCCCGCAGCTCTACTTCCTCGGAGGCGTGCGCGGGCTGCGGACCGAGTTCGCCTCCGGGTGGACGAACCCCGCGACCGGGACGCCCGGGGAGGACCGCATGCACCTCGACCGTTGGCCGTGGACGGTTGGCGTGGGTACGACCCTCCCCCTCCGGTGGCCCGTGGATCTCCGGATCCGCTACGCCCGGTCGGTCACCGACTGGATCATCGTCCAGGAAAACGCGCGGCTCGACTACACGTACAGGGCGAGCGTCCTCTCCGTCTCGGCAGGCATCCGGGTGCTCTACTGACCGAACGCGATCTGGTCGATCGAGAAGGCACCGGAGTCAGGCAGACCGGTGGCGGAGTCCCGGGGCGAGCGTCTGCTGCCGGCTTGACTGGCCGCATGCAGCCTCAGGCTCGTCCCCCCCGACTCCAAGAATGCAAGTGGCGGCCGGCGTCGGTCCCGAGTATCGAATCCGAAGCTCCCGGGCTCGCAGGTCCGAAGCGCCGGAGCCGGTCGGCGACCGGCATGCAGGAAGTCTCTCTCCTGTCACTCCCTATTGGGCCGATGCCGATTGCGCCGGTACGACGCGCTGGATCAGCCGCGCGACCGTCAGTCCCTGCACGATGATGGAGAAGAGCACCACGACGTACGTGATGCTGAGTATGAATGGTCGGTAGTCGTTCGCCGGCAGCGACAACGCCAGCGCAACGGCGATGCCGCCGCGGAGCCCGCCCCACGTCAGGACTGGCACGGCGCCCTTGGGAGGTGTCTCCCAGCGGCGCAGTGCGGCCATGGAGACCGACACGCTCAGCCCACGGCCGGCGAGGGCGACCGGGACGACCAGCAGGCCCATCCAGTATTCGAATCCGCTGCGCACGATGATCAGCACTTCCAGGCCGATCAGGAGGAAGAGCACGGAATTGATGATATTGTCGAGCAGTGACCAGAACTTCCGAAGATACTCCCGGGAGCCCTCGCTTGCCGCGTACTCCATCCCCTCGTTGCCGACGAACAGCCCTGCCACGACCATGGCGATGGGGCCGCTGGCATCGAGCCGGATCGCGGCCGCGTAGCAGACCATGACCACGGCCAGTGTGATCAGCACCTGCAGATTCCGCTCGTCCACACCCTGCATGGCGCGGTAGCCGGTGTAGCCCGCGACCAGCCCCAGTACGCCCCCCCCAAGCACTTCCACGGCGAAGAGTTCACCGATGTGCAGGAGGCCGGGTTCGCCGCCCTGAAGGGCGATGCCGACGACGAGGGTGAAGACAACCACGCCCACGCCGTCGTTGAACAGGGACTCTCCGGCCAACGTGACCTTCAACGAGGGCGGCACGGGAACGGTTCGGAATAGTGCCAGAACCGCGACGGGATCGGTCGGACTGATCAGGGCGCCGAAGACCAACGCCCAGATGAAGGGGATCGGGTGTCCGCCCCAGCCGGCCAGCAGCCATGTGCCCGTGCCGATGAGAAGGGTGGAGATCAGTGTGCCTGCGGTCGCCATCACCCCGATCGTCCGATACCGTCTCTGCAGCGCGGAGAGGTCCACGTGCAGGGCGCCCGCGAACAAGAGGAAACTCAGCATCCCGTGCATCAGCGTGTCGTGGAAGTCGATCCTTCCCAACACGCCGAGAATCAGCGCGTCGATGTTCGCAGCTGGTGCCAGGGATTCGACGAGCAGCATCGCCAGCGAGGCCGCCAGTGCAAAGAGAACCAGCCCGATGGTATGCGGAGCGCGCAGGTAGCGGTGATTGATGTAGCCGAAGACTGCCGACAGCCCGATCAGAACGGCTCCGATCTCGAACAGGCTCATTCAGCCCCTCCCTTTCGGCGGCACACTACCGCGATTCCGAGACGCTCCGAATCGTGCAGTCGGGACGGCCGATTCAACGAGCTTCAGTCGGTCGGAATTGTCCGCCACCGGTCATTGTGACCAGGACACACGTGCCGACGGCCTCGTTGGCTGCCCCTGTCGTGATCCCGACAACTCGGCTGTCCTTGTCCGGGCCGGCATCTTTGCCTCGGATCGGCAGGAGGTGGACCGTGCCCCCGTCTGCGACGGGGTCCGGCTCGGTGGTCAATAGTTGCACTCCCCGGGGTAGAATCCATGCCCTCGAGGCACTCGGCATCGAACGTTCCCACCCCCCGAGCCGATCGGGAAGCGGCTGGGAGCGAGCGATCTTCCGGCGGGCCGGGTGTAGGGCGCCGAAGTGTCCCGGAGCCGGATCGGTCCGCCACTGCTCCGCCGGTCACACTGCCGCATCGGGGCAGTGGCGACGGCTCGCTGGCCGCATGGCACCTACTCCGGAGCATTGCAATGCGTTCCCGCGCGAGTAAGAAGACGCGGAATGCACATTATTGGGACGAGTCCTGGCTCTTATATCAGGTCGTGGCCGGCGGCAGATACCGCCGGCCACGGGGCAAGAGTTTCTTCGAATATCTCCAGCTTGGGAACCGGCTCCGGCAGGTCGCAGTCCGCCTCGAGCCGGCAGGCCATATGACCTCAGATCGTGGGAGGCGTGCCCGCTCCTTCGGCGTCCTCGTCCTCTTCCGCATAGTCGTCCTCGATCCAGGCCGACGAGAGGCTGAGGAGGTTCTGGATCGTGAGGTGAACCCGCTGTCCGGGAAACGCGAACATTGTATCGCTCAGGTACCCCTGGTTCCCTCCGATCGGATCCGCAAGGATCTGTATTTCTCTATGCGTCTGGATCACTGACCTCGGGATGACGAGCGTCCGCTTCGAGAGCCCGGTAACCATCCCCAGAGAGCGCGAGAGTCCGCCGGAGTAGACGACGTAGATGTGCATATCCAGGTAGGCGTTGTTCTCCACTGCTATCGGGACGGTATCGTCTTGCGAGGCACGGGTATGGTCCTCCTGGAAGTCCTCCTGCAGAACCGGAACCGCGTCCCCACCGGAGGCCAGATCTCCGGATGTGGACTGCTGCGCCGGCAGGGCGATGGGCACCAAACCGTATAGCATGGAAGTGGCAATCAAGAGAAAGATGTTCTTCATGTTCTCCTCCGGTAATAGTGATCGCTCCGAAGACCGTTCTACGCGCATTACAACAGAGTGATGCAGAGGCATCAGTCTCGACAGGCGCGTAACTATCCTACACCATGGATCGGAAAAAGTACCACTGTCGACCGGTGGATCTATCGGTTGCGGATCTGATCTGTTAGCGGGCCGAATCGAGCCGGTAAGGACCGAACTTCTGGGTGCGGGGAAACAGTCCGGATGGGCTTCGAAGGAGGTGGAGAGGCAGGAAGGCATGACGAACCAATTCGCGCGGTCCGGAGGGGAGGCTGTGGTCGCCCCCTGGGAGGCTCAGAGGCCGGAACGGATCCGGGACCAGACGGGAGCGGCGAGGGTGTTCGGCCTCGGAACGGAATCGAGACCCGGTGGGATGGAAAGGACCTGTGAGCCGCGGAAACGGACGCAGGCCTACGGGCGAGTGAAGGCGACAGGCCGGGTGTGGACGGGATGACGGTCGGCCGACCGGGAGCAGCGCCCCATCCGGTCGTTCACTCCGCCACGGCAACCGGCTTCCGGGCCGTCCGTCACGTGCAGGTCGGTCTCAGCCCGGTGGGCGCAGATCGGAACATCGGTGTCGACCGGTTCGGTGAGGCTCGGGTGCCGGCTGTACATCCCGCCCTCGACGCCGGTTCCGAAGACGAACATCGGGGTCGCCGTGCCGTGATCGGTCCCGAGACTGGCGTTCTCCTCCACCCGGCGACCGAACTCGGTGAACATCATCACGGCTACGTCGTCGGCCCGGCCGATCCGCTGCAGGTCCTCCATGAGCCCCCGGACGGAGTCGGCCGTGTAGGCCGGGAGTCGTGCGTGCGGGGCGGCCTGATGGACGTGGGTGCCGAAGGCGTTACCTGCATAGCTGACGCAGCAGAGCCGCGTCGGGAGCTCGGCAGCGATCAGGGAGGCGACCCGCCGGAGCGATCCCGAGAGGCCGCCGATGCCGTAGTCGACGGGTGACTGGTAGGACGCCGCCGCGCGCCGGACGATCTCGCCGGCGCCGACGGCGTTCTCGGCCGTGGCCGAGAGGAAGTCCAGCGTCGCGTTCCCGGTCTCCTTCGCGCGGTCGACCTGCTCGAACACCGTCTGCTCGGCATCGTCGCCGTCTCGCATGAGTGCGTTCGGGTCGTTGAAGACGAGCGGCGGGTGGTGGCGGCTCTGCACGGCGAGAGACTGCCGGTTTTCCACATTGACGATGATGTTGCCCTGGGCGTCGTGACCGTAGGCGCCGATGGCTGCCGTATGCTCCGGAGAGCGCGGCAAGCAACCGTGAGCGGTCATCAGCGTACCGTGCTTATCCCCTGCTCTCCGTGGCCGAGGACGACCGGACTCCCAGGGTCGAAGGGGTGCCAAGCGGGCGCCTGCCCGCCACGCTCCGCGAGGACCTCTCGCCGAAGGACGGGATAGTGACCAGTTGGTTTCGGGGTCTCTATCCGAACGACCACCCTCCCATCCCGACGGCAACGCGGGAGGAAGCCCACCTCATCGTTGCCGAAGCGGAGCTGGACGCAGGCAGTACCGACGCCGCGGCGGCGACGATCACCGCCGTCAGGACCGAGTCTGGCTTGCCGGCGTGTGGCGGGGGAACCGCGGCCGAGATGAGCGACCAGCCTATCGAAGAGCGGAGACGGACCCTCCGGCTGCAGAGCCATCGAGTGGGTGACATGCCGGAGTACGGGGTCCCCTTCCGTACCGGAGGGGATCACAAGGGCAGGGCGCTCCCCGGGGAGACCTGCCGGCAGCTACCGTTCTCGGAGTTGTAGGTCGATCCGAGATGTGGTACAAGTCGGAGTCCCCCCGTGCCGGGCCGTTGGCATGGTCCGGGGAGTCGCCGCGTCGGTATCGTGACAAGCGGGCCTGAGCACCGGAGGACTACCGGGATGACAATCGAATCAGGATCGTGGAGGCGGGCAGCGGGAGGCTATCTCACCCTGACGGGTGTCCTCCATCTCGTCGTTGCGGGTGCGTTGGCGGGTCAAGCACCCGGTGCCCCGTACGGAGAAGCGTCGGCCGTCCCGATCCAGTTCCGTGCCGCCGCCTTGGAAGCGCGGCGGCTCGTGCACGCGTTCATGGCGGAACGCGGCATACCGGGTACATCCGTGGCCGTGGGAGTTGATGGTCGGATCGTCTGGTCCGAGGGATTCGGATACTCGGATGTCGAGCTGGGAGTCCCGGTTACCCCGCTCACCAAGTTCCGGGGCGGGAGTACGTCGAAGCCGATGACGCAGGCTGCTGCGTCGCTGCTGAAGGAAGAGGGCCGGATGGATTTCGACGCACCGGTACAGCGGTACGTCCCGTCCTTTCCGGAGAAGGGCCACGTCATCACCCCTCGGCACCTGATGGCTCATACTTCGGGGATCCGGCACTATCCGCCGGAGGGGGACGAATTCCACAGCGCAAAGCACTATGAGGACATCGTGGACGCGCTCGAGATCTTCGAGAACGATCCCCTACTCTTCGAGCCGGGCACGGCGGAGTCCTACTCCACGTACGGCGCGAACCTTCTGGGTGCGGCCGTGCAGGGCGCGGCCGGCGAGGATTTCCTGACGGTCCTGCAGGACTACGTGTTCGCCCCGCTCGGCATGCTCTCGACGGTCGGGGACCACACCGACAGGATCATTCCGCACCGGACCGGCTTCTACGAGCGGACGAACCGGCGCCCCCACTATCACCTGAGACAATCGTCCTGGGGGGACGGCACCGGCCTCGGAGAACTGCTGAACGCGCCGTATGTGGACAACAGCAACAAGTGGGCGGGCGGCGGGCTCCTGACGACGCCGGAGGACCTGGTGCGGTTCGGATCCGCTCACCTGAGACCCGGTTTCCTGACGGCCGAATCGCTCACGGAAATCCTGACCCCCGGCCGGATCGGGAACGGCGAGGTCCAGAACCGGGGCCTCAACTGGTCGATCGAGACCGACGATGCCGGACGCCGGGTGATCTCCCACGGGGGCGGGGGCGTAGGGAGCAACTCCTCGCTCCGGGTCTACCTCGAAGAGGGGGTCGTCGTCGCGATACAGGCGAACCTCTCCCAATCCAATCCGGGGGTGCTCTCGGAGCCGGTCGCCGAACTCTTCATCTCGGCGCTAGACTGAGTCCCCAGGTCGATCATATAGGAGGGGGCCACGACCACTGCGCGGTCGTGGCCCCCTCTCCTGCATGTCCCGATCGGGTCTTCGCTGCCCTACATCCCCTGGATCGCGAACTTCTGGACCCGTCGACCGCGGGTCTCCCCGACATAGATGTTGTTCTCGTAGTCCACGACCATGCTGTGCGCCGACAGGACCTGGCCGCCGGACCGTCCGTAGGAGGCGAAGCTCCCGACAACCTCCATATCACTTCGCCGCAGGATCCAGATCTTGTTGTTGGAACCATCGTTGACGAACACCCACTGCTGCCCCGGATCCTTCGAGAGGGCCACGCCGTAGGCCGTTCCCAGATCCCGCGTCTCCGGCGAGACGAAGGCCTCGCGCACGAAGGTGCCGTCCCGTTCGAACACCTGGATGCGGTTGGCGCGCCGGTCGGAGACGTAGATGAGCCCGTCGGTCGAGAGGTCGATCCCGTGCACGGGCCCGACAAACTGCCGAGGCGGCGCTGCGTCGGGATCGAAGTCCAGCTGAATGTCCTCGGGGGGATTCCCGTAGGCGCCCCAGTGGCGACGGTACTCTCCGGTCTCCGCGTCGAAGACGATCACTCTCTTGTTGGTGTAGCCGTCGGCGACGAAGAGCTCGTTCGCCTCGGGATCCACGACGAGGCCGGCGGGCCGGCCGAGGTGGCCCGTGTGGTTGCTCCCGCTCGTCATCCCCGGCTCGCCGATCGTGAGAACGTGCTCACCGCTCCGCGTGAACTTGTAGATCAGGTGGGAGTCGTCGACGGTCACCCAGACGAAGTCGTTGTGATCGATATAGACCGTGTGCTCCCGTCTCCCCCACTCGCCGTACCCCGGTCCGTCCGTGGCCTCCCAGAGCGTCTGGCCCTCTCCCCCGATCGAGAATCCCTGGCCTGCGGGCGTACCGGGTTCGGCAAAGAACTGCCGGAGCTCGGGCCACGCCTGAACCACGTTCCCCTCGGCGTCGAACTCGATCACCGGAGGAGCCGGCCTGCAGCACTCCGCTTCGCCCTCGACCGCGGCCAGCTCCCGGCCACTGACCGTCCACGGCCGGTGGATCACCCAGATGTGCCCCTGGCGATCCACTCCGATGCCCCCGACCTCGCCCAGGATCCACTGATTCGGGAGAGGCAGCCGGGGCCAGGCGGCATCGTACACATATCGGGGGACCCCCTCGCCGCCCGACGGCAGTGCGTCAGCCCCGGCAGACGCGGCTCCGGGGCCCTCCCCGCACGCGGCGACGAGTGAAGAGAGGGCCAGCACCGCCACGCCGGCGGATATGACTCGACCGGTTCCCATCGCGTACGCCTCCATGATTTCGGACAGACGGCCCGGACCTCGCCCCCGCGTTCCGCGGTACAGCTTCGTCCCGGCCCCCGCCCGGCTGACGATCAGGTCCGGGCGCCTATCGGAGTCGCAGGCCGGGGACGCCGCGCGTGGCGTGACCGTGCAGGTGGGGGGGGCAGGCGCGTGACCGGACGCCCGCCGTGTCGCGGCTGGTCGGCAGGGCAGGCCGTGGCTCCCGCAGCCTGGTCCCGGCGCCAACCACACCGGGATGATGCGACGCGCCGGCCGGGACTCAGCCGAACACGCCGAGCGGTGGGAATGTGCCTCTGAGGATCGACCCCGTGTCCTCATAGCCCAGCCACTTCTCGATCATCGTGGCGTACACGCGACGGAAATCCGTGGTCATCTTGAGGTTCCCGTCGTCCAGGTCGGTGAGGCTCGGATGCCGGCTGTACATCCCGCCCTCGACGCCGGTCCCGAAGACGAACATCGGGGTCGCCGTGCCGTGGTCGGTCCCGAGACTGGCGTTCTCCTCCACCCGGCGACCGAACTCGGTGAACATCATCACGGCTACGTCGTCGGCCCGGCCGATCCGCTGCAGGTCCTCCATGAGCCCCCGGACGGAGTCGGCCGTGTAGGCCGGGAGTCGTGCGTGCGGGGCGGCCTGATGGACGTGGGTGCCGAAGGCGTTACCTGCATAGCTGACGCAGCAGAGCCGCGTCGGGAGCTCGGCAGCGATCAGGGAGGCGACCCGCCGGAGCGATCCCGAGAGGCCGCCGATGCCGTAGTCGACGGGTGACTGGTAGGACGCCGCCGCGCGCCGGACGATCTCGCCGGCGCCGACGGCGTTCTCGGCCGTGGCCGAGAGGAAGTCCAGCGTCGCGTTCCCGGTCTCCTTCGCGCGGTCGACCTGCTCGAACACCGTCTGCTCGGCATCGTCGCCGTCTCGCATGAGTGCGTTCGGGTCGTTGAAGACGAGCGGCGGGTGGTGGCGGCTCTGCACGGCGAGAGACTGCCGGTTTCCCACATTGACGATGATGTTGCCCTGGGCATCGTGGTCGTAGGCGCCGTCGGCGAGTCGCCCCATCCAACCCAGTGGCTCGCCTCCGTTCGGAACACCGGTGTGCCAGAATCCCATCGACGCGAAGTGGGAGAGGCTGGGATTCTCGTATCCGCAGCCGTGGACGACCGCCATCAGCCCGTCCTTGTAGAGCCGCTCGAACCCGACGAGCGAGGGATGGAAGCCGAGCCCGTCCTCGACCTTGATGACGTCGCGCTCCGGAATGCCGAGATTCGGGCGGACACGGTAGTAGGTGTCATCGCCGAAGGGCACGACGGTGTTGAGTCCGTCGTTGCCGCCGGACAATTCCACCACCACGAGAATCCGTTCCGGGTTGGCCTCCATGCTCGTGCCCTCGAGGGCCTGCGCGGAGAGAGCCGCCGTCGTCCGGTTCAGGATCACCGGGAGACCGGTGCCGAGTCCGAGGCCGTAGAGGCCGCGGCGGATGAAGTCGCGTCGCGAGCAGCTGGACTTGATCAGCATCTTCTTGCTCCAGTTCCGGCGGAGGTCCCGGGGTATGGGGCCGTCGCTACGCCAGTTGATACTCCGGTGTGCTCAGGACGAGATAGAGGAGTGAGCGCAGCGCGGACTCGGTGGCCGCGTCGGAGCGCTCGACCCGGTCTCCTCCGAGCTCGTCACGGAGGAAATCGACGAGCGCCTCACGGGCGCTCCCCTCCAGCTCGGCGCGAAGAAACCGTGCGAGAAAGTAGTCGACCACATCGCCGGCCTCGCTGACGCCGGCGTCGTTGACCATGGCGAGAAGGTCGATCTCGAGCTCGTGTCTCGGCACCAGCTTGAGTCGGTCGAACGCCATGACGTAGCCCATGTAGCCGCCGTACCGGGTGTTGAAGTCCTCGTCGCGGTCGGCCAGCATGCTTGATTCGGCGTCACCCTCCTGCGTGGCGGCCGTGATGCCCATCCCGGCCTCGATCCGGCGGCCGACGTTCGCGTAGACCCCGGGGAGGATCCTGTCCGGCGCCACGAACGAGTCGGCGTCCGGGAAGAGAACCGCGCGGAAGAGGTTGCCGCGCTCGAGGAGGGACCCGGGGGTGATCCAGCTCCTCCCGCCGGCCCATCCCGCCACGTTCGGGGGGTTGAAGAGTCTCTGTCCCAGACTCGAGGTGAGCCGGTTGAAGTCCGGTATCGTCGGCGTCCTCTCGACTCCGAGCTTCCGGTAGGTCGAGACGACCAGCTGCACGGGGCTCTTGATCTGCGTCGCGTAGGACCGGGGGCTGTAGAAGTCCCGCGAGAGGAAGATGCGGGTCAGGAGCGGCTTCAGCTCGTAGCCCGCGTCGCGCAACGTCGCACCGAGGGAGGTCCGTGTCCGGTCACTCAGCTCCTCACGCACGAAGTACCGGTAGAGCTTGGCGGCGATGAACTCGGCCGTCGCCTCCTGGGCGAGGATGATGTCGATGATCTCGGTCCCGTCGAACGGCCCGGTCCGGCCCTGGAAGGTCTTTTCGCCGAAGTCGTGCTGCGTCTCGTCGAACCGGAACTCGAGGACGTCGTTGGTCCACCCGGTGAAGGCGCGGGAGGCTTCCCGGATATCCTGCTCCGTGTAGTTGCCCACTCCCATCGTGAAGAGCTCCAGCAGCTCCCGGCCGAAGTTCTCGTTGGGGTGGTCCTTGACGTTCTCCCCATTGTCCAGGTAGACGAGCATCGCCGGATCGGTGAGGATCCCCAGGAGGAGGTCCCGGAAGTTGCCGGCGGCGTTGGCGCGGAGCATCAGGTGCTGGCGCTCCATCTTCCGCGTGTCGCGGACCTTGCTGTTGCCCGTGGCGAAGTGGCCGTGCCAGAAGAGGGTCAGCTTCTCCTCGAGCGGCCGCTCGGTGCGCACCATCCGGTCGCCCCACCAGAGCGCCATCCGCTGCGTCTCGTAGGCGTTCGAACGCAGACCGTAGAAGAACTGGTTGACGACCGGCTGGAGCCGTCGGGACTCGCCCTCCGGGAGAACCCGGATGCCCATCGACTCGCCCGTCTCGCGGGCTATCTGCACCGCCTCGGCGCGGCTCTTCGGGAAGGGGTCCATCCCCGCCTCCCAGATCGGCGAGGCGTCGAATGCGGGAAGTCCGTCCGGAATCGAGGCGTAGTCGACGAGCCAGGCGACGGCCTCCTGCGGGTCCATCGCCGCCAGGCGGCCGATCTCCCCGGGGGTGCCGCCGAATCCAGCCCGTTCGAGGAGGTGCGCGGCCTTTCCGCCGTCCCAGTCGGCCGAAGTGACGGGCCGGAGGTCGTCCACCCAGGAGGCGGGTCCGGCCTGGCCCGCGGCTTCCGCCGCGCCGTACCCGGTCAGGCAGACCGTGACGGCCGAGAGCAGCCTGAGGACCGGTGGCCGCCGTCCGTGGCTTCGGGAAACCGGACCCGGGCCCGGGAACGTTCGCTGGTTGCTCGCCGGCATCGTGCCTCCCTCCGCTGCCTCTCGTTCTGTCGCGCCGGGGCTGCCGTAACGCCCTCCCCGATCCCCATCATCCGGTCCCCGGTGGCCGGGGTCAAGCAACCGGCGGATGGGGTTGCGGCTCCCCCGCGGCCCGGGGAATCGGGTCTCCCGCCGGGCGTCGTGTCACGGAGTGCGTTCCGCCGGTGCGGTCCGGGAGCGGGCCGGCCGGCGGGGCGGGTACCCGGTGATCGCAGGGGGCGAGCCGGATGGCCGGGAACGCAGGCGGGGCGACACCTCCGGGAACCGGTCCCCGGCCGACCCCCGATGGCGCCGCCGAGCCGGCGGAGCCGGCGACCGCGGGCACCGGACCGAACGCCCGGACCAGCTGCGGGGGGTCCTCCCGCCGCCTTGCAACGGATGGTAACCTGTCAGGAGGAGCGGGTTCCCGGCGGTCGGTGCGAACGCCGGTGCGACGAAACGGGGGAGGGAGGGAGAGGCGGTGAAGGATCGAGCGCCGGGCGCAGGGGACGCGCTCCTCATCGTGGATGTGCAGAACGACTTCCTCCCCGGCGGCGCGCTCGCCGTGCCCGGGGGGGATGCGGTGATCGCGCCCCTGAACGAGGCGCTTCGCGTGTTCGGGGCGGCGGGCCTTCCGGTTTTCTCCACCCGTGACTGGCACCCTGCGGACCACTGTTCGTTCGTCGGCCGCGGGGGCATCTGGCCGCCGCACTGCGTGGCCGGCACCGAGGGCGCGGGGTTCGCTCCCGCGCTCGAGCTCGCCTCCTCGACGGTGGTCGTCTCGAAGGCGGTGCATCCGGATGCGGACGCCTACTCGGGGTTCGCCGGGACGGATCTCGCCGGCCGGCTCTCGGCCGGCGGGGTGGAGCGCGTCTTCGTCGGCGGACTGGCGACCGACTACTGCGTGCTCAACACGGTGCTCGACGCCCGCCGGGAGGGCCTCGGGGTGATCGTGCTCGAGGATGCCGTGCGCGCCGTCGAGGTGGAGGCCGGCGATGGCGCCCGCGCGATCGGCCGGATGCGGGACGCGGGAGCGGTCTTCATTCCGACGCGCACCGCGGTCGGCGGGGAATAGGGCGCGTGCCGGCCGCCGGCGCGGAGCCGAGGTCGAACCCGGGGGACCGTGCGCTCTGCACGGACCTCTACCAGCTCGCCATGCTGAAGTCGTACTGGGAGCACGGGATGAACGAGGTCGCGGTGTTCGACCTCTTCGTCCGCCGGCTTCCCCCGGAGCGCAGGTTCCTCCTTGCGGCGGGCCTCGCCCCGGCGCTCGATTATCTGGAAGGGCTCCGCTTCGATCCCGAGGAGCTGGCGTGGCTTGGCGCGCGGCCCGACTTCCCCCCGGCCTTCGTGGACTGGCTCGCCGGACTGCGGTTCGAGGGCGAGGTGCACGCGATGCCGGAGGGCACGGTCTTCTTCCCGGAGGAACCCGTACTGCGGGTCACGGCACCGCTTCCCCAGGCGCAGCTCGTCGAGACGCGCCTGATTTCGCTCATCAACTTCTCGTCCCTCATAGCGTCCAAGGCGGTGCGCTTCGCCCTCGCCGCGCCGGAGGCGGTCCTTGTCGACTTCGGCCTGCGCCGCGCGCACGGGTCGGAGGCCGGGGCGCTGGCCGCGCGGTCTGCGTATCTCGCGGGCTTCGACGGCACCGCGACGGTCGTTGCGGGGCAGCGCTGGGAGATCCCCACCTACGGCACGATGGCCCATTCCTTCGTCCAGGCGCACGAGAGCGAGGCCGAGGCGTTCCTCCGCTTCGGGCGCTCACATCCGCACAACACGGTGCTCCTCATCGACACCTACGATACGGAGGCCGGGGCCGAGACGGTCGTCCGGATCGCGCCCCGCCTTCGCGACGAGGGAGTCGAGATCCGGGGGGTGCGCCTGGACTCCGGCGACCTCGCCGCGCACGCGCGCCGGGTCCGCCGGATCCTGGATGAGGGGGGCTGCCCGGAGGTGCGCATCTTCGCAAGCGGTTCGCTCGACGAACACGAGGTGGCGCGACTCGCCCGGGCGCCGATCGACGGCTTCGGCGTGGGGAGCGCACTCACCGTCTCCGCCGATGTCCCCGTGCTCGACAGCGTCTACAAGCTTCACGAGTACGCGGGCCGGCCGCGCCGGAAGCGTTCCGAGGGCAAGGCCACCTGGCCCGGGCGGAAGCAGGTGTTCAGGAGGTACGCCGACGGCGTGCTGGCAGGCGACATCCTGGCCTGCGAGGACGAGGACCCCGGCGGAGAACCGCTCCTGCGGCCGGTCATGCGCGGGGGACGCCGGGCCGGTCGCGATCCGGCGCTCGAGGAGGTGCGGGAGAGGGTCGGGGCCTCATGCGCATCGCTTCCACCGGCGCTCCGTTCGCTCCGACCGGGTGGCGACCCCTATCCGGTCGAGCCGTCGGCCCGCCTCCGGACCCTGGCTGCCGAGGCCGACAGGCTGTCCGACCGGACCGGCGCACCCTGACGGTCTCCGGGCGCGCGCCAACCGGCGGGTGACGTCTGGGCCCGCAGTACTGGAGACGCCGGGTACAATGCCGGTCGAGGGAAGGGCCCCTGAGTCGCGTGCGGTACGGAACGGAGGCAGGAACTTGACCACCGACGGAAGTCTCGTCTGATTGTGTCCGTTGAAAGACGGGTAGATGGGCGACAGTCCACGATCATCCGGCAACCCGGAGCCGGCGAGAGCAGGCAGCTGGCCCCGCGATCTGCAGTTGGTAGTGGGAGGAAGTTGTAATGCCAACGGCGAGGAGATGTGGTGACATGCTGCCGGCAGTGAGGACTTCTCCCCGACTGTGCCCGGATACAGACTGCGTATTCCGATGATGTCCGCCAGCGACTCCGACAGGCCGTCCACCGTCCCGGACGCGATGGCGATCCACGTGTGGCCGGAATACGTCGCGGAGCACTCGGACCCCGCGGCCTGGCGCTACGTATTCGTCTACCACATCACGATCGAGAACGTGGGGACCGAGACAGCACAGCTCTTCTGGCGCCACTGGCTGATCCACGACCCGGTGGCGGGCGACCAGGAGGTCGAAGGGGCGGGCGTCGTCGGCCGGTCCCCGGTGCTCCGTCCGGGCGATTCGCACCGCTACAACAGTTTCTGCATCCTGCGGGGGCCGACGGGCCATATGGAGGGGTTCTACCACTTCCGGCGGCGGGACGGATCCGTCTTCCGCGCCCCCATCCCGCGCTTCCACTTCCACGCCCCGCCGGAAGCCGTGGGAATGCAGCTCAACTAGTGGCGCTCCACCAATCCCTCTGGGCCCGGAACGCGGATCTCGCGCAGGCCTGTCTCGACTCCAGCTTCGTGCGCGGCCTGACCGACGGGTCGCTCGCCGCGGATTCCTTCCGCCGCTACGTGGCGCAGGACGCCTTCTTTCTCGGCGCTTTCTTCAGCGCCTACGCGCTGGCCGCCGCCCGCACCGCCGACCGGATCGAGGTCGCGCGACGGCTGCACGCCCTGATGCAGGGGGTCCTCGAGGAACTCGAACTTCACCGCGCCTACGCCGAGCGCCTCGATATCGACCTCGAGGCCGTCAAGCCCAACGCGGCCGCGAGGGGATACACCGAATTCCTCGCCCGCACGGCCTGGAACGCGGAGGCCGGCGAGATCCTGGCCGCCATGACGCCCTGCATGCGGCTCTACGCCTGGCTCGGGCGGCGTCTTTCGGCCGGAGATCACGCGGGAAACCCCTATCGCGACTGGATCGAGACGTACGCCTCTCCGGATTTCGAGGGCCTCGCCGCCGAACTCGAGCGGCTACTCGACGATCTCGCCGCCGACATGCCGGAACGCGCGGCCGAGGTGTACGCCGAGGCGATGCGCCACGAACTCGCTTTTTTCGAGGCCTTCACGGAGTAGCCGGGAATTGACGGTCGGGCCGCCGGTTTCGGGGCCCCGGACTCGAACGCGATGCGACCATTTCGGACGCCATCGGTACCCTCTCGCCCGTACTCTACGCGCCTGGCCAGCCTCGTGACGGGCGCATCCAGCGTTTTCCCCTCAGCGTTCGGCATCATCCGGTTGAGGCGTTCGTTCCCGTCAGGATTCGCATCGACTTCGCTGACCAGGTCATTGTCTGCTCTGGATCATCCGTCCAGGCACGGCGGGCGGCGGCCAGGTGACACCTTGACACGCTTTCGATTCTGGCCGATGCGTTGTAGCGTCTGCCCACCCTGCGGCTCGAGTGCTGCGGCAGCAGTCGCAAACGGTACGCCTGCCCCGGGCGGCAAGCCGCGAAGAGACACGGACCAGATTGGAGGAATACCTTGACTGCACTTGCAGCGGGAATCGACGCGCCGGACTTCTCCCTCCTTCGCGCACTGGGCGAAGACCCGGTCACCCTCTCCGAGCACCAGGGCGAACCCGTGGTGCTGATGTTCGTGCCGCTGGCCTTCAGCGGCGTCTGCACGAAGGAGTTCTGCCACCTCGCGGAGAATTGGGAGGTGTGGGGGTCCCTCGGGGCGCGCGTCTACGGGATCAGCATCGATTCGCCCTTCGTCAACCAGAAGTGGGGCGAGGAGATGGGGGTCCCGTTCCCGATCCTCTCGGACTTCAACAAGACGGCGGCCGCGGCGTACGGGGTGCTGCGCGAGGAGCTGGCGGGGCTTCACGGTATCGCCAACCGCTCGGTCTTCGTCGTCGATGCGGAGGGGCGGATCAGCTATCGCTGGGTCAGCGAAGACCCCCACGTGCTTCCCCCCTTCGACGAGGTCGTCGAGGCCGTCAGGGCGCTGGACTGAGAGTCGGGAGGCCGCCCATGGCGAGACGGAGGCGCGCGGGCCGGGGGCTGACACTGCCGGACCCTCCGGGGCAGGCCCGTCGGGAGAAGACCTGACCGCACCCGGTTCGGCCTTGAGGCCGGCGTCGGTCCGGTCGGGGGAGGGGAGGCCCCTGCCGGATGGGGTCCGTGCCTCGATCCCTGCAGCCCCGCTCCCATCCCCGGCGTCTGCAGCCCGGCCGTGCGAGGCGGTTGGAGACGCCGCTCCGGGAGGTCGGGGACCTCCTGCGGGCCGGCACCCCTATAGAGGACCAGGCTAAGGGGAGCCGTCGCCCGCTCTCCGTCCCGTCCGGTCGCCGAATCCACCGCGAGGAGGTCCGAGTTGTCGCCCATGCCCGCGCTGCAGAGAGAGCTCGACCACTTCATGGACGGCCTCAGGAAACGGAACCCGCACCAGACGGAGTTCCATCAGGCCGTCGAGGAGGTCGCGGGCTCGGTGATGTCCTGGTATCTGCAGCACGACGACTACCGGAGGGCGCAGATCCTCGAGCGCCTGACCGAACCGGACCGGGTCATCGCCTTTCGGGTCTCGTGGGAGACCGACGGCGGAGACATCCGGGCGAACCGGGCCTGGCGCGTGCAGTTCAACCATGCTCTCGGGCCCTACAAGGGCGGGCTCAGGTTTCACCCGACCGTAACGGAGAGCGTGCTCAAGTTCCTCGGCTTCGAGCAGATCCTCAAGAACAGCCTCACGGGTCTGCCGATGGGGGGCGCCAAGGGCGGTTCGAACTTCAACCCGAAGGACAAGAGCGAGCGCGAGGTGATGCGGTTCTGCCAGTCCCTGATGATCGGGCTGCATCGCTACATCGGCGAGGACGTCGACATTCCCGCCGGTGACATCGGGGTCGGTTCGCGCGAGATCAGCTACCTCTTCGGCCAGTACATCCGGCTCCAGAACCGGTGGGCGGGCGTGCTGACCGGCAAGGGGTCCTCGTTCGGCGGAAGCGCGGTGCGCACCGAGGCGACGGGATACGGCTGCGTCTACTTCTGCGAGCAGATGCTCAATCACCACGGCGAGGGGCTCGAGGGGAGAACCGTGGCGATCAGCGGGAGCGGGAATGTGGCGCTCTACGCGGCGGAGAAGGCGCTCCAGAAGGGCGCCAGGGTCCTCACCCTCAGCGACTCCGGCGGCTGTGTCCATATCCGGGACGGACTCGACGCGGATCAGCTGGAGTTCGTCAAGGAGCTCAAGGAAGGCCGGCGCGGGCGCATCTCCGAGCTCGCCGACCGGTACGCGGGCGTCGAGTTCCACCGGAATGCCCGGCCGTGGTCCGTCGGGTGCGAGATCGCGATGCCCTGCGCGACGCAGAACGAGCTCGACCTCGCAGACGCGAAGTGGCTGCTCGGAGACGGCGTCGTGGCGGTCTGTGAAGGAGCCAACATGCCTCTCACGGCCGATGCCATGCACCTGCTCGCCGCCGGCGGGGTGCTGCACGCGCCCGGGAAGGCCTCGAACGCCGGAGGCGTCGCCGTCAGCGGCCTGGAGCAGAGCCAGAACTCCATGCGGATCAGCTGGTCGCGCGAGGAGGTCGACGGACGCCTCCAGACCATCATGTCGGAGATCCACCGGCAGTGCGTTCTGCATGGGGAAGGGAAAGGCCGCGTCAACTACGTCGACGGGGCCAACATAGCGGGCTTCAAGAAGGTCGCCGACGCCATGCTGGCCTACGGCGTGGTCTGAACCGACCGGGAGTCCTGACTGGAGACGACCGCGCCTTCCCCGTCACGCCAGATCGCCACGCAGGACCCGTGTTCTCCGCGGGTCGGCCCGGCTCCGAGAACATCCTGGGGTCGCCGCGGTTAGCTGAGTTCTGTGGACCAGGCTCCGGGAGTGATCAGATGCGCGCCGTCAGCATGCACGAAGCCAGGAAGCATCTCTCGCGTCTCGTAGAGGCCGCCGCGAACGGCGAACCCTTCATCATCACGCGGGCGGGCAAGCCCGTCGTCAAGGTCGTGGCCCTGGAGGCGCCGGATACCGGATCCGTCCGGCGGGTGGGGTTCATGGCCGGCGAAGTCCCCGTATCCGAGGGTTTCGACCGCATGGGTGCCGAAGAGATCCGGTCCGCATTCGAGGGCGAGGATCGAACCTCCTCCTCCTAGCCACACGTCTCGTACTCCATCCAGGCGGCGCGTGCCTCATGGGCCGCTCGCCTCCCTCTCCCCCAGCTGACCGGACGCTCCGTCGAAGCCCTCTGGCGGCTCGTGGGGGCAGCCCGCGGGACGTCTCACTTCCTCTCGCTGGCTCCTCCGGACGGATCGAACAGGGACTGCGACGGCGGGCGAGCCCATGCGTCCTGGGCATTGTCCGGAAGCCCCTGGAGTGGACCACGGTTGGCGGTCATGCCCTGGAGACCGGCGACTCCCCTCCCGGGAGGTCCGTCAGCACGGCGAGCGGAGACTCGAGTCGCGACTTCTCGAGCGGGGGCTATTCGGCCCTGAGGGCAACCATCGGGTCGAGGCGCGCCGCTCTCTGGGCCGGGATCAGACCGGCCGCAACACATACGAAGGTCAGGAGCAGGACGGTTCCGGCCAGCGTCACCGGATCGGCCGGTCTGACCTCCACGAGGACGCTCCGCAGCAGCTGACCCACCCCAAGCGCTCCGAGGATCCCTGCCGGAAGCCCGATGGCGAGGTAGCCGAGAGACCTTCTGAGGAACAGCCAGGATGTCTGCTTCCGCCCGGCACCGAGGGCGACCCGGAGTCCGATCTCCCGGGTTCGCTTGGCCACCGAGAGGGCGGCGACCGAATAGACTCCGACCACCGACATCGTCAGGGCGATCCCCGCGAATACGGAGAGCATCAGGACGAACACACGCGGCCCGATCCTGTAGTCGGCCATGAGCTGCTCCATCGTCGTCGCGCTGTAGAGCGGCAGGTCGGGGTCGATGGCCCGCATCGCTTCCTGGAGTTCCGGGATCACGCTCGCCGGGTCGGCCGGGCTCTGCACCAGGACGACGGAGAATCTCGGGGGATCGGCGCGGAGCGGGAGGTAGACGACCGGATCCGGCTGCGGCTCCCCGACCTGCCGCTGGCGGATCGAGGGTGAGACCCCGACCACCGTGAGCCACGGGCCGTCGGCCCCGCTCCCCTCGGCCGGAAGCCGGATCTCCTGTCCCAGAGGCTCGCCGTCGAGGTGCATCTCGACGAACCGCTCATTCACGATCGCCACTTCCGCGCCCTCGAACCCGTCTCCGCGCCGGAAGCTCCGCCCCCGCGTCAATGCGATCCGCAGGGCGTCGAAGTAGCCGTCGCTGACCGAGACGACCGTGGTCACCGGCAGCGTCACCCCTTCCCCGGCCATCCGGCCTTCGGTCTCGAGAGGCCGAATCGCGCCTCCGGCCAGCGGGGCCGCCGACGCGATGGCCTGGCCGCGGAGTGCCGGCATCGATCGGAGGCGGTCCTCGAACTCCCGGAGGAGGTCGGCCCGACCCTCCGCCTCCGGGTACTGCCCGAGAGGGAGAAAGAGCCTGGTCGCGATCAGATCCGACGTCTCGAACCCCTCCTCCATCGCCTGGAGAGCCAGGAAGCTCCGGATCATGAAGCCGGCGCCGGAGAGGAGCACGAGGCTCAGGACGAGCTGCCCGACCACGAGTGCGCCCGCCCAGCGGCGTGCCCGGACGCCGCCCAGGCTGCCGGGAGTCGCCTCCTTCAGGATCCCCGTGACATCCGTTCCGGATGCCCGGAGCGCCGGCAGGAGGCCGAACGCGATAGCCGTCAGGAGGCAGAGAGCCGCGGTGAACGCGAAGACGGTCCCGTCGAACGTGAACTCGACCCAGTACGGTATGCCGACCGCCGCGCTCCGGGTTACACCACTGACCCACCGGATCCCGAGGATCGAGAGGAGAAAGCCGACCGCTCCGGCCACGAGCGCCAGCACGAGACTCTCGATCAGGAGCTGACGCACGATCCGGAGACGCGTGGCCCCCATGGCCACGCGAACGGCGATCTCCCGGCGGCGCCCGGTGGCCTGGGCGAGGAGGAGGTTCGCCACGTTCGCGCATGCGATCAGCAGGACGAAGCCGACCGCCCCCATCAGGGTGAGAGTCAGCAGTGCGGGCTCTCCCCCATTGACATAGTCCAGGAACTCGAGGAGGTCTGGGGCCCGGTCCCGGTTCGTATCGGGATAGGCCTCCGCGAGCCGCGCGCCGATCGCCCGAAGCTCCTGGCGTGCCTGGTCGACGGACGCCCCGGGACCGAGTCGCCCGATCACCGCGAAGCTGCTCGTCCCCCGGTCTCCCACGTTCGATTCGGAGGGGAGGCTGACGCGCGGAATCCAGATGTCCGTGTCGTTCGGGAAACGCATGCCGGGAGCCATGACGCCGACTACCGTCGCGGGGAGCGCGTTGACCCGGATCGTCCGCCCGAGCACTCCGGCGTCCCGGCCGTAGCGGGTCTCCCAGAGCCCGTGACCGAGGAGCACGACCGGCTCGGCGCCTTCGCGGTCGTCGTCGGGACCGAAATCCCGGCCGAGAACGGGCTGCTCGCCGAGCAATCGAAAAAAGTTGGATGATACGTAGGTACCGAGGACGCGATCGGGCACCTGCTCGTCGTCGCTGACGTTGACATTGCCGTTGCGGTAGGCCGAGAGGCCGGCAAGGGTGCCGGCCTGGTCCCGCCAGTCCTCGTAGTCGGGGTAGGAGACCGCCTGGCGCTGTCCCTCCGGGTTCCCCGTCCAGACGGCCACGATCCGGTCCGGATCGTCGAAGGGCAGGTTCCGGATCAGGATTGCGTTGACGACGGTGAACACCATCGTGTTGGCGCCGATCCCGAGCGCGAGCGCCGTCGAAGCCGCGATGGTGAACCGCCTCGCCTTCACGAGACGGCGAACCGCGTACCGCACATCGTCCCAGAGGTCCATCGTCCGCCCGAGACCCCGCTCGGCTCGCAGCGCTTCCAGTGCCTGGAAGAAGCCGCCCGAGCGGGTGCGGACCATCCGTCGGGCGTCTGTCCGGGAGTAGCCTCGCCCGCAGAGCTCCGCTTCCGCCTGATCCAGATGGAAGCGGAGCTCGCGCACGAAGTCCTCGTCGCTCGGAGTGCGCCGCACGGCGCTCCACAGACGACGCAGGTGTCGTCTCTGAAAGATCATGGCGCGATCGCGGCGTGCGGGAGCCGCGTTGTCAGCCGGTATTGTTCGGTGTCCACGCCGGCTGCCGGAAGAGCGCGTCGATGATCGAGACGAACCGGTCCAGACTTCGCTTCTCGGCGACGAGATGACGCCGGCCGGCGGCGGTGATGGAGTAGAACCGGGCCCGGCGGTTCTGGTCCGTCACGCCCCATTCCGCCTCGATGAGCCCCCTGTGCTCGAGCCGCATCAGGCCCGGATACAGGGTGCCCATGTTGAGCACAAGGGCACCCTCGGACACCTCCTCCAGCCTCGAGGCGATCGTGTACCCATGCGACGGTCCGAGCGACACGAGTGCCCGGAGCACCAAGAGGTCGAGCGTGCCGCGCAGCACCTCAGTCCGGGCATCTTCTGTATTGGGCATCCCAATGGAGAGTGCCGGGACTCCATTTGATTGTCAAATGGAAGGCATCCGGTCCCGGTCGTGTCCCGGCGGCGCATGGTCAGGAGGGTCCGTGGGCTGAAGGAAGGCTGACGCGGGCGCATCTCCGGGCCCGCCGACCGGTACGCGGGCGTCGAGTTCCACGGGAGGAGGTCGACGGACCCCTGCGGACCATCATGTCGGAGGTGCACCGGCAGTGCGTTCCGCATGCGGAAGGAGAGGGCCGCGTCAACTGCGTCGACGGGGCCGGCATCGCGGGCTCCAGGAAGCCGGCCGACGCCACGCTCGTCTGCGGTGTGGCCCGAACCGGCCGGAAATCCCGACTGGAGAGGCCTGCGCCTTCCCCATCAAGCCGGATGGCCACGAAGGACTCGCGTTCTCTCCGCAGGTCCGCCCGATTCCGAAGATTCCTGGGGGTCGTCGTGGTCCGCTGGGTTCTCTGGACCGGATTTCGGGAGTGACGCGATGCGTGCCACGCCCGGCGCGCTGCACGCCGGCCGGACGCCGACGGTTTCTCTGAGCGAGGCGGCGGCTCTCACGAGTGCTTCTCGTCCCCGAAGCTCAGTCCCGGCAGCGTTGGTACGCACCGCCGATACAGGCGTGGTCGAGGAGTGATTCCCGTCGGAGCCGTGTCAGTGGGGAAGGAGCGCCGGGATCTCAGACGCTCAGGTCGTCCGTGGCCGGAGTGTTCATTCGGCCGCCAGCTCGACCATCTGCAACTCGGGGAAGGGATTGGGACGTCCGTCCCAGAGGCGGCTGTCGGCGGCGGCAAGGGAGTCGTCGAGCAGGCATGCGTCGAGTCGGGCGCGTACTGCGGCCTCGTCCACGTGCTGAACGATGAAGACGAGTGCCTGGTGACGATCCCCGTAGCGGGGGTGCCAACTCGGCTGCTGGTCCGGTGGCTCTCCGTCCGGGTGCTCCCACTCCTCCCTAGGCGTCGCGGCCCACCACGTGCCCATGGGGTTGACGGTGCTCACACCCCCGGCCTGCGCCCACTCGTATGCGACCCTGTGATTGGCGGCGACCCAGAAGAAGCCCTTCGACCGGAGCACGCCGCGCCAGTTCTCGTCGTCGT
>CAZHGS010000034.1:0-27777 GCA_964532325.1 uncultured Gemmatimonadaceae bacterium | reverse complement strand
CGGAAATGGCTTTCCCACAATGGATTACGCCGAGATCACGACATGCCGGAGGGGCCGACCCGGTCGGCCGGACCCTCCCTGTTTCCCCCCGGAGAGAACCGCTCCCGGTGGTCCGGACGTCAGTTCCCGGGCCCGGTCTCGGGCCCGGTCGTGTCGATCGCGACTCCCGTCGTCGTCACCACTCCCACCTCGCTGTCGTTCACGCCGATCGCCCGGATCATCGGCTCGGTCGTGGAGGCTTCGTTGGTGTCGGCCCTCGCTATCGCCGCCAGGAGGGTCCCGGGCACGATAACCGAGTACGACCACGTCTCGAGGCCGTCGTCGCCGTCCATCTGGTCGTCGTCGCCGTCGGGGCCCTTCTCCCCGCTCGTCCCGGTCTCATCGCTCCCGAAGAACCAGGAGGCGCCGTTGACGTCCGTCATCCAGAAATCCACCCGCTCGAACGGATTGTCGAAGGTGCCGGCCGCCGGTGCGATGGCCCTGAACTCGATCTCCACCGCGAGCGCGGCGTCCTCGTCCCCGCACACCGGTATGCCGCAGAAGGCGTAGGCGTCCGATTCGTCGCGCCCCACCCACCCGGTCGTGAAGGCGCCGGCCCGGAACCCCCCGTCGCCGTCCGGGGCGTCCGTCACGGTGACGCCGGTCTTCTCTCCTTCCCCGTAGCTCTCCTGTGCCTGGTCGCGCACGTACACCGAGACCGCGTCGAGCAGCTGCACCCTCCCGCCGACGGTCGACTGCAGCCCCGCGTAGGCCTCCACCCTCGCCCGGGCCGCGTGGTTCAGGTGCGTGAGCTCGAGGGCGTTGAACCAGTCGACCCCGACGGGGCCGCCCGCGCCGAGGCTCAGCAGGTTCCCGAAGTCGGCCGTCATGTAGTAGTCCCGGATCGAGAGGTTGTCGGCCAGGATGGAGGTCGCCACGAAGGGCTCGCCGGCCTCGACGGCCCCCGGGACGGCGGGAGCCGTCGCCACCGCCGGCGTCCCGTCGTAGACGAAGGTGTGGCGGAGGGTGTTCGAGCGGTTTCCGGCCTTGTCGCGCGCCGTCGCGTTGAGCCTGTAGTACCCTGCGGCCACCCCGGTCTCCAGGGTGACCTCCCCGCCGCTGATGCCGGTCGCCTCGCACCCCCTCTCGAGAGCGGCGTCGGCGGCCACGCTCCCGTCCTCCGCGATCGCGAGGCAGGCGGTCCCGGAAGCGGTCCGCCGCTGGAGGCCCACCACGATGCCGGCGTCGCCGTCCACGCCGGAGTTCCCGGCCCTGCTCCCCCCGTCCTCCGGCTCGAAGGCGAGAGTCAGGGGGAGGGCGGCGTGCCGGATGTTCTCCTCCTCCTCGTCTCCGAACCCGATCGTCGGAGGCGTGTTGTCGACACCGAACTCGAGGTGCTGGCCCGCGACGGTGGTGTCGTTCCGCGCTTCGTCGATCTGGCCGTACACCATCCCGGTGCCGGCGTCGTTGTCGTGGTCGATCAGGCTGTCGGCTGCGGCCGGCGCGGCGCGGCAGCGGGCGGTGGCGTCCGGGGGAGGAGAGCGGTTGCCCAGATCGTCGGCAGCCGTGGCGACCGCACAGTAGGCCGCGGCGTCGCGGCTCTCGGCCGGCACCCGCGACGAGAAGGGAGCGGCGGCGGCCGCCCCCAGGTCCTCGCCGACCACGACCATCATCCTGTAGCCTCCGACACCCCCCTCGTCGCCCCTCACCTCCGGCTCGACGAGCCAGGCGTCGTCGGTGTCCTTCCTCCGCTCCGCCGTCAGGCTCACGGCCGCGTTGATCCAGCCGTCCTCGCGGCCGTTGGGGTTCGCGACGATGACCGGCGGGTGGGCCGGACCCGCGAAATCGATGAAGGCCGGGAAGGGGAGATCGTCGATGTTCAGGATGTCGCCGTATCCGCCGGCCGACGAGATCGACGGCGCCCCGACCCGGGCCTCGACGCCCTCGCAGCCGAAGGCGAACTCGTAGGGCGCTTCCGCGTCGGTGATGTTCTCGGAGCAGAAGTTCATGGTGACGGCCGGGACCGGGTCGCCGCTGAAGCTCACCGGCAGCGCGGCGATCTCGATCGCTCCATTCGCCGGTCCGCCGTGCCACCGGGTCCCGTCGTCGCCGACCGCGCTGTTGTCCCCCAGATCCGCCGTCACGACGTAGGCGTCGTCGTTGTCGAACACCACGGTCATGGCGTTCGACGGGACGGTCTCGTGGCCCGCCGTTCCGTCCGCCATCATCCGGCCCCCGACCCGGAGCTCCGCGGAGATCGTGTGCTCTCCGTTCCTGTACTTCGGGGCCCCGGTCAGAGGGTCGTAGGCGTCCGTATCGAACGCGAGCGTGAACCGGTAGACGGCCTGCCGGGCGGCCGCGCCATCCTCCGGCGCCGCCATGGCGGGCCCCCCGAGGGTCTGGAAGGCCACCTCCTCCCCGTCGACGAGGAGCGAGAGCCGCTCGAGCGTCCGGTCGCCACGCTCGACCTGCAGCGTGGCGATCACCCTCCCCTCGAGAGCACGGGTGTCCAGCTCCGCGGGCAGGCTCATGAAGAGGAAGGCCGGCTCGCCCGTCTCTTCCTCGGTCACCGTGAGATGGGCCCCGACATTCGTCGTCTCACCGCCTTTCGTCACCCGGGCAGTGACGGTGACGCTCCCGGCCGCGAGACCGCTCGCCCGACACCCCGTCTCCACGACGTCCACCGCGGCGATCCCGTCGTTCGAGGAGGCGCAGGTCCAGCTCGCCGTCGCACTCACCGGCCCCCCGGAAGCGTTGACGGCGAACACCACGCTGTTGCCGACGACGACGGCCGCCGAGTTCGGGGCCATCGAGGCCGTGAGCGGGGGCGGCGGGGGTGGCACGGGTTCGACGAGCTCCAGATTGTCGTCGCACCCGGCCGCGCCGACCGCGGCGAGCGAGGCCGCAAGAGCGAGACGAGAGAACTTCATCATCGGTCCTCCTTCCGTGGAGCGGTGCGGCCTTCCCCCGGGATCTGCGGTGACCGTACGGGCACGGCGGCACCCGTCGGTCAGGCCCGAAAACGCCGGACCCGACGATAACCCCGCCCGGAATGCCAGCCAACCGGGATCACCCCGCCCGAGCGTCGGGGCCGGGGAGGCCGGTCCCGCACCCGCGGCGGACGGGCGCATGGTGCCGTCCCGGAGAGGCGCCGGCGGTCTCAACCGGCGGGGAGCGGACGCAACATCCGGCCACGGTCTCTTCAGACCGCCGGGAGACTTGCGACGGGCCGTCGGGAGCCGCAGGGGAGGGTGGGCGAAGCGGACCGGCACGAGAAAGGGGAACGCCGCGGCCGGTCTTGCGCGTCCTCCCGTCTATCTATATTGACGGTCCGGCGAACCTGCGCCGGCCCGCTCGCCGGACCTCGAAGACGGAGGCATCCGTGAAACGCTTGCTCGCTCTCTCCCTGATTCTCCTCGGCTGCGAGGGCCCCGTCGGTCCGATGGGTCCCGCGGGTCCCCAGGGTGCCCAGGGCCCGCAGGGCATCCAGGGCCCCGCCGGTGACACCGGCGCGCAGGGCCCCGAAGGCCCCACCGGTTCGACGGGCCCGCAGGGTCCCGGCGGTCCCCAGGGCCCCCAGGGCGAGACCCTGAACTGGGCGAACGTCATCGTGGAATCCCACATCTCCGAGTCCGTCTACTCGGTGGGTGTGTTCATCCGGAGGGACGGACGGCTGAGATACCTGGGCTTCGGCACCGGATTCGCCGCCATCGCTCCGGACGCGATCTGGACGAACGGCCATATCGTCGAGGCGGTGCAGGAGGTCCTTCACGAGCTGGCCGACGATGAACCGATACCTGTTGTCATCCGATCGGGCACCCGTCTCGGCGGAAGCGGGACGTACCGGATCGTGGGCGAGGGCGTCACCCACCCCGACTACGACGGGACGCCCTATACCGAGGACGTGGGCCTCCTTCGGATCGACGGGGCCTGGGAAGTCGGGCTGAGCCTCCTTCCGCGGGAATTCGCGGGCGCCCTCCAGGTCGGCCAGCCCGTGGGAACGCTGGGCTTCCCGGGTGAGGCCGGGACGACGGGGGGGGATGCGCGGGTCATCGCCACACCCACCTTCAAGGACGGCGTGGTGAGCGCGCTCCGGCTGATCCCCGGGGGGGAGGCCCCGCACATCGAGGTGCAGTACAGCTTCGATACCACCGGGGGCACGAGCGGGAGCCCGGTCTTCGATCATAACGGGTGGGTCGTCGCCGTGAATCACGCGGGGATCGAGACCCGCGCCTGGAGCACGCAGGGCAGGACGGTGCGCATACCGATCGGCGAGCTGAATTTCGGCATCCACGTCGACGAGCTCTGGGAGCTCGTCGATCATGTGGAGGCGATGGAAGGTCAGCCGCTCGTGGCCCAGTCGCCCCAGAGGTCTCCCGCCGGGAGCTACCAGCCCTTCCCGGAGAACTGGAACGGCGAGACGGTCTACGAGCCGTAGGCCACGGGCCGGCCCCGCCCGGGCGGCACGGACCCGGCGCGGGCCCGTGCCCCGGGGCCTTCCCGCGCGCGTGCCGGGTGTGAGAGGGCCGCCCCCCCCGGGCCTCTCACCGGGAACCCCACTTGTCCGAACCGGGCGGGTCCCCGACGCTGGATGTGGAGCCCGCACGCATCTGCCAGCCGGAGGGAGGGGGTCGATGAGCACCAAGTGGATGATGTCGGTCGTGTCTCTGGCGGTTCTGGCACTCCTCCCCGGCGGGGCGATGGCCTCGGCCCCAGGCCAGGACCAGCGGTCGCCCGTGAACCTCGAGGAGTTCGACGCGATGTTCCGCGAGCACTCGAACTGGGGACGGTGGGGCGCGGACGACGAGCGGGGGACGTTCAACCTGATCACGCCCGAGAAGAGCCGGGACGCGGCCGCCCTCGTCCGGAGCGGGGTCACCGTCTCGCTCTCCCGCAACCCGATGCCCGAGGAGGCGCCGGACAACCCGGACGCCGCCTTCGATCACATCATGGGCGAGAGCCTCCGGAGCGACACCTACCGGTTCACCTACCACGGCTACGGGGTGAGCCACATCGATGCGCTCTGCCACTTCGCCCACGACGGCCGGCTCTACAACGACATCCCGCTCTCGGCGAGCACGCCCGAGGGATGCGGGAGGCTCGGGATCGAGAACCTGAAGAGCGGGATCGTCACCCGCGGGATCCTCTTCGATTTCGCCCGGCTGAGGGGGGTGCCCTATCTCGAGCCGATGACGCCGATCTACCTCGAGGACATCGAGGCGTGGGAGCGGGAGGCGGGTGTGACCGTCTCGGCCGGCGACGTGATCTTCATACGCACCGGCCGCTGGGCGCGGCGCGACGCCGTCGGGCCCTGGCAGGTGTCGGGCAACAGCGCCGGGCTTCACGCATCCGTCCTCCCCTGGATCGCGGAGCGGGACGTCGCGATGGTGGGAAGCGATGCGGCCACCGACGTGATGCCGTCGCTCGTCGAAGGGATCCGCCAGCCGGTCCACACCTTTCTCATCGCCGGACTCGGGGCGAACATCTTCGACAATATGGATCTGGAGGCGCTCGCCGAGACGGCGGCGCGGGAGGGTCGGTGGGAGTTCCTCCTCACGGCCGCGCCGATCCCCGTGGACGGCGGCACCGGCTCCCCGCTGAACCCGGTCGCCGTGTTCTGAGCGGGGCGCAGCCCATGGGGCGCGGGAGACCCGCCGCGCTCCATTCGAGCCGGCGGCCCGGCCGGTTCCCGACTCGGAGCGTGTGGAAGGTGCCCGTCCACGCGCCCGGGCGCCGGTCACGGCCAGGGAGGGGGAGAGAGGAAAACCGGCATCAGGGCACCAACCAGTCCCACCGCCGTCGAGAGGTCAATCCAAGCCGGCCGCATCGGGACCGCCTGCTGGAGCGGGTGTGGAACCCGGGTTCGGGACGCGGCCGCCGAGGGTCCGGCGCACGAGATTCTCCCTTCGCGGCAGATCGCTTCCGGATCGTTCCTGGAAGGCCCTCAGGCCGAATTCGGGAAGCACCCCGAAGAGGTGGTTGAAGACTTCCGACTGGAAGGCCTCGTACGCGACCCACTCCGTCTCCTTCGAGAAGCAGTAGACCTCGATCGGTACACCGTGGGGCCCGGGGGCGAGCTGGCGCACCATGAGGGTCATCTCCTGGTGGGTGCTCGCATGCGCCCGCACGTATTGCTCGACGTAGGTCCGGAATGCTTCCAGGTTCGTAAGCGGCCGGGGCGGCCCGTCGTCCGCCCCCTCTCCGGCCTCTCCGGCAGCCGCGTTCCCGACGGGCAGCCGCAGGTGTCGTCCGATGGTTTCGGATCGGGTGAGCCCGCGGATCTCCCCGGCCGCGAGGAACCGAATCGAATGGACGTCGATGAGAATCGCGCGCTTGATCCGCCTCCCACCGGACTCCGACATCCCCCGCCAGTTCCTGAACGCCTCGCTGATGAACCGGTGGGTCGGGATCGTCGAGACCGTCTTGTCCCAGTTCTGCACCCTCACCATGTGCAGGTCGATGTCGATCACCGTCCCGTCGGTGCCGGCGTACGGCAGTTCCACCCAGTCGCCGATGCGGATGATGTCGTTCGAGGTGATCTGGATGCTCGCGGCCAGCGAGAGGAGCGTGTTGCGGAATACGAGCATCAGCACCGCGGCCGCCGCCCCGACGCCTGAGAGGAAGACCACGGGGGAACGGCCGAGGAGAATGGCGATGATCACCGCTCCGCCGGCGAGGTAGATGACCAGCGTCGCGACCTGCATGTAGCTCTTGACCGGCCTGGCCACCGATGCCGGGGACGTCCTGTGGTAGACCGCGCTGAACGAATCCAGCACCGCCGTCAGGGTTCTCGCGATGATCAGCGTGATGTAGGCGGCCGAAAGGCGACGGACGAGCGTCCAGAACAGAATCAGCAGTTCGGCTTCCGTCCCCGCTTCCGCCTCCGCCCGGGTCACCCCCAGAGCCGGAACGATCCCGTAGTAGACGACCAGGGCCGGCACGATGGGCGCGAGCCGGCCGAGCACCATCGTGTCGAAGGGACCGTCGTCCAGCGAGATCCGTGCCTCGGAAGCCACCCTTCCGAGGGCCTTTGCGACGACGCGGGATTTCAGCCAGTCGGCGAGCGCCGCCACGGCCGCCAGGACCGCGACTCCGATGCCCAGGTGCCACCAGTTCAGGGGGAGGGATTCTTCCATCGGTCGCGCCCTCGCAGTCTGCGCCACGGAAGATCCCGGGGATCATTGTCCCGGGGCCACGATGGCATGGCAACAAGGTTCGCGGTGAAACGAGGCGGGTCAATCTCACGCCACGCGGGCTCCGGATGCCCCGGTTGGCCCGCCGGCGCAGATGGTCCGTCCGCTGCCGGGCGACGAAACCGGTCGAGCTGCACCCGTGGTGCGGTGTCCGGGGGACGACATCGAAAGCGGACTTGCCAGGCGGTGCCGATCTCCTTCGTGCTCCACCTGATGGCTCCCCTTCGACGAGTGTCGAAGGGTTCTCGCTCTCCTTCCGTCGTGAGCCCGTCGACGGCGGCACCGATGCATGAGCCTCCTGTCGGTGCGTGCCGTTTTCGTGGAGTTGGCTCCTGATACGGCGGACGCCTCGGGTCCCGGAAGAGATGGGTCCGGGAGAGGGAGGAACGGGATCGGCACCCCCAGGGAGTCCTCGAGCAGAGGATGGGCTCCGGCAGGGGCGTGCTGGACCCCCCGGCAGCTTGCCGGGGAGTGCGTGATGATGGCCGGCCGCTCTCCCGCACCCTCGCTCCGGTACCTCTCCGGGCGCTACAATGCGCAGCGGTTGGGGGCGGTCATCCGGCGCGGCTCACCCGGGATGCCGACCTGCGGCGAAGATGTGCTGAGCGACGCGGGCCCGGACGACCGGGTCGGCATCCTCAGCGACAACCGCGGAGCTGCCGAGACCGGCAGTGGCTGGCTCGACGGGCACGGCCCTCCGCCGGATCCGTTCTGCCAGCAAGAGGTCACGGGCCTCGAGAGGCTCCGGCCGTGAAGGGGTGGACGGGGGCCGCCTCCGGGCGGGGACCGATGCGTCCGGCCCGAAGCACGCACCGAAAGGGGAGGACCGATGAACAGGCCTGTCGCCGGACGGCTGCTCCTGCCGTCCATGCTGCTCCTCGCACCGATGCACACCGCCTGCGGCCAGGCTCCGGAGACCGGCGCGGACCGGGAGGTCAGCCCCGCGCAGTACGAGGAGTGGAAGGAGGAGCTCTCGAACTGGGGACGCTGGGGGGCCGACGACGAGATCGGGGCGCTCAACCTGATCACGCCGGAGAAGCGGCTGGAGGCCGTGGCGCTCGTCCGGGAGGGGTTCACGCTCTCGCTCGCCGTGGACGCGAACACCGTCCCGGCCGTCGACAATCCCGACCCCTACGAGTTCGAGATGCTCGGCCTCGGCGCCGACCGGATCAGCGTCGCCTACCACGGGATGGCCCACACGCACATCGACGCGATGGCGCACTGGGAGGACGAGGGCACCTTCTACAACGGCTACACGCCGGATCCGGACGCCGTGCTGGACCAGGGACACGAGCGGAACTCGGTCCTCAACCTGAAGGACGGGATCCTGACCCGCGGCGTGCTGATCGACATTCCGAGGCTCAAGGGCGTCCCCTACCTCGGGCCGACCGAGCCGGTCTACATCGAGGACATCGAGGCGTGGGAGGAGCGGGCGGGGGTGCGGGTGTCGGCCGGCGACGCGCTCTTCATCCGCACGGGCGTCTGGGCCCGGCGCGAGGCCGAGGGACCCTGGCTCCGGGGCCGGCGCGGCGAGTCGCCCGGCCTCCATCCGTCCGTGATCCCGTGGCTCAGGGAACGCGACATCGCGATCCTCGGAACCGACCGGTCGTATGTCGCGCCCTCGAACATCCCCGGGGCCGCCCACGACTTCGCGCTCCTCTACCTCGGGGTGCACATGCTCGACAACTGCGACCTGGAGGCGCTCGCCGATGCGGCCGCCGAGCGGGGCCGGTGGGAGTTCCTCCTCATGGCCGCGCCGCTTCCCATCCCCGGAGCCACCGGCTCGCCGCTGAACCCGATCGCCGTCTTCTGAGGCCCGGGACCCGGGCCGTGCGCGGGCCGGATGCACCCGCCGGGAGCGCGGCCGGACGAGGGTGTGCCGCGCCGCGAGCCGGGGAGTCCGGCCGGCGTTCGCCCGGGAAGGTGACACCCACACTCCACGCTGACGGGAGGGACCCCATGCCGAAGGTTCGTCGCCCACGCCCCATGGCGGTCGTGGCCGCCGCCGCTGCGACCGTCGCCGCCGCGGCCCCTGAGCTCTCCGGCCAGGCCGCCCCCAATCCCTACCGGCCGGTGGAGTGGGGAGAGCTCCCGGAGGGGAGGGAGTGGGGCCCGCTCAACGGGATCTACGCCGATCCCGACGGGCTCCACATCTGGTTCGCGGACCGGTGCGGCCGCACGCCCATGCCGTTCAGCACGCAGGAGAGCTGCCTCTTCAAGCCCGATGTGGCGCCGATCCTGAAGCTGGATCTCGACGGCAACCTGGTGGCGAGCTTCGGCGAGGGGCTCTTCGACCGGCCGCACGGTCTCCACGTGGACGGGGAGGGGAACGTCTGGGTGACCGACTACTCCCCGGGCCAGGCCTACGGGCACACCGGGGAGGAGGTGCTGGCAGAGATGGCGAGAAGGGGGATCGGCCACCAGGTGCACAAGTTCAGCCCGGACGGGGAGCTCCTGATGAGCCTCGGCACCGGGGCGGTCCCCGGGGACGGCCCCGACCACTTCCGCCAGCCGAGCAACGTGCTGGTGACCCCCGACGGGGAGATCCTCGTCGCCGACGGCCACGGCGACGGCGGAAACAACCGGATCGCCCGGTTCACGAGCGACGGCACCTACATCGGGGAGTGGGGGGAGACCGGGACGGCGCGCGGGCAGTTCCTCGACCCCCACGACCTAGCGATGGACTCCGGGGGACGGCTCTTCGTCGCGGACCGCGGGAACTACCGGATCCAGATCTTCGACCTGGAGGGGAACCTCCTGGATGTCTGGACGCAGTTCGGCAAGCCGGACGGGCTCTTCATCGACGCGAACGACATGCTCTACGCGACGGATGCGCTATCGCGCCCGGGCGCCAACACGGGGTGGGAGCAGGGGATCCGTATCGGGGACGCGAGGACGGGGTGGGTCGAGGCCTTCATCCTGAGCCCCTCGCCGCCCGACGGAGCCGGGGGGTGGGAGGGGGTGACGGCCGACATCCACGGGAACATCTACGCGGCCGAGCCGCGGCCGTCGATGGAGGTCCGCCGCTCGCAGCACGTCCAGAAGTTCGTCAACGTCCGGACGAGGCCCGCCGAGCGGAGAGGGCGGTAGGGGGCGGCACCCCTCTCCGGGCTCAAGACCGTCAGCCCGGTGGCTCCGAGTCGCATGTCGGTCGCGGATGCGCCGATCACCGGGAGCACGCCTGACTCGCTCAGTTGGAATGAACGTATGGAGCGCGTGCCCTGATCTGTTCGATCACGTCGTCAGCGACCTGTGACACCTCTTCTGCAACCGGCATGGGGTGACCGGAGAGCCTGCGCAGCGCGGCGACGAGCGGGACCAGGAACTCGGACCTTTCGGCGGACTGTACGAGCACATCGGCCACGGGTCCCGGAGAGGCGCCGCCGGCCACTACGTCGATCGTGTCCCATACGAGCTTCTGCAGCATCGCCGGGTTATCGATGTCCAGCTGGCTGCAAAGCATTCGCAGAATATCGAGGGCGGCCAACTCATCACCCTGCTGCACCAATGCCATGCCCTTGATCCCCATTGCGCGCCAGCCGACGGGAAGACCCAGATAGCCCTCCATGGCGCCGAATCTGCGGATGAGCAACTCGCAGGTGGCGAGAGCGTCGCCGGGGAGTCCAAGCTGATTCTGTGCCATTCCCTTCAATTCCAGAGCGAGGGCGACCTGCCGCAGCACCTCCGCATTCTCGCTGTTGCCGTACCGGTCCTCGACCGCATCGCACGCTGCGATCGCCAGTTCACCTTTCCGTCCGACGATGGCGGCACCCGCTTGCTTGATCATGGTGCTGGACACCTGTAACTGAATCTCGGGGAGATCATCGTCGATGAACCGCTCGACCACGGCGTCCCATGCCGCCCGCGCCGCGTCTGGAGAGGCCTCAGCCAGCATCGAGCCTTTGTTTCGGAGGCAGTTCGCAACGCAGAGGCGAAGTTGCGGGAGTTGACTGTCGCCGAAGCGATCGACGGCCTCGTCGTAGGCGGCGATGGCCTGTTCGGGCTCCTCCAGCCTGCCATGCAGGAATCCCTTGGCCAGGAGGGCCGTGCCCATGCATTCCTGGACTTCCGGCGTACGCAGGTCTCCGAAGCGTGTGACGACCTCGGTGAACGCCCCGAGTGCCGCGCGGTGCTGTCCCGACTGCTGCATCGCCATTCCCCGGTTCACGAAGGCCCTGGCGACCGTGGACCTTACTCCCGGATCCGGGATCGAATCAAAGCCCCGGATCACCTCGTCGCTGTACTCGATCGAGCGCGCCCACTGACCTGATCGCCCAAACCCGGATGCGTTGTCCATCAATTCGCCGGCCACCCGTATCCGGCGATCCCGCTTACCCAGGCCGCGGTACCGCTTCCTGAGCTGTCGGTGTGTCGCCGCCGCCATGCCCGAAGCGATCTTGCCCAAGCCGATATCCCCTCCTCCACCGAAAAAGGCGGCGTCGAACGCCCGATCAGCCAGGAGTGCCCCGAGCATCGGCGCAGCCTCTTCCGGCTCATAGAAGGCCACCATGAAGCGAATCACCCCGCGCACCACTGCTGCATCGTCACGTTGGTGTCGCAGCTTGTAGTAGATGCAGTAGAGGCGCTCGGAGACCGCGTATAGCCGGTTCCTGCCGCTTCCTTCTATCCTGACGGCGCCCCGCTTTACGAGCCGCCCGAGCAGCGCCGAAACCTCCCGCACGCCAAGACGAGCCCGCTTGGCAATGTCGCGTGTCCTGGAGGGCCGCCATAGGTCGGCCGCTGCAAGAAACACCCGCCGCTCCGTCTTGGGGAGTGCGTCAAGGTGTCCACGAAAGTACTCGGTGTGATCGTCGATCAGACCTACCATTTCCTCTATCAGCTGAGGTGTGGACCGATGGCGTCCGAACTCCGCGAGGATGACCAGGAGACGAGGACTGCCGCCCGTGAAGATCTCGAGTGGCCGTATCTGCCGGTCTTGCCGATGCTCACCGCTGACAGCCTGCCAGAGGCACCGGCACTCGGCGGTGTTCAGCGGGTTCAGCTGGAGGACCCGGAACAGTTCAAAGAACGGCTCGCCGGCGTCCTCAAGCGCTTCGAACCTGCTCGTAGCGGAGGCCAGGAGGATGATTCCGGGATCCGACTGGAGGGATTCGCGCAATTGCCACCCGAAGTCCTCGTCGACATCGCCGCAAAGATCCTGCAGATTCTCTACCATCAGAACCAGCCTCGCCCCCAGCCGATCCGCGGCATCAAGGACGCTGGCCCGCGCACGTCCGGCGATGTCCTCGCTACGCGCCTTTTGCGCCAGTTCGACGCGTGTCCTCTCTAGCTCCCCAGAGAGGTCCTGGTGATGGTGCGCGCACTCCTTCGCGAGATGGAACAGGGCCTCCAGCCAGAAGTCCCCGATGTCGAAGATCTCGAGGCTCTCCTCCATGTAGCGAACGGGCACCAGCGCCTCCCGGAGGTGCGGATCCGTCCGCAACTCGGCGGCGACCCGTGCCAGAAGCATGGTCTTTCCGCAGCCGCGGGGGCCGACGACCAGTGTGTGTTGGCACGAGGGGGCGCTGACATTTCCGCGGATGATCTCCAGGACTGTGTTCAGCTCCCGATGACGTACAACAAACTGTTTGATCACCTCCCGATCGGATTGGAAGACTCCGGGATTGAACTTGCGGATCGTCGATCGTGGGATTCGGCTCATAGCGGACCCTTCTCTCCGGCGGATGTCGGAGAAGCACCTGCGAGCGGTGTGTAGTGACCGCGGAAACGAGCCTCCCACCAGTCCCTGAGAAGATTGGAGGCGAACCGGTGGCGATCGGCACCGGCTTCCAGGTAACCATCGTGGACGAGAACATCGAGCGCCTCGGTGACTCGCTGCGGGGCGTTGGACAGCAGCTTGGAGTGGCGTGCCGCCAGATGACGGCGGGCGTCCGCCGTAAAAGCCCCCGCGACTGCGGCTTCGGCCAGGATCTCCATTGCGATGCCGTAGCGACTTGCGTCGCCGAATCCGTCCCGAAGACGTGTCTCGTAGTGGGAAAGGTCGTTCTGTCCGGAGGGTCCAAGGAGTTCCTTGTCGTACACGACCGGGATGTCGGCGAGCACGATCCTCTCCCGGTCATTCATCAGGGCGTAGTCGCGCAGCCGAGCGAAGAAGGACTGGACATGCTGCGGGATACCGATTCCGAGACACTTGTAGGCGGCACTTGCCACACCTTCATCAAGAGAGAAGTCGTAGCTCCTGGCGAGTACCTCGAAGCACTGTATCGAGGTCTCCCGATCCCACGGACCAAGACGGAACGGATCCAGATAGTTGATCCGGTCTGAAATACCCAGCCGTTGTACCAGAGGGGTGAGCCCGATACTGCCAGAAACAATCAGCACCGGAGACCCCTCGCCATATTGCTGAAAGGCGGCCCGTAACCAACTCAGGAATTCGTCCACGCGTCGGACACCGCCGTCCTGCCTTAGCAGTCTGGCAAGGAAAATGGGCACCTCGTCAACGGCCATCAGGACGGGATTGCCGAACGACGTGCACTGCGCAATGTGGTGTTCCCCGTGGCGTCTCCAGTTCCCGGAGTTCAGCTCCGACCGGAATTTAATGGCGAATTCGTGGGCGCTCAGTTGCTCTACCCGTCTCGCCAGCCTGGCCAGTCCACGCCCCATGGTGCGCCATGCTCGTGAGGCGATGGGCCGGACTCGATGAACGGCTTCGGCAAGGTTCGTGACCACATCTTCCTCCGAGGCGGCCCCCTCCACATCGGCGAAAAGGAAGGTCCATCCCTCTCTCTCCAGCCGACGCCCCATTTCCTGCAGGACGCTGGTCTTTCCCATTCGGCGTTGGCCGGTCATCATGATGTGATTCCCGTCCCGGACACGGGATTCGAGCACTCTCAGTTCGCGATCCCGGTCGAAGAAGTCGTCGCCGCTGACCCAGCGGCCTGTGGATGATTGCATGCGATGCTTCTATTCCTATGCAGTGTGAGGCGGGCCACCGCTGCAAACGCCTGAGTCCCGCGAGTAAGTGGGAGAGTATACGTCAACGAATCTGTTGTCAACGAATATGTTGACAGTGGGGGCCGTCGAGATCCTCGTCGCCGACAGTCATGGCGACGGCGGAAACAACCGGATCGCCCGGTTCACGAGCGACGGCACCTACATCGGGGAGTGGGGGGAGACCGGGACGGCGCGCGGGCAGTTCCTCGACCCCCACGACCTCGCGGTGGACTCCGGGGGATGGCTCTTCGTGGCGGACCGCGGGAACTACCGGATCCGGATCTTCGACCAGGAGGGGAACCTTCTGGATGTCTGGACGCAGTGCGGCAAGCCGGACGGGCTCTTCATCGACGCGAATGATGTGCTATATGTGACGGGTGCGAACTCGCGCCCCGGCGCCAACACGGGTTGGGAGCAGGGGATCCGGATCGGGGATGGGAGGACGGGGTGGATCGAGGCCTTCATCCTGAGCCCCTTGCCCGCCGACGGAGCCGGGGGGTGGGAGGGGGTGACGGCTGACAATCACCGGAACATCTGCCCGGCCGTCGATGGTGGTCCGTCGCTCCCAGCATGTCCAGAAGTTCGTCAACCACGTCCGGGCCAGGTCCCAGGAACGGGGAGGACGGTGAGGGCGGCAGCCCTCCGGGCTCATCCCGGAAGAGCCGGTAACTCTCCCCTGGACTTCGTGAACGGTTGCCGCCGTGGGGGCTTCGTCGCGCGCAGGGCCACCTCCGCCTCGAGCCCCGGCGAAGGGAGCGGAGGTCAATAGCGGTGCCGGCTGGCGCCCAGCCACGTGCCGGGTCCGTTCACCTTCCCTCCTGCAGCTGTGCCAGTCTCCGCCGTATGTCCCGGGCCACCCTCTCCACCTCGCGGGCCACCCTGGACTTCAGCCCGAGCTCCTGTTCGAAGGCCGTCGAGAGCGGGAGCAGCAGATCGGCCGCCGGTGACGCCCGGATCAGTTCCAGCATCCGGACCGGTCCGAGCTCGACGCCAAGCTCGATCAGTATGTGGATCGGTTCGCCCGGAACGGAGTCGAGTCGCGGGAGAATCGCGAGCAGTGCCTCGATGCTCTTCTCGCATCCGGATACGTCACCGCTTGCCAGCGTCGCTCGGGCCCGGACGAGGAGGCTCTGGATCCGGTTCTCCGGGGAGTCGGTGAGGGGGCGTTCGAGCAGGTGGTCAGCCGTCCTGATCGCCGCCCCGTAGCGGCGGCTCCTGAGCTCGAGGCGGGCCTTCTGAAGGAGCGCACGCTCGGTGAACTCGGATCGTGGGCGGGACGTCTCTTCGGCGAATCGACGCGCCGCCTCGCCGTAGGCGGCCGCTGCATCCTCCAGACGTTGCATTCGGGCAAGTGCGGCACCTTTGTTCAGAAAGGCGACCGCCACCATGACAACAAGGGCCGGCGACTCACTCTCTCCGCATCGCCGTACCACGTCGTCAAAGGCCGCCAGTGCGTCCTCCGGCCGGTTCATCATCTCCGCGAGCGTCGCCCCCTTGTTGACCAGGGCGCCTGCGACCCATCGACGAAGGATCGTTGATCGGCTCTCCCCGAATCGGTGCACGACCTCTTCAAAGGCCGCCAGTGCGTCCTTCGGCCGATCCGCCGCGGCAAGCCCGACGCCCTTGCTCATGAGAGCGTTCGCGACTGAGGTGAGGACTTCCGGTTCCTCGCCTGCCCCGAATCGGCGCACCAATTCGTCGTGGGCCTTCACCGCTTCCTCGGGCCGATTCAATTCCGCGAGCGCGAGTCCCCGGTTCAGGAGCGCCTCTGCCACGATGCCGGGGAAGCGCCGTACCGCACGCGTCCCGTAACGGCCGGTCAGGTCATCGAGGACCGCCAGCGCTTCCTCCGACCGGCCAAGTCTGTGGAGTGCGATCGCCTTGTTGGCCATGGCCCGGTCGGCCAACAGACGAAGACGCGGCACCTCACTCGTCCCGTACCGCGATACGACCTCGTCGAGGACGCCGACGGCCTCTCTCGGACGATTCAGTTCGCCGAGGATCTCTCCCATGTCTGAGAGGGACGAAGCGACCGCTTCGGCTGGGGCCGGCGTCTCGGCTGCCGAGAATCGATAGATGACTTCGTCGTAGGCCGCGAGCGCGTCGTCCAGCCGGTTCAACTCCCGGAGCACGGTCCCCTTGCTCGCAAGCGCTCCCACGACCAGAACAAGGAGCTCCGGCCGCTCACTCGTGCTGTGGCGGCGCACCACCTCGTCGTAGACGGCCACGGCCTCCTCGCCTCGATTCAGCGCCCGGAGTGCCCCCGCCCTGTTGAGGAGGGTGCCCACGACGAGTTCGACGACCCTCGGAGTGTCGGGCGTACCGAATCGACGCGACATCTCGTCCGAGGCTGCAAGCGCTTGCTCCGGCCGGTTCAGAACGGCGAGCGTGGCGACTTTTTCCGCGAGGGCCTCGGCGGCCACTTGGGCGAGGTCCGGTGCCTGACTCTCCCTGAATCGCCGCACCAGATCGTCGTACGCCGCCAGTGCGTCTTCCGGCCGATTCGCCTTCCGGAGTGCCCGCGCCTTCTCGAGGAGGTCCCTGTCGAGCCTCGCGGCGGGCGTCTCCGACTTCGCGCCGGACGCATCCGGTGTCAGCCCGCCCGCAGGCGGAGCGGCCGGACCGAGGGCCTCCGCGAGGCGCGGGGGCATCCGCCGGAGCAGCTCCGGCCGTCCCTCTCCCAGCGTCGGCACCTCCAGCAGCTGCGCGAGCACCGCCTGCTCCACCGGAGGCAACTCTCCGCCGGCTCTGTCGGCGGCCCGCACGATCCGAGCCCCTATCTCCGTCAGGTCGCGCGGCGAGTAGTACGCTGCCATGAAGCGGATGAGGGACTCGACCAGGCGGTCGGGTCCGCGCGGACGCCGCAGGAGGTGGTAGATGCTGTACAG
Source organism: uncultured Gemmatimonadaceae bacterium (assembly GCA_964532325.1). Taxonomy (GTDB): domain Bacteria; phylum Gemmatimonadota; class Gemmatimonadetes; order Longimicrobiales; family Gaopeijiaceae; genus JAAXGI01. The sequence continues at coordinate 10,763 of CAZHGS010000034.1, read as the reverse complement.
GCGCTCGGCCAGATAATACTCCTTCCGTCTCGCGGTGCCGCCCACGACCCGGACAATCTGCCGGTCCACGAGGCGGGCGAGCTGGGCGCTGCACTTGCTCGCCTGGATCCGCGCGCCGTCGGCGATCTCCCTGGTGGTCGCCGGCTTCCAGAGATCGGCAAGCGCCAGGTAGACCTGCCTCTCCTGGGGCGCGAGCACCTCCAGATGGCTTCTGAAGTACTCCGTGTGGTCATCGACCAGATCGAGCAGATCGGCCATGAGCTGGCGAAACGAGAGGTCCGCCCCGAAACGACCGAAGATCACGAACAGCCTGGGGCTGCCACCGACCAGGATCCGAAGCGCCCGGATCGCCTCGCGTCGGGCTGTCTGGCCGGTCACCCCTTCCCAGAGCGTGACGCACTCCTCCTCACTCAGCGGGCGGAGCATCAGCACGCGGAAGAGCTCGTAGAGCGCCTGGTCCGGATTGTCGATCTCGTCAAACCGGCTGGTGGCGCTCGCGAGGAGGACGATGCGCGGCTCGGTCTGAAGCACCTTTCGGATCCGCCATCCCGCGTCCGGGTCCCGGATGTCCCGGAAGATGGAGTTCAGGTTTTCGGCGATGACCACGAGCCGCTTGCCCTCCCGGTCCGAGAAGTCGAGCAGGGCGCCGAGGCAGCGGTCGCCGAGCGCCCTGTCGTCCCGGATCGTGCGCAGCTCGCCGTAGGTGCGGTGAAGGTCGGGGGCGCCCTCGCGCTCCGGTGCCTGCACAGCGAGACGCCCGAGGCACTCCAGCCAGAACTCTCCGGCGGACCCGACCTCGTAGCTCTCCTCGGCGAAAACGACCGGAAAGAAGCTTTCCGAGAGCACCGGATCCCGGCGCACCTCGGCCGCGACCCGGAGGAGCAGGGTCGTCTTCCCGCTCCCGCGCGGGCCGATCACGATCTGGTGGGGGTTGGAGGCCCCGGTGCACTCGCCGAGCATCTCCATGATCGACTCGAATTCGGTCGTCCGAACGCAGAACGACGCCACGAGCTCGTCATCGGAGAGGAAGCCCGGATTGTATTTTCTGGGCGCCACCATCACAGTTGCCTCCGCTCAGGCCGGGCGACGACCGATGGGGACGAAGTGCCGGTCGTGGCGCGCACGCCACCAGTCCTCGAGGAGACCCGACACGAACCGGTAGCCGGGGTCGAGGCGCGCTAGGTAGCCGTCATGCTCGAGGACGTTGAGCACGCTCTCGACCGGGGCCGGATCGGCGTCGGCGGGGGCGGGAAAGCGTTCGCGGTAACGGTCGACGGCAGAGCTGGAGAGCGTGCCACCTTCGACCGCAGCCTCGGTCAGGAGTTCGAGAGCGATCCGATAGAGGCCGGGCCCGAGAACCATCTTGAGCCGGCTCTCGTAGTGATCCAGGTCGATCTGTCCCCGCGGGCCGAGCATCTCCTCCCGGTAGGCCCGCTCCACATCCTCCTCTGATGCTTCGCGCCGTCCGGCGCGCCGCAGGAACTCGTGAAGGCAGTCGAAGAACTGCTGCACATGATGGGGGATGTTGCACCGCAGGCGGCGGCACATGCCTCGCCGAATCTCGGGGGGAAAGTCGAGGGAATAGTTGTTCGCGAGCGCCCGGAGACAGCCGGAAGCGGTCCGGTCGTCCCAGGGCTTGAGATCCAGCGGGGCGAAGATGTTGGCGTGGGCGCTGAGGCCCGCGTGGCGGAGTACGGGCTCGAGGCCCACGCTCCCCGAGAGAATCATGCAGATGCGGCCTCGATGCGCCTGGCCGCACCGGCGGAGCCATGCCAGGAGGGCGTCGGCTTCCTGGCGTCGTTTGGACGTGATGCGGTAGTCCTGCCCCTTCAGGAGCCGGTTGACGAGGATCGGCAGCTCGTCGAGCGCGAGCACCACAGGTAGATCGCTCTCGGCGAGCGCCTGGAGGATCTCGTCGCCCTTCTGCTGCCAGTTTCCCGCATCGATGCCCGCGCGCAGCTTCACCTGCAATTCCGAGACGGAGAGTGCCTCCACCCGGTCGGCGACCCCGCGCAGGGTGTTGGCAAATCCCTCCCCGATCCGGTGCCACGCGCTCCGGACGGACTTCGCCTGGGCTCCGATTTCGGCGACGGCGTCCTGCGGGGAATGGGAAGCCTCGAGGTCGACGAAGACCGTGGCGAAGCACCCTTCGTCCTCCAGGCGGCGCAGCAGCTCCCGCACGAGACTCGTCTTGCCCATCCGGCGCTGGGCCGTCAGCAGCGTATGGGTTCCGTCCCCGACACGCTCCCGGAGCGCCTCGATCTCGACGTCGCGGTTGAAGAACCGGTCTCCCTCGACCCAGTTAGCTCCGCCCTTCCTCAGCTTCAAGGCAATGCTCCGGCTCATGCCAACAAAAACGTTGGCAACAAAATTGTTGGATATACCGGTGGCCGTCAAGTCCCGGTCCCTGCGTGTCGACATCGCCTTGTCTGACATGGAGCGGAGACGCCGTTTTCTCACAAACCAACCGGCACCGGCTGCCCGGCTCGAGAGAACTGCGATACGGATCCGACAGCGGGCATGACCCGCTGGTGCAGCATCACTCGCGATCCGGTGGGGACCGGGGAACACGAGGCGGTGACCCGGTCACTGCGTGCGCCAGAGTCCTCGCCAGCGCCTCCCGCAAAGTAGATATGTCTTGGCCGTGAACCGCATCACCTGCTTATCCCGGGGCGCGGTACATGCAAGCTCTCCCGCTCCGCTGTCGCCGCCAACCGTTCGTCCAGGCAGACGAAGGTGAGGCGATGGGAGAGTTGTTCTTGTACGAGAAGAGCTGCGCCGAGTTGGCCGGTATCGACCGCACGAAGGGCATGACGGGCAAGAAGCGCGTTCGTGCGACGCCGAACGGCCAGGATGTCACTTACTTCGTCCCAGTGGTCCGCGAAGGTGTCGAGGAGTCCGAGCACCTCCGTACGCTACGAGCGTGACAAGAGACCCTCTCGGGCCCGTCGTTCAACCGCACGGACGATTTCCGTGCGAGACCAGGCCCAGGTGATGATCCGATCGTTTTCGGCCAGCTTCCGCCGCGCCCAGTCGCTTGCGGGTTCGGAAAACGATCAGCAGTACCAGAGCGGAAGCGTCCCAATACCTCACAGTCGGTCGTCACGACCGTCAGCCAGCGCCCTTCCGATGCTTACCGGCAGTGCCAGCGGCGGCTCGCCCATGAGGGCGCCGACGCCTCCCCGCCCGGGCCGCACCACGCCTTCGGCAATCAGCCGTTCGCGGATCCCGTCGCCATCGGTCGTGACAGGCACCAGCCTCGCCACCGGCACGCCGCGATCCAGGACCTGCACCTCGCCGCCCCGTCGGACCTCACGGACATAGCGCGACAGGTTGGCCTTCAGCTCGGAAATCGACACCGTCGTCATATGACCAATCTGGTCTTGTAATGACTGACCAGATAGGGCCAACATGACATCCGGCACCGTGGAGGTCTGCCGGATCGACGCCCTCGACCCATCGGTCCGGTTCCCGGGTGAACCGATGCGCCTGCGCCTCGAAGACCGCTGCCCCGCTCGGGACGAGCTGCTGCCCGCTGGCGTTGGCAACGGGGCCCGCATCGTCTGGTCACGGACCAGGTCCATCCTCCTGTGGAGCGGTGTCAGCGTCGACGGCCACCCCTTCCTCGAACCGGCTTTCGTCGTCAGCGCCCCTCGTGCACTGCCGGACTCCGGGCGCGTACGAGATCACCGGCGCAACCTCAGGCGGGCGCGAACTCTTCGCGCTGCGCTTCGCCATGCCCGTCCTGTTCGATGGCGACGGCGGCTCGTCGTTCGCTATTCCGGCGCGACCCGGTCGAGAGAACCCTCTCGCCGGAATCACGCTGTCCGGGCCGTGGTTGCTCTCGGGACGGTTGCCGCACGGATCGCACGGGTACCCTTGGACGATAACGTACCGGCCACGGGTGCCAGCGGGCGCGGGTGCCACCGCCGGGCCGGTAGTCGGAGTTGCCGCGCTCGCGGAAGTGTGTAATAGTTACACACACCATCGAGACGCCTTGAAGGAGAACAGCATGGCTCGACGTGTCAACATCATGATGGACGAGGAGGTGTGGCGCGTGATCCAGAGGCTGCCGCGCGGCAGCCGAAGCCGCGCCGTCAACGCCGCGATCCGGGAGTGGGCCGGCACCTCCAAGAGGCGGGAGGCCTCGGCAAGGATGGATGCGCTGCGCGCTCGGCTGCCCGCCGTCGAGACCGAGCGGATCGTCCGGTGGATACGGGAGGGGCGGGAGCGGCGGCTCCCGTGATCGTCACGCCGGACGCATCGGTTCTTCTGAAGTGGGTTCTTCCGGGCGACGACGAGCAGGACACCGACGCGGCGCTGGCACTGCGTGACGAGGCGGTGGCCGGAACCCTTGATCTGGTCGTTCCCCAACTCTGGACCTACGAGGTGGGCAACACGCTGGCGAGGCGGTTCCCCGAGGACGCCGAAGAGTTGCTCGCGTCGCTTACGGACTTCGGCCTGACTGAAGCGAAGCTGGACGCAAGGTGGAGAGCCCGCGCCGTGTCCCTATCGGTGAAGTACGGTGTCGCATTCTACGATGCGGCCTACCATGCCGTGGCACTCGGCCTCCGGGGCGTGTTCGTCACGGCGGACGAACGGTATGTGCGCCGCGCCTCCGGCGCCGGGGGCATTTCGTCCCTGCGGCTCTGGCGAGAACCCTGAACCACAGGCCCGAAAGAGGAACTGGATTCCCGCAGCTTGAGGCGATTTCCCCGCCACTTCGAGACAGCGGGAGGTGACGCTCTTCAAGGGCAAGGAAACGCAGATCGTGCAGTCCCAGTTCAACCTGGACGACTCCTCGTCGTGGTCCCGTCCCCCTTGACCCTGACGTCCCGGCCGGCGGCCTTCTGCCCGGGCCTTCCTGACCGCAGAGGTCAGGTTGGAAGACGCCGGCGGAGGAAAGACCGGTTATTCCGCGCGCGTAATGCACTGGAGCGCGGAAGACTGCAAGGAACACGAGGGGATGGGCTTCTACGAAGGCTGGGGCCAGGCGGCCGATCAACTGGAGGCGCTGGCGAAGACGCTCTGAGGGCCAAGGCGCCCCCCCGCCCCCTCTCATGCCCGCGGAGGTCGGAAGGCGCGCATCATCTCCACTTTGGCCCGGTAGCCATGGTCTCCTCGCTCGACGAAGCCCCGCTTCACGAGCCAGTTCATGTCCCGGGTCAGCGTCTTGCCGGTTCTGTCCGCATAGAGCCTGGCCAGGCCGGGACTCAGATCCGGTATCAGCACCTTGCTCACGGGCGCCTCCACCCGGCCGAGTGCGAGGGTCACATCGCGGCGGCGACGCATGGCCGCTGACGCCGGTATCCGTCGGAACTCCCCGTAGACAAAGTGCTCCCAGGCCAGCTTCAGCCGGGCGCGCTCGACGAATCGCCCTTGTTCCCGCAATCCGTCCACGAATCCCTCCAGCGAATAGAGCAGAAAGCCGAGCGGGTCCCCACGGCCGGAATTCGCCCGGCTGGAGCGATCGAGCTGCCGATAGTACTCGGCCCGCGTCAGGTTGTAGTGATTGCTGAGCAGATGGACGCAAGGTGACGGCACACCCTCGCGCGCGAGAATCATGAACTCAGCCAGGCGGGCGGTCCGGCCATTGCCGTCTCCAAAGGGGTGGATCCACGCGATATACAGGTGAGCGAAGATGGCGCGCAGAATCGCCGAAGCCGTGCGGTCTTCGTGGCGATCCGGGCGGACCGGCCAATTCTCGCCCTCCAGCCATGTGCAGAGCCGATGCAGGAGGAAGTCGCAATCACCCCTCGGGGCTCCCCGGTAGCGCCCGGCGCCGACTGAATGCGTCGGCACTTCTCCCGGAACCACCCCCTCTTCCAGATGCTCCTCGAGCCCGGCGAGCAGGCGCCGGTTCGCTCGGGCAATCCACTCCGGCGTCAGGCGCGGCGGCTGTCCGCTCATGATCTCGGCGAAGTTGTCGCTGACGGCCTCGAGGACGTTGGCGACCTCCAGCTTCAGGTATTCCTGGGATCGCGGAAGTTCCAGGCGCCCCTCCAGCTGGGCTCTGATCTGTTCCTCGGTCAGCGTGTTCCCCTCGATCGCCGTCGTGGCCCGGGCACCCTTGACCAGGTAGAGCTGATGCATCGCCTCGGCGTCGGCCGGCGGAAGAATCGCGTTAGCGACCTGATCGCATCTGGCCGCGGCTTCCCCGAGCAGCGACCAGTGGAGAGGATCGGCCCGTTCCAGGTGGTGTCGGAAACTGATCCAGGGGTGAGTGCGCGTGTATTCTCGTTGATTCGTCATCGCTCGGCTCTCCGTAGGAGACATCGGGGTATCATCCTGCGTAATGTCCGATACAATGTCCACAAAAAATCTCGATCAAATGCGGATCAGAATGACTAATAAATGATTTTTTTGCATTATATTATATCGTATAGTGGTTCCGATACTCAATATTATAGTGCGTAAAATGACCTATGACATGTCCGGGCAGTACACCGATTGTACGCGCGACCGGCCTACGGCGCCCGCCACCGGCCGCGGCGCAGCAATTCGCCGCTGCCCGCCCCGGCCAGAATCTCGCCGCGTTCGTAGACTACCTCGCCCCGGCGCGCCGTATCCCGCTCTTCATATAGAAGCAGGTGATCGACCATACGGTGGACCGGTCTCCTTCCGGCCACTCGAGCCCCCGAAAGACGGCGAGCGTCTGCCGCGGCGCGACCGAGCACCAAGCCACGGGCTCTCCGCTCTCGTCGTAGGCGAGCACACCCACGGGCGTCCCGCGGCGGACCTTCGACGCCACGGCGGTTTTGCGATCGGCCTTGGTGCGCGGGATCCTGCCGTCGTCGTCCCTGCGAAACACCATGCACCAACAGCTCTTCCGACCTCCCCGCGCCTCGAACAGGCGCTCGAAGTCGGTCCAGCGCTCCCGCGTTACCGGCCGGAAGACCATACCGCGCGTACGGTTCGGGAACGCAGGGCGTCTACCGTCTCTTGTGGAGGTCCACGAAGTCACGCGGGGTCAGCACAAGCCTTCCCGCCGAAGCGCTCCCGACCAGAAGGCGATCACCCGTGACGAGGCGGCTGCCGGCCCAGCTGGCCAGCAGAGCCCGGAGGTGGTTGTCGTTGGCGTCCGGGGCCGTGTCGACTGCGGGTGCCTCGCGCCAGATCGCATTCGCCGTCAGTTCGGCAAGCAGTCGGTCGATCTCTTCCTCCGATCGCCCGTGAAGCCGAACGAGGCGGGGACGACGCAACACCGACGCGTACTCGACGAGAAGGTCGCCGGACATGAGGTAGAGGAGGCTCCCGTCCAGCATGGCTTCCAGAAGCTGCGCCGGGGGAGCCTTGGAATCGGAACCGATCAGCGCGGACGCGATGACATTCGTGTCCACGAGGAATACCGGCGGCGTCATCGGCGCAGTCCGGTGCCTGTCGCGGCGTCGATCAGCGGATCCGTCTACCGTCCCCCACGGTGCAGCCTCGTTTCCCGAACCGCCACGGCCGTGGCTTCATCGGCGTCCAGTCGGGCCTGCGCGCGTGCGCGGGCGACGATGTCTCTTGCCGTGTCGATCGGCCGCACACCTCTGAGCGCGAGGCTTTCCTCGATGATCGCACCCATCGAGCGGCCCTGCCGGGCCGAGGCCTCCTTCAGGGCGCGGTGCGTGGCGGCGCTCAGGCTGATCGTAAGACGGGGCATGTCGTCGACCGGGTTGAAGTCCTCCAAGGATGGCACCATAACACCAACTCACCAGGCGTACAACCTGACCGCCGGAGCCTTGTACAGGGACAGGCTCGACGTTTTCGGACGAACCGAAGGACGTAGGCTGTGGCTGCTCCGGCCGATACGACCATGCCGACGTTCCCGTACGTCGTACTGACCTACAGCCCGAGAAGCAGCGAGAACGAGAACATGAGAGTGCTCACCTCTGGGACAGAACTTTTCGATTGGCCGAAGCCAAATCTTGCGATCAGACGCCCTCAAAAGTTACGATCAGACGATGAAGAATCACGTGTTCTACCCGCGCCACGTCGAGCACCGGCTGGCGGAGGCGCTGGAAGATTCGCCGATCGTCCTGATCCACGGTCCCCGTCAGTGCGGCAAGACAACTCTTGCCCAGTACACCTGTGCGCCGAACTACCTCAATTGGGGTGGCCAGCGCTTGAGCTGGGGGGTGTCGAGCCAACACGGCGACTACGCCTACCTCAGTTTCGACGACGCCGTCGCACGAGAGGGTGCGCGAGCCGATCCCATCGGTTTCGTTGCGGATCTGCCGGAGCGCGTCATCCTGGACGAGATACAGCATGTCCCGGCGCTGTTCGAAGCCATCAAGATGGACGTGGACCGCCGGCGGGTGCCCGGCCGCTTCATACTCACCGGTTCCACCAATGTATTCCTCATCCCGAGCCTATCGGAATCTCTGGCCGGACGCCTCCAGATCGTTCGGCTGCATCCGTTGTCTCAGCATGAGCTTGCGGCGCGGTCCGCCCTTCCTGATTCCCGTCCCAATGCTGGATTCCTGAATGCTCTGTTCGACGATGGCTTTGCGGTTCGTCAGACGCCTCGGCTCGGTGAACAGCTCATCGAGCGGTTGGTCGCGGGGGGACTTCCACCAGCGCTGGCGCGTCCTACCGCCCGGCGCCAGGCCAACTGGTATCGTGACTATGTCGAGGCACTGATCCAGCGCGACGTGCGTGACATGACGCGCATTCGATCACTGGATGTCCTGCCCAGGTTGCTGGCCGGCGCTGCCTCGCAGACGGCCCGACTGTTCAACCTCACCGAGCTCGCGTCCCCATTCCGGCTCAGTCGCCCGACGATAGGGGCCTACACGGCGCTTCTTGAGAGACTCTTCCTCCTGGAACGACTCCCACCCTGGCATAGCAACCGTCTGCGCCGTCTGGTCAAGAGCCCGAAGCTGCATGTCGGCGATACTGGCCTTGCCACGGCGCTGCTGAACGCGGACGTCCGATCGCTCCTGGCTGACCGGGCGTTGCTCGGACAGCTCCTGGAAACGTTCGTCTTCCAGGAGTTGCGGCGACAGGCAAGTTGTCATCCTGCACCCGTTGCGTTCTTCCACTTCCGCGACAAGGACGGCGTGGAGGTGGACATCGTGCTTGAGCGTGGCCTCGGATCCGTGGCCGGTGTGGAGGTCAAGGCGGCCGCGACGGTCACCTCGGCGGATTTTCGTGGCCTTCGTAAACTTGCGGCAGCCTGCGGTGACCGTTTCGCCAATGGCGTGGTGCTCTATGACGGCGAAACGACCACGCGCTTTGGTAATCGCTTGTATGCCGTGCCGGTTCGCCGCCTGTGGGACACCTCGTGAGTGCCGTCAGCGAGACAACCAGCAAGCTCGCGCGCGACGACACTCGAGGACATACTCGAAACGTTCACTCGATCGAGGGATCGGAGTTGACGGCCAACTGGGCCCCGTCGATCTCCGTGATATGAAGACGACGCGATACTTCGAGGAACAAGTGCGCCCCAAGCGACCCTATATCAATCCGGCTTGGTGTGCTCAGATAATCGCCACACCGATCCGTCGTGAGGAGCAGCCCGATGGACGTGTTCGCTTCTGGGGCGAGGTTACCCGCCCCGGCGAGGCCGCGCCCCGCATCCTCCGTGTGGTGACGCTGACCGACGGCGAGACGATCCACAATGCCTTTTTCGATCGGAGATTCCGGAAGGACCAACCATGAAGCTTCATTACTATCCCGAGACTGACAGCCTCTACGTCGAACTCAAGGCTGGACCGGGTGCGGAGACACGCGAGGTTGCGAATGGGTTGAACGTCGATCTCGATGCTACCGGAGACGTAATCGGTTTTGACATCGACCACGCATCCAAGCGTTTTGACCTATCCACAGTGGAGACCGAAGCGCTGCCCGTGCACTCCGCTAGGGTCAGCTAAGAAATAGAAGTGATGCGAGTATTTTGCCACGCTCAACGAAGGCCGGGATGGTAACCCCGGCCACACCCGCAATATTCTTCGAGAGTCTGGCGTGCCGCAGCGACAGCGCCCGCGCGCTGACCTGCGCCCGCTACGGCCTGATCACGACCGTCGACGGGGCCGGCCGGACGCGGCAAGGACGAGTTTCCAGAATGACGTGGGCGCGGCGCCGTGTTCTGGGTACGCTAGCAGCTAGCCTTGCAGCGTGGCGCGCGCGTGCCGGATACGAGCCCTGACGGCGGCGGTTTCGGTCCGCGCAGCCCGGTCGAACAGGCGTTCGACCTCATGCCGAAAGACCGGGTTCCGGGCCGCCAGCAAACCGAGGCCGTTGTAGGCCCACGCCCGCACGAACGCCCGGTCGGACTCGATCAGCATCTGCAGCGTGCGATGGAGGGCGTGCTGCTCGCCGGCCGGGAGGTCCATGTGGGGCAGAGTCTGCAAGAGGTGAAGGAGGGCGTCGGGCGCGAGAGGGCGATGTAGGAGCCGCAACAGCGTCGTGGCTTCCCTCTCTCGCGGTGCCACGCCGCGCTCGACAAGGTCTTTGAGCACCCAGGTCGCGCCCACCTGGAGCTCCATCTCGTCCCGAGCGGCAAGCTCCACCAAGCGGCCGACGGCGTCCTCCCCCCGATCCCGTCCCTCCGACACCGCGTCCGACACCGCCCGGAACGGCGCGATGTGCTTCCCGTCGTAGGTGCGCAGCGTTGCGGCGATGTCCATTGATGAATGGTACCAGCCCGCTGCCGGTCCGCGCGATCCAAGTCGGGCCATCCGGTGATGACGGTCAACCCCCAAAGTCAACCGTCCGTGTAAAGCGGGTCTTATGTTGCGTACCGGATTATGTTGCGGGTCGTTCGGATTGTCCTGCTG
>CAZHGS010000033.1:0-27808 GCA_964532325.1 uncultured Gemmatimonadaceae bacterium | reverse complement strand
GGAAGGATACCACTCCGTGATCCACTGAGCAATGACTTATGATACAGGACACTAGTAGGTCAACTGACCGCCGTTTACATGGAGTGTCTGCCCGGTGACGTAGCTCGACGCATCGGATGCCAGGAACGCGTAGACGTTCGCGAGTTCCTGTGGGAGCCCGCGGCGCCCGAGGGGGATCTCGCGTCCGCCGGTCGGTCCGCGCGCGGCATCTTCCGCGCTCGCCGCCTCGAAGTCCCAGGATCCGGGAACGACGAGATTCACCAGGATGTTGTGGGGTCCGAGTTCGGTCGCGAGCGCCCTGGTGAGGCCGAGCGCGCCCATCTTGGACGCGCAGACACCCGGCCAGTGGGTTCCGAACCAGGAGTTGAGACCCGACACGTTGATGATGCGGCCGCCTCCGTTGGCGATCATGCTCGGCACCACGGCCTTGGAGCAGAAGAAGGGGCCGTCCAGGTTGACGGCCATCACCTCCCGCCACTCGCTCGTGCTCATTTCCTGGAATGTTATCGCCGGACGCGCACCGGCGTTGTTGATCAGGATGTCGATTCGTCCGAACTCCTCCAGCGCGTCCGCGGCCATCCTGTTGACCTGATCCTCGATCCCCACATCGGCCATGAGGGCGATCGCCCGGGCGCCCAGCGCCTCGGCCTCCCGGACGACAGACTCGGCCTCCTCGCGGTTGGAGCGGCCGTTGACGATCACGTCCGCTCCCTGACGCGCCAGCTCGAGCACGGTCGCGCGGCCGAGGCGGCGCCCGGAGCCCGTGACGAGCGCGACCTTCCCCTCGATCGCCCGCGCAGTCTGCGAAGCCGCCGTCACTGCCAGCGGGAGCACGGCTGCGGCCCCCATCCCGCCGCGGATCGCCGCGCGGCGGGTGATCGGTGTCCCTCCGAGTCCGTCCATCTCTCGTTTCCCCCTTCCTCTAGGAGCAAGCCTACCCGAACCCTGATCTCGCCTCGCGCCGGCTTCCGCCGCCAGCCCGGTCTCTCATTCGTCCCCGGGAAGCGCAAATACCCACATCACCCCGCTTCCGAGCGGGATGTCGATGTCCACGAGCGGTCCCAGAGTCATCGTCTGGGCGATCCGCCCGCCGGCGCCCACCGCCACGTACTGCTTGCCGTCCACGGTGTAGGTGACCGGAGAGCCGGAGACGTCGCCGTTCAGTCGGATGTCCCAGAGGCGTTCGCCGGTGTCCGCGTCGAGCGCGAAGAACCAGCGGTCCGATGTCCCTCCGAACACGATCCCGCCGGCCGTCGCAAGGGAGGATGCCGACATGGGAGCGCCGCTCTCGGGCCGGTGGACCCAGGCCCGCTCCCCGGTGACGGGATCGAATGCCACGAACTCTCCAACGTAGTCGTAGCCGGGGGCCATCGCCGGCCGCGAGTTCATCCCCTGGTAGCGGCCCACTCCCGTGAAGTCCTGGTGGAAGTAGGTGAGGATCTGGCAGGAATTGTTGATTCCGATGTAGTAGAGGCCCGTGAGCGGGCTGTAGCTGGGGGAGTGGAGGTCGCGGGTACCGTGGAGGTGGGGGCAGGCCAGGAACGTCCTTCCGGAATTCTGGTCCTCGGGCTGCGGCACCACCTCCGGATTGTAGATGGGCCGTCCTTCCGGGGTCCAGCCCGTGACGACGTTGTCGTACCCGGTCCTGAATGTGTAGAGGTATTCCCCGGTTTCCCGGTCCAGCACGAGGCCCCAGCCGATCTTGCTCGTGTGAACGAGCGTCTTTCGCGGCTCCCCGTCGACGGTCATGTCGATGAGCATGCTCTCGTGGGGCTGGTCGTAGTCCCATGACTCGCCGGGAAGCACCTGGAAGTGCCACCGGATCTCGCCGGTGTTGAAGTCCAGGGCCAGGATCGAGGCGGTGTAGAGGGCGTCCCCCTCCCCGCGGAGCACCCGGTTCCTGGGCGTCGGCTGGCCGGTGCCCGCGTAGATCAGGCCGAGCTCGGGGTCGTAGCTGAAGGTGTGCCAGGTCGCGCCTCCGAGCGGGGGAACCCCGGTCTGGTCCGCGCTCCAGGTGTCGTAGGCTGGATCCCCGGGAGACGGCACGGTATAGGTGCGCCAGAGCCTCTCGCCGCTCTCCGCATCGTACGCGTCGACCTTGCCCCGCGCGCTGTGGTCGCTTCCGGTGAAACCGAGAAACACCCGCCCGCCGGCGATCAGGGGAGGATGCGCGTGGCCCGCGCCAAGGCGGAAATCGTCGGTCTGTCTCTCCCAGAGCATCTCACCGGTCCGGGCATCCAGAACCACCAGGTACGCGTCCGCGGTTCCCCAGTAGACCTTGTCCTCGAAGACCGCCACCCCACGACTGCGCGGGTAGGCCATCGATATCCGGATGTCGTCGGGGAAGCTCCGCTCGTGGACCCAGATCTCGTCTCCGGAGACCGCGTCCATCGCGGTTACCCGACCGCTTCCCTCCGACACGTACATGATGCCGTTCGCCACCATGGGGGTGGGCGACCACCTGTTGTTGTCCCGGAAGGAGTAGGTCCAGAGGGGACGGAGTTGCTGCACGTTGTCGCGATCGATCTCGTCGAGGGGGCTGAATCCCTGCACGTCGTAGGTTCGGCGGTAGTTCAGCCAGTCGCCGTCCTCGGGGTGGAGCAGCCGCTCCTGGGTGATCTGCTCCCAATCCGACGTCTGGGCCGCCAGGGGGCCGGGGAGAGGAGCGAAGAGCGCCACCGCCACCGATGCGAGGAGCGGAACGGACTGGCGTCTGGGCGCCGGTCCCGCCGTTTCGGAAGGGAGCTCTGCCGGGCTTCCCTTCGGGTTCGACTCCCGACCCCACGGCTCTCGCGACAACTCTCACTCCCTCGATTCAGGCATCAGACCCCGTTCGCCGAATACTTCTGCAGCCGCGCCAGCCGCATTGACGGCTGCCGGCCATCCGGCGTAGAAGGCAACCTGCAGGATTACCTCTTCGGCCTCCACCGGGGTGACGCCGAACTCGTCCAGGCCTCGCCCGAGATGCCCCCTGAACTGGTTCGTGGCATAGATCGCGCCGTTCACGGCGATCGTGAGCAGGCTGCGGTCGCGCTTGGAGAGCTGGGGTCGCTCCCAGATGTCCCCGTAGACGAGGAGGTCCCGGAGTTCTCCCAGCTTGGGCACCGCGGCGTACCCCCCACTCGTGTAGGCGCGGGGCTCCACCGGCGGCGGCTCCCAGGTCTCGACCACGGGCATGTCGGGGAGCCCACGCTCGCGGAAGACCTCTGCGGCGGCCCTGGACGCGTTCACCGCCGTCGGCCAGCCGGCGTAGAACGCCACATGGAGAATGATCTCGGAGATTTCCTCCTGCGTGAGACCATTGTCCAGGCCTCGCGCGATGTGTCCGCGTACCTGGTCCCGATAGAGTGCCTGGAGGGCCGCAATCGTGATCAGGCTGCGGTCGCGCTTGGAGAGCTGGGGCCGCTCCCAGACGTCCCCGTAGAGCACCGTGTTTCTGATTCCCTCCAGGTAGGGAGACCCGGCGTAGGTACGGACCGTACCCTCTGGCGAGGCGCTCTCTCCGGATGCACCCGCCATCTCCGGTCCCTCCGCGGAACATGCCGAAATCCACGCGATGAAGAACAGTACCGGGGGAGCGGTCCTGCGTATGGGGTAGTTCATGACCAGATTCCTTTGCGGGTACGAAGCCGACGATCCTCTGGACGCCAATGGAGCCCGGGGAGCGGCGGTCAGCTGGCCTTGCCCACCGGCTCCCCCGCGTTGGCCGGGCGAGGGAGTCTCACCGGGGATTCCTTCCATTCTGGAGTACGCCACCGCGGTGCGCACCCCCCGCTCTCCGGGCACCGTCGTTCTGGACGGCGTGCCGCCATCCGCTGAAGCGAGAGCAGCAGCGGCCCGGGATCGCCGCCCCCGGCCCCCTGGGAGCTCGGGAAGCGTCGGGATTGCCCAGGTTTGCTCCTCTCGGGTCAGGCAGCACCAAGGCATCCTCCCCACGATGACCTGACTGGCCGGGGCCACATCGGTGGGGAGCGGGATGTTCAGCCTGGGTATGTTTCCGTGGCGGACCAAGGGCCCGGGAAGCGACAGGCCCTTGGGCAGGGAAGGGATCTGACCGGCACCGCTGGCGTCAGCTCGAGTGGCTGATCCGGCATGTCGTCCTCATGCGACCGGGCAGCTGAATCGCCGACCGAGGCGGGTTGTGTCCGGCTCGAGCGTACGGCGGGTCGGAACGCTGACCGCCGTACGCCGTGTGTCTCAGGGACCCGCAGCCGGTCGCCACGCACAGGGGTCCGGGCCGGCTCGCTCTGGCCGCGTCCTCGGGCAACGAGGCCGCCCGCCGGTATCCGGCACGGGGGATGTCGACGTCCGTCAGGCTCGGTCCATCGCGGCCACGCGTCCTGCGATCCTCCCGAAGACCAGACAGCGTCCGAGCCCGTGCTGCGCGAATCCGCCCTGCGACTCGCCGGCGCAGTATAGGCCCGGGATGACCTCCCCGTCGTAGTCCATCACCTGCGACTCTCCGTTCGTCCGCAGTCCCGTCAGGCAGTCGTGCAGGATCGGCGTGGACCAGGCGGCGTAGAAGGGCGGCGTCTGGATCTTGTACATCGGCGCCTCCTTCCCGAAGTCCTCGTCGACCCCCGAGTCGACGAACGAGTTGTAGCGCGCGACCGTCTCCTCGAGGGCGGCCGGGGGCATCCCCCTCGTCTGGTACTCGTTGTCGATGTTCGCGGCGAGCTCGGCCAGCGTGTCGCCGCTGAAGAAGTAGCCCTCCGGATCGACCATGGGAGGATTCGGGTTCCACCCCTCGCGCTCGACCGCCTCGGCGTCGAAGATCGCCCAGATCGGCCCCCCGCCGTTCCTCCGCTTCGTGTCCCCAGTGTCCTGGAGGCAGGCCGCGAAGTACTCGTAGCCGTTGTCCATCTCGTCCCAGAACCGCCGGCCCGTCTGGTTGACGAGGATCGCGTTCTGCCAGCTGAAGATCGTGAGCCCCGAGGCCCGCGCGCGGTCGAAGAGCGGGCTGTCCGGCTGCCAGATGAGGCTCGAGTAGCCCCACTTGCATCCGATGTAGCGGGTCTTCGACATGACCGCGCCGGACTCCTTGGTCTGGTTCGCCGTGGCCCAGAGCGCCGCGCCGATCTTCATCGCGGCCAGCTCCCCATCTCCGCTCTGGCGGGTCCAGGGCTCGCCGGCGACCTGGTACTCCTCGGTCAGGCGGGGGTCGAAGGTCCTCCGGAAGTTGACGTTGCTCGAGCTCCCCCCCGTCGCGACGAGGACGCCCTTGGTCGCGCGGATGTAGACCCGCTCGCCCCTATGCTCGGCGACGATGCCGAGGACCCGCCCGGAGAAGGGCTGCTCCCGGACGATCTCCGTCATCCGGTGCTCGAGCAGGACTTCGACCCCCATCCTCCGCGCGCTCGTCTCGAGCGCGCGGACGAGGCCCGATCCGACCCGCGTCGGGTGGTGGGTCACCCGCTCCTCGGCCACCGGCCACTGCACGGTCCGCCCCTGCCGCGCGACGGTGGACGCGGCCCCCGGCCCCGAGTAGTTGTCCTGGAAGACGACGCCGTGCTTGATCAGCCACTCGAAGGTCGACGCGTTCCAGTCCGCAAAGACGCGGACGAGGTCGCGGTCGCTGTAGCGGCTGTCCCGGTGGTCGAAGCGCACCCAGTCGTTGTAGACCATGTCGGCGGTGTCCTCGATCCCGAACTTCCGCTGGCGGCTCGTCCCGCCTCCGAGGTGGACATTGCCTCCGCTCACGAGCCCGTGCCCGCCGATGTCGTAGTTCTCGTCGACCATGATCACGGAGGCGCCGTGCTCGAGCGCTGACACCGCGCCGGCAAGCCCGGCCGTTCCGGCCCCGATCGTGACGAAGTCGGCCTCGTGGTCCCAGGAGATGTCCTGGCGGGCGGCTGCCTTCTCCGCCCCCACGCCGACCGTGGCGGCACCGACGCCGATGACGGCTCCCTTCCTCAGGAAGTCCCTTCTCGTGACCTCTGCCTCACGCGGCTTCAAGTTGCTCACGGTGCCTCTCTCCTGGTTGGTGCGCGGCAGGCCCGCTTCGCCCGTCGCGCGGGAAGCGGGCCTGCCGCGGCGTGTGTCCCCTACGGTTCCGGGAGCCGGAAGACGTAGAGCGCGTTGTGTCCGTTGCCCGCGGGGTTGATCATCTCGGTTCCGAGGAAGGTGGGGATGCGCCACGGGCTCCCGCCACCCTGGCCGGCGGGGACCGCGATGTACTGCACCCCGTCGACCTCGTAGCTCACGGGGAAGCCCTCGACGGAGCGTCCGAGGCGCGTCTCCCAGAGCGCCTCGCCGGTCTCCACGTCATAGGCGCGGAAGCGACGGTCGTAGTCGCCGACGAAGGCGAGCCCACCGCCGGTGGTCAGAACGCTCGTGAGCAGGGGCGCGCGCTGCTCGACGCTCCACACCTCCTCCATCGTCTCCACGTCGTAGGCCGCGAGCTTGCCGAATGCCTCCGTCTCCGGGCTCTCCCGCCACATGCGCCGCCCGCCGGAACCGCCGCCGCCCGCCTCGAGCTCCACTTCGAGCGGGAGCATGTCCATGCAGCTCTGGCTGAGCGGGATCACGATCTGGCGCGTCGGCGGGTGGTAGGCGGTGGCGTGCCAGTTGTGGCCGCCCGCCGTGCTCGGGCAGACCGAGAGCCACTCCCCGAACTGCATGTTCTCGATGTCCGCGCGGTAGCGGACCCGGCCGGTCTCGGGGTCGACCTCGTCGAAGATGTCCTGGTAGACGGCCTCCCGGAGCCCGAGGAAGGAGCCGTCCCTCCGGTCGAGCTTCCAGAGGATCCCGTTCTTCCCGATGCTGAGAACAGTGGGCACGCCCTCGATGTCGACGAGGACGCGCTCGTAGGCCTCGTCCAGATCGAGCGATTCGCCGGGGACGTGGGTGAAGTACCACTCGATCTCCCCGGTCTCGACGTCGAGTGCGAGGGTCGAGTTGGCATAGAGCGTCGAGTCGGCGACGGTAAGCCCCTTGCTTACCGCCATCCACGGCTTCGACTGCGCGGTGCCGAAGTAGACGAGGCCGAGCCCGGGGTCCCAGCTCCCGGGGATCCAGACATCCACCCCCGCGCGGAGCTCGGGCGGGAGGTCACCCCAGGTGTCCCCTCCGGGCTCGCCCGGGTAGGCGATCGTGTAGGTGCGCCAGAGCTCCTCGCCGGTCCGCGCATCGTGGGCCGTGATGTAGCAGCGTGTCCCGAAGGCGCGGCACCCGCGCGATCCCGAGATGATCCTGTCCCCGGCCACCGTCGGGCCCGACGTGTAGTTGAACCCCTCCGACCGGTTGCCGACCTGCGTCTCCCAGCGGGGCGCACCGGTCCTCGCGTCCAGGGCGACGAGCGCCGCATCCCGGGTGGCCACGATGATGAGGTCCTCGAAGATCGCGAGGCTCCGGAGGCTCCTCGAGTCCGGTCCGCCTCCCGTCCCCTCCGGGAACCGGCGGCGGTACTCCCAGAGAAGCGTACCCTCGGCCGCGTCCAGTGCCTGGATGACGTTCCCGTGGTTGGGGAGGTAGAGGATCCCGTCGCGGACGATCGGGGTGGACTGGCTCACCCCCGGCTCCATCCCCCAGACCCAGGCGAGCTGGAGTTCGCCGACGTTCGAGGTGTTGATCTCGGAGAGCGGGGTGTATCCGTGCGCGTCCGCGGTCCGGCGCCAGTGCAGCCAGTCCCCGTCCGGGGGCGAGGTCAGGTCGGCGGCGGTGGCCGGCCGGAACCCCTCGACGGCGCGGAAGGCCTCGGTGACCCCGGTCGGGGTCTCGACGCGCTCGCCCCGGAAGGGGGGCGGCCGGTCAAAGGCGTTCGCCGAGGGGACGTTGCCGGGGCGGCCGGGCTCGGGGGGCCGGCTCGGCCCGGTCCCGGCGGCGGCCATCGACGCCATGACCTGCCCCGGGGACGCCGCCCCGAGGGGCGTGTCCGAGGCCGGGACGCCGTTCTCCCGGAGCAGGTACGCCACGACGCCGGCGTACTCCTCGTCGGTGAGGGAGCCGGGGGATGTCGGGGGCATCGTGAGCGCGACGAGCTCGATGAGTCCGCCGATGGGCTCCGGGCCCCAGAGGTTCAGGAAATCCGGGCCCGCGAGCGCGGGGGCCTCGCCGGCCCCCTGGAAGTTCGTGAGGTGGCAGCTCGCGCACGCGGTCGCGTAGACCGCCTCGCCCGTCTCGGCCTGCGCCGCCGTGTACGGGGCCTGCAGCGTCTGCGCCCCGGTCGCCGCACGGGGCGCGAGAGACAGTGCGCAGAGCGCGAGGAGAGGAACCGGGTCGAGACCGTGCCGGCCGTGAAGCTTCATCTCGCCTCCCGCTCTCCGTCTCGGTGGTAGGGGGCTCCGGGCCCCGCCGGCCGGCGACCGGCGGAGGGGCCTAGCGCCGTGTCCCGTCTAGAGCATCTCCTGGTCCGGGAGCGGATAGCAGGTGTGGGGCCCGTAGGGGTTCCCCCTCTGGTTCACGCCCGTCTCGAAGTCGTCGGTGTCGACCCCGGGGATGTCGAGCCTGAGCATGTCGCCGATCTTCGTGCCCTGGAGGAAGAGCTCCCTCCTGCGCTCCTCCCAGACCTGGGCGCGGATCTCCGCCTCGTCGCTGCTCGCGAAGGCGGGAAGCCCTGGATGGCCGCTGTCGACGAAGTCGAGCTCGGAGACGGTTGCTCTCAGGTCGTTGATGATGTTGACGGCGGTCTGTCCCCCTGAGACCTCCGCGATCATGAGCTGCGCCTCCCGCCACGATGCGAACGGGATGTCGCTTCCGAGGTCCGTGTACTTGTGCTGGATCCAGAGCTCGGAGACGCCGTCGAAGGGCTGGACGTCGGCGAGGTGTTCGAGCGGCACCCTGGGATCCGGCATTCCGTCCACCATGAGATTCCGGTAGTCCGTGTGGACCGACGAGTTCCCCTGGTTCCTGTTGACGTAGTTGAAGACCCGGTTGTTGAGCCGGTCGTCGGCGATGTCGAGGTCGGCGTAGCGGACGAACCCGCGGTCGACCTGGCTCGCGTCCTCGACCGCCCCGCCGGTGTTGCCGAGGTTGAGGCGCGTCCGCGCCCGGCCCACGAGGGCGAGGTTGCGGATCGACCGCGCCTCGCCCGAGGCCGCCGACCCGACGTACTGGAGCGCCGAGGAGAACTGCGCCTCCGCCGCATTCATCGCCGTATCGCGCGATACGCGGCTCCCGCCGTCGAAGGCCAGCTCGCACATCGTCTCGCCGAGGATCTGGTAGGCGTAGCCCGTATACGCATGGGCCTTGCCGAGCAGGTAGTCCCGGTCGTCAACGGCGTCGGCCGGAAACGCGCTGATCAGCTCCACCGCCTGCTCGCCCTGCACGCGGGTGATCTGGAAGGGGAGGTAGATGGGCGGGAAGGTGAACTGGTCGCACTCCAGCTGGTCGAAGTTCAGCACCTCGTCGGACCGGAGCTGCGTCAGGCGTGCCCGGCTGAAGTTGTCCGTCTGGTAGAGGTCGTTGGCCCAGAGCCCCCCGCCCCAGACATAGGCGGAGAGCGCACAGTCGAAGTCTCCCTGGACGCTCCTCGCGAGGACGCCGGCGAGTCTCGGCTGTTCCAGGTCCTCGGCCCGCACCTGGCCCGGCAGCTCCACCTCGAGGAGGTCGCTGCACGCGGCGGGCCCCAGGAGGGCGAGCGCGAGAAGGAGGGTCTTCCAGCTCTGGATTCTGTCTCGATCGAACATTGCAGGTCTCCTCACCATGGGTCGTTTACCGAGGGCCGGACGTCAGAAGCTGATCCTCAGCCTGACGAGCCCTGAAGACGACAGCGGGGCCTGCGAGTCCTGCTGTCCTAGAAACTCCTGGTTTCCGATTCCCTGCCGGACGTCGGGGATCCTGACACCGCCGACCTCCGTCTCCCACGCCTCCCGCCAGAGGAAGCCGAGGTTCCGCACCGAGACCGCGATCGAGGCCCGGTCGGCGCCCATCCGGTCGACGAGGGTCCCCGGGATCTGGTACTGCACGCCCAGCTCCTCGAAGTTCAGGTAGCCGTTGGCGATGAGTCCGGTGGGATTCCTGCTCTTGGCGAGCGTGCCCATGAAGATCGGATCCGTCTGCTCCTGGATCGCGAGCGAGTTCCGCCAGCTCGTGTGCTTGGCGGGGGCCTGGTCGGCGTGGACGTATCCGCCGCCCTGGCCCGCCACGGAGGCGAAGACCCGCCAGTCCTCGAGGATCGTGAAGGTCGAGTTCGCGTTCACCGTCCAGGTCTGGTGCGTCGGCCCCCAGTACACGCGCGGGGCGTCGCCGCAGGGGACGGCGGGGCCGCCGGAGATGTAGCCGCCCCCGGTGGCGATCCCGCCGTCGCACATGAAGGTGTCGGTGTTGATGGGCCCGCTCGTGCCGGAGACGAAGTCGGCTGAGACGACCCGGAAGTCGTGGAATCCCGCGAGGGGGAAGCCCACGGTGTGGCGGCGGCCGCGCCGGACCGCGAGATCCTCGATGTCGTCACCGAGCGAGACGATCTCGTTGTCGTTGAGCGCGAATGCGATGCCCATGTCCCAGCGGACCGGGTCGTTCTGCAGGATCTGGAGGTCGAGTGTGACCTCCGTGCCCCAGTTGTCGATCTGGCCGGCGTTGATGAACTGCTCGCCCGGGAACCCGTAGGACGGGCGGACCGGCGCGTTCACGATCGCGTCCTGCGTAGACTTCCAGTACTGGGTGAAGGCGATCTGGACGCGCTCGTCGAGGAGGCCGGCGTCGAACCCGACCTCGAATTCCTGGCCGCGCTCGGGACCGAGCTCGGCGTTCCCGAAGTTGTTGGCCGTAAGGATGGGCTGGAGCCCGGGACCCGTGACCGGGCGGTAGATGCGCTGCGCCGCGAAGGTGTCGGGCTGGCGCCCCGCCGCGCCCCAGGCGGCCCGGATCCGGAGCGGGTTCAGCAGGTCGAAGCTCCAGAACGACTCCTCGCTCAGTACCCACGTCCCGCTCACCTTCGGGTACGTCTGCGAGCCGAAGTCGGTGCCGAAGGCGCTGTTCTCGTCGATGCGCACGGCACCGGTCAGGAAGAGCCGGTCCTGCCAGCTCAGCTGCTCCTGTACGTAGAAGCCGACGGTGACGTTCTCGATCTGGTCCTCGAAGGCGGTCAGTCGTGCCGCGGCCCCGACGGTGCTCAGCGCCTCGGTCGCGAACTCGTCGCCCCGGGCGCGCACGTCCCAGAGCTTCTTCTCGTAGAACTGGAAGCCGAAGGAGGTGGCCGTCCCGATGTCGGGCGTCAGGTCGTAGCTCACCGTGCCCGAGTAGTCGAGCGTCTTCAGCTGCGTCTCGAGGCCGATGACATTGCGCAACCCGAGGCCGGTGGATCTCCAGAGCCCTGTCGGGGCGTCCGACTCCCGGAAGACCGTGTTGTTCTCGACCTGGTCGGTGAGGTCGATCCCCGCCACGAGCCGGTTCTGGAACCAGGGCCATGGGGCGAACTGGACGTTGACGCTCGCGTTCTTCCGCTCGGTGTCGAACATCCACTCCTGGCCGTCCCGGATCGCCTCGGGGGTCCGCGTTCCGAAACCCCGGAGTCGGTTCTCGGCGCCACCGTAGTCCGAGGCCGTATGGGGCGATCCCCGCATCGTGTTCACCCAGAAGTCGCCGGCGAGGCGGGTGAGCCCGCTCATCATCGAGCCGTTGACGGCGATCGAGAGACGGTCGCTGACCGTCAGGTCGAGGTTCATGCGCCCCGTCTGCCGGAGGTCCCAGTTCCAGTCGATCCACCCGTCCTGGCCGTTGCGGTTGAAGGAGACGAAGTAGCGGAAGAGGTCCGTCCCGCCGCGCGCCGCCAGGCTGTACTCCTGGATCGCCCCGTAGCGGAACAGCGGCTCGCCGAAGCGCTGCTCCTCGGCCTCCACGATGTTCATCTGGCGGAGCTGCCCGTCGATCGTCGCGTAGTTCGTGAAGACCTTGCTCGCCGGATCCATGAGCCAGTTCGCGCCGAGCCCGACGCTCGCGTCGATCTGCACGTCCCCCTCCGCGCCGCGCTTCGTGATGATCTGGATCACCCCGTTCGAGGCCTCTGTCCCGTAGAGGGTCGCGGCCGCCGGGCCCTTGATCACCTCGATGCTCTCGATGTCCTCCGGGTTGATGTCGTTCAGCCGCCCGGTCGTCTGCCGCCGCCCCTCGGTCCGGTCGATGTTCATCCGGACGCCGTCGATGTAGACGAGGGGGTCGTTGGGGAGCCCGACGCTCGCCGAGCCGCGGATCCGGATCTGCGACTGCCCGCCCCCGATCGTCCCGCCGGCCGCCTGCATGGCGAGCCCCGGGACGCGCGTGCTAAGGAGCTGCTCGACGCTCGTCACAGGGGTGATCTCCTGGACGGCGACGGCGTCCATCCGCTCCACGACGTTCCCGATCGCGCGGCGCTGCGTGCCGCCCGCCGTCCCCGTGACGACGACGGCGTCGAGCTGGAGCGCCGCCTGCGTCAGGGAGAAGTCGAGGACCACCGTCTGGCCGGCACCGACGCTCACCTCCTGCTCCACCGTCTCGTACCCGAGGCGCTGGGCCGTCACGGTGTGCGTCCCGGCGGGGACGTCGGTGAGCTGGTAGGTACCGCCGGCGCTCGAGAGGACCCCGATGTCGAGCGCGCCGATGCTGATCTGGACGGAGGCCAGAGGCTGGCCCGAGCGCCCGTCCTCGGCGCTCCCGGAGATGATCCCCTGCTGGCCGTGGAGCGCCGGGGGCCCGAGTCCGAGGACGAGGGCCGCCGCGACGGCAAGGGCCCGGTAGGGTCGGAAGTGCGGAGCCGACTGCATAGCCATGTCTCCTGTCAAGATACCCGCATGTGGACCGGTCCGCGAAGCCGAAGTTCGCGGCCGCGGATCCGCCGTTGCAACGGGTCAGGATACGGTATCGGGAGCCCTCGCGCCAATATCTGTCCGCGTCCGGTATGCTGCCCGGCCGAGCCAGCCGGCGCCGCGTTCGGGCCGGCTCCCGCATGCGGCCTGGAGCCGCTCCTGCCCGTAACCCGGGGGAGACTGCCGGGCTAAGCGAGAGAGCCCGGACGCGGGCCTAAATTCCGCGTCCGGGCTCTCTATGAACATCGCCCGCGTCAGACGGGCAGGGGGAGCGGCTCTAGCTCTTCGTCACCCGCCCGCGGCGGTGTCGGCCCCTCCCTCTTGGGCGATCGTGCGCTGTTGGAGGAGATCCTCGCGCTCCTCGACCAGCTCCTCGAACTCGTTGTCCTCGAGCCAGGTGATGCCGAAGCGGATGTGCCCCATCTCACCGGCGCTCCGCCGGTTGTAGACCACCCACTGGTCGGGATCGGGGTTGGACGGGTTGTCGGCCGTGTTGTCGAAGAGCGAGGTGGAGATGATCACCGTGCCCTTCGGGAGGAGCGGCTGCGCCCAGTCCTCATAGATGTGCGTCGTGTGCCACTTATGGTGCCAGTCGATCTTGTTGATGATCTCGCGACCTCCGGCACAGGCCGGCGATGCGTACTCCGGGCACTCGCCGCCCGGGTAGACGGCCTCCATCATCTGGTAGCCGCCCCGCAGGTGCATATGCCCCCGGATGCTGTGCACGCGGGCGTTGCGGTCCAGCACATGGAGCCCGCGCACGAGCTGCCTCCCGTTCGGCGGAATCAGGTAGTCGGTGTATCGCGGAAGACCGAGTGCTCGGCTCTCCCCCGTCTGGAAACCGGTCTCGTCGTTCGTGACGAACCTGGGCTCCTCGCCCTCAGGATAGAACCAGATCCCGAGCTGGATCTTGGCATCCGGGACGGTCTCGCCGATCGGGAAGAGGTGAAGCCGGTAGCGGAGGATATCGCCCGGCATGATCAGCTTGCCCGCGTCGTCGGGATAGAGGTCCAGCCTCTTGCCGACCGCGGCCGACGAGAGCCCTCCTCCCCTGTCCTCGTCTCCCTCGCGCACGAGGTTCGTGTTGGCGTGGTGGAAGACGTAGCCGCTCCCCTCGTCCGCGGGCCGGGTCTCGACCGCACGGATCCACCGCCGCTCGGTGATCTGCGGGAGCGGGGTGTCCGGCATCCACCACTGGTCCTGCCCGTTCGCCTCGACGGTGTAGGGGGGGGATTCGATGATCACGTCGGGCGGCCCCCAGCCCATCAGCTCCTCGGCCTCCCAGTACTCGTGGCCGGCGCGCATGTCAAGCGGCGGGAGCGGCGTCACCTCCTCACCTTCGGGGGCGCCGGCCTCCACCCAGCTCGCGATCGTCGCGATCTCCTCGGCCGAGAGGGAGGGGTCGTTCTTGAACTCCTGGATCCCCACCGTGCGGTCGATATACCACCCCGGCGGCATCAGGCGCGCCTCGACCTGCTCCCTGATCATCGGGGCCCAGGGCCTCACCTCCTCGTAGCTCTGGAAGGTCATCGGCGCGGTGGTGCCCGGCTGGTGGCACGTCTCGCAGTTCTCGCGCAGGATCGGCGCCACATCCCTCGCGTAGGTGACCTCCTGGGCCTCAAGGATCCGCGGCGAGGCCAGCACGGCCAGGACCAGGACGGCCCCGCCCACCCTGCCCGCCGCCTCAATAAGACGCGTCGAGTCGATCATGATCGGATTCTCCCCTCAGTTGGTCACGTTGACTTCCACGTACCCGTTCGTCCAGCAGCAATGATACTCGAAGGTATTCCTGAGGTGCTCGATCGCCTGCACGAGGAGGACGTAGCGCCCCGGTTCGCTGAAGAGGACATCGGTCGTCACCTCCCCCTGGCCGTCCACGAGTGGGATCTGGCTCTCCGGCGGGCTGAATGAGACTTCCCCCGGGCCGCCGGAATAGTGGTTCCACCAGATCCAGGCGTCCGGCATGCTTCCCATGTCCACCCACGTCGTGATCGCGAGCGGCTCGCCCACCGTCGCGCTGAGAGGCCCGGCCCGGATCCCGGCAAGGCCCTGTCCCCCGGGTCCGGAGGCGCCGAAACGGAGCTCCGGCGCATAGGACCCGACCACGTCCACCTGCGTCGCCCCGGCCAGCGCGGCCCGGTATCTCGAGTCATGGATCTTGTCACTGATCATGTATGACGGCGCCGTGATGTGGCCGGGCGTCGAATAGGTGACTCCCTCGTGGCGGACCGTCCACACCACCCGCTGGTCCCCGAAATCCTCCGGAACCACCATCGTGAATGCGCCCCACGGCCGGCGGATCACCGGGTGCACGGGCGCGAAGTGGGTGGGCTGCACTCCGTCGAACTCGGCCGGCTCGATGAAGTTGTCCGGCCCGAGAGGAATGTCGTACGCCTGGCTCAGGTTGAAGCTCGCGTAGCCGAAGACGAGGGTGTAGGTGCCGTCCTCGTTCTGGAACCAGCCTTCGAACACCGGGACGACGGGCCTGCCGTAGTCCCGGAGCATCATCGGCGCCCAGTCCGCGTTCTCCCAGTTGTAGGCCCCCGCCCCGCGGCGGTCGGCCCCTACCGCGGTCTCTCTCTGCTCCTGCCCTTCGAGCGGAGTCGGGCCCGCGGCCGCCATCCCGGAGAGGACCGCCACCAAAGCTGCCATACCTAGACACCGGACCATCTCTTCTCTCCTCCCGCTCATGCGCTCCCGGTAACCCACGCTCCGTCCCCTCCTCGTCCCCGCGTCCGCCGCCGCTTGCCTGGTGCAGGTCGCTCCGCCGCCGCAGGCGCCGCGCTCAGGGGGTGACTGTCACCTGCACGTACCCGTTCGTCCAGCAGCACTGGCGCTCGAAGGACTGGATATTCTCGATCGACTGGACGAGGACGACGTACTCCCCCGGCTCGCTGAAGGTGGCCGTCGTCGTGGCCCGGTTCTCGTAGCGGTAGTCGGCGAGCATCTCGAGCTGGCTGAAACGGACCTCGCCCGGGCCGGAGAACTTCGCCCAACCGACCCACCAGCGGGCGGGCCGCCCGTCGGGCTCGTCCACGAAGATGCTGAGCGTGAGCGGCTCCCCCGCGGCCACGGTCACGGGCCCCGCCCGGACGCCGGCCCGTCCCCGCCCCTCGGCGCCCGCGGGCTCGATCCAGCGGAGCAGCGGCGCGATCGAGCCCTGCGCCTGCCCCGGGTTGAAGTCGAGCCAGGTCGCAAGGTCCGCTTCGGTGATCTCGTCGTAGCTCTCGATCCCCTCCTCCTCCGCGAGAAATCCCCACGCCGCCGCCCGCGAGTTGGAGTCGGGCTCGTCGAGCATGTAGGCGGGGGCGGTCACGCGGCCCGGGACGGAGAACTCGTTTCCGTCCAGGCGGAGCGTCCAGACCACGTCCCTGCCCGCGTAGTCCTCCGGGATCCCGACGGTGAAGACGCAGTAGTGCTTCCGGTAACCGGTCCGGGGCACGGGCATGAAGTGGGTGGGCTGCACCCCGTCGAACTCGGCCGGCTCGATGAAGTTGTCCGGCCCGAGGGGGATATCCACCTCCTCCTCGATATTCCCGCTCCAGTATCCGAAGCAGAGCCGGTAGGAGCCGTCCGGTTCCTGGTACCACCCCTCGAAGGCGGGGATGATGGGCTGGCCGGACGGCCGGAGGGTCCGGGCCGACCAGTCGTAGCCCTCGATGGGGTTCTGGGCGTGGGCGGAAAGCGCCCCGGCGGCGAGACCGAGGGCGACGAGGGTGCCCGCCTTCGCCCGGAGGGCGGGGGCCGTCACCCGCCGACCCCGGGCCGGGCCGGCGGGCGCTCTCCGGGGGTTCCTACTGGCCTCCATCTTCGACGCTGGGGGCGGGCGGGCGGACCAGCGCCTCGCGCTCGGCCACGAGCCGCGCGAAGTCCTGGTCCTCGAGCCAGGTGACCTCCATATGGAAGTGGCCCATCTCGTCCGCGCTCCGGCGGCCGAAGAAGACCCACTGGTCCGGATCGGGGTTGTTCGGGTTGTTGACGGTGTTGTCGTACTGCGCCGTCACGATGAGGACCGTGCCCTTCGGGAGGAGGGGGGCGGCGTGGTCGGCGTACTGGTGGGCCGTGTGCCACTTGTGGTCCCAGTTGATCCGGTTGATCACCTCGCGCCGCCCGTCCGGGTAGATCGCCTCCATCGTCTGGAACCGCCCGCGCATGTGCATGTGGCCCCGGATGCTGTTCAGCCGGACGTTCTCCGGCATGACGTGGACACCCTGCTGGGTCGCGAGACCGTTGGGCGGGAGGACGAGGTCGGTGAGCCGCGTGTCGACGGTGCACTCGGGGCTGTCGAGGGGCACCGGGGCCGGCTGCTCCCAGCATGGGGAGTCCTGCTGCAGCACGGTGCGGTTCGGCTTCGGGTCGGTGAGCCAGGAGACGTGCGAGACCTCGAACTCCGGGCGCTCTCCCGGCGGATAGAGCCAGATCCCCAGCTCGATGTGGGCGTCCTCGACGAGCCGGCCGGCGGGGAAGAAGTGCATCGCCCACCGGATCCGCTGGCCGGGCTGGATGAGCTTCCCGGCGTCGTCGGGGAAGAGGTCGTAGTCCTTCCCGGCGGCCGACGAGGCGAGCGCGCTGTTCGCGTGGTGGAAGACGTAGCGGCTGTCGACGTCTCCGGGGCGGATCTCGGTCGCCATCGCCCAGCGCGGCTCGTCCAGGCCCTCGACGTAGGAGGTCGGCTCGTACCAGTGGTCAAGCCCCTCGGCGGGGACGGTGTAGGGGGGCGAGGCGACGACGAGGTCCGGGGGCCGCCCGAAGTGGTCCTCGAGCTTCCAGGCAAGGGAGTCATCGAAGTCGAGCGGGGCCGGGAGGTCGGCCACGTCGCCGAGGGGGGCGCCCCCGTCGACCCACGAGACGATCGTCCGGATCTGATCGTCGGAGAGCGAGATGTCGTTCTTGAAGTCCTGGACGCCGATCCCGGGCTCGATGTACCAGGGGGGCATCCGCCGGTTCTCCACCCGGTCCCGGATCAGGGGGGCGAAGGGCCGCGCGTCCTCGTAGGTGAGAAGCGGCATCGGGCCCATCCCGCCGGGCCGGTGACAGCTCTGGCAATTCTCCTGGAGGATCGGCGCGACGTCCCTCGCGAAGGTCACGTCGTCCGTGGACATCTCCTGCGCCGCGGCCGGAGAAGCCAGGATCAGCGCCCCGACGGCTCCCGCGAGCGCCCAGCTCCCGAGATCGATCCGCCATCCGCTTCCGGTCATCGTCGTCCTCCCGTCCCCTGGGTACGGTTCGGTGCTTGCCTCTCTGGCAAACGAACCCATTATCAGGATACGGAGCGGGGTAGGGGGGGTCAACAACGAGGCGGGCGGTTCCCGCCGGGTCCCCGGCGCCGCTGCCCCTGTTCCGGGGGCACAGGCCACCGCATCTTGGGTGTGGCGCGCGGAGTGCGCCCCGGGACCGCCTATATATAAGGTACCGTTCAGCAGAAAGGCGAAGGAGGATCGGCAGATGATCGGATCAGTTCTTGGCTGCACTTCCACGGGCAGGGGCGCCCGGCGACTCGCGGTTGCGGTGGGAGCGGCAACGCTCCTCGGCGCGCCGCTCTGGGCGCAGGACCGCGGGACGCCTCCGGGGGAGTGGCGATACATCGGAGGGGACGCGTGGCACACGCGCTACTCCGGGCTCGACCAGATCACCGCGGAGAACTTCGAGGACCTCGAGATCGCCTGGATCTGGCGGGGCGACAACTTCGGCCCCTTCCCCCTCGGGGTCTCCCGCTCGACGCCTGTCTACGTCGACGGGCTCCTCTACACCGTGGCGGGCGAGCGGCGCAATGTCGTCGCGCTGGAGCCGACGACGGGCGAGACGGTCTGGACGTACCGCGAGCCGCACACGACACGCTTCGACCGCGGGATGCGGAACGGCTACGGGAAGGGGATCGCCTACGCGGAGGTGGACGGCCGGGGCGTCGTCTACATCATCACCCCAGCCTTCTTCCTCCACGCCCTGGACGCGAAGACGGGCCGGCCGCTCGAGAACTGGGGGACGCGCGTTCCGCTCGACGGATTCCCGGAGACCGGCGTCGTGGACCTCCTCCCCGACCTGATCGCCGACTGGGGCCCGTGGCTCGAGTGGGACCAGGGTCCCTACGACCCGGACTTCGGGATCCCGCGCGAGCTCGGCTACATCACGAACTCCTCGCCCCCGATCGTCGTCAACGGCGTCGTCGTGGTGGGCAACTCCGCCGAGCAGGGCTACAACCAGACGCGGGTCGAGAACGTCCCGGGCGACATCCTCGGCTACGATGCGCGCACCGGCGAATTCATGTGGAAGTTCAATGTGATCCCGCGTCCGGGGGAGTTCGGCCACGAGACGTGGGAGAACGACGCGTGGGAGTGGACGGGCGACGTCTCCTCCTGGGCCCCGATGTCGGCCGATCCCGAGCGGGGGATCGTCTATATCCCGACCAATCCCCCCACGATCGACTTCTACGGGGGGTTCCGTCCGGGTGACGGCCTCTACGGGACGAGCGTGATCGCCCTCGACGTCCAGACCGGGGAGCGCGTATGGCACTTCCAGACCGTCCACCACGACATCTGGAACTTCGACAACCCGACGGCGCCGATCGCGCTCAATGTGAATGTGGACGGGGAGTCCGTGCCGATCGTCGTGCAGACGACCAAGCAGGGGTTCGCCTACACCTTCAACCGGGAGACGGGCGAGCCGGTCTGGCCGATCGAGGAGCGGCCCGTCCCGCAGTCGGACGTGCCGGGAGAACAGCTCTCCCCCACGCAGCCGTTCCCGACGCGCCCGGCACCCTACGAGATGCAGGGGCTCACCGAGGATGACCTGATCGACTACACGCCCGAGCTCCGGGCCGAGGCGCTCGAGATCATCCAGAACTACAAGATCGGGCCGCTCTTCAACGCCCCGATCCAGGTCGGCCATCCCTCGGGGCTCCGCTCCTTCGTGAGCTGCCCGAGCGGGGCGGTGAACATCCAGCACCCCACCTCCGCCGATCCCGAGACGGGGATCATGTACATCGCCACCTCGCGGGGATGCCGTTCGGAGCGCCTCGTCCCGGGCCAGGAGATCGACGATCCGGACGACATCATGACGACCGGAACCACCTTCTCGGAGTTCGCCGTGATCGACCGGGGCGACTTCCGGGGCCCGCAGGGCCTCCCGATCTTCAAGCCCCCCTACAGCCGGATCATCGCGATCGACATGAACACCGGCGAGCACATCTGGGAGACGCCGAACGGGGACACCCCCGAGCGGTTCGTCAACCATCCCGCCCTCCAGGGGGTGGATCTGCCGAACACCGGGAACACGGGGGCGGGGATCACGATGGTCACCGAGACGCTCCTGATCTCCGCCGAGGGCTCGTCGGGGCGCCCGGTGCTCCACGCGCTCGACAAGATGACCGGGGAGCGGCTCGGCACGATCGACCTTCCGGCGCCCGGCCAGTACGGGATGATGGGGTTCATGCACGAGGGCAGTCAGTACATCGTCGTGCAGGTGGCCCGCCCGCCCCAGCTTCCGGGATCGCTCGTGGCGCTCAGGCTCCCGTAGCCCGGCGGCGGTCCGCGAGGCGTCGGTCCGAGGGGCCCTTCCCGCCGGGGAGGGCCCCTTCTGCATCCGGGGCCCCTCCCGGGGGGCGGGGCCTGCGGGAAGGCTCCGGAGGTAGTGGGCTGGTTCCGCGACCGGGCCTCAGCCCGCCACCACCTTCCCGGCCTGGTAGAGGGCGCCCGGCATCGGGCGCTCGAGCTCCCAGAGCACCTTCATCGGGCGCTCGGACTCGTGGCTCCGGTAGCGCGCCCGCCCGAGGCAGGTGTAGGGAACCGTCTCCCCCCGCTCGTCCCGTTTCCGCCCGCGGACGAAGAGGACGACGTTCGTCCCGCCCTCGCGCTGTCGGGTGTAGCGCCGCCCGACCGGGGTGGCCGGCGACGCGCTGTTCTGCGACTCCCAGTGGAAGAGCGTCGGAGAGACGGGGTAGTCGGCGTAGCGGGTGGTGGGGGAGTAGTCCCTCTCGGACTTCTCGAGCGTGACGAAGAGGAGATCGGTGCGGGTGGCCTCGTGCCAGAGCACCCCCTCGCGCGGCACGAAGAGCCCGCCGCTCGCCCCGAGGTGCTCGTGGGCGGCGACGATCTCCCGGAGGGTGTAGGTGGCGTGGCTCGCGAGCGGCACCTCTCCTCCCGGATCGAGCGGCCGGGCGACCGTCCGGATCCGGTCGGCGAGGAGCTGGAGGAGGTCGGTGATCTCGCGGCGGAGCTCCGGGAAGCGCCGGATGCGCTCGAAGAGGCGGTCCGCCCCCTCGACCGGCTCGTTCGGGCCTCCGAGGCAGGCGAAGAGCATGAGCCCGAGGCGCCGGCTCCGGCCTCCGAGGTTCCACCTCGCTTCGGGGGGACCGGCCCCGAGGATCTCCCTCCACGCGCCGAGCCGCTCCGGGTCGTCGACGTGCGTGAGCCGCCCGATCGCCCGGAGGAGGCGGTCGGTTTCCTTCGGGAGATCGCCCCGTACGAACCCCGCCCGCCGCCTGAGCTCCGTGAACGAGTGTCCGCTCGCCGGGCGCGCGTAGACATCCGCGAGCTCGAGCCCGGCGTCCCGGAGGAAGGCGGCGAGATCGGTGTGGGGCCCGAGGCTCCGGAGCTCCTCGGCGAGACGGGCACGTGAGCCGAGGACGCTCTCCCGGAGGTTCCGGAGCACCGCCTCCTTCGCGATCCGGTCGAGCCTGAGCGCACACCCCGGAGGGAGGAGGGGGAAGTCGGCCTCGACGGCGCGCCGGAGCTGATGTCGGGTGCCGCCGAGTAGTGCGCGGTAGCGCACGTCGTAGCGGTACTCGCGTCGCACCTGGCCGACGAAGTCGAGGACGGTGAGGACCCGCTTCCCCTCTGCCCATCTGAGTCCGCGGCCGAGTTGCTGGAGGAAGACGGTCGCGCTCTCGGTCGGACGGAGCATGAGGATGGTGTCGACCTCGGGGAGGTCCACCCCCTCGTTAAAGAGGTCTACGGCGAAGACCATGCGGAGCTCCCCGCTCCGGAGCCGGCGAAGCGCCTGGGCGCGCTCCGCCCGCGGGGTCCCCGCATCAAGCGCGACGGCGGGGTAGCCGAAACGGGAGAACTCCCGCGCCATGAAGTGCGCGTGCTGGACGCCGGCGCAGAACCCGAGGGCCCGCATCCGGTGCGGGTCGGTCACGTATTCCTCGACCGCCTGGCGGATCCGGAGCGCCCGCACATGGTCACCGGTGAGCACCTTGTCGAGCTCGCCCGCCACGTAGCGTCCGCGCGCGAACCGGACGCGGGTGAGGTCCGCGGGGTCGTTCACCCCGAAGTAGTGGAAGGGGCAGAGGAGTCCCTGGTCGAGGGCATCCCATAGCCTCGACTCGTACGCGACCCTGTCGTCGAACCAACCGAGCACGGACCGGCCGTCCGCGCGCTCGGGAGTGGCGGTGAGCCCGAGGAGGATCTTCGGGGAGAGGCGCCTGAGGAGGCGGTCGTAGCTTGCCGCCGCCGCGTGGTGGAACTCGTCGACGATGACGATGTCGAAGGCATCCGGAGCGAACTCGTCCACACGGTTGGCGAGCGACTGCACGGAGGCGAAGACGTGGCGGCCGGCCGTCGGACGCTCCCCGCCGACGAGGCGCTCCCCGAAGGCCGGCTCGCGGAGGACGAGCTGGAAGACCTGCTGGCTCTGACGGAGGATCTCGTCCCGGTGGGCGACGAAGAGGAGTGAGTCTCCGGTGCCCCCGGCACGGAGGCGCGCGTAGTCGAACGCCGCGATCCACGTCTTCCCCGTTCCGGTGGCCGCGACCACGAGATTCCGTCTGTGGCCGCTCGTCCGCTCGGCCTCGAGCGCCTCGAGGGCGACCGTCTGGTGGGGCTTCGGGGCAACATCGACGAGGACGACGATGCCGGGATCGTCGCCGCGGGCGCGCCCCTCTCCCGAGAGCGCGCTCTGGAGCCGCTCGCTGTCCCGCTCGGGGACGTACTCCTCGAACTCGGGCTCCTCCCAGTATTGCCGGAAGGTCGCCGCGAAGCGCTCGATCACCTCCGGGTTCTCGGCCGCGCTCACCCGCACATTCCACTCGAGTCCCTCCACCTGCGCGGTGTGGGTGAGGTTCGACGAGCCGATGTAGGCGGTGTGAAGGCCGCTGTTCCTGTGGAAGAGCCACGCCTTGGCGTGAAGCCGGGTCCGGGCCACGTCGTAGGAGACCTTCACCCTGGCCCCGAGCCGGACGAGGGCGTCGAGCGCGCGGCGCTCCGTTGATCCGGTGTAGACGCTCGCGATCACCCGCACCTCGGCCCCGGCCCGCACCCGCTCCTCGAGCTCGGCCCGGAAGAGGCGGAGCCCCGAGTGGCGGACGAAGGCGCAGAGGAGATCGATCCGGTCGGCGCTCGGGATCTCGCGGACGATCTCCCCCGCGATCTGGACGTCACGCCGTGCGTTGACGAGGAGGCCGGTCCGGCGGAGGGAGAGCGTCGGGCGGGGTGTCGGGGCCTGCGGCCCGGCGGGGCGCGGAGCTTCCACCGCCTCGAGGAGGAGGCGGGCGGCCTCTCCGACGCGCTCGCCGGGAGGGAGGCCCGGCGGGGCGGGCTCCACGAGGACCTCGACGAGCCGGTTCGTGAGTGCGACCTGCCGGGCGGCACGGGTCTCGTCGTCCCCCGGGACCGCCTCGAGGGCATGGCGGGCCAGCTCGTAGACGTGGCGTGCGAGCAGTTCCGGGCGGAGAGTGGCGTCGGCCCGCCGGACGTCCGCCCACCAGCCCTCGGCCCTGCGGGCGCCGACCTGCGCCTCGAGCGCCGCGGTGAGGAGCGCCTCGTAGAGACCTGGGCGAAGGGGAGGCGTCACGGGAGCTCCGGGTCGGACGGGGGGCGAGCGGGCTGCACACGAGCTGGGTGCGTTATTCGGATCCGGCACCTGCAGCCGGTGAACACACCTCACCTGGAAGGCTTGCGCTTCCAGATCAGGCTATCATACAGACGATAATGAACTTTCGGACGGACGGACTCCAGATTACATGCGGTACCTGTTCGACACGACCATGCATCCCCGCCTGGTCGAGCCGCACCCGGTCGAAGCCCTCGCCGACCCGCAGGCCGTCCTGATGCACGGACCGCATCCGTGCATCAGGACCAGGATGAACCCGGCCCGTTTCGACGGCCAACCGCTTCGGGGCGGCGGTCTCCGTTTTCTTCTTTCCTTCCTTCCCTGCGGTGCGATGTGGCGGCGTGGGACCCGGATGATACGGGGAGAACGCGTAGCCATGCAGCCTCCGCCCTCTCCCCGCTCATGCGAGACGGCCCCGAGCCGCGCGATGGCGTCTCCCGAAGTCCTGCGGGACTTCATGGATGGACCTGCCCCGGGTTGGGTATCGCGGGTTGCGCTCGGGCGGGCACCTCAGACGGCGCAGAGCCGGAGGGAGGAGGGCAGGTCGATGTTCGAACACAGGGCCTGTGTGGGGCTGGACGTTCAGAGGGAGACGGTCGCGTGGCCGGGCCGGGAGGAGCCGGAGCACCGGGCCGTCCCTCCGAACCACAGCAAGCCGCTGAACGGATTCACGGGAGATGGACGCCGGGGGGCTCTCCACACCCGGCCTTCTGGAGGGCGGGATCCACAAGGTGAACACCGGTCGCGGGGAGACGGCCCTCATTACACCCGGTGACGGTGGATGTCCGGGTCGTGCGGGAGGGATACGGGACCCTGGTGAGCGGAGGGACCCCCGTCCGTGAGAAC
Organism: uncultured Gemmatimonadaceae bacterium; assembly: GCA_964532325.1. Lineage (GTDB taxonomy): Bacteria > Gemmatimonadota > Gemmatimonadetes > Longimicrobiales > Gaopeijiaceae > JAAXGI01. Next base: position 3,416 of record CAZHGS010000033.1, on the reverse strand, counting down.
GGCACGGCGGTGGACGGCCGGCGCCGGGCCGCGATCCGCGGGGGTATGACGGGCCCGATCAGCCCCGGAGACCTCGTGTTCACCCCGGCCGGGGTGCCTCACGGGATCCGGGACACGGGCGGGATCACCGGGCTCAACATCCGTTCCGACATCCTGCCGCTCGATCTTTCGCGGTCTCGCGAGCCGGTTAGCCCGGGCGGCGGAGCACGGGCCGGGACGGCGGTGATGGACCCGCGGGTCTTTCAGTCGATCGACCGGCCACTTTCAATCGGTCGCCTGTTCACTTTCAATTGGTCGCAACTTGCCTTTCAGATGGTCAACGATCCGAGAGAGCCGCATGTACCCTCGATCTGTCGAACGAAAGATCGGAGAGGCCCCGGCGGACACCTGGGTCGTGCTACTCTGTGGTCCTCGACAATCAGCAAAGACCACGCTGGCGCGACACGTCGCGGGCGACGTCATGTTCCACCGCCGATGAGCGTTTCTGCGGCCAACGCACCGCCGCCGACTTGGTCGGTCCCGGCGACTGAAGCGCGGGTGTTCCTCGTCGCCGAGCATCTTAAGCACGCCGACTGCTGTTCGTCTCCAGCGCCCGCTTCGAGGGCCTTCGCGGGATGGCTTGAGCCACGCTGAGGTCAAGCAGCATAGCCAAGTAGCACATCGGGGCTGGCGAGGGCTCCGCCCTTCGAACCCCGATACCCCGTGAACTCTATGAAGGTGGGCTACGTCCTTATGGCCGGTACCACCCCGCAGGCCACCCGCGCGCCACCGCCGCCGAGAGGCGCGGGCGTGTCGGAATAGTTGTCGCCGCCCGCGTGAATCATCAGCGAACGGCCGTCGAGATCGCGCACCCCCACTCGGGGAGCGACCACCGGAGTGGTCGCGGCACCCGAGGAGTTGACAGACAACGTCGGCAGGTCGCCGAGATGACCGTTCCCGTTGGGACCTTCGTGACTCCCGGTGCCCTGCGGGTCGTAGTGGCCGCCCGCGTCCTGTCCGGCCATCTCGCAACTGGGGTTCACATGCACATGGAACCCGTGCTCGCCGGGGGTGAGGTCGGTCAGATTCGGTGTAAAGCGTGCGCCGCTGGCCGTCTGCTCGACCCGGATGGAACCGATCGACGTCCCGGACGCGGTATCCGAAATGTCGACCACGACCGAGTCGCCCGGCGACACCGGGTCGTCGCAACCGACGAGTCCCGGTCCCAGCACGAGCGCACCAAGGATCGTTCGGCGGATGTTGCGGGTTGGAGTATGCCTCTGAGTCGTCACGCGACCCTCCAGTCTTCGCAGCGTTGATGGAAGGCTGCGTTCACCCGGTTGGCTCGTATCCGTGCTGTTCTGGCGTCCGCAGTCTTTCGACCGCGCGAAAGGTAGCGGGCTTGGGTTCGTCCGGTCCATGCAGGACTGCACGACCTGCGTTTCCTGCCCTTGAGAGGCTCGGCTCCCGCTCTCTCGAAATGGGATAACCACCCCAAGCTGCAGCAATCCCATTCCTCTTGACCTGTCGGTTCAGGGTTTTCGCCAGAGCCGCAGGGACGAAATGCCCCCGGCCCCCGAAGCGCGGCGCACATACCGTTCGTCCGCCGTGACGGACACGCCCCCGGGGCCGGGTGCCACGGCATGGTACGCCGCATCGTTGAACGCGACACCGTACCTCGCCGATAGGGAGAGCGCGCGGGCTCTCCACCTCGCATCCAGCTTCGCTTCGGTCAGGCCGAAGTCCGCAAGCGGCGCGAGCAACTCGTCGGCGTCATCGGGGAGCCGCCTCGCCAGCGTGTGGTCCACTACGTAGACCCAGAGCCGGGGGACGACCGGGTCGAGGGTCCCGGCCGCCGCCCCGTCACGCAGTGCGGTCGCCGCGTCGGTGTCCTGCTCGTCGTCGCCCGGAAGAATCCACTTCAGAAGAACCGATGCGTCCGGCGTGACGTTCACGGGCGCTGCCGCTTCCGCCCCTCCCGTATCCACCGGACGATCCGCTCGGTCTCGACCGCGGGCAGCCTGGCGCGCAGCGCATCCACCCGCGCGGCGGCCTCGCGCCTTCTGGAGGTGCCGGACCATTCCCGGATCGCGGCGTTGCCGGCGCGGCTCCGGCTACCGCGCGGCAGCCTCCGGATCACGCGCCATGCTTCTTCGTCCATCATGATGTTGACACGTCGAGCCATGGTGTTCCCCGGTGTCCGATGGGGTGTGTAACAGCTGCACACTTCTGCGGGCACGCCACGTCCACCTCACCCACCTCCCCGAACCCGTGGGCAACGTCGGCGGGATGCGCGCATACCGGTAGGTGAAGTCGGAATCCAACATTCACCGATACATGCGGGTGGCACGGTCCAGCACCAGGATCTTTCGCCCGGGCAGGGGCGAGGGGGACACAACGGACCACAGCCTCGGTTACGACCTCGCGTTCGCCCACCCCGGCGGCGGGACGACGGTGGAGGGGGAGGCTCCGCCCCCCTTGGATCCCCCCGTTTCCGCGCCATCGACGGCGCGGCAGACGGCGTTCCCGAAGCTCGGAGCCCCCTGCCAAACACCCGCGCATCGCCTCCCGGTCAGCCGCCGGACCGCAGACACCACGGCAGTGGAGCCTCAAGGGAATCCGGTTCGGCGGTTCGGTCGGGTGGGCGAGGGCCCCGGCGGGTTCAGCGGAGTCCGTGACGTATGGGCACTCACCGTCTGCGGCGGTCAGGGCGTCGCGTTCCACGACGCGTGGCGACGCGTTTTCATTCTTTTCGGATCAGACGGCGAGTCGAGCGGGGATCCGGCCGGCCGGCCCCGGATTCGTCTCGATTCCGGGGCTGCATCGTGAGGCTGTTGCCCGATCTGCGGATCATGGCCTCGCGGTCGATGGCTTCGTGCTCCTCCGGCGCATTCTGCCGCTCGTGGGCGGCCTGGGCGGCGTCCATCACGCGCAGCACCCCGCGGGGCGCCAGGGGTCTTCGGTCAGTGTGTGTCATGGTGGCCGGTCTCCGGGCCTCCGGCCGGAAGGTGTGGTCGTTCGCGGCCAGGCTCGCGCGGGCCTCCGTGTCATCGGCTGCGGCTTCATGTACGTCGCCGAGCGCCACAGCCATTCGAGCGGGCCGAAGCGGAAGCGCTGCAGCCACCAGGGCGACCAGGCGAGTTGCAGCGCCCAGATCGCAACCACGATCCCGATCCGGCCAGGTGCCGCGACGCGCTCGAAGAGCCCCAGGCCGTGCCCGTAGAAGATGAGGGTGCAGATGAGGCTCTGGGTGATGTAGTTGGTGAGCGCCATGCGTCCGGTTGCGGCCAGCCGCGCCGTCAGCGCAGGAAGCCGGCCAGACTGAACCGCGAGCATGACGAGGCCGACGTAGCCGACAAAGACGCCCACCGACCCCACATAATTGAACCCAAATCCTGCGGTGGGGGCTGATTTCGGCGGTTCTGGCGGGATGTCGA
>CAZHGS010000032.1:0-28096 GCA_964532325.1 uncultured Gemmatimonadaceae bacterium | reverse complement strand
GGCGCGTCGCGCCCGCCCCACCCCGCGCTGGCCTTGAGGGAGGATGATCGGATGGCGATATCGGTGAAGGTGATGCGGCGGCCCGAGCCGGGGAAGACCTCGTATCTCAGGGCGACGCTTAAGGGTATGTCGATCACATTCAAGCATATGATCAGGCCCGGGAAGGTCACCCTCGAGTACCCCGAGGAGCGGCCGGAGCTGTCCCCGCGCTGGCGCGGAACCCACGTCATGGAGACGCACGCCGACGGCCGGCCGAAGTGCGTCGCCTGCGGCCTCTGCCCCACGGTGTGTCCGGCAAACTGCATCCGGCTCGTCGGGGGCGAGGACGACATGGGGAACCGCTACCCGATCGTCTACGAGATCGACGAGTTCCGCTGCATCTTCTGCGGGATGTGTCAGGAAGTCTGCCCGGTGGAGGCGATCCACGTGGGCGTCCACTTCGAGAATGCGGAGTACAGCAGGGACCGGTTCGTCTACGACCTGGACCGCCTGATGGAGCAGGACCATCCTCCGACACTCCTCTGGGACCCCTCCGACGAGGCATCACAGTGACGCGCATGCGGCAGACAGACGCGGTCCGGGACTTCGCGTGACGGAGATCGTCTTCTACGCCCTCGCCGCCATGGCGCTCGGCGGCGCGGTCGGGGTCGTGCTCAAGAGCAATCCCGTCGCGAGCCTCCTCTCGATGGTCGGCACACTCGCCAGCGTAGCGGGGATCTTCGTTCTTCTCGAGGCTCATTTCCTCGCGGCGATCCAGGTCATGGTCTACGCGGGCGCGATCATGGTCCTCTTCCTCTTCGTGATCATGCTGCTCAATCTCGGTCACGACTACGAGCCGGACCTCAGGCGGGGCGTGGGGCAGTTCCTGGCGTTCGGGGTCGTCGGCACGATCGCGGGGCTCCTCGCCCGCCAGCTGCAGGGAGCGGAGGACAACCCGGTCTACCGGTTTTTTCCGGGCCCGGAGGGGATGGACCGCCTTCTCGCCGAGGAGGGCATCGTCGGAGCCATCGCGAGACCGCTCTTCACCGACTACGTGATCGCGTTCGAACTCGTCGGGCTCCTCCTCCTCGTGGCGCTCGTGGGCGCGGTCGCTCTGGCGAAGAGGAGGGTCTGAGGCCGTGCTCACCGAAGCGCTCGTCCTCGGCGCACTCCTTTTCGTGATCGGGATGCTCGGGGTGCTCGTGCGCAGGAACGCGATCATCGTGTTCCTCTCGATCGAGCTTCAGCTGAACGCGGTGAACCTCTCCTTCGTGGCCCTCTCCCGCTATCTCGGAATCGAGGGACAGCTGTTCGTCTTCTTCATCATGACGGTGGCCGCCGCGGAGGCCGCCGTCGGTCTCGCCATCATCATCTCGATCTTCCGCCACTACGAGTCGGTGAACGTGGAAAACTTCAGCCTCCTCCGGTGGTGACGCGGTGACGGCGTCCGGATTCGCCGCGGGCTCCGTCGCGCAAGCGGTGGCACCGGGTGGGGGAGAGGCGTTCGAGCCACTCCTCCCCGGGCTCATCCTCCTCCTCCCGCTGCTCGGCTTCGCCGGCAACGGCATCCTCGCCCTCGCCGCCGCGAGAGAGGGCGCGGCGGACGTTCGGAGCGGAGAGGCAGGCGCGGGAGGGGCGTCTGGTCGGCGCCTCGTCCACACCCTCCCTACCTGGCTTGGACCCGGCTCGGTCGCCCTGGCCTTCGTGCTGAGCGCGCTCAACTTCGCGCGGATGGCGGGCGTCGAGCTCCACGACCCCGTGATCCGGCACTACTGGAGCTGGATGGCGACCGGACCGTTCACGGCCGAGGTGGCGCTGCACCTCGACCAGCTCTCGATGATCATGATGCTGATCATCACCGGCGTCGGCTCACTCATCCACCTCTTCAGCGTGGGGTACATGCGGGAGGACCCGGGCTACGCCCGCTACTTCTGCTACCTGAACCTCTTCGTCTTCTTCATGCTCGTCCTCGTGATGGGGGCGGGCTTCCCCCTCATGTTCGTCGGGTGGGAGGGCGTCGGGCTCTGCTCGTATCTCCTGATCGGGTTCTGGTTCGAGGACCGGGAGAAGGCCGACGCGGGCAAGAAGGCGTTCATTGTCAACCGGATCGGCGACTTCGGCTTCCTGCTCGGGATCTTCCTCCTCTTCCGGCACCTCGGAGCGGTGGACTACGCCGGAGTGTTCGCCGCCGCCCCCGAGACGTTTTCATACGGAGACCCGGTCGTCACCGCCGTGGCGCTCCTCCTCCTCCTGGGGGCGATCGGGAAGAGTGCGCAGGTGCCGCTCTACGTCTGGCTTCCGGACGCGATGGCCGGGCCGACCCCGGTCTCCGCCCTCATCCACGCCGCCACGATGGTCACAGCCGGGGTCTACCTGATCGCGAGGGCCGGCGTGCTCTTCGCGCTCGCGCCGGCGGGATCGGCGGCCGCGGCCACCGTCGGCGCGGTGACCGCGCTCTTCTCGGCCACGATCGCGCTCAAGCAATACGACATCAAGAAGGTCCTAGCGTACTCGACGGTGTCACAGCTCGGCTTCATGTTCATGGCTGTCGGGGCGGGAGCATACGTCGCGGGGATCTTTCACCTGATGACACACGCCTTCTTCAAGGCGCTCCTCTTCCTAGGCGCCGGCGCGGTGATCCATTCGATGCATCACGCCCTGCACGCGACCCACAGCGAGTGGGACGCCCAGGACATGCGCAATATGGGCGACCTGCGCCGCTACCTTCCGATGACCTGGGTCACGATGGGAGCGGCAACGCTCGCGATCGCCGGGATCTGGCCCTTCGCCGGATTCTTCTCCAAGGACGAGATCATCTGGTACACGGGGGCGCGGGCCGAGGGCGAATTCGCGGTTCTCTACGCCGCGCTGTGGGGCATCGCCCTCGTGGCGGCCGTTCTCACCGCCGTCTACATGACACGCCTGATGGTGCTCACCTTCCACGGAAACCAGCGCTTCGGGAAGAGCGAGGCGCGCCACCTCCACGAGGAGCCGGTCACGATGACCGTACCCCTCGTGGTTCTCGCGCTCCTCGCGGTCTTCGGGGGCTGGATCAACGTCCCGCCGGCGGTCCACAACTCCGTCTTCGGCGGCTTCGGGCTGCTTCCCATGTCCGAGTGGCTCCACTACTGGCTCGAGCCCGTGACAGCGGCTGCCGACGGCATCCGCGCCGCGGGGGCCGGCCCCTACAGCGAGTCGGCCCCTCTCGGGGGCGGCGAAGTGCTCTGGGCCGCGGTCGCCACGACGGCCGCCGCTGCGGCCATCCTCCTGACGATCCGTGCCCTCGCCAGCCGGGAGGTGCGGCCGGCTGACGAGTCGAGCCCGCCCGAGGGGGGACTCGCGAGGGTACTCCACGACAAGTGGTACGTGGACGAGGCCTACGACCGCGTGATCGTGAGACCGGTCGTCGGAGCCTCGCGGTTCGCATGGCGCTGGATCGACCAGTTCGTCATCGACGGAGCCGTCAACGGGGTCGGCGCGTTCGTGCGGGGACTCGGGTGGGCCGGCTCCCTCCTGCAGACCGGACAGGTGACGACGTACGCCGTCGTCCTCGCCCTCGGGGCACTCACGATCCTCGGCGCCCTGATCTTCTGAGCCGGCCATGATGAGCGCATTCCTCCAGGCGGTCGGGTACCCGAGCTGGGCGCTCCACGCGCTCACCTGGCTTCCGCTGGCGGGCATCGGAGGGATCCTCCTGGCCCCGCGGGCGCGCGCAGGGCACGTCGCCTTCGGATGGAGCGCCTTCCTCCTCGTCCTGAGCCTCGGACTCTGGTGGAGTTTCGATCCCGCCGGCGAGCTCTTCCAGCTCGCGAGCCGGGCGGTCTGGATCGAGCCGTGGGGGGTGGACTACGCCCTCGGGATCGACGGGATCGCGCTCTTCATGGTGCTCCTCTCCACCCTCACGATGCCGCTCGCGATCCTCGCCTCGTTCCGCTACATCCGCCAGCACGAGAGGAGCTTCTACTCGCTGATGCTCCTCCTCCAGACCGGGATCGTCGGCGTCTTCGTGTCGATGGACCTGCTTCTCTTCTACGTCTTCTTCGAGCTGACCCTCGTGCCGATGTATTTCATCATCGGCATCTGGGGCGGTGAGCGGCGGGTGTACGCGGCGATCAAGTTCTTCCTGTACACCGCCTTCGGGTCCCTCCTGATGCTGGTGGGGATCCTATACCTTTACGCACGCGCGCAGAGCTTCCTCGGGACTCCGACCTTCTTCCTCCCCGAACTCCTCGGGACACCGCTCAGCCTCACCGAGCAACTCCTCCTCTTCGGGGCATTCGGAACCGCATTCGCCATCAAGGTGCCCGTTTTCCCGCTCCACACATGGCTCCCGGATGCGCATGTGGAGGCTCCGACCCCCGGATCCGTCGTGCTTGCCGCCGTGCTGCTCAAGATAGGCACGTACGGATTCATCCGGTTCGCGCTACCCCTCTTCCCGGACGCGGCGTCGCATACCTGGGTGACCGGGATCATGCTGACCCTCGGCGTCGTCGGGATCATCTACGCCGCGTGGGTCGCCGCAGTGCAGCCCGACGCGAAGAAGCTCGTGGCGTACACCTCGGTCGCGCACATGGGGTTCGTGATCATCGGGATCTTCGCCTTCACGGCGACCGGTCTCCAGGGGGGGCTCATGGTGATGATCTCCCACGGCATCTCGACCGGCGCCCTCTTTCTCCTCGTGGGGATGCTCTATGAGCGGCGCCACACCCGGACGATCAGTGACTTCGGCGGCCTCGCGCGGGTTGCGCCGCTGCTCGCGACGGCGTTCGTCATCACCGCCCTCGCCTCGATCGGGCTCCCGGGAACGAGCGGGTTCGTAGGGGAGTTCCTCGCGCTCCTCGGCACCTTCGAGCGGCATCCCGGCGTCGGCGCGCTCGCGACGACGGGCGTCATCTTTGCCGCCTACTACATGCTGCCGATGGTCCAGCGCATCCTCTTCAACCGGCTCGACGACCCAGAGAACCGGGCGATGCCGGACCTGAGCCGGCGCGAGGCCGGGATCCTCGCGCCGCTCGTCCTCCTCATGATCCTGCTCGGCGTCTACCCCGGACCCGTCCTGGAACGGATGGAGCCTGCCGTGGAGGCCGTCCTCGAGTATGTGGACGACGGGGGCGGGGCCCTAGCTTCGCCGTCCACCGACACAGCGGCGACCCGGGTCGAGACGGCCCCATGACACTCGACCTGACCGCCACCGGCGGCATCGTCTGGGCGCTGCTGCCCGAGATCCTGCTCTCGGTCTGCGCGATGGCCGTCCTCCTGACCGGCGTGCCCGGCGGGAAGACGCGCAGGACCTCCGCCGACCGCGCCGAATCTCTCAGGTGGCTCGCATTTTCGGGCATCATCGGGGCAGCAGCGGCCAACGCCTGGCTCCACGGGGTGAACGTAGTGGGTGACTCCGGGATGATCGCCGTCGACCCCTTCCGGCTCTACGGCAACTGGATCCTCCTTCTCGGCGCGGCGCTCACGCTCCTCATCTCGATCCCGTATATCCCCGAGCAGCGGCTGCAGGCGGGAGAGTTCTACAGCCTCGTTCTGCTAGCCACCGCCGGAATGATGGTCATGGTCGGGACGAGGAACCTGATCGTCCTCTTCCTCGCGCTCGAGACGATGTCGATCGCCGCCTACGTCCTCACGGGGTGCAACCGCCGGGACAGGCGTTCGGCGGAGGCGAGCCTCAAGTATTTCATCCTCGGGGCCTTCTCCTCCGCCTTCCTCCTCTACGGGATCGCGCTCGTCTGGGGCGCCACGGGGAGCGTCACGCTCCCGGAGGTCGCCGAGACCATCGAGACCGGGGCCGGCTTCGCGGGGCTCCTCCTCGCCGGGATGGGGCTCATCGGGATCGGATTCGCGTTCAAGGTGGCCGCGGTCCCCTTCCACATGTGGGCGCCGGACGTCTACGACGGAGCGCCCACCCCGTCGACCGCCTTCATGGCGGTGGCCGTCAAGTCAGCTTCCATGCTGGCGTTCGTGCGGATCTTCCTCGAGGCGTTCTGGCTTCTCTACGACGCGTGGTATCCGGTCGCGTGGTGGCTCGCGGCGCTCACGATCATCGTCGGGAACCTGATCGCCCTCTCCCAGACGAGCGTGAAGCGGATGCTCGCCTACTCATCGGTCGCCCACGGCGGCTACCTCCTCGTCGGGCTCGCGGCGGCGAACCAGATCTCCACGGCCGCGATCCTCTCCTACCTCCTCGTCTACACGGTGATGAACGCCGGCGCATTCGGGATCGTGATGACGGTCGGAGGACACTCCGAGGACCGGGTCGGGCTTGACGACTTCGCCGGAGCCGGCTGGAGCCGGCCGCTTCTCGGGGTCGTGTTCACCGTCTTTCTCCTCTCGCTCGCCGGTTTCCCGGGCACGGGAGGCTTCATGGCCAAGATCTTCCTCCTCCAGGGCGCGGTCGCGAGCCGCCTCTGGACCCTCGCCCTCCTCCTGGCTCTCGGAACGGTCATCTCGTACTACTACTACCTTCGGGTAGCCTGGTACATGTGGATGAAGCCTCCCGGGAGCGCGCAAGCGATGGAGCAGCCCGCGGCGCCGGTGGCCCTCAGGGCCGCCCTCATCGGATCAGCCGCCTTCGTCCTCGTCCTCGGGATCTTTCCAGGTCCGCTCCTGGACGGTGCGGTGGCAGCCGCCGACGCGCTCGGCCTCTTCAGCGCGGACGGACTGCTCGGTCTGGCGCCGTAGGCCGATGGAGCCCCCGACCCAGATCTTCCGGCAGTACGACATCCGCGGTATTGTCGGAGGGGATCTCCTGCCCGCTACCGCCCGCGCCGTCGGGCAGGCCTACGGGACTGCTCTCCGGGAGGTGCGCGGCGGCGAAGGGGGCAAGCGACCGGGGCTCGTGGCGGTCGGAGCCGATAACCGGCCTTCCTCGCCGGACCTCTGCGACGCCCTGGCGACCGGGCTCACGGAGACCGGCGTGGATGTCCTCGACCTCGGAACGGTTCCGACACCCGTCACCTACTGGGCGGAACACCGACTTGGCGCGGACGGCGCGATCCAGATCACCGGATCGCACAATCCCCCCGAGTGGAACGGGATCAAGATGACGATGGGCAGACGGCCATACTTCGGGGACGACATCGCCGCCCTGCGGGAGCGGATCGTCGCGGGCACCTTTGCCCGGGGAAAGGGCCGGCGCAAGCCGGCCGACATCCTCGACGGCTACGTCGAGGACATCTCGCGGCGATTCCGGACGTCCCGGCCCATCCGAACCGTCGTAGACGCCGGGAACGGAACGGGCTCCCTGGTAGCCGAGAGGCTCCTCCGGGGAATCGGCGCCGACGTCATCCCCCTCTACTGCGACTCGGACGGCACCTTCCCGAATCACCACCCCGATCCCGCCGTCGAGGAGAACCTCGCCGATCTGGTGCGTGCGGTCCGGGAGGAGGAAGCCGATGTGGGGATCGCATTCGACGGGGACGCGGACCGGATCGGCATCGTCGACGAAAAGGGCCGGATCCTCGCGGGAGACCTTCTTCTCCTCCTCCTCGGACTCGATCTCCTCGCGAGACACGGCCCGGGGAAGCTGCTCGTCTACGACGTGAAGTGTTCGCAGGCCCTCCCGGAGGCGTTCGAGGCGGGCGGGGGAAGGGCTCTCATGTGGAAGACGGGCCACTCCTACATCAAGGAGAAGATGCGGGAGACAGGTGCTGCGATCGGAGGTGAGCTTTCGGGACACATCTGCTTTGCGGACGACTACATCGGGACCGACGACGCACTCTATGCCGCGTGCCGCCTGACATCGCTTCTCGCCGACTCGGATCGGCCCCTCTCCGAGCTCACGGAGAATTTCCCGCACTACGCGTCGACGCCGGAGATCCGGCTTGCGGTGACCGAAGAGGTCAAGACCAGAATCGTCGACCGGGCCGCGGTGTACTTTCGAGACCGGCGGGAGGTGGTGGATGTCGACGGCGTCCGGATCCTCTTCGGGGACGGGTGGGCGCTTCTGCGCGCATCGAACACCCAGCCCGTTCTCGTCGCCCGCTTCGAGGCCAAGAGCCGGGAACGCCTCCGGGAGATCAGGGGCGAGGTAGAGGGGTGGCTCAGGGGGGAGGGGATCAATGTCTGACCGGCTCTTCCGATCGCTCAGGGGCGGACGGCTCGTTCTCGCCGGCTTCCTCGCCCTCCTTCTCATCCTCCTGATCGGCCGGTGGGGCGTCGCCCTGTACGTGGATTTCCTCTGGTTCTCGGGCCAGTCGCACACCGAGGTCTATCTGCGGCAGCTTCTCTGGGAGTGGGGTGCGCGTACGGTCGTCGGGACGCTGACGGCGCTTCTGGTCTGGATCAACCTCCGCGTCGTCGCCCGAACGTTCTCCGGTCTCCAGCTCAAGCGCCGGTTCGGCGATCTCGTGATCCAGGAGAAGCTTCCGCAGAGCTACGTCCGCGCCACGATCCTCTTCGGCTGCCTCTTCTCCGGATTCTGGTTCGCGACCTCGGTGCCGGAGGGCACGGGATTGGGCGCGATGCTCCTCGTCCACGCGGAGCCCTGGGGAACGGCGGATCCGATCCTCGGGCGGGATCTCGCGTTCTACATGTTCGCGCTCCCGGTGCTCGAGGGCGCGAGCACCCTCGCCATGATCCTTGCCGTATTCCTCGGCGTCATCTCGACGGCGGGCTACGCGGCGACGGGCTCGATCCACTGGGCCAGCAACCGACTCTCGGTCGGGCGCACCCCCCGGCTCCACCTCGGCATACTTGTGGGCGTCTTCATCGTCCTCGTCGGGCTCCGGTTCTACCTCGCACCCTACGGCCTCCTGCTTGACGGGAGATCGGGAGTGCAGGGGATTTTCGGATTTGCGGACCACCAGGCGAGGATCCCCGCCCTCCAGATCATGGGCTTTCTCGCGATGGTCACGGCCGGCGCCGTCTTCTGGAGCCTGTACCGCGAGCGGCTCCTCCCGGCGGCCGCGGGCGGAGCGGTCCTGATCCTGGGGTCCCTCGGGCTGGTCCAGGTCTATCCGTCACTCATCCAGCGATTCCAGGTTCAGCCCAACGAGCTCGAGCGGGAAGCGCCCTACATCGAGTATGCGGTCGAGAACACGCGCGCGGGCTTCGGTCTCGATGCGATGCGGCGGACCTCCCTCGACTACGAGTCTCCAGCGGAGGAAGACTGGGAGCGGGTCGCCGAACGGCTGGAACGCCTCCCGGTCTGGACCGAGGCGACGCTCCTTGCAACTTTCCGCCAGCTCGAGGCGCGTTTCCAGTACTACGACTTCCATCAGGTCGCCTTCGATCGCTACGCAGACGCCGAGACCTTCGAGCCGGTGGCGGTGTCGGTCAGGGAGGTCGACCCGACGGGGATCCCCGATCCCAACTGGCAGAACCTCCACATCCGGGAGCGATACATCTCAGGGATGGGGGCCGTCGCGGGGCAACTCCACCGCCGCAGCACCGAAGGCCGCCTCCCCATGTTCCTCACGGCGATCCCGCCCGAGTACCGGCCGGGCCCCGGGGTTCCCGACGAACTCGAGCTTACCCGTCCATCCGTCTTCGTGGGGAGCAGTCCCCAGCTCTGGGCCGTCGTCAACCCGACCGACGAGACCTTCCTAGCGCCAGACGGATCGCCCGGGCTCGCCGGAATCGACTATCCCGCCGGGATCGAGATGGGCTCGATCTTCCGGACGATCGCGCTCGCATGGCGCTTCCAGGACGCGAACCTCCTCTTTTCCTCCGAGGTGGATGCGGACAGCCGCCTCGTCTTCAGGCGCCAGGTTGGAGAACGGGTCCAGGCGCTCGCGCCCTTCCTCTACCTCCCCGAGGCCCCCTATCCGATCATCGCGGAGGGGAGGATCTACTGGGTGCTCGAAGCGTTCACCCTCTCGAACTTCCTCCCGCTCTCGCTCAGCCACCAGATCCCGGGACAGCGCTCGGTCAACTACCTGAGAAATTCCGTCAAGGCGACGGTGGATGCCGTGTCGGGAGAGGTCCGGCTCTACGTCGCGGATCCGGAGGACCCGATCCTGGCCGCCTATCGGCGCGGGTTCCCGTCGCTCTTCCGCGACCTGGCCGAGCTGCCGGACGCTGTCGGGGAGCATCTCCGCTACTCACGCTATCTCCTCGAGGCCCAGACCGCGGTCCTGACACGCTTCCACCAGGACGATCCACCGGTCTTCCACGGCCAGCAGGACCGCTGGGCCCTGGCGCGTGAGTTCTCCGTCACGGCCCAGTCACCGGGAGGAGGAGCAGGCGGCTTCCAGGGGGTACCCTACCGGCCCGAGTACGCGCTCCTGACGCTCCCGGGGGAGAGTCGGGAGTCGTACGCGCTCTCCACCCTCTTCGTACCCCAGGGTCGGGAGAACCTCGCGTCCTTCCTCGCCGCCACATGGAGCCTCGAGGATGGTCCCGAGCTCCGTCTCTGGGATGCGCCCGTCGAGGAACAGATCCGGGGGCCCAGCCAGATCGAGGCGATGGTCGAGCAGGATCCCGATATCTCCCAGCAGTTCTCCCTCTGGCGGCAGGGGGGAAGCCAGGTATGGACCGGCCACCTCCACCTCGTGCCGGTCGGGAACACCCTCGTGTACATGGAGCCGATCTTCCTCGCTGCAGACGAGAACGCGATTCCCGAGATCCGCCGGTTCGTCGTGAGCGACGGCCAGAGGGTCGTCATGGACCCCACACTGGCCGGCGCGGTGGCCGCGCTCGGCACCACCGAGCGGGTGCCGGCGCCGCCCCCGGATGTCCTCGCGGGAACGCTTCCGATGGCGGCTGCCCCGTTCCCGCCGGAACCGGACCGCGAGGGGTCGGCTGCGGAGGAGGCGCTGCGCGCCCTTGAGGCGGCCGAGGAGCGGCTGCGGGAGGGGGACTGGATCGGTTTCGGCAGCGGGCTCGACTCGGTTCGCGCCATCCTGAGTGAAGAGGTGAACCTGGAGAGCCCGTAGATCCCTCCGGGGCCATTCGGGAGCCGCAGTTCCCCCTCCCCGCGGATCCGGCCTGCGGGAGGGTCGCCCGCCGGAAATCCGCGCCGGGCACGGTATGTAATGCACGGAGTGCCGGTTCAGACCCGCGGTTGGGGGTAACGAGTTATCCCATCACCAGTTTGGGAGCTTCTGTCCCGCGGAGTGCTTCCCTCGACCCGCTTGACCTTCTCCGCCCACTTGGGCATACAGCGTCTGCGCCAGCCCGAACGAGGTGGTCTCCGCCGGAGCGGGACGAGTCCAACCCCGGCGTGTATCCCGGAGTGTCTCGATAGGCATCGCGGGATGCACCCGTACTCGGCCCCGGGGGGCGCGTACGCCGGGGAAGCGCATGACCCCGCCGACGCCATAGGTCATCTCCCGTTCCGGCTCTGGACTTCGGGATGACGCAGCCGTTTGGTGCATGATCTTCATCGCGTAGAGTCGGGGGATGGCAGGGTGCCCGCAGAGTGCACGGCATCCTCCGCACGCTTTCACGCCGGTGCATGGTTCGTCTCCCACAGGCCCGTTTCCACCCCCCGCTCGCCCGCAAGTTGAGGCGGGCCCGCTGGAAGCCGGGAAAGCCTGCGGACTTGGCGCGGAAGCTGCTCTGAGTGATGTCCACGGGCGGCAGGATCGGAGTCCAAGGGGCGGATTGATTCAGCGTCGGCCTCTTCACGGGAGGCGCGGGACCGGCGCAGACAGAGGCGGTTTTGCGGACCGTCTCAGCCGCGGCCTTGCAACTTCATCCGCCGGCCCGACATGGACCGGCTCTCGGACCTTGAGGTCGCACCGAATTGGTGGGCGGGTACGAGTGCCCGTAGGTTACCGTCGTCCTGGTGAAGGCACGCGCGTCCGGGCAGAGGACCAGATCATGGCGGCGCGAACAGTGGCACGCATACTGGAAGGGGACTTCGAGATCGAAGGCACTTTGTCGTGGATGCACTTCGAGGACGGTCGATTCCGGTTCCTCGATCCGGACGCGCCCCGCAAGCCGTGGTGGGCCAAACCGGAGTGGATCGAATACGGCATCGACGATGTCGCCACGGTGGAGGAGCTTGCCATGGTGAAGGCGACTGGCATCGGTGGCGGGTCTCCTCTTGGCCTCGGACTCCTAGGGGGCCTCGCCTTGGGTGCCTGGGGTTTCGTGCTCGGGTCCGTCGTAGGTGGCATAGCGTCCGAAATGCCCGACCACGAAATCGAGATCGTGTTTCGTGACGGGAAACGCGTGGAGGTTCGTGTTTCCGACGAGGGTTGGGACCGGATCTCGCACGCCCATGGCGAATATCGGCGTGAGGCACGCCGTACAGCCCGCCGCGAGGCCCGCCGTCGGGCCATCGAGGGTACTCCCCCGCCCACCCCCGTCCGCCCGTCCGGAGGACCCAGCTTCGATGCCCTGGGAAAACCCCGTGCACGGTAGTCCGGTCGCTGCAATGGCCTCGAAGACCCGATCAGCCATCAGGATGCACCGAACCCTCTGTGCGCGACCGCCGCCGGGGCGCGGATCGCGAGGTTCTCCGTCGCTGGCAGTGGTATAGCGTGATTACGTCACTGCCGAAAGCCATCCGGCACCGCTACTCGCTCACTCCAGGGTGGACGGCATGCGTGGGAATCCGCACGGTGCCCGTCGCAGGCGAGAGGCGCAGTCGCGCCAAGACAAGGCCCGGGGGTGGGTGGAGTCCGCTGTCCGTTGAAACGGGACGGGTTCACAATTAGGTTGGCGAAACCGGAGCGAACCCGGAATTCTTCGACGGCGAGCATGTCGTGGATCTCAGTGTCAGGTCAACTAGGCAAGGAAGAATACCGGACGTGATACTGGGTTTCGGCAGGACGAACGGGGATTTCCTTGTCGAATCGGTCGCTAGCTGCGGACCTGTCGACGGCAATCGCCACCGCGAGCTGAACGAAAAGTTCGGTGGGGCGCACACTGGAATCTTCGACACTCACCGCCTCTCCGGATCGAACAGCGATGTCGCCTCCTGAGCGATATCTCCCGGAAATCGAAGGGTCGCGCACCGATGCACCGAGCCATCTCATCCACCTCGCCGGCGAGCGCTCACGCGGTCCCCATGAGGTCAGACGACGGGTGAGGGGAAGCCGCAGGCCCGGTCTTGTTACGCGAGAGCTGAACACCTGAAGCATACGGTGAAGGCTCCCTCCCTCTACGCTCCCGGCTACGAGAAAGCCCGGACCGTCGATCCCGAGCTCGCAACCGAATATGTGACCCAGATGTGGGCCGGCGATCCGTTGGTCGACGCAGTCGACGCCGACCTGAGGGATATGGATCGCCCGGAGAGCACGAGGCTGATTCAAGCAGCCATCGAACAGCAGGATGACGTCCTGCGCCACGCGCCCAGGAGCCTGCAGGATTTCATCCACGAGGTGACCACGGTGCCTCCGTGGTACGACCGCGAAGTGGCCAATCACGGTTGCCGGGTCTTTCTCCGGAACTCGGAACAGTTCCTGGCCGCATTCGCTGCAGGTGCCATCGTGGAGGGCTTTTCCACGAGGATCAGCAAGTCCTTCGCCATCACGGGACGGATGATCGACGATGGCGTTCGGCGGCTCAAGCAGAACCTGCGGCACCTCCTGGACATCTTCCTTCCGCGCGGCGTGGAGCCATCTGCGGACGGCTGGAAGCTCACACTCCGCATTCGGCTGGTGCACGCGCGCGCCCGAGCACTGGTCGGCGGGTCGGACGAATGGGATCATGACGCATGGGGTTCGCCCGTCAGTGCGGCGCACGTGGCACTCGCTACGGCCGCCTTCTCGGCGCGGCTGCTACAGTTTGCGGAAATGCTCGGTGCCAGGCTCGATGGCGACGAAGACCGTGAGGCGTTCATGGCGGTCTGGACGTACGACGGCTGGATTATGGGCGTTCCGGACGGACTCATGCGTCACAGCCAGGCGGAGTGGCTCCGGCTACACGAGATCGGCAGCATGTGCGAGCCTCCGCCCGACTTCGACGCGGTCGCCCTTGCGAACTGTATCATCAACAGCGCACCTGTGGTGATCGGCGTGACGGAGCCGAAGGAGCGCGCGGACTATGCCCGGTACGCCTATCGCATCTCCAGGGAGCTGATCGGAGACGAGAGAGCAGATGAGCTGAACTTCCCGCCCGGGAACCGGTTCCCGACGTTGCCGTGGTTGCGCGCGCAGGAACGTCTCAAGCGCAGGCTGGGGAGGTTCCTCCCTCCGATGCGGCAGACACGCAGGCGGCGATCCTTCACGCATCTGCTCGGACTCACGGATCTTGGCGACGCGGGTATCTCGTACCGTCTGCCCGACCATGTCCGATCCGACGCTTCAAGCAGGTGGTGACGAGGGCGCCGCCAGCTATGCCAACACTCCGGCGCGATGCCGGCGCCTCCGCTCGGTCTGCCGCGGGTGCGGGCACACCGTGTGGCGCTCCTCTCCCTCACCGTCTCCCACCACCACCTCCCTGACTCGGAGATTCGGCCCCATCGCCCGGTAGCGGCCACGAGAGGTTACGACCCTCTCGTCGATCCTCCCCTCCGGCTGGACCGGCGCCCAGACGATGTAGCAGCCGGCCCCATGAGGAGTCGCCGGACCCGAGTTGATCAGGCGCGGGCATGCCTCCGGTCCGTGATCGTGGATTGCACCATGACGAGTGCCGGTATCACCAGCATGAGCAGTGCGGTGGCGATAAGGACGCCGAATCCGACCGAGGCGGCCAACGGCACCAGGTGCTGGGCGTGGGTACTCGTTTCGAATACGAGCGGAGCGACACCCACGAATGTCGTGATCGACGTCAGCAGGATGGCGCGGAACCGGTGCTTCGCGCCGACGACGATCGCTTCCCTGGCCGGGAGTCCGGAGGCTCTGAGGTCGTTGATGAACTTGATCATCATCAGCGAGTCGTTGACGACCACACCGCTTACGCCGATCAGCCCGTACATCGACCAGATACCCAGGCTCAGGCCCAGAAGCATGTGCCCGGCCACTGCGCCGATCGCTCCCAGCGGGACCGCGGCCAGAATGATCAGGGGCTGCGAATAGGACCCGAATGGGATGGCCATGAGTGCATACATGACGAGTAGGGCCAGGAACAGCGACTGGCCTAGGGCGGCGTTGGCATGGTCCTGCTGCTCGCGCTGGCCGCCAAATGTGAATCCGAAGAGGCGGTCCCCGGCCGACAGACGTTCCAGAATGCCGTCCTCGAGGCTTCGGTTGACTTCCTGGCCGGTCACGACCGCCGCGTCGACGTCGGCTGTGACCGTCACCGCCCGGCGTCCGTCCAACCGGTGGATCGTGGCCGCAGACCTCGCGAAGCTGGCCGACGCCACCTGACCCAGGGGGACCTCGCCCCCGGGTGTGCGCACCAGGTAGTTCTCCACGTCGTCCGCGGAGTTGCGCTCCTCTTCGGGCAGGCGCACGTAGACTCCCGTATCCTCGCGCCCCCGCTGCACCCTGAGTGCTTCGGCCCCGAAGAAGGCCGACCGGACCTGCGACGCGAAGTCGCCGACAGTCAGATTCAGTGTACGGGCTGCCGGCTTCAGCTCCAGCTGCAGTTCCCGGAATCCCTCATCCAGGTTGCTTCGAATGTCGAAGACACCCGCGATACCCGACAGCTCGGCGACGAATTCGTTCTCGATCTCGGCCAGCCGTGCGGGGTCCGGATGCGAGAGTTCGAAGTGAACCGGGAGTCCGAGCGTGATCAGGTTCGAGGAGATCGAGACGGACCTGACATCCGGAAGGGTCGCGACCTCCTCCCGCCAGAGCCGCTCGAAGGTGGATGCGGCGATGCCGTGGCGCTGCCAGTCGATGAGCTTGAACTGGACGGCTCCGAGGTGGCCGCGGGCCGCCTCGACGGCGTTGCCCCCCAGGGGGTCGAAGAGTGCCGCCGGCTGTCCTACCGTTATGGCGACACCGACCTCCAGCGGGTCAGCATCCGGGTCGCGCTCACTCGAGATCCGCTCGAGCGCGCGATGCCCGGCAGCCTCCAGCTGCGCCGCGACCGCAGATGTTCGTTCTCCCGCCGTGCCGACCGGCAGTTCCAGACTCGCCGAAACGACTTCACCCGCGATGGGAGTGAGGAACTGATTGGGGACCACGCCCGCACCGACAATGCCCATCGTCAGCACGAGCAGGCCGGCAGCGGACGCGAGCACGATGGCGGGCTGGTCGACCGCCAGGCGCAACCCCCGGTCGAGAGGGCCGGCCACGACCCGCTTCAGGAGGCGGTCCACACCTCCCCGGATGCGGTGGAGCCGCCGGGACAGCCGGCCTTCCCGCGAGGCACCCGGCGCGGGCAGGTGGGCCAGGTGGTTCGGGAGTACGAAGAGCGACTCGACCAGTGAGATCAGGAGAACCGTAATCACCACGATCGGTATGGCGCGACCGAGTCTCCCCTGCGGGCCGGGTGCGGGCAGGAGCGCGGCGAAGGCCGTCGCCGTCGTGAGCACTGCGAAGACCACCGGCACACTCACGCGCCTGGTCCCCTGAATCGCCGCTGCGATTCCCTGCGCTCCGCGCTCGCGCTCCGAGTAGACGCTCTCACCGACGACGATCGCGTCGTCCACGACGATCCCCAGCGCGAGGACGAGCGCCATCAGCGAAAACATGTTCACCGAGACGCCCAGGAGCCCCATGAAGAGGAAGGTGCCGATGAATGAGACAGCCAGCCCTATGGCCACCCAGAGGGCGAGCCGGAGTTCGAGGAACAGCGTGAGGACCGCCAGCACGAGCGCCAGCCCGAGGAGGGCGTTCTCGATCATCAGACCAAGTCTTCCCGCAACCTCCACGGAGTCGTCCTTCCAGATCTCGACATCGACCCCCGGCGGAAGGCCAGGCAGAACATCGGCCTGGAGATGCTCCCTGACTGCGGTGGCGATCTCCAGGACTTTCTCGTTCGAGGAGCGGTAGACATCAATGGCCACCGCCTGCTCCCCGTTGTAGCGCAGGCTCAGGTCGGAGTCCGCGAACCCATCCCGCACGGCGGCGATGTCACGGAGGCGGACCGCCGTGCCATCCAGCCGCGTCAGGACGATGATGTCCTCGAAATCGCCCTGTTCGTAGTTCCGGCCGAGCGCACGGACGAGGATCTCCTCCTCACCCGCGGATATCGTTCCGGCCGGCATTTCCATCGAGCCCTGGCGTACCGCCAGCGCGACATCCTCAAGCGTGAGGCCAAGAGCCCTGAGACGCTGTACCGGGACCTCGATGGAGATCTCGTACGGCCGCGCACCGCTGACTTCGGCCAGCGACACCTCCGGGAGAGACGAGATCCCTTCCTCGATCCCGTAGGCCAGCTCCTTGAGGCTGCGCTCCGGGACGTTCCCGTGAACCAGAAGCCGGATGACATTCTGGCGACTCGTGACCTCACGCACCTGAGGTCGCTCCGCCTCCTCGGGGAAGGTGACGATGCGATCGACCTCGGCCTTGACTTCACTGAGTGCCCGGTTGATGTCGGTCCCCGCCCGGAACTCTGCTACAACGGACCCGAAGCCCTCCGATGCGGTCGCTACCAGCTCGTCGAGACCCTCGACGCCCCGGATCTGCTCCTCGATCCTTCTGACGACCGACTCCTCGATCTCCTCCGGGGTCGCGCCGGGATACGTGACCAGCACCTGGACGCGGTCCAGGGAGAGGTCCGGAAGGACCTCCTGGACGAGGTTGGTCGCTGCCGCCAGACCCGCGAGGACCAAAAACAGCATGAGGATGTTGGCCGCCAGCCGGTTCTGCACCATGAAGGCGATCGGACCGGTAGCGGTCGGCTGGTCCGCCGCCCTCCGGTCACGGCTCATGAACCTGCCCGCGGAAGGCACCGGCGACCCCTATCGGGCCCGCGCCGCGAGGCGGCGGCTCGCCCAGGCAGACAGCCGCCGAGCGGGAGCATCACAGATCCGGTGTCGTCCTCAGCTCCGCGGCGATGTCGTCGCCGGACCGCCTTCGGGTCTCCGTTTGCACGCATGAGGTGGGGGGCATGGGCGCGGCGAATCGATATGCGGACAGGTAGGCATCGTGGGTGCGGTGCTATCGTGGTGCCCCGGAAGTGGATGCCGACGGAAGACGGGGTGTGTGCGAATCTATCGGACACCCCAATCATGTGCCACGTGCAGCGTCGATGCGACCGCGCACGGGAGTTCTCCGGTCCCCGGGGCAGCCGGCCGGTCACGTATGAGGACGAGAACCCGGCCGGCCAGGCGTCATCGTATCGGCATCGCCGTATGGTGCATCGGCGATCGGTGCGTCGGAGCGAGACCCGGTTGGAGCGGCCGCGCCGGGCGGAGCTCGCAGCCGGCAGCGCGGCCGCGCCACGCCGCTACCGTCATCCCCGCGGTCGGAAACCGGCGCCGGGTTCGTGGTCGTTTCCACCGGGAAACACCCTTCACGACCCCTGCGCCCGGGCGGTCGGGCTAGTCTCGCGGCGGAAGCGGACGGCCGCATCGGCCTGATGCGTCAGTGGAGTCGACCGCGGGTTGATCACCCGCACTCCCGACTTTAGGTTCCTGCGGCCTCTCCCCCGGAGTCGGTGCCCTCGCCTCTCCCGGGGATTCGCTTTTCTCGGGCGAACCCGCCCGCGCAGACAGCCCGCTCGGCGGCGGGACACGCTACGGCGCCCTCCTTGGACCGTATGGACATTCACGAGTATCAGGCCAAGGAACTGTTTCGGGCCGCCGGCATTCCCGTCCCGCCGGGGGAGATCGCCCGCACCCCGGCGGAGGCGCGGCGGATCGCGGAACAGCTCGGTGGAAGAGTCGTCGTCAAGGCCCAGGTGCACATCGGCGGGCGCGGGAAGGCCGGCGGGGTCCGGCTGGCCTCGTCCGCCAAGGAAGCGGAATCCCACGCTTCCGACATCCTCGGGATGGATATCAGGGGCCTCACGGTGGGCAAGGTCCTCGTGACCCGGGCGGAGGATATCGCGTCCGAAGCCTATGTGGCGGTCCTGATCGACCGGCGGCGCCAATCGCCGGTCTTCATGGTCTCCCCGGAGGGCGGGGTGGACATCGAGGAGGTCGCGGCTGAGCGTCCCGAGGCGATCCTGAGGCTCCCGGTCGACCCGAGGTACGGACTGCTGCCCCACCAGGCGTTCCGGCTGGCCGACTTCCTCTACGCGGAGGCTGGCCTTGCAAGGCAGGCTGCCCGGATCATGGACCGGCTCTACCGCGTCTTCACGAGGAACTCCTGCTCGCTCGCCGAAATCAACCCTCTCATCGTGACCGCAGCAGACCAGGTTCGGGCCATCGATGCCAAGGTCAGCCTCGACGACAGCGGGATGAAGCGGATTCCGGAGCTCGAGGCACTCCGCGATACCTCGTCGGAACCGGCCTCCGAGACACGGGCGCGGCAGGCTGGACTCTCCTTCGTGAAGCTGGACGGGGACGTGGGCTGCTGCGTGAATGGCGCCGGGCTTGCGATGGCCACGATGGACCTCGTCAAGTACTACGGGGGCCGGCCGGCGAACTTCCTCGATATCGGCGGCTCCTCGAATTCCGACAAGGTGGTGGCGGCCCTTGAGATCATCGCCTCCGACCCGCATGTGAAGGTGATTCTCTTCAATATCTTCGGCGGGATCACCCGTTGCGACGATGTCGCACGGGGCATCGTCGAGGCCCGTGCCAGGACGGCGATCGCCCCCCCGATCGTGATCCGCCTGAGCGGCACCAATGAAGCGGAAGCCATCGAGATCCTGGGCGAGGCCGGACTCGCCGCCTACTCGTCGATGGATCAGGTGGTCGAGCGCGCCGTACGGATGGCGGGTTCGGCGTGAACGGCAACCAGCGGGGCTAGCAGGACGTATGGCAGTCTTCGTCGACAACCAGACACGCTTGGTGGTGCAGGGGATCACCGGCCGCGACGGCTCCTTCCACACCCGTCAGATGGTGGAATACGGCACGCCGATCGTCGCGGGGGTGACGCCGGGCAAGGGCGGCGGGCACCTAGATGCCGACAGCACGAGGATCCCGATCTTCAACACGGTAGACCGGGCCGTGCAAGAGACGGGCGCGAACACTTCGGTCATATACGTCCCCCCCGCCTTCGCGGCGGGTGCCATCATGGAGGCCGCCGACGCCGGCATCGGCCTTATCGTCGCCATCACGGAGGGGATCCCCGTCCAGGACATGACCAGGGCCGTTGCGCTCGTCCAGGACAGGGGAAGCCGGCTGGTCGGACCGAACTGTCCGGGGCTGATCTCTCCCGCGAGCAGCACGAAGGTGGGGATCATCCCTGCGCAGGTCACAGAACCCGGACCGGTCGGCGTCGTATCGCGTTCCGGCACACTGACATACGAGGCCGTGAGCCAACTCACGCGCGCCGGGATCGGCCAGACTACATGTATCG
This sequence comes from uncultured Gemmatimonadaceae bacterium, assembly GCA_964532325.1. Classification (GTDB taxonomy): domain Bacteria; phylum Gemmatimonadota; class Gemmatimonadetes; order Longimicrobiales; family Gaopeijiaceae; genus JAAXGI01. Next base: position 7,913 of record CAZHGS010000032.1, on the reverse strand, counting down.
GGATCGGGGGCGACCCGATCATCGGCACGAACTTCATCGACTGCCTCTCGGCCTTCCGGAGCGATCCGGAGACCGAGGCCATCGTCATGCTCGGCGAGATCGGAGGAACCGACGAGCAGGAGGCGGCCCGCTGGATCCGGGAGCACCTCTCGAAGCCGGTCGTCGGCTTCATCGCCGGCCGGACCGCGCCTCCAGGGCGCCGAATGGGGCACGCCGGCGCGATCGTGTCGGGGTCGGCCGGCACGGCGGCGGAGAAGGTCCGGTCGTTTGAGGAAAACGGCATCCGGGTCGCGAACAGGCCGGTTGAGATCACCGATCTCATCAGGGATGCACTCGGGCCCTAGCCACCGGACGCGGGCACACGCAGGTCGCGCGCGGGGGGGGGGGGCCGGATGCGGGACGCGGGCACAGGCGGCCGAAACGGCAGAGGGACAGACGGATGTCCGAGACACTCGCGATCATCAAGCCGGACGCCGTGGCTTCGGGCCGGACGGGCGCGATCCTGGCCCATCTGGAAGGTGCGGGGTTCCGGATCCGCGCACTCAGGATGATACGGCTGAACCGGGCACAGGCGGAGGCCTTTTACGCGGTCCACCGGGAACGCCACTTCTTCCCCTCGCTCGTGTCCTTCATGACCTCCGGGCCGATCATCCCAGTAGTTCTTGAGGCCGACGACGCTGTCCCGCGGTTCCGCAAGGCGATCGGTGCGACCGACCCGGCGGAAGCCGCGGGCGGGACCGTTCGCGCGCTCTACGCCGAATCGAGGGAGCGCAACGCAATTCACGGTTCAGATTCGAACGCCAATGCAGCCGCCGAGATCGCCTTCTTCTTCTCCGGAAGCGGGCGGCTCGCGCTCTGAGGTGCGCCCCCCGGCGCCCCGTTTCCGGCCGCGGCCGGAAGGACGTTTTCCGACCGTCAATTGCATTGACACCAAGCCCTTTCGCCAATAGTCTACTTGGCTTATATGCCAACGGTGGATCTCAGGGATCTGGGGCGCTCGGGAAGGCTTGAGCTGGATGCGTCCGTGCCGGTGGACGCGCCGCTCTGGAGGGGCACCGGGCTCGCCTTGGGCGCTCCCGTGCGACTTGTCGCCACCGTAACCGGCTCGGCCTCCGGGCAGGTGGCACTCAGCGGTCGGGCATCGGCCCGGTTCAGCCACGAATGCCGCCGGTGCCTGGCTCCCCTTGAGGCCGCGCTGGAGCAGCCGCTCGAAGTCGTGTGGTGGCCCCGCACTGCGGTGTCCGGACACCCCGGGCGGGATGCAGACGGCGACGTCCGGCTACTCGAGCGGGGCGCCACAGAGATCGACGTGGGGGAGGCGCTTCGGGAGGAGCTGGTCCTGGCCGCCCCCGCCTACATGGTCTGCGGCGAACGGTGTCGCGGTCTCTGCCCCCACTGCGGAACGGACCTGAACGAAGCGACTTGTAACTGCGCGCCCCATGAGCCCGACCCCCGCTGGGACGTCCTGCGGGCGCTCAACCGGAAATGACGAGAGGCACCTGCGATGGCAGTTCCCAAGAAGCGGACATCGAAACAGCGGCAGCGCAAGCGGCGAACCCACTACAAGGCCCGGCCGGTGGCGACGCAGACGTGCCCGCGTTGCGGAGACCCGAAGCGATCGCACCGGGTATGCCGGGAGTGCGGGTTCTACAGGGATGGGTTGGTGATCGAGGTGGAGATCGACTAGCATGCCCGCCGAGAGGCGCACGAGCCTTCCGCCATCGTCCGTCCACCTGCCCACCCCGGCTGATCCGGCCCTTCCCGCCGCCGTAGCGGCCCGCTGAGGGAGCCGCCCCGGTGCGTATCGCGCTGGACTGCATGGGTACGGACGGAGCGCCCGCCAGCGAGATTGCCGGGGCGTTCCTCACGCTCCAGGAGCAGGCCGACGACCTCACGTTCGTCCTCGTCGGGGACCGGATCCCGATCGAGGAAGCGCTGCGGGCGGCAGGCAGCTGGAGGCAGGGGGCGGTCGAGGTGGTCCACGCACCGGAGCGCGTCCTCCCCGAGGACCCGCCGGCCCAGACCGTCCGTCGCCGGCCCAACTCCTCGATCGTCACCGGGATCCGGCTGCAGAAGGAAGGTGAAGTCGATGCCTTCGTGAGCGCCGGTTCGACCGGCGCGGTCATGGCCACCTCGCTCATCCTCCTCAGGCCGTTGCCGGGCGTGGCAAGACCGGCGATCGGCACACTTCTGCCCACGGCTGCCGCCCCGACACTCATGCTCGACGCGGGCGCGAATGTGGACTGCAAGCCCCATCATCTCCTTCAGTTCGCATCCCTCGGCGCCATCTACGCGCAGGTCCTCATGGGAGTCGAGGCGCCCAGGGTCGGGCTTCTCAATATCGGAGAGGAGCCGACCAAGGGAGACGAGCTCTCGCTCGAGGCGTTCGCCCTCCTCCAGCAGAGCAACCTCCAATTCGTGGGCAACGTCGAGGGCCGCGAGATCATCCGGGGCGTATGCGACGTACTCGTCTGCGACGGCTTCGTCGGCAACGTCCTCCTCAAGTTCTACGAGTCCGTGGCGGCCTTCACGATCAAGCTGCTCACCCGCGAAACCGAACGGGAGGGCACGAGGATGGAATTCGAGGAAGTGCTGCGCGTACTCGACTACGCCGAATACGGGGGCGCGCCGCTCCTCGGAGTGAACGGGGTCTCCATCATCTGCCACGGCAACTCGACACCGCGGGCTATCCACAACGCCATCCGGGTGGCGGCGCAGGCGGTCCGGACCGACATGGTTGGCCACATCGCCCGGGACCTGAGGGCCGAGGGCGACCCTGGGCTTTCCGGCCCACCGTAGCCGTGTCGCTCGCGCTCCTCTTCCCGGGGCAGGGAGCCCAGCATGTGGGGATGGGACACGCTCTCGCGACAGCGTACCACCCTGCAAGGCAGACCTTCGAGGAAGCCGACGATATCTTGGGCGTGCGACTTGCGCGGCTCATGTGGGAGGGCCCGGAGGAGGAGCTCGTCCTCACGATGAATGCCCAGCCCGCCATCCTCACCCACTCGATAGCAGTCCTGCGGCTCGCGGAAGAGCGCCTCGGTCCCGCTTCGATGGCTGCGGGCCACTCGCTTGGCGAGTACACGGCGCACGTCGCGGCGGGAACACTCGGCTTCGCCGAGGCGCTCAGGACCGTTCGTCTCCGGGGAAAGCTCATGGGAGAGGCCGGGCGGTCGAGGCCCGGTACGATGGCCGCCATCCTGGGCCTCGATGACGGGGTAGTGCAGGGCATCTGCGAGGATGCAGCAACGGAGAGCGGCAGCGTGGTCGTCCCCGCCAATCTCAACGCTCCCGGGCAGGTCGTCATCTCGGGAGATGTCGACGGGGTCGCCCGCGCGGAGTCACTCGCCAGGGAGCGGGGCGCGAGGAGGGTGGTCCGCCTCGTCGTGTCCGGAGCCTTCCACTCGCCGCTGATGCAGGAGGCCGAGGAGGGACTCCGGGCGGAGCTTGAATCGGCCGAGCTCGGTCGACCGCGCTTCCCCGTGTACGCGAATGTCGACGCGGGGCCCGTCTGCGACGCGCAGACCGCGAGGAACACGCTCGTCCGCCAGCTCACCCGGCCCGTCCGGTGGTCCGAATCGGTCAGGGCCATGGTGGCCGCCGGGGCCCGGCGTTTCGTGGAGCTCGGGCCGGGACGCGTGCTCGCCGGGCTCAACCGGAGGAACGCCAGGGGAATGGCCTGCCACTCGGCCGGCGGGCCCGACGGCCTGCGCCGCCTTGGCGCCGCCGGGTAGGCGCCGGACGCGCATGGAGGAGGAAGAGGATGGAACTGGAGCACGGAATTGCAGTCGTTACGGGCGGCTCGCGGGGGATCGGCCTCGCGGTGGCCACCGAGCTTGCCAGGGGCGGCGCGAAAGTGGCCCTCCTCGCCCGTGATGGAGCCCGGGCCATGGAGGCCGCCGCCGACCTGCCGGGTGGCGACCACCTCGGGTGCTCCTGTGACGTAGCGGACACGGCTGCCGTGAGCGAGGCGGTCCGACACGTAACCGGTGAACTCGGCGGCCCGACGATCCTCGTCAACAACGCCGGGATCACCCGCGACAGCATCGTCCTTCGCATGAAGGACGAGATGTGGGATGAAGTCATCGATGTGAACCTCAAGGGAGCGTTCAACATGTCGAAGGCGGTCATTCGGGGGATGCTGAAGCGCCGCGACGGGGTGATCCTCAATATCTCCTCGGTCGTGGGGCTCGCGGGCAACCCGGGACAGGTCAACTACGCGGCCTCGAAGGCCGGGATCCTCGGGCTCACCAAGAGCCTTGCCCGGGAGGTCGCATCCCGCGGAATCCGCTGCAATGCGATCGCGCCCGGCTACATCGAGACCGAGATGACAGCGGCGCTTACCGAGAGCCAGACCCAGGCGCTCCTGGGGCGCATCCCGCTGGGTCGGCTCGGCGTGCCCGGTGATGTGGCCGGCCTCGCCCGGTTTCTCGCGGGCCCTGCCGGACGCTACATTACCGGGCAGGTTGTCGTCGTGGACGGGGGGATGACGATGTGAGCCCGCGTCCGGCGAGAAGACGTACCGGAGGACCCACTCCAACCAATGAGGCAAGGAATGTCGGAGAGCATCGGCCAGCGCGTGAGGGAGATTGTCGGCAACGAGCTCGGAGTCGAGCCGGAGAAGGTCACGCCCGAGGCTTCGTTCGTCGAGGACCTGGGCGCCGATTCGCTCGACACGGTCGAGCTCGTCATGGCGTTCGAGGAAGAGTTCGGCATCGATATCCCGGATGAGGACGCCGAGCAGATGGCGACGGTCGGACAGGCGATCCGGTATCTCGAGCGTCACTCCGGTTCATGATCCCCGCATCGGACACAGCTCGGAACCTCGACCCACCGCGGGCGGGGGGCGGGAACGGAACGCGTGACGCGACGTAGGGAAAGGAAGGTGGTCGTGACGGGCCTCGGGCTCGTCACGCCCGTGGGCATCGGCCTCGATGCCGCCTGGTCGGCCATGCTGGCGGGCGCTTCCGGCGGGGCACGTGTCTCCCAGTTCAGGATCACACCGGAGTTTCCCTCGCAGATCGCCTGCGAGGTGCAGGACTTCGATCCCTCCGGTGTCCTCGACAGGAAGGAGATCCGCCGCTACGACCGTTTCGCCCAATTCGCCATCTTCGCGGCCAGCGAGGCGATGGCGCATGCGGGCCTCGAGGGGCCTCCCCGGGGCATCCAGCCCGAGCGGTTCGGCGTTGTCCTCGGAGCCGGGATCGGCGGGATCGCGACCTTCGAGAAGCAGTGCCGCCAGCTCCTCGCGCGCGGGCCCGGCCGGGTGAGTCCGTTCTTCGTGCCGATGTTCATCCCGGATATCGCGCCCGGGATCATCGCGATCCGCTACGGGGCCAAGGGGCCGAACTACACCACGGTCTCCGCCTGCGCCTCCTCGGCCCATGCGATCGGCGACGCACTCCGGATCATCCAGCGCGGGGATGCGGACGTCATGATCGCCGGGGGGAGCGAGGCTACGGTGACGCCACTCACGATGGCGGGCTTCGGCTCGATGAAGGCGATGTCGACGAGGAACGACGAGCCCCGGACGGCAAGCCGCCCCTTCGACCGGACGCGGGACGGATTCGTGATGGGGGAGGGCGCGGGGATCCTCATCCTCGAGGCGCGCGAGGTCGCCGAAGCACGCGGCGCCGAGATCCTGGGACGGGTCGTCGGCTTCGGGATGTCGGCGGATGCCTATCACATCACCGCGCCGGAGCCGGGGGGCGCCGGAGCCCAGGCCGCGATGCGGCTCGCCCTCGAGGATGCGAACGCGGAGCCCCGGGAGGTCGACTACATCAACGCACACGGGACCTCCACGCCGCAGAACGACAAAACGGAGACCAGCGCGATCCGCGCGGTCCTAGGTGAGGCCGCGGACGCTGCCGTCGTCGGGTCGACGAAGTCCATGACAGGGCACCTCCTCGGCGCCGCCGGCGCCGTCGAGGCCGTGATTTCCGTCATGGCATGCCGCGAAGGCCGTATCCCGCCGACGATCAACCTCGAGCGGCCCGACCCCGACTGCGACCTCGACTACGCGCCCCGGGTCAGCCGGGAGAAACCCGTCGGGCTCGCGCTCTCGAACTCCTTCGGGTTCGGGGGGCACAACGTGTGCCTCGCCTTCCGACCCTAGTCAGCGACTCCCGGGGAGCGGAGTGAGGATCGGGTTCGGCTACGACAGCCACCGCCTCGAGGAAAGCCGCCCCTGCATCCTGGGCGGTGTCCGGATCCCCGGCGTGCCCGGTCCGAGCGGTTTCTCCGACGGTGACGCAGTGGCGCACGCCGTGATCGACGCGCTCCTCGGGGCCGCGGCGCTCGGAGACATCGGCTCGCACTTTCCTCCCGGAGATGAACGGTGGCGTGATGCCGACTCGATGGATCTCCTCCGGAGAGCCGTCGCCCGCGTCAGGGAAGCCGGCCACCGGGTCGGCAACGTGGACATCACCGTCGTCTGCGAGTCGCCGAAGATCGCCCCGGTGGCGGACGCGATCCGGGAGAGCCTCGGCCGGCGGCTCGGAGTCGATCCCGGCTTCGTATCCGTAAAGGGGAAGAGCAACGAGGGGATGGGGTGGGAGGGGCACCGCGAAGGGATCGCGGTCTACGCAGTCGCCCTCCTCCTCGCGCCGTAGTCATGGCCCGGGGGAGCAACTATCGCATCGAGCATTTCCGCGACCACCTGACCTTCGAGCGCGGCCTCTCGGACCGGACCGTCGAGGCGTACGACCGGGACGTGCGGCGTCTCGTGCGCTTCCTCGAGGACCGCGGCCGCGGGCACCCGCGCGCGGTCTCCCACCTGGACATCCGCGACTACGTCTACCAGCTGCAGGAGACCGGACTCAAGGCCACCTCGATCCGGAGGTTCATCTCTGCGGCGAGAACCTACTTCCTCTTCCTCCACGAGGAGGGGGAGCTGGAGGAGGATCCCACCGAGCGGATCGAGCCGCCGAAGACGGGCCGGAAGCTCCCCGTCTTCCTGGCGCATGACGAGGTCGTGCGCATCATCGAATCCCCGTCGATCGGCGACCCGGCGTACTGGCGAGACCGGGCGATCCTCGAGCTCCTCTATGCCACCGGGATCCGTGTCTCCGAACTGATCACGGCGAGGATCTCGAGCCTGGATCTGGAGGAGGGACTCATCCGGGTCTTCGGGAAGGGATCGCGCCAGCGGATCGTCCCCATGGGCCGTACCGCCGCCGATGTCCTCGAGCGCTACCTGAGGGAGGTGCGCCCGACCCTGGACCGTGGATCCGGGGGCGGGACCCTCTTCCTCAACCGGAGGGGGCGGCCGCTGTCCCGGATGGCCATCTGGAATCTTGTCCGGGGTGCGGCCGAGAAATGCGGGATCCGGCCGAAGGTCTCGCCCCACGTGCTGAGGCACACCTTCGCGACACACCTGCTCCAGGGAGGAGCCGACCTCGAGGTGGTGCAGAAACTGCTTGGCCACGCGGACATCTCGACGACCCAGATCTACACCCACGTGGACCGCGAGTACCTTACCCAGGTGCACCGCCGCTTCCACCCGCGCGCCCGATAGGCCGTCCCGAAAAATCGTCAGTCACGGTAGAGTCAGGGGGGTGTGTCAGTTGGATCAGCACTCGGGAGACCGCAACACTCACGCGAGTCGTGCCGGAGAGCCTGAAGCCTGAATAGCGTATGTGGACGAGTTGACGGCTTAAACATCAGGCTGCCCTTCTTCTGAGCTTCTCGCGTGCGCGGGCCGCGGTCGAATATCGGTGCCGCTGCGGAAGCCGGCCGTTGTCTTGGCGCTCGATGGAGGCTCCGATCACCGCTCTGGCCTCCTGTCAGGTGATTACCGTGCTACAACAAATTGGAGACCGGCGGCCCTCCATGGCTCGGCTGCGGTATGGCTGTTTGTAGTTAGCCCGGATCCGTCACCAGGGGTGCTGAGAGTGCGGGATATTGGGTGCGGG